>CAZWTX010000009.1:0-80010 GCA_964637135.1 uncultured Methanospirillum sp. | reverse complement strand
TACCTCCCCTGGAACAGATCGTATACCCTGACCTGGCCAGAGGTACGGCATTTCGGACAGGTGAGACTGCAGAAAGCGGTGGGATTGGTTGGGTGAGTGAGATGGGGAATCGGAGTATCCGATCCAGGTTCTGCTGGATCGGAGAAAAATTGGGGGCATGATAAACTCACTCAGTATTTTTGGTTGCCAAGATCACCACTTCCATCGAATTTTTAACTTTAGAGATTCGAGGGAGTTTATAAAATCACGATAATGGATCGCTGATACCGATGCATGAACCCGATCAAAAAACATTCCCTATAAAGGTTATCCTATTTATATGGATCGAAATATTAGCAATAACCTCTTCAATAGTTTTATTAAATTGAATGACCTCCTTTCGAAATACTTGGAGCGTATAATTTGTGACTAATTTTTTTAATCAACAGGATTTCTTTTACAAATTGCATAAAATATTAGAGTGTAAGGAGGGATGGAAGAAAGATGATATCATAAAAAAAATGGTACCAATATTCTTGTCTTCTGAATTTGTTGTTAATTCTGAAATAAAAAAGGGAAAAGATTTATTTTCAGCTCATTTTATCAAGAAACAAATAGAACACATCAGCAATTATTACTCCTACGGTCATGGATTAAATCAGTTTCAATTTGTAAATTTATATGGTCACGAATTACTCCACAAAATTTCAAACCCTTTAGGTTTTTTATTTATTACTCGAGTAGGAAATTTTCAAACAGATATAGATTACGCATGTAAATCGCTGAGAATTATTCCAAATAATGAAGAGAGTATTAATTCGATTATTAAAGAATATTCAATATCTTCAGATTTGTCTGGGAGGATTAAGGAGAAACTGACAATAGAAAAGGACATATTCCAAACAATTATTGTTATAAAAACAGAGGCAATAGAATTTATTGGTTATATTAAAATCAATGAAGAAGGTAGACGTACAGGGATAATATCTCATTCAGGATTAGATTTATATGATCATGTGCATGTCGTAGATATTTCAGCAAAAATTATAAAAAAAATTAAATTTATTTGTAATTTCATTAAAGAACTGCCTATTTTTTTTGAAGGGATGAATATCATTGGTTCTCCATCGTATATGCTGATAGAAACGCCTGATCCTATGTATGTATCATTTTCTCGTGATATTCCGGGTATAAGAATACGATATGATGTATTACGCCATTATATGATGAATTATAAACTTGAATTTAATGCAATTGAAGAATTGGTGAAAAAAGGAGATAATCGCTCATTTTTTGAAAATAAAAAATTACAAGCAGTTTATTGGCTAGGCGAAGCAATTGAAGAAGATGATTTCCATCATATATTACTTAAAACTATTGTTGCTCTCGAATCTTTATTAATTAATAGGGAGGAGAAAGAAAAGGGGAAAAAAATTGCCGGAATTTCCAGTTTACTTTTTGATTTTTCTCCAACTGATAAAAAAAGGATTCATTCAATGATAATTGATGCCTACAAAAAACGTAATGATATTGTCCATGATGGGATAAATAAAATAGAAAATCCGATTCTGATCTACGATTTAATTGATTTTTCAAGAGATCTAATAAAATTTATAATAACTCATCCACGAATAAAAAGTTATGATGATTTAATGAGTCTAGTTGAAACTAATAAAAAAACTCTATCTCATAATAGGGTATAATAACAGATTTCAAAAAAAACTCTTTATAATGTCCCCATTCATTAATTAGTAAGCCGTTGGAGGGAATTGAACCCTCGACCTGCTGATTACGAATCAGCCGCTATGCCGCTAAGCCACAACGGCGTGCCTACATATGTCAGCTCTCCTGATAAAAAGAGTGTTCGATCAGGAATACCCGGTCATCGCTGTCACGTTCTGCTGTTTGTCTGCCGGGGCATCGAGCGGGCGGAACTTCTGCTCGTACTCCCCGACAGTCCGCTGGAGGACATTCAGGAGGTTCTTTGCATGGGTCGGGGAGATACTGACAACGGCCTTGCCCCGTGCCTGGTTGATCCCCGGGATCTGGTGGAGAAATATGAAGGTAAACTCATCCTCTTTATAGGCGATCTGGATCATATTACTGTATACCGGCTCGACATTCGGGGGAATAGTCACCTGTATCTCGTTTGCTGCCATCTTACACCTGTTATGCCGGAGCAATCATAAAATGACCGAAACACCGGGGGAAAAGAATCGGTTCATTCAGGTATCAGACCTTACCGCGACGCTCCGGTGTCCCCGGAACCTGTACTACCGCATGAGTGAGCCGGTTGTCATACCCCCCCGGTACCATCTCTGCCGCCAGATCGCATCGGGCATCCCGGAGGGCCTGGACCGTGATGCCATCCTGGACGAACTCGGTATCATCGTTCCCGATGCCCGGGCAGATCTTGCCGATCTCCTCGACGAGTGGTACCCGCTCGCAGAGAATGCTCCTTTCATCCGTCCGGTCATTCAGGATATGGTCGTGAGATCGAACCGGCTTGGTATCACCGGGCAGATCGACAAGTACGATCCAACCGCCGGATGGTCGCATGTCCGGTGCAGCACGGCCCCGAAGACCGGGTGCTGGCCTGATGATCGGATCAGAATCACCGCCCTCCTTCTCTGCCTGAACGAACAGGCCGGGTTGACCCTTCCGGGCGGTCATGTCGAGTACGTTCCGTCAGGTGTAATCCGGTATTACGAGCCCGGACCGCGGGATAGAAGGGCTCTCCTTCATGCGGTAAAACAGGCCCGGCGTATCCATGACGGCACGTTCCCTGACAAACCGGTAGATCCTCCCTGTTCCGCCTGCCGGTACAGTGATCGGTGTGTAGTCACGGCACCGAGTCTTTCACGCCTCTTTTTCAAGCAGCGAGAGTGACCGGATATACTCGCCCGTTGCTTCCCGGGTGGTCCCGACGATCAGCCACTGTTCGTCCCCGTGCTCTTCGATAACTCCTTTCACCTCTATACGCTCTCCCTTCACTGCCTGCCCGGTATACGTGTGGGTAAAGGAGAGTACCTTCCTGATGGTCGGGTGATCAATTTCAAGGATCGCCGGGCTGTCATAGGCAAAGGTATCGCCGGTGACCGTCGCTTCGATGGTTGTCCTTCCAAGCACCGGCCCCTTTTCCATCCGGGATCCGTTCAGGTCTGCATAATCCCGCGAGTAGAGGAGATCGAAGTAGGTCCCGTCGATCTGTCCCCGGTTCCATTTCCGCTGTTCGTGGAGAAAAAACTCCTCGAAGGGAAGATCGGGATTGCGCTTCCGGTAGACCCGGTGCCAGAGATCATCGTCCAGGTCTTCGATGACCCCCGAGGCAATCCCTTCCTTCAGCCGTTGCTGGGCGATACGGAACGATGATCCATATACCACCCCGTCGATATCGGAATCTGCATTCTCCAGCCCGCAGATCATCGAGCCGGTCACCCCGAACGCACCCGCGGCAAGACCGAACTGTGAGACAAGCCGGGAGACCCGGTCATCCCGTGCAGCGATTTTTCCTATTTCCTCGTCAGGTTTGAGCACCGCCGTTATCCGTGCATGGGGAATCCGTTGCACGAGTCCTGAAAACTCCGGCTTTTCCCGGGCGACGAGATCGTACGCCTCCCTGAACTCTACTTTCCGGTACCGTACCCCGTCTGAAGATACCCGGTCCCCCTTCTCATCAGGGATGTACCTGAGCAGGCAACCGACTGCCTCAGCGTTATCGTAGGCCGCGACGGCATAGAACCAGCCGTCCTCGTCCCTGACGAAGTCCCGTATCCGTGCCGGTTTTTTCATGCAAACTCCGCGAGGAACCGTGCCACCCGCTCACACTCCGCCCCCGCCCGGAGGATCTCGCGGTCTGCGAGATCGACCACCGTTGACGGAATACCACTGAGCGGTCCGACATCGACTGCGTAATCATGCGGCGCCAGGCAGTCCTGAACAATCACCGGATCAGGACCTCCTGAAATATTTGCACTCGTCGCCGTGATCGGACTGTCAAACTGCGAGATGATGGCAAGGGCAACCTCATGATCCGGGTACCGGATCCCGATCCTTCCGGTACCGGCAGTGAGCATCCTCGGGATAATTCCCCTTGCCTTTATGACGAGCGTTACCGGACCGGGGAGGAACTCGGCAATGAATGCTTCACCAATCTCGTCGACCCGTGCGACTGCATGGATCATCTCCGGGTCCGATACCGCGATGGACACTGCTTTATGAAACTCGCGTCCCTTTGCTTCATAAACCCGCATTACTGCTTCGTCGGAGAGGGCATCGCCACCAAGACCGTATGTCGTGTCTGTCGGATATACGATCAGCCCGTCGTGAAAGAGCACCTCAACGGCACGATCCACCAGTGATTTCAGAAAACCCGCCCCCGTACACGGTCGATCGAGAAGACCGCGATTGTTGATATGTGCATTACTGCAAACACTCCTGCCTGGATGGGATCGGTGACGACGAGGTCGGCGTGATCCGGAACCGTACCGGCCATGCTGAGCGCGATAACCGGGATCCCCGCCTCCCTGACCCGATCCACCGAACGGGTGATCTCACCCCCCATCAGGGATCCGGCAAGCACGAGGATACAGGCCCGGGGCAGCCGGGGTACTGCGGCGATTGCCTGGGCAAGGGTCTCCTCGCCGACGAGGGGAATGGTATCGACTGATATCCGCTCGCCCCTGATATTGTGCCGGTCTGCCTCATTGACCGCCCCGAGTGCTACCTGGGCCACCTGAGCACCGCCACCGATGATGATGACGCGTTTCCCGAATATATCCCCGAAAGAGCGGTGAACAATAACATCAGAAACCCCGGGGAGCGCCCGCAGGCTGCGATCTATATCCGCAGGATCACAGTCACTTTCATACTCCACGTACAGTTCCCCGATATACTCGTTGTTCATCCCTTTCAGGGCCTCATGGTGAATCATGATGATATTCGCATTATTCTCGGCGAATGTCCCGGCTATCTCCTTCAGAACCCCCGTTTTATTCTTCGCAAGGATGCATATCGCCCTTGAGCCGAAATCAGCCGGTTTCATATCAGTTTACCCCGGGGTATGTGAATGGTTGTCTCCCGGCAGACAAGTATCCACTTCTCCCCTGTCTTTCCGGATATCATATCAGATCTTTCAGCTTCAAAGGAGATATTGTCTGTTCATCTCTCCGGGAAAAGGGTTCTCCGGCAGGTGTTTTCTCGGGGAACAGATGGAATAATGGCCGACCTCCCGCAAATCACAATCTCTGAATAGGGGGAGAATACATGTAATCATAATGGTAGTTCTTCTCCAGATCGAAGTCCCTGATGAACTTGCTCATGCTCTTGAGATTTTCTCTTCCTCACTTGGCCTGTCAATTGATGAGATATTCGTGGAGGCACTCAGCGCATACATGGAGGAGATGGAAGACAATGGTACCGGGGAGTATGATTATTATGATCAGGATATCCCGCAGGCGAGTTAATGGTTCACAAAAACCGGTTACCTTTTCTCTTTTACCTCCAATCGGGCTCATGATCCTGGATACTGGTACCTGAGGACAGGTTCAGGTACCTGATTCACCCGTTGACAGCCGGACGGTCTCCTGGTATGCGGGTGTTCAGTCGTACCTTCCCGGGAATGTAATAACAGAAGAAAACCCGTCATTACCATCTTCATGAAATCCTGTTGCTGCCGGGCGTCTTTTTTACATTTGTGAGGATCATATCAGCAGTCCGAAGAGGTGGGATCTTCTCAAAAAAGGAGTGCCGGAAGATGCCGGAAGAAAGATCCGAGGATGATTGAGAGCATGGGGTTTTCTCCTCATCTACTGGTACAAAGAATCACGCACTGGTGTTATACCGGTGAATCGTTCTGTTCTCTTGTTTGATGAGGTGAATTATCAGATCATGCTCAATGCGGGATGAATCGGACGGATATCCCGATCACATCTGATCAAACGTCATGATTTGTCATTCACCGCGCCATATTTTCCCGTACTCGGCATAATGGTGACTGAACTCCGGGGAATATCAGTCTCCAGGGTTATTTTTATACGGTTAATAATATCCTGTACTTCTGATAATTTTTTCTCTCCATCAAATTCGAGAAATAATTCGATATATATATTATTTCCACTTCGCCGTGATCTGACACCATGAAATGCTTCATAATCATTGAAGTACGCGGCCAGGGCCCTGACGACTTCCAGTTGCAATTCTTCGTCAATTGTTTTATCAAGCAAATCCGGAAGTGAAGACGAGATGGTACGGTACCCTGAGAACAGGAATGACCCGATGACAATAAAGGAAGCCAATGGATCGATATAAATTGCCCATTCATACTCTGCGAGTATCATCACAAGAATCAGGGCGATTAAGACAGTAAGATCGGTAAGTGCTTTTGTTTTAAAGAGCCTGACTTGTGACTCCATCACCGGCGAGTATTCTTCATTGGCAATGTGAGATTTTTCTCTCCAGAGCCAGGTATTCACACATACCCCGATAAACATCATCCCGATGGCAAGAATAGCCCCCCCTTCATGCAGGAAAGAAGGATTGAGGAGTTTGAAACTGGTGATTGCAAAAACCAGGACCAGAGAAAGAAACATAATAACCCCGGTGACGATCCCGGTAAGCGTTTCAAATTTGCCCACTCCATAATCGTAGAGATCTCCTGTGCCTTTTGTTATTTTTCTCATGGCGAGCCACGCAAAAAAGGTAGACAGAATCTCGTTTCCACTTTTTATGACATCTGCATATAAGGTGACAGAACCGGAAAGGACTGCCAGAAAAATATCCGGAATCCAGAATATGGTGTCAATGACCAGGCTTTTAAAAATGATTTTCTCTTTGGTCTGGTATGAATGAGAACTGGTAATGGCTCGTTCCTCCTCAGTAGGTACATGTGGCATTTATCTCACCTTATTGGTGCAAAATCTACAAAAAACCTGATATCAACATTTCATACCCGTTCGAGATCATGTAATCGATACGGTTCTGGAATCCATACTCCGTTTACTGGTGAGAAATAACTGGGAATCAGGTCCTGTTTGCACCTGCTTGCATCGTTATCAGAATTACTGATGCCCCTTTGAAAACATCTCTCGTGTTCATCCTGATGAATGCATCCGTTGGTACCATGTTCCATGCGGATGGCTGGAATAACAAAAAAGATCGTAACGGGTCAGGAAATCCTCTCCTCGTGAGAATAAAACAAGAAATGCGATAACCGGGGCTCGAACCCGGGCTAAGGGCTTGGGAAGCCCCTGTCATACCGCTAGACTATTATCGCAATGCACCACTGATGTTGGTTTTCTTTTCAGATAAAGTTTGAGATTTATCCATCCAAATGGATATAATCATTCCTTTCGTTTCAGGTCTTCAATCTCGTTGAGAAGTTCCCGCTGGTAAGCAAGGAGCATATCTGACTGTATCCCGAACATGAACACCTGCAGGCCCACGATGATGAGGGTTATCGAAAGAAGAGTAAGGGGGATATGATCCACGTTCTTCAGCCATTCAAAGACGATATATACCCCGATTAGGGCTCCGGCAAGGGCAAAGAAGAACCCGATCAGCCCGAAGTAAAACAGGGGATTGTTATGTTTTGCAAGACGGTAGATGGTTCTCCCGATCTTGATCCCGTCATGGATCGGATCCAGTTTGGTTGCAGAACCAATCCTGATACCATACCTGACCGGGATGACTGCCACCCGGTTGTTATTCCGTACTGCCTCGGCTGATATTTCCGTTTCAATCCCAAATCCCTGCTCGTGAAGGCGCATTTTTTTGAGTGATGCGAGCGTGAAACCACGGTATCCGGAGAGGATATCATAGAGGTAGCGTCCATGGGAGACCTTGAAGAGCCAGTTCAGAATCTTGTCACCCGTAAGATTCAGGCGGTTAAATGACGCATAATTATCTGGGATCAGACGGTTGCCGATTGCCTGGTCGTACCCATCCTGAAGGCTGGTGATCAGTTCGTCCGCATCTGCCGGATCGTATGTTCCGTCTCCGTCGATCAGCAGCACGAACGGTTTCTGTATTTGTGGAAGAACCTGGATGATCGCGTTTCCTTTTCCCTTTCCCTTCTGCAGGATCACTTCCGCTCCGGCTCCAGCCGCGATCTCCCTCGTGCGGTCAGCGCTTCTTCCGTCAATGACGATAATATCAGAATATCCAACCTGGTGAAACCGGGTGATCAGATCCCCTATTGTCGGTTCTTCGTTGAGGGTGGGGATGATGATACATACCTGATCCCTGTTAATATCCATCATATAATCTTTAAAACCCGGGTGTATAAGTCCTTCTCATGCAGGTACAGAAAAAGGGAATCCGGGTTCTCGGTATTGCAGAGAGTTACCGGGGCCGGGAGAGATCCAGGCTCTGTGGTGTCGTGATGAGACGGGATCTCTACATCGACGGGTTTACGTTTGGGGAGATCACGGTGGGGGGTTCTGATGCAACACGGGTGATCCTTGGGATGATCCGATCCCTTGCGAGGGAAGATATTACCGGTGTTATGATCAGCGGCTCTGTCATCGCCTGGTATAACATCATTAATCCCTGGTCGATCATGAAAGACAGTGGTCTTCCCGTCATCTCGGTATCGTATGAGGCTTCCGGGGGACTTGAGGAACACATCAGGCACCATTTCCCGGATGAACCTGACCGTATGAGTGCATATTCTCTCCTCGGTGAGAGACAACCGGTCCGGCTGCATACCGGCCATATCCTCTATGCACGCGGATATGGGCTGGATACCCGTGATGTGACGGCACTGTGCCGGATGTTTGTGCATCATGGCAAGATCCCTGAACCCTGCCGGGTGGCACGGTTCTGTGCACGAGCAGCACATGATTCAATAGAATACCCTGCCTGATGTGATGGGAAAAAAGATGGGAAAAGAGATTCGTTCAGCCAGGGAACATTGGTGAATGAGAACGCCGGCTACCCTTCGAGTGGGATAGTCGTCAGTTTGACGGTTTCCACGCCTTTTTGTGCCATGAGGCGTTCGGCAATGGCCTTGACTTCTTGTGCATCCCCTTTTACGAGAAGCACTTCGACACACCGGGTGTGTGAGACATGGGAGTGAAGGGAAGCCTGGATAACACCGATGTAATCGTGCTGGATATCTGTTATTGCAGCGATAAGACCCCTCTGGTGATGATCATACACGAGCGTGATAACTCCCTGACGCTCACCGGTCATGTCTGCCATCCACTTGTAGTACCTGATATATGACCGGATGGCATCCCGAATCCCTTCAGAACGTGAGGAATAGCCACGCTGTTTCAGGATCTGATCAAAATTATTGAGAAGATTGGATGGAAGTGACACCCCGATACGAGAGAGATCACTCTCATGATGGTCATCTGACTCATAATCGGAAAAATTGGACGACATATCGTATACTATATGATAACAGTCGTATATTTTTTTCTTACGATGTATGTCATCACGATCCACGAAATCAGAGATAACTCAAAAAAATTTGGGTAATGATGAGAATGAAGCCTTTAGATGCCGTTACATCCTTCCCCGGTAAGAGCCATTCGTCGGCTCCATTTGTCTGGTATCATCAGGATCTGTTCCGGATGAATGGCGATATTCGTATCAGGAGTCAGATTCATGTGGAGGATCCGATCGTGGAGCAGAGGATCACGATCATATGTTCATGGATCTGATCTTCCGGTCCTGGCTCCGGCCTTACCATGAACCACAGACAGGCAGGGAATATCCCTCCAGGCAGACAAGACGACCCGGTGAGGCATGATTTTCTGATGATCTCCTCCATTCAGACCCCCAATCCATGCTGACTGTGATTACCCGACCAGAACAGATATTACCCCGGCAGCAATAGGTATGATCAGTGGGTATGGCTCAAATCCTCATTATCGATGACTCTCTCTTTCAGCGGAAGGTGATCAGCAAAATTCTCCAGGAGGCCGGGTACGAGTACCGCGAAGCACAGAATGGGAAAGAAGGATTAGCACAAATCCGGTTGGAAAAGCCTGATCTCGTCCTTCTCGACCTCCTGATGCCTGAAGTGGACGGGTTTTCCGTGTTACAGGAACTACAGAAGGATCCAGCTCCCGTCCCGGTGATCGTCCTCACCTCAGACGTCCAGATGTCGACCCGGGAGGAATGTATGAATCTCGGAGCGAAGGATTTTGTCAACAAGCCGGTTCATAGCGAAGAACTCCTTCCTGCCATCATGAAGATCCTCTCCGGGGCACCATGATCCCGATCTCATCTGAAATCATCGACGGCATCAAGGAACTGATCAATATTGGTATCGGTTGTGCTGCCGGGATGCTGAATGAACTGACGAAATCGCATGTTACGCTTCATGTACCGGAAATACGACTTATCACTGCCGGTGAACTCGACTCCCTCCCCGGCTGTCAGACGACGTTCTCCCTGATATCCATGGATTATACCGGACCGATTTCGGGAACAACCGCTCTCATGTTTCCCCGTGAGAGTGCCCTGCAACTCGTGATGTTGCTTGCCGGCGAGGAGGCCCAGGCCCCTGAGATGGATAGTATCCGCTCAGAGACGCTTCTTGAAGTGGGTAATATCATCATCAATGCGGTGATGGGCTCTATCAGCAATAATATCGGTGAACGGCTACGGTACCAGCTTCCTGGATATGTCGAGGACTCCCTGACCCATCTGGTTCAGTCTGACCGGTGGAGTGATGACGACCTCGTAATCCTTGCTCATACCCGGTTCCTTGTTCAGGAAAAGAACATATCCGGTGACATTCTCATCATTCTCGAGATGGGATCCATCGATCGCATCAGCCGTACAATTAATCGCATTATTGGAGCAGAAACTGAGAAATGAACTTTTCACCCGCGATAACTCCCGGGATGTGCGATCTTCTCCCGATTGGGATCTGCAGGATTGACTCCGCATGCACGGTCACCCTCTGGAACATGACGCTGGAGCGGTGGACCGGAGTCCGTTCAGATGAGATCTTTGGAAAAGAGATCTTTTCTTTCTTTCCCGAACTGGACACTCCGCTCATGCGGAGACGGATTTGCGAAGCCCTTGAGAGCCGGACACCCCAGATTCTCTCCTCCCGGTTTACTTCGAGGTTTTTTCCGGTCAGGATCGGTGGATCAGAAGCGCTGTTCCAGAAGACCTCGCTTATTCCTGATGACAATGACGATACCTCTCCCGGTCTCCTGATCATACTTGAGGATGTGACCGGAATGACACGGCAGGTCATGGCCTACCGGCAGATGAAGGATACTGCGATATCAGAGGTTGAAGAGCGGAAAAAGACTGAGGAGGCTCTTTCAATCTCGAATAACCGGGTCAGCCTGTACCTGGATATCATCACCCGCGATATCAATACCCTCATAACATCGGCACTCGGGTACAATCTCCTCCTCTTCAGGGAGATCCCGGAAAATTCCCTGGAAACGGCGATGCGACTGCACGAAACCCTGAAACGGTCTGTCCGGATAATCAGGAACATCTCAACAATACGGAGAATTGAGCAGGAAGTACCTGCTCTTCGGATTATGGAACTCGATCCCCTCATCAGGACCGAGATCGGTTTTTTCGATCAGGCGGATATCCATTATTCCGGAACCGGGCAGTCAGTGTATGCAGATGATCTCTTCCCTGAACTCATTGGAAATCTTCTTGAAAATGCAATCCGTCACGGCAGGCGTGCTCATCTGGAGATCTGGATATCGGTGTGCCCGCTGTCGGATGGATACCTTGAGATCAGGGTGGAGGATAATGGGCGGGGGGTCGCTGACGAAGAGAAAAAGACCTTGTTCGACCGGGAAAAACCTGATATTTCCCGGACCGGTGATAAAAAACTGGGTCTCTCCATCGTCAGGATGCTCGCTGACCGCTACCGGGGCGGGGTCTATGCCGCCGACCGGATTGCCGGACAGTATGACCAGGGGCTGGCCGTCATTCTCCGCTTACCACCCTCGTAAGGTCACGGGATCTCAGGCGGCAGTCTCCTCTTTCTTCTCCAGAACGGCGACGATCTCCCTTCTCGTCCCGATGGTTCTGCCGGTTCTCATCTGCCAGGTATGTTCCGAAATGACCTGTACGGATAATTCCGGGAAGAGATCAGCAAGTTCCTGTTTTGTGAAATAATGGGTGATGATGCCGTGACCGCGGAGATATGTTCTGTCCTCGATCTGATCACCTTTTCTCTCTCTCATATCCCCGGTTCCGAATACCGTGACATGCAGGTACCCGCCGGACATGAGGATCCGGCACATCTCCCTGGCTGCGAGGATCCGCCCGGGAAGGAGCAGATGCCCGATCAGGTGATGGAGGTAGACCGTCCCGACACTCCCGTCAGTAAGTGGGATGAACCGTGCATCGGCAGTGAAGAGGGCGGTGTCCCTGCAGCCGGGATCACGCCTGCAGAGATGAACTCCATGGACCGAGAAGTCAAATCCGATGAGCATTCCGGACGGTGCCTGGAGGGTTCGGAGGTTTTTCCCATCCCCGCATCCTGCGTCAAGCACGTTCCCGAGATGGCGGACAGGCACCGGGTGTGCCGGGGCATTCCCCCATAGCCGCCCTTTCTTCAGGTACTCGCTGTTCCATGCCGTCTTCTGGTCAGGATCAGTCATTGTACTCCGGGATAACTCCTCTGCACCGGCATCTGCCGATGATGACGGCGATGATGACGGCGACGGCAGCGATGATCGCCGATGCAGCAGCCAGAGAGAAGGTATCGGTCAGGTATCCTCCGATTGCCGGGATGAGGGTCATCCCTGCGTAACTGAAGGTGGTATACAGTCCCATGGCAAGCCCCTGGTGCCGTTCAGCCGTCGCCAGGTACGTGATCTGTGAAACTGTGATCAATCCGGCAATTCCCCCCATCAGGAAGATCGAGAGGGGGAATGTGAGAAAAACCAGGGTCAGGATACTCATCACCAGTGCTGACAGACGGATCAGGAGAACCGGTTCAAGCCTGAGCCGGGGTGTCAGGAGCGAAGCAATGATGGATGCCAGGTTCATGACCGCGAGGGCAGTACCAATCTCCCCGGCTGTAAGTCCGGAGAGGTCCGGAAACACTGCCTGGACAAATCCGGTTATCCCGATAAGGACGATGACCGATACCCAGAGGGGAGCCTGGCTGAGCATCATCCCGGCCAAATCCCGCCCGAGCAGTGCTGCCGGCACCGGCCCGGTCCTGCCGGTTTGTGCAGGAGGCATGAGGATCATGAGAACCAGGATCACGGCGGTGAGGAGGGTAAAAACCCAGATCCCTGTGTATATCCTGTTTACTGTGGTTACCAGCCATCCTGTTCCGGCAAGCCCGAACAGGAGACCGGCATTCATGGACGCCATGAAATACCCGGTCTGCCTGGCATGACCGGGCTGATACGTGATCCAGGAGAGCGAGGCTGATACAAAAACCCCGGCGCCAAATCCTTCAATGAGCCTTGTTACAATCAGGAACCATCCGCCAGGACTCAGGATGATCCCCGCCCCGCTTACCACGGTAATGACCAGGGAAGAGAGGATCAGGACCGGCTGGCCGACCCGTTCACTCAGGATTCCGGTTGGCAGGGTGAGGAGCATTGCTCCGAGGAAATACGATGAAAAAATAAGTGCCTGATCACCGAGATCGGCGTCAAGGTCAGGAAGAACCGGGACCAAGGCGTTCGATAACGCCATTATTGCGAATATTCCGAAATAAAGAAGAAAGGACCGGTTCATCCCATCAGACCAGACGGTATGTCTCAAGGTTCATGGGTGAAAGGGTCTGGATGTGATGCCGTTTGTAGATGGAACTGGCAAGATCGATCGTCTTGTTCTCGTCGCCATGGATGGTGAATATCTTCTCCGGTTTTGGCTGCATGTGGGAGACGAAATTCATCAGTTGTCTCCGGTCCGCATGTCCTGAGAATCCGTCGACAGTGATACAGTCCAGGTTGATCACGATCGTCTCGCGGTTCCCCACCGGAATTTCTCTCCATCCTTTCTGGATCCTCCGTCCCATAGTGCCGTCAGCCTGGTACCCGACGAAGACAAGAGCATTGCGTTCGTCTGCCGCAAGGTTGCGGAGGTACTCCATAACCGGTCCGCCGTTCAGCATACCGCTTGTGGTAATGATGATGCAGGGTTCGCCGGTGATGATCTTCTCCCGTTTCTCCTGCGAGTCAACCTGTTCGAAACAGTCGTTCAGGAAGGGGTTGTGACCTTCCTTGAAGATGAGGTTACGGAGATCGGAGTTGAGGTACTCGGGGTAGGTCGTATGAATAGCGGTGGCTTCCTTGATCATCCCGTCAAGGTAAATTTTCGTCTTCGGGATCTTCTCGTACCTGATACCCTCCTCTATTGCGAGCATCACTTCCTGCGAACGTCCCACGGCAAATGCCGGGATGATGACTTTTCCTCCCCGTCCGAGCACTTCATTGAAGATTGCGTAGAGTTTCTCCTCGGCTTCACTCCGCTGCGGCTGCATATCCTGGGATCCGCCGTACGTTGACTCCATGAACATGGCTTCAAGCCGCGGAAAATGATTGGTTGCCGCGTTGAAGAGCCGGCTCTTCCCGTAATGGAGATCCCCGGTGAATGCCACGTTATAGAGCCCGTCCCCGAGATGGAAATGGGCGATGGCAGAACCAAGAATATGACCGGCATTATGGAAGGTGAGCTTGATGTCAGGGGCAATATCAGTGACACACCCGTAATTGAGGACAATTGAGTGCTTGATGTATTCCTTTACCTCGTTTGACGAATACGGGATCGTCCGCCCTTCCTTGTTCATCACTTCAAGGTAATCGAGCTGGAGCATTGCCGCGAGATCCCTGGTTGGCGGGGTTGAGTACACCGGTCCTTCGTACCCGTACTTGTAGAGGAGCGGGACAAATGCACAGTGATCCAGGTGGGCATGGGTGAGCACCACGGCATCAAGCTGGGAGAGCGGATGAATCTCCGGAATATAGAGGTACGGAGTCGCATCTGAGTCAGGCTTTTCGCCGCAGTCAATGAGAACCTTGCTCTCCGGCGTCGTAAGGAGAAATGCTGCCCTTCCAACTTCCCTGCAGCATCCGAGCATGGTCACCCGGATCCACTGATCCTTGGAGATGATATCCCGGTGAATTCTCCTGCCGATTCGCCGTAAAAATTCTTTCCTGTCCTGGTGGGCTGAACGGAGGTACTGACGTACCTGTTTGACCGTTGCACTCTCGATCGGCGGTGTCCTGACCACCTTCGGCGTCCACCCGATCTCCTTGGTAATATCACGAAGTGTTGAACCGTTCTTTCCGATGACGATCCCCGGTTTTTCTGCCTCAATGAGAACCTCGCCGGTATCTGCCTCGAAGAAGATGTCTGATATCCCTGCCGTATCCCCGACGACCCGGCGGATGGCACTGGCAGCCCGCTCGGGATCCTCAAGGATCGTCGGTCTGACGACAATCCGTTTCCTGAGATCCCTGGCCAGGACTTTGATGAGATCATCCTGGTCAGCGAACTGCTTGGGATCATTGGTGTAGATAACCAGTTCCGGGCCTTCGAATTCAACAGACGCGACCGTTATACCTTTTGGTACTTTCTTTTTAATCTTCTCATGAAGGTCTTTGAGACGTTCCTCGATAAGCATTACAACCGTCCTAAAAAAGTGAATAAATTACCTGAAAACAGAATTATTAATTTGGAATAACCTTTTTAATCGTTTTATCATCGAGTTCGGTATATCCATCACTGGTGATGACCACAACTGCCATACCTTCGCCTGATCCGGCATCACGCTTGATTGCCGACCGGAGTGCCCTGATGGCAAGTTCTACTGCATCGTCCTGTTTCAGGCCGGCTGCATAGCGGTCTTCAAGTACCCCATACGCCATCGGGGATCCGGAACCGGTCGCGACGATTCCGTCTTCACGGGACGAACCTCCGACTGCATCAACCGAGTAGAGAACCGGTCCGGTCTCGTCCACCCCGCCAATGAGGAGCTGGACGTAATACGGATAGAACCGGTTGCCATGGAGAACATTGGAGAGCAGTGTTGAGGCTGCCTTGACGCTGATGTTTTTTCCACGCCTGATCTCGTAGAGGTTTGCCTCCACCGTCATGAGCCGGGCTAGTTGCTGTGCATCCCCGACTCCTCCGGCAGTAGTCAGTCCGATCCGGGATGCAACCTGATAGATCTTCTTGGCAGTCTTGTTGGAGATCAGGTATCCCATAGTAGCCCGTTTTTCGCTCGCAAGAACGACCCCGGAGTCGAAGACGATTCCGACAGTGGTCGTTCCCTTCATTGTATCGTTCTGTTCTGCCATTCGCAATCACCAGAATAAAAAGCACGTAGCGAAATTATTGCAGGGAGCAAAAATGCCTAAGTTACAAGCACCCCGCAATATATTAAATATTGTTATTGATATTTCTCGTCCAGGAGGACCTTGATGAGAACCCGGTCAAAAAGAATACTTTTCAGCCGGTTGTCACCGTTGATGATCGGGAGCTGGTCAACCCGTGCACGCTTCATTTTCAGCGCACATTCACTTACTTCTGCATTGGGAGGAACCATCACAACGTTTGTTACCATTGCCTCCCTGACCGGGCGGTTCGGGAGCTGTACACGTGATATTCCATAACTGACGTGGTGGACATCCCTGATGCTCTCCCAGGTCCATTCGTCATCATCGGTCCCGGTGGTGGAGAGATCAGATGTCTCAACCGAGTCCTCGATCATGGCACACCTGATGAGGTCGCGTTCAGAGAGTATACCCTGCAGTTTCGACTCTTTCGAAAGAACCGGGATTGCCTCAAATCCCGATATCTCCATGATTCTTCCCACGAGCGGGAGGGGTGTCTCTTCCCATATCGCAAAGGTCGGACTGGTAAACCGGTCCTTAATCTCCTCCTCGATTTTCATCCTGGCGATGGCAAGGATGAGATCCGCGACACTGATCAGGCCGGCAAGTTTTTTCTGGCTGTCAACCACCGGAAGACGCCTGATATTGTTATCCACCATGATCCTGGCGGCCTCAGTCAGGTTTGCCGTCGGAAGGATGGTAATCGGGTCAGGTGTCATCAGCAGTGCCAGCTGGTTCTCCTCAGGCTTGTGAAGGAGATCCTTACGGGTGATTATCCCGACGATGTTCCCGTCTTTTATAACCGGAACTCCGCTAATACCAGTTCTTTTTAAAATTTTTAGGACATCATCGCGGTTTCCTGGTATATCCACCGTGACGACATCAGTCGTCATGTAATCTGATACCAGTGGGGCCGGCACTATGATCTCACCACCAGTACCGAGACCGGGGAATGCTCGACCACGAAGGAACTGACACTCCCGATGAGGATCCGATCAATATTGCTTTTCCCGTGAGATCCCATCACCAGGAGGTCGGCATTGATCTTCTGGGCAGTCGCAAGGATGGTATTCCCTGCATGACCCTGCTCAAAATGGGTTTTCAGTTGGATATTCTTCTTCTTTGCAATCTCACTCACGTTATCGAGAGCAGCGGTTCCCTCCTGTTCAAGGAGACTGTACATGATCTCAAGTTTGCTGTCTGCCGGAATATCGGAGAATAACCCGGATTCGACAACATATACCGCATGCAGGTCTGCTTTCCAGGCGAGGGCCTGTTCTACAGCTGCCTCGAATGCCATTTTACTGACATCCGATCCATCAATGGCAACAAGAATAGTATTGTACACTTGGGTTCCCCCCACAAAAGGCTCCCCAGTTAATTTACATTAGAGATAAAAAATTCTTGCGCAGATATGGCTGGATGTAGCCCGTTTTACCAGCGTGGCAGCAATATCATGCGAATATTCAAAATTCGTCTTGTTTACCTCAAATACGGTAAAACAGGCCGGCTTTCCCTTCCCGATGAGATGCATATCCGCCTCCCTGCCGACGCCTCTTGTTGCTGCCTGAAGGAGGAGCAGGGGGTCTGACTGGTAGACGGTGTGGATAAATGAGAGTTCACGGAGCATGTCGGGCTGCACAAACATCACGTTATCAGTACCAATCCGCAGATTAGCACCTGCCGCAAGTAATTCGTTCACAGGCGGACGGGCCCGTGATGAAGCCGCCCCGAGGAGAAAATTCGATCGGGTGCAGACGGCAACAGGCACTCCGTCATCGGCAATCCGCCGGATCTGCGACGGCGTTGCATGGGTACAGTGAACCAGAAGGTCAGGGCTGCACTCGAGTGCATCGTCGATATCCCCGGTATCCCGTTCACCTGCATGAAAGGCAACGAGTTTCTTTCCAGCATGCATGGACTCAGCTATCCCGGCATATCCCGGGACATCGCGGGTACTGCTGATTCCTGCACCGTCGGCAACATCCTCCCCGCCGTCCCTTCCGAGAATAACCGGGGAGATGCTCTCTCCCCGGCATGCCTCCCTGAGGAGTTCCACCCCGGCCGGCCCGTTCTCCCGAAAATCAATAAAACCGGCAGTACCTCCCCGTACCATCTCCCGGACGGATGCCCGCATGCCGGCGACAAGCCGCTCCCCCGGGGTTGTATTCAGGATACGGTGTTTCAGCCCGTCCGGCGGGGTGACAAGGCTCTCCAGGCTTCCAGTACAGGGGAGATCCATGGCGACCGTATCGGCAAGGTGGGTATGGGCATTCCAGAAGGCAGGACAGATCCATTGATCGGGAACTCTGGTCTCATCTTCCACCGACTGGATCATGCCGTTTTTCACCACGATGGTCACCGGACGCGCTTCAAGTGAATTTCCGCAGAGGGCAGTTCCTGAAAAGAGATACTCGTCGTCCACAATCTTCCCCGTGAATGAGCCTTTTATATAATTCGGCGGCCTGATATATGTTATGGCAAAAAAGTCGGGTGGACGGTTAATATCCTCTGCCGGTCTTGTCAATTACTACGACAGTGAAGACCGCCGTGCAGTCCACATCAGCCCATATATAGTTCTTGCAGCAGCCGTTGCTGCAGGAGTGGTAGTGTTTATCCTGAACATGATCAAGTTCTGATCATCTCCATTTTTTGAGTGCTTTTCTGAAGATATCCTCGTCTTTCCGGAAGTAAAGGTCATTGTGGCCCGTCCACGGTTCAATGCCCCGGAAGATCACAACCGGTATGCCGTTATTGCTCTCCCCCATCACGAAATTTGAAAATCCTGCAATTTCATCGATTACCGCTTCCTCAGTGATCTCCAGGACCCGTCCGAAGAGATCGGTATCGCCACGGAAGTCACGTATCGCGTCAATGCCGCTCCAGCCGATAGCATGGCCGGTCTGGCCCCGCCGGAATGCCCGCCCGCAGGTGTCCGTAATGATTACTCCGATATGTCCCCCGGCCTTCTCCTCGAGCTTTTCCCGTATCTGGTCTGCTTCTTTCACCGGGTCAGGCGGGAGCGTAATGACGATCCCGTCTTCCACGTTGCTGGCATCAACGCCTGATCTGACGCCGATATGGCCTGATTTTAGTTCGGTGAGGGTAAATGGTGCTTCAAGAAGTACTTCTGCTGCCTGACTGAGGACGACTTCCATGAATTCCGGATCTTCTCCGGTCAGGGCAGCAATCCGGTGAGCCTCGGCACCGGGAGTAATTTCAGAAAGGGTGTGCCGGTATCCTGCCGCCTTGGAAACGATGGTACTGGCGATGCAGACGATATCACCCGGCTTCAGTTCTGCATGTCCGGCAATCAGGCTCGCAATGTCGTTTCCTTCAGTGATCAGGGGAAGTCCCCGGACTGCAATGACCGTTACCTGTTCCATTCCTGATTCCTTCCTTCCCAGAGGTCATCCGGTATCGGTGATTAGTATTTGCTTTCTGCCGGGAGGAAGTGAGAAGATTCATCCGGACAGGAAACGTACCGGAACTTTCATGATTGCCGTGATCCGGTGCCCGGGCTGTCACCGGTTATTAACGGTTCCGTCTGAATCAGTCAACATTCTCTGCCCGGTTTGCGGACTGACGTTTCCCAAAAATGATGCGATAGTCTACGTTACCTGCCGGGATGATGCGGTGGCAGAGGATATTGTCCGGCAACTCTCGACGATCATTCATAATCGGAATGGAAAAGACCTGACCGCTCCTGAACTGGCCATGCTCCGGGAGCGGTATGCTGCATGGGCACGACAGCAGGAATGGACCTGATCATGCGCCCGGTGAGCCAGAACGATCTCCTGGAGGTGTATGCCCGCCTGCTCGCTGCCTATGGTCATCAGCACTGGTGGCCGTCAGAAGGCCCGGTGGAAACGATGGCCGGGGCAATCCTGGCCCAGAACGTCTCGTGGACCGGGGCATCACGAGCTATTTCGGCATTGAAAGAGCACGGTCTCCTCTCACCGGCAATCCTGGCTACCACTCCCGCGGAAGAGACTGCCCCGCTCATCAGATCATCGCGGTTCTACCGGCAGAAGGCGTCCCGGCTGAAGGAATATATGGCATACTTCGTATCCCGCTGGAATGGAGACGTCGATCTCATGGCTGCCGGCGATGAGGGTACCCTTCGGACCGAACTGCTCTCCCTTCAAGGATTCGGGCCGGAAACGGTCGATTCCATTCTCCTGTATGCCCTGAACAAGCCGGTTTTCGTGGTCGATACGTATACCCGGCGGATTGGATCACGTCTCCAGTGGTTTGACGATGATGCGTCCTACCAGGCGATGCAGGAGTTCTTCATGTCACGACTCCCGGCTGACGTTGCCCTCTTCAACGACTTCCATGCACAGATCGTCAGGCTGGGATCAGCTGTCTGCCGGACGAGGCCTGGCTGTCAGGCCTGTCCGGTCCGCATGACGGCACCACTGCAGAATTGTCCGTATGCAGAGAAGATCATGAGCGGGGAGGACTGACGGTATGGGTGAATATCACTCCCTTACTGCCATCGACGAAGCGATCGCAAGAACGACCGGGCTGCTCTGGCCACCGTCCCCTTCCCTGTGGGTACGGATCCTCGTCATCACCCTTTTTCTCGGGGGCGGTATCATGAATCCGTTCCCGGGAAACCTCTCCATCGGGGAAGGAACTACGCTTGAAGACCTCATCCGGGCACCGGTCATTCCCCCGGATCTTCTTCTTGGCCTGGGTGCTCTCTTTTTTCTTGTCCTCGGCATCTACTCCCTTTTTAGCTCCATCTTCCAGTTTGTCTTCGTTGACACCCTCAGGTCTGATACCATCCTGCTCTGCGGGTCAATCCGGAGTCATATCCGGGAAGGCATCGGATTATTCGGGTTTTATCTCATCCTCGCCGGAGCCGTCGCAGGATCCCTCGTCCTTGTCATGGTGGCAGTCATGGTTCCGCTCATCCGTTCCGGTGATCAGTCTCTTCCCGCTATTCTGACCGCCGTTATCATCACCCTGGTGGCTCTCTTTCTCATCCTCATCCCCGTCTGGATCATTGCCATACTCACCAGCGATTTCGTGGTTCCGGTCATGATCGCCGATCGCTTGAATGTGTATCAGGGATGGCGGCGGTTCCTGACCATCTTCACGGGGCGCTGGCTGGATCTGATCCTCTTTGTCGGGTTGAAAATCATGATCAGCATCTGTACCGGGGTGGTTCTTGGTTCGATCATCTTCCTCACCGGCCTGATCTTCGGAGTGCCTGAGCTGATCATCACCCCGGGAGGCATTTCTGCTGAGATATTCACGATATCCGTCTTCATCCAGATTTTCCTGTTCAGTGGCCTCACCCTTCTTCTCTCGCTCATGGTAACTGCCCCGGTGATCACGTTCCTCAGGTTCTATTCCCTGATCATGATCGGCCGGATCAATTCCCGGTACCTGCTCATCACTCCCCGGGCCTGAGGGTGGCCACCACAAAATTCTCATATGGGGGGGTATACCTGTACCTGTCAGGAACAGGTCCATGAAAAGAAATAATCTGTTACCCCTTCATACAGCATTACCCGGCCTGCTGATTCTTCTCATCATCTGCTGTGCTGCAGGTGTCTCCGGTGAGGATCAGATTCAGAATACCAGTATCAATACCAGTAACATCAGTACCGGGGCACCCGCTGCAAACAATACCACCCTGCTGGCCGGAGAGAATATGACTGCCATGTCAGGAGACGGAAATGGTACCTGGATCCCGGAATTTTTGGGGAATGAAACCGCCCTGAATCAAACCGTGCTGAATGAGACTGTGCTGAATGAGACTGTGCTGAATGAATCAGCCGACATGGAATACGTTACCGATGCCATTCCGGTCCGTGCCTCTCCAGATGGGAATGCCTTTGCCGGCCAGTATGCCCAGGGCGCATTCGGCGTGGAGATCGGGGCTTCAATTACTGAGGGCCGCGGAAACAGTCTGAATGAATCCTCAACAATTACCCTGAAGGACTCGACCGAGGTTGACGGGTATGTCAGAACCCTCATGAAGACCTTCACCTATGAGAGTGGTACGGCCCTCTGATCTCCGTGTTCCCTTGTTTTTCTGCCCATAAGGCTTATGTGGCACAGTCTCGTATGTAGTTCCGATGAATGATCAGGACGCCGGCCGTAGTGACAAAACCCCTGATTCCGAAGGGCATTCCCTCAAGAACCCGTCACTCTATATAAACAGGGAACTGTCATGGATCCAGTTCAACCGGCATGTCCTGGATGAAGCGAAGGATACCACGCATCCGCTCCTGGAACGGGTGAAATTCCTCGCAATTTTTGCGAATAATCTCGATGAATTTTTCATGGTCCGGGTCTCCGGGCTGCACCGTCAGCTGGACGAAGGGGTACTGAAGGCTCCTCCCGACGGCCTGACCCCGCACCAGCAGCTTGACGGGATATACCGGGCATTAACCCCGCTTCTTGAAGAACAGGTATCGGTCTGGAACGATGATATCGTCCCTAAGCTGCTTGAGGCCGGCATTGTAATCCATACCTATGATTCCCTTGATGAGCATCAGAAGAAAGAGATCAGAAATTATTTTGTAAAGGAGATATTTCCGGTTCTCACGCCTCTTGCCTTTGACAAGGCGCATCCCTTCCCGTTCATCTCCAACCTTGCGCTAAATCTTGCCATCATTGTCAGGGAACGGGGACGGGATGAGGATCTCTTTGCCAGGATTAAGATCCCGAACACGCTCTTTCCCCGGCTCATCACCGTGCCGTCCTGTCCGGGAGAGGTCCGGGACTCCGCCCGGATCCATCTCATCTTTCTCGAAGAGGTGATCTCGGCAAATCTCGATCTCCTCTTCCCGGGAATGGAGGTCAGGGCAGCATACCCCTTCCGGGTCACCCGTGATGCAGATGTCGAGATCGAGGAAGACGAAGCTGATGATCTCCTTACCGCCGTGGAACAATCGGTCGGGAGACGGTGGGTCGGACTGCCGGTGCGGATTGAGGTCTCATCCTGGATGGACCAGTCGGTCTGTTCGATGATGGGTGATAAACTTGCCAAGTATCCGCACATGTTCTACCGGATGAACGGACCTATAGGGATGGCTGATCTCATGTGCATGCTTGATCTGCACCGCCCGGAACTGAAGGATCCTCCCTTTGTGCCTTCCATCCCCAAACGGCTTGATAATGAGAAGAACCTTTTCAATGCAATAAAAAGCCGGGACATCATCCTCTTCCACCCGTACGAGAGTTTTCAGCCGGTGGTACATTTTCTTATCCAGGCAGCCCATGATCCCGGGGTTCTTGCCATTAAGATGACGCTCTACCGGACCGGGTCCAACTCACCCATTGTAAAAGCCCTTCTTGAAGCAAGAGAAAACGGAAAGGCGGTCTCCGTGGTGGTTGAACTCAAAGCCCGGTTTGACGAGGAGAACAACATCGGCTGGTCGAAAGCCCTTGAACATGCCGGGGTGCATGTCGTGTACGGTATCATGGGCCTGAAAGTCCATGCCAAACTCTGTCTCGTCGTCAGGAGGGAACGGGATGGGATTGTCCGGTACGTCCATATGAGTTCCGGCAATTACAATGCTACTACAGCCCGGATTTACACCGATATCGGTCTTTTTACCGCAAACCAGGAGATCGCATCAGACGTCTCGAACCTCTTTAATGCTCTCACCGGGTATTCACGGTTTTTGTCATACAACCATCTCCTCGTCGCCCCGCATTATATCCGGAGAGGAGTCATCTCCCTCATCGAGCAGGAGATAAAACGTCAAAAGGAGTATGGCAACGGCCGTATCATCCTGAAACTAAACGCCCTGCAGGATGCCGAGCTCATCCGTACCCTCTACCGGGCTTCATGCGAGGGAGTCAGGATAGATCTCCAGATTCGGGGGATTTGCTGTCTTATACCGGGAATCAAGGGTGTTTCGGAGAATATTACGGTGAACACCATCGTCGGCAGGTTCCTTGAGCATTCACGCATCTACTACTTCTATAACGGGGGAGACGAGATCGTCCTGATGGGCAGTTCTGACCTGATGCCCCGCAATCTCAACCGGCGGATCGAGATCCTGTACCCGGTACTCGATCCCGGAATCAGGCGTGAGATCGTCACAACCATCCTTCCGGTTCACCTCCGGGACAATGTGAAGATGCGGATCATGACTGAAAACGGGCAGTACATCCGCACGGAACGTTCCCCCGGCGAAGAACCGCTCAATGCGCAGGAGTGGCTGCTTTCGCACCGGGGAATCTGGAATGAGCGTCTCTCTCTCGATGATCCGGCAATCATCCCCGATGGTGAGGATGATCCGTAACCAGATCATCCCGTCTGTATCCGGTTTTCAGCCATGAGTGTGATCCTTGGTATCGATCCCGGGTTTGCAACCGTCGGGTACGGGGTCATCGATGTCGGACGAGGCGGCCTTCTGCCCCTGGCATTCGGCGTCATCAGGACCCGGCCTGCGGACGGGCCGGCACCGGTCAGGCTGCTGATGATACGGGACAGAATTGAGGATCTGATCAGGATTCACCGTCCCGATGTCATGGCCATTGAAGAACTCTTCTTTGCACGAAACACGACTTCTGCCCTCCAGGTGAGCGAAGCGAGAGGAGTGATCCTCATGACTGCTGCCGGGGAGGGGCTTGAGATCTATGAGTATAAGCCGAACCAGGTGAAACTAGCAATAACCGGTTCCGGCAGGGCAGACAAGGAACAGATGCAGGTCATGATCCAGCGCCTTCTCGGTCTGCGGGAGAAACCACGACCGGACGATGCTGCCGACGGACTCTCCCTTGCGCTCTGCCATATAAACCGAAGCAGGACATATCTGTGAGTAATGATGATTGCCCGTATCAGAGGTGAGGTGGTGGATACCGGCGATGACTACGTGGTGGTAGAGGCCGGAGGAGTGGGATACCGGGTCAGGGTTCCGGTCCCGGCCATCTTCAGGCTCAGGGACGCACCCGAAGTCACGCTCTATACCGAACAGATCATCAGGCAGGATGCCATGCTCCTGTACGGATTTGAGACAAAATCTGAACGACTGGTCTTCTCGCTGCTGATCTCGGTATCCCGGGTCGGGCCCCAGCTTGCCAATGCCATCCTCGGGCATCTGAGCGTGCGGGAGATCGCCGAGGCCATATCGGCTGGGAATCCCTCCGTCTTTGAACGGGTCCCCGGTATCGGACGGACCGGGGCTGAACGGATCGTGCTTGAATTAAAGAAGAAGATCCGCCCGGTCCTTCCCGCTCTCGTACAGGAAGGGCCCCCGATCTCCAGCGGCAGATCAGATGCCATTCTTGCCCTTGTCTCACTCGGGTACGGGGAGGACGATGCCGCCGGTGCCGTGGACGAGGCAATGAAGGAGTGCAGGGACCGGTCCGCTGCCGGACTTACCAGGGCGGCTCTTCTCGTACTGAAGGAGTGGCGGTGACATGAAGCCGAGCAGCCTCCTCCAGGCAGGAGAACAGGATGAGGATCGGGCTCTTGCCAGTGTCCGTCCAGGAACCCTTGACGATTTTATCGGACAGGGCCAGATCAAGGAAGCCCTTTCAGTCGTTCTCGCGTCGGCGAGGATGAGAAAAGCCCCCCTTGATCATATCCTCTTTTCCGGGCCTCCAGGCCTTGGAAAAACCACCCTTGCCCACATCATAGCACGGGAGATGGAGAGTTCTATCGAGACAACAAGCGGGCCGGTTCTCGAGAGACCGGGAGATCTTGCTGCCCTTCTCACTCCGCTGAAAGATCGTGACATTCTCTTTATCGATGAGATTCACCGGCTTTCCCCGGTGATAGAAGAGATTCTGTACCCCGCGATGGAGGATTATGTCATTGATGTCATGATCGGCGAGGGACCGACTGCACGGTCTATCCAACTCCCCCTTGAGCGGTATACGCTCGTGGGTGCCACAACGCGGATAGGCCTCCTCGGATCCCCGTTCAGAGACCGGTTCGGGTTGATTCTCCGGCTTGATCTCTACGAACCGGCAGAGCTTCAGAAGATCGTCACCCGTTCAGCTACCATCCTCGATATTCCGGTCACCCAGGAAGGGGCAGCCGAGATCGCCTCCCGTGCACGGGGCACCCCGCGGATTGCAAACCGTCTTCTCAGGCGGGTCTACGATTATGCGATTGTAAAAGGATCCGGTTCGGTCACCCGGGAGATTGCCGACCTCGCCCTCCGGTCACTCGGGATCGACAAGCTCGGCCTGGACGACCTGGATCGCCGGATCCTCTCCATCATCGCTGATGATTTCTCGGGCGGTCCGGTCGGACTCAAAACTATTTCCATATCTGCCGGGGAGGAACCGCGGACCATCGAGGATGTGTATGAGCCGTTCCTGATTCGGATCGGGTTTATCAAGCGGACTCCACAGGGACGCGAAACCACGGCGGCAGCCAGGTCACATCTTGGCCACGGGAAGCAGGATCAGCCAGGGCTCTCTGATTTTTACCCGGTCTGATCCTGACCTGCAAGCATGTAAAGAATCAGGAGCCAATAGTTTGTATGGCTCTTTCCCGGTACACGTTTCTTTTTACCGTCATCGCACTTCTCATTACCCCTCTTATGGCTGCTGACGAGACCGGAAGCGGGGAAAACCTGACCCCCGGCAATTTCCTCCGGCCGGATCTGGTCGTCGGGGATATTGAGGTTCCGGATTCGGCGGTCATGGGATTTCCTGCAGCCGGGACCGTGTCAATACGCAATATCGGGCCACAGGCTGCCCCCGGAGTCCGGATAGAGTTTCAACTTGTCGGAGCAGAGATGGCAAGCCCGGCAATCTGGCTGCACGAGAAGACGACCCGGGAGATCCCGGGCCTGTACCAGGACACGGTCCCGTACGAGGTGACCATCCCTGACGGGATAGAAGAGGGTGAGTACCTGCTCGCGGTCTCCATCTCGACTACGGGAGTAGAGACCAATCTCACGAACAACCAGGGGATATCTGGCGTTCCCATCCGGATCGGGAAGAGTACCCCGAAGACTGACCGGGACAAGGCCGATCTCTCGGTCATCATTGATTCCGTATCCGGCCTGAACTTCACACCAGGGTACCCGTATTCCCTTAATTATACCGTACAAAACAAAGGGTCAGGCAATGCAGGGACATTTTATGTCGGTTTTTTCCTCTCCGATGATCCGGAAATCGAGCCGTCTGACATCAAGGTAGCCGATGAGATCTATTACCGGGCCGGGCTGGGGATGAACGAGACGGGAATCTCTGCAGATCTTCTCTCAACGGGGATCCTCCCGGGATCCTATCATCTTGGTGCGATCATTGATTTTACAAGCAAGGTGAATGAGAGTGACGAGGAGAATAACCGGTACCTCTACCCGGAAATGGTTACGGTACGCGAACCGGTAACGGTTGTCACTGATCAGACCCTGAATGAGATTGCCGGGTTCATCGCTCTTAAGACAAATTCCTACCGCGAGTACAAGGGCCTTTCCCCCCTGGTCTATGACCTCTCGCTCGGGAGGGTTTCAAGTGCCCACAGCCAGGATATGGCCGTCAGATCCTTCTTCTCCCACATCAACCCCGATGGCCTGGACCCGACCGGCCGTGCCCGTCTTGCAGGGTACGAGACCTCTAAACGGCTTGGTGATGGCCAGGTGCGGACCGGGATTGCAGAGAACATCATGAAAATATCGCCCGGGTATACCATCGGGAAGGCATACTCCGGGTTTGTGGATCCCACATCCCCGGAAGAGGTGGCAGATCTCATGATGATTGAATGGATTGACAGTCCCGAACACCAGGTGAACCTGGTCAACCCGACGGTAACCAATCTCGGGGTTGGCGTAGCATATGACGGCGAATTCTTTTATGCCACCCAGAACTTCTATTAATTCCCCTCTTTTCGGCCGGTCAGTTCAGTAAAGAGGAGGACCACATCGGCAAAGTCAACCCGTCCGTTGGTATTGTAATCAACCTGTCCGGTCAGGTTGGACGTCGCAAGACCATCGATGTTCCTGAACATCATGACGAGATCCTGGAGGTCCAGCCGGCCGTTTCCGTTAAGATCCTCGTACCGCCCGTCCTTGTCCGGATCGCTCATCGCTGCGAATGATGACGGATCAAACCCTGAGGGTGACCTGATATCTGCCTGGTAGGAGAAGGCTATACCGGTTTCCCCGGCTCCTGCAGAGATCCGTGCAGAAGACTGTGCCTCTGCAGATGCCACGCCCATGATCTGGGAGTTTGCATGGATACTCTGCATTGCTCCGCTGCCGTCATCAGAACCACCAGTTGCCATGACACAGGTCGGTATCCCTGATGAATCGGTGGTTTTTCCATCAGTCTGCACGAGTGCCAGTTCTCCGGCCTGTATGGCAGTGGAATCATTCGTGTGATAGGAGAGGATCCGGTCAGATGAAATTCCCCCGTCGTCCCTGACGGTGTGGAGCTCACTCAGGTTGCCGCCGTTCGCAAGCAGGTCAGCCGTGTATACCGTTGTCCCGGTCCACTCCGTGACATTGGAAGCATTCTGAACCTCTCCTTCCCTGACTGCGGTAACCTCGCGGGAGATCATACCGTCGGACCGAGTGACTGCTGAGATATCAGTTTCCTCCCCGGCATGGTACATCCGGTTGATGAGGGTGATGAACCCTGATACGAGCGTCCTCTCGGATAGCGAAGCCGTATCATCCCCTGACACAGACTGCTGGTTCAGGGAGGTGATCACCGATCCTGTCCCCGGTATCTCTGTCCCGTTCCTCCTGATGCCCCCGATGGAGACCGAATAGTCAAGTGCTCTGCCGGTTACCTGGGAGGAACTGGAAAGGCCGAGGGTTCGTGCATTGAGTATCGAGAGGGTTGCGGTTGCCGTTTCGTAGAGTTCTGTCTCGTTTGATGATCCACCGGAAAAGACACAGAACGGTTTGCCTGCATCCCCGTCTGTTCCACTCGATATCCGGATGAGGCTCTCAGATGCAGCAAGGTGGGCCCCGGTCTCCCCGGCATCGTATGTCAGGATTTTGGTGACATCAAGGGCAGCGGCCGTACCGGCCGGCCCCTCGCCGGTGAACGATTTCTGCATAGTCAGTGCACCGCCGTTCGTGAGTGTCGAGTCACGGTACATGCTCAGGGAATAATTTGAATCCCCGTCCGCATTCTGCGATACATAGACGGTCCGGTCATCAACCATCCCCACCGTGTCGATGATCGTCCCGATAGAGACATCTGCGGCCCGTCCATACCCGTGGCTACCGGTCACTCCCATACATAAAAGAATGAATATGAGCCAAATCCCGATATGTAGCCTCAGAAGCATTATCGCTTCTGAAGTATTGATGTCAGTAGTATAAAATTCGTAGGATAATATCCCTAAGGCATCCCTGCGGGATCATCAGGGTTCCTTCAGGATCCCCTCTTCATGATCCCTTCTTCATGATCTCAGTTTTTTTGTCCGTGCGGTATCCAGGTAGTAGAGATCGACCATGTGATCCGGGTGGTACCGTTCCTTTGATTCACGAAGCCCGGGCATGCCCATGTCACTCTCCCGGTTGATGTATTGGTAGGTGTCACGAAGGGCAAGGGCAGTCTGGTTGTTGATCTCCTTGTAGATCCCCTCGCAGTCGGGAAGCCCTTTCTCGAAGTGGATGACTGCCGTTGACGGATTGAGTTCTTCATAGATGGCAAGCCCGGAGATCCCGTTCTGTGCCCTGATGGCAAGCCCTGATAACCCGAGTTCCTCGAATCTATCGAGTGCAAGGAGGATGGCCTGTTTCTCCTGTTTGAGGATCGTGTACTTGTCGCACTCGCGCCACTGGCACCATTTAGCGAGAAATTCATGGATCTCACCGACATTATCCGGGGTTACCGGTTCAACGGTGGACGTGCACCGGCTCCGGTACCGGTTCAGTTGTTTCCTGATCATCAGGTAACTCTTCCCGGGAAGAACGGCAAGATCTTCGGTCCGGTACACGTACTCTGAGAAGTTCCGATCCTGGCTGAGCACGAGATCTGGCCTGACCTCCCTGACCCAGAGTTGTTGCCAGGGTTCAAGAACGAGGAGCGGGTTCTCCTGGCCGGTTTCGAGTGCAAGATCCACCACTGCGTCGAGAATGTCCTTGTTTCTCGGTCCGATTGGGGTCCGGAATGACTGGTAGAGTTCGGTCTCTCCCCTGATAACAAGGCACCCGTCCACAATCTGGTATGTATAATTCCCGTAATGACCCCAGCAAAAGAGCGTTCCAAACGTATTCTCAGAATTAGATATAGGGTACTGACGGAAAATGCGATCAAAGTCGGGTTTGTCATCGAGCGTTATCCGGTGAAAATCCTCTTCATGGATCCTGGTTGTCCTCATTATGGCCGGCCTGTATCAGAAATATGAGATCCTGCTCCCTGATAAACCCTGATTTTTCATAAAACCGATCGGTACCCGGCTCTGCGACAAGGTATACCCGGGTCAGTCCGGCAGCCGCTGCCTCCGCGACGAGAACCGAGATGAGCCCTGTTCCGATATCCTGTCCACGGAATGCCGGAAGAACGCAGAGGTCATGGATGATCCCGGTGAACAAGCCATCTGAAAGCAGTCTTCCCATGGCGATAGCGGTTCCTTCAGCACCGGTTCCGACGACAAACCGGTAACTCCCCCTGATAAGGGGGATAATACCTGCTGGATCATACTGATCATCCCACCAGCCTGCCGCCCGGTACAGGGCAACAATCTCGGCAGGATCCCAGGACTGCACCACCCTGAACCGTACCGTCAGCCGATCATCCATCAGATAACTGGTATGCAGCCGGCAAAAAGAAAGAAGCTGGTCATTGGATCTCGACACGTTCACCGGTGATCATGTATACGGTCATCTCGGCGATATTGCATGCCTGGTCCCCGCACCGCTCAAGGTACCGGTCGATGATCACGTACCTGGTAAGAACCGGTACCGTTGTTTTGTCTTCCTTCATCCGGTTGATGAGATCGGCAATGATGTCGCAGTACAGACTGTCCACCTCGCGGTCCCGCTCCCGCATGGTCATGATCTGCGAGGCATCCCTCCTCTCAAAAGCATCGAGCGCATCCGATATCATCGCGATCACCATCCTCCCCATGGTAATCAGATCACGCGGTTCGATGAGTCCTGAGCAGCGGGAGATGACGGTTATCGTTTCGGCGATATCGTATCCCATCCTCCCGATCCGCTCAAAATTATAAATGAGCCTGATAGATGTGACAATAAGCCGCATATCACGCGCAACCGGCTGGTACATCGCGAGTGACTGGAACATCGACTCTTCCATCTCGATAAACCGTCTCTTCAGTTCTGCTTTCCGTCCGGCAATCTCTGCGGCTCTGACACTATCGCCCTGTTCGAATGCATCGATACTGTCCCTGAGCATATTAAGTGCGAATCGCCCGAGTTCAGTGGCGTTGGTGTGAATCTGGTCCAGTTCAGTCCTGATCTTTTCTGTCATTGGTATCCCTCATCCAAACCGTCCGGTGATATAGTTTTCAGTCAGTTCTTTCTTTGGATTCTCAAATATCTGCCGTGTTTCTCCGAATTCAACGAGGTCCCCAAGGTACATGAATGCGGTATAATCCGATACCCGTGCAGCCTGTGACATGCTATGGGTGACGATAATGACGCAGTAATCCTGTTTCAGTTCCTCGATGAGATCTTCAATCTTTGACGTTGCGATGGGATCGAGAGCACTACAGGGTTCATCCATCAGGATGACCTCCGGATTGACGGCAAGGGTCCGGGCAATACAGAGTCTCTGCTGCTGTCCGCCGGAGAGTCCTATCGCCGAGTCATGGAGCCGGTCCCTGACTTCGTCCCAGAGGGCTGCTTTCTTCAGGCAGTTCTGGACGATCGTGTCTATCTTCTTTTTATCTTTCTCTCCGTGAACACGGGGCCCATAGGCGATATTTTCATAGATGCTCTTTGGAAACGGATTGGGTTTCTGAAAGACCATCCCGATCTTCATTCTGATCGCAACCGGATCCGCATGGTCTCCGTAGATGTTCTTCCCATGGTAGGTTACCGATCCCCTGACCCGGCATTCAGGTACCAGATCATTCATCCGGTTGAAGCAACGGATGAGTGTCGATTTTCCACATCCTGACGGGCCGATCAGGGCGGTTACCCGGCGATTCGCGATGGGAAGGGTTATCCCGTGAAGGGCGTGGTTTTCCCCGTACCAGAGGTTCAGGTCTGTGACGTTTATTATTGTGTCTTCATTCATTGGGTTACCACCTGACCTGTCGGTCAAAATGCTGCCTGGTGAGAATTGCAATGCCATAGATGATGATCACGAGAACGAGCAGAACGACTGCGGTTGCATACTGGTTGTTTCGTGCCCCCGGCACGGTGGTTGCCAGGATGAAGAGGTGATACGGGAGGGCCATCACCGGATCGAGGAGGGAGTCGGGCAGCCTGCGCTGCATGAAGACGACCGCGGTGAACATGATCGGAGCGGTTTCACCGGCCGCCCTGCCGATGGAGAGAATCGATCCCGTGATGATGCCCGGGACTGCAGGGGGGAGGATAACTCTGCGGATCGTCTGCCAGTGGGTTGCACCAAGGGCCAGTGATCCCTCCTTAAGACTGTCCGGAACACTCCGGAGTGCTTCCTCGGTGGTCCGGATGATGGTCGGAAGAACCATCAGGGCAAGGGTTATCATCCCGGCCAGAAGTGAGATCCCGAAATTCAGGAACAGAACGAGGAAGGTGAATCCGAAAAGACCGAAAACGATGGACGGAGTCCCGTTTAAAAGATCGGTGGCGGTTCTGATTACCCGGGTCAGGATGTTCTCCCGGGTATACTCAACCAGGTAGATGGCGGCTCCAATCCCGATGGGCAGGGCGATAAGGATGGATCCGATCACAAGATAGCAGGTTCCGATGATAGCCGGGAAGATCCCCCCCGATCTCCCAAGGTTTTTCGGTGCCTCGGTGAGAAAGTCCCAGGTGATGTACGGAAGACCGTTTGAGAAGATGTCGTAAAAGATGAAGATAAGAATGGCCACGACAAGGCACATCAGGCTGGTGATACAGCCAAATGAGACTTTCTGGACCATCTGCCGGGTTCCCCACCGTTCGAGAACATACCAGACCGCACCAGCCGCAAGGATTCCTGCAGCGATCAGTCCTGCACCGGCAGCGGCGGTAACCAGCACGAGGCCGGCGACCAGAACCGGGAACAGGTATGGGGTGAGCGTGGCCAGTTGTTCAGTGACCCATCCGTGATTTCCTTTCTTTTTCCCCCCGGTCTGGTTCTGCCGGAGATGTTTCATCATGAAGAGGGCGGCCATGTTGATCAGGAGCGTGATCAGGAGCAGGATGACCGCGACTCCGAAGAGTCCATGGTAATGGAGTGATCCGACCGCCACTTCTCCCATCTCTATCCCGAGCGTCCCGGTTAGGGTCCGGACCGGCGAGAGCATATTCCAGATGGGATCCGGTATGATCGCCGCGTTCCCGGTCACCATAATTACGGCCATCGTCTCGCCGACCGCCCTTCCCATACCAAGAATTATTGCAGCGGTAATTCCAGACAGCGCCCCGGGGATCAGGACGCGGATAATGGTCTGCCAGTGAGTGGCCCCGATAGCCAGGGATCCTTCAGCCAGGTACCGGGGAACCGCACTCAGGGCGTCCTCCGAGACACTGATGATCGTCGGGAGTGCCATGATACCAAGAAGAATGGATCCCGCAAGGATCGATTCGCCGCTGGATATATCAAATCCGACCTGGATCCACCTGACAAGAACGACCAGTCCGAAGAACCCGTAAACGACAGACGGGATACCGGCGAGGAGTTCGACGGCGGGTTTAAGGATATTCCGCAGGCGTGGGCCTGCCAGTTCGGCAATAAATATCGCACTTGCAAGACCAAGCGGTACCGCAAAGAGCATCGATCCGATGGTGACGAGCACGGTTCCGACGATCAGGGGAAATACCCCGTATTTCGGGATCATGCTCGTCGGATCCCACCGGTCACCGGTCAGGAAGGGAATCAGGCCGATCTCGAAGAATGCCGGTGCTGCATCCATCAGGAGAAAGGCAAGGATGAAGAAGATGGCAACAATCGCAAAGATGGCGCAGACAAACCAGGTATACCGGATAAGGATCTCAGAAACGCTGGTTGAACCGGTTCTTCTCATGAAAGACGGGTATCTTTTCTGCAGGGGATTCATGGGTTTTACATCCAGATCAATACATTGAGACGTGGGCTGCACGGGAAAAAGTTTTCGTATGTCCTGTTTTTTCTGCCAGTCTTTGTTTTCCCGGGTATGACATCCGGATTCCCCCATGAGAGTATAGTCATCATCGATTCATCCGGGTCATCCTGATCCCTCCAGATGCACTATATATATCTGGAGTGACCCATACTCTGTGGGAAAAATATATGGAAATTCGCCGGGTTCAGATGACCGGGGGGTCATCGTATGTCATCACCCTTCCGAAAGACTGGGTGGAGTCGCTCCAGATCAAAAAGAATGATCCGCTGGGCGTGTTAGTCCAGTCAGATGGAACCCTCCTGGTCACGAAAAACATCAGCGGTGACCAGATCCAGCGGATGAAAGAACTCGAAGTAGATCAGAATACCGACCCGGATTATTTTCTCCGGTTATTGATTGGTATCTATATTGCCGGGTATAATACGATCCAGATCAATGCAAAGGACCGGGTACCCGGGCACATCAGGATGAAACTGCGTGAGTTCTCCAATATGGTTATCGGTCCTGAATTCGTAGAGGAGACTGATCAGTCCATTGTTCTCAAGGATCTTCTCAATCCCCTTGAGATGCCCTTTGAAAACTCGCTGAAGCGGATGTTTGTCATTGCAAAGGGGATGCATTACGATGCCATCGATTCGCTGATTTCGCATAACGGGGATCTTGCACAGGATGTAATCGACCGGGATTGTGACGTGGATCGCCTGTTCTGGCTGATTGCCCGCCAGACGAACATGATCATGCACAATATCCACCTCTCCCGGAAGATGAACACCACCGTCGCAGAGATGCTGCCCCACTTCCAGGTCGCACGGATCATCGAGCGGGTGAGTGATCATGCCGTGCGAATTGCACGCAATGCCATGAAGGTCAACCCGTCAGATATCGGCGAGCCCATCCTCACCCAGTTGAAAAAGGCTTCCGATGATGCAATTGTCACCTTTGAGAAGAGTATCGAGGCGTTCTTCACCCATGATCTCAAGAAAGCAAACAAGACGATCGTCTCGATCCATAAACTGGAAGAGATCTACCTCACCATCAATGACGAGGTGCTCAGGCTCCAGACCCCAGTGGCAGTTCCGATCCGCAATATCACCGACAGCATCCGGCGTGCTGGTGAATATTCTGCCGATATTGCCGAAAACGTGATTAACTACGAGATGATGCTTGAAGAAGAGGACTGAATATCGCTACCGGATAACCGGCAGCATCCAGGCTGGTCAGATAGTCCCCATCTCTATAAGCAGGTTTTTTACATCCAGCCAGATGATCAGCTCGGTGATGTCCCGGTCCCGATCCCTGATCTTCTTCTTGATGATCCCGAGGATGTGGCTCGTGTCATCACCTGATGTCGCGGTCTCATCCACCTGGTTTTTATAACAGGTACTCACGGTCAGGACATCATCCACCATGATCCCGATCTTCGAATTAGTGAGCTTGTCGTCAAGGACAATGATCCGTGATTCCTCTTCTGAACTCACTCCCCCTGACGTGATACCGAGATGCTGTTTCAGATCGATGATGGTCGTAATCTCCCCCCTGAGATCGATGATCCCCTTGATGTAGGACGAACTGTTGGGGAGTTTTGTTATCCGGGTATACTCCACCACCTCTTTGACATCGTAGAGATTGATAGCGAAATGTTCCTGTCCGAGGAGAAATTCGACGATCTGGAATGATTCTTCGGCACTCTCCTCCGATTTCTTCGCTCCTCCGAAAGAAGGACGCTCATGCCCGTTATCGGGTCCGGGCGCAGAAGAGCTGACCCCGACTGCCTCTCCCACCATAGTACCTCATTGTGCTGATAATGAAAAAAGGTTGTGTACCGGTAAATCCCCTGACGGTACCGGTCAGCATCCGCAGAATACACATGGACCAATATAAAGGGTCCCGGCATTCAGGTTATTTGTCTTGTCAAGTTCAGGCAGGTAGTCATAGCAGTCAGGAAGATACCCGCAGGGATCGATGACCGAGTACCAGTAGTATGATCCGTTTTTCAGGCTTCCTGGAATGGTAACCCCGGTGGTCTGGGTTTTCTGCTCGCCCGGGCAGATCCGGTCAGGGGTCCATACGCCAAGGTACGTGGCAGTTGCCGGATCAAAAGTATCATACGGAGACACGTAATAGGCAACGGAGAATCCTTCAGCGCAGGTATTTCCTATGTTTGAGATGGTATCAGTAATCTGAACGGTGTCCCCAGGGTTTCCACAGGGGAAGATGGTTCTGATATGGGTCAGATCAGGCACGGATGCCGAGGGGCTGTACCTGATGATGAAGGGAGTATTGCTTATCCATACGTTGTTTCCGGTGTTTTTCTCCGGCGGGTTTGAGGTGACCGTGATTTTCCTGACCAGGTAATACAGTCCGGGCCTGACTGATGATGGAATTCCGAGTGTCTCACGCGAACTTCTTGTTTCACCGGCATCGAGGTTCATGAGGGTCCACCACCCGATATGCCGTCCATCGGATCCGTCTGATTCCGTGGAGAGGAGGTATTCAACCCTGACAATACTCGCGGTTGTTCCTCCGACATTGGCGACGCTATCCGGAATCGTAAAACTCTCATCCAGGTAGACGTAATCCGGGATGGTTGTTTCAAGACTGACGATATCAGGCTCCGGTGATACAGGAGTTCCTGCAGCGACTGGTTCCGGGCTGACTCGCGTGATTCGGATAGGTTCATCGTCATACCAGTACCATCCGGCATGATCCTCCGACGTGATCCCGACGGCCGGCACAAAGGAGGTGAAGAGGTACCATTCTCCTGGCTGCAGAGAATCGGGAAGAATGAATGATCCGGTAATTTCACCCGTTTCCCCGCCGGAAACGCTATCAACTTCGCTGGAACCGATCAGGACCGCCTGGTCTGACAGCGACTTTGTATCAGAGAGATAATAATACACGGTGAAGGATTCGGAATCCTCCTCATTTTCATTCATAACCGATGTGGAAAGCGCTACCGTGCCCCCTGCCTGAAGGGATCCTGAAACGGTAGTGATTCTCCCGGTGATCCCATCCGGAACAGATGACCCGGTGGTCACCATGATCGTATCCTTCGAACGCTGAAGGTTGTTTGTCCGGATCTCTCCCGCCATCTGACCGTCAGGATCGATCTCACGAACCAGGTAGTAGGAACCCGGTTCTGTTGATCCGGGAATCGAGAGGGTTATGGTGACTTTTCTCTGTGCATTCGGATTAAGCCTCCCGATATCGGTCTTCCCGACAAAAATCCTGGTTTCAGGATCCATGATATCGGCACCGGCAGGGACAAGACTGTAACTGATGGCACATGCACTGCTTTCAGTTGAACCGGCGTTTCTCAGGTAATCCGTAATGATTACATCACTACCTGCCGTGAAATTCGCCGGAAGGCTGATTTGGACACCGATGATATCTGGGGGGGATACTGCAGCCGTAACCGGGTTCATGATGCCGGCGGCAGGCAAATCTGGAAAGAATGTCACTCCGGTACATACCAGTGCGAAAACGATCAGGCCGGGAATCCGGTACCTGTTGATAACACCCATATCAGACGGTATTGAATGGATGAAAAAAATATGTTTCCGGCTCCGGGAAATTAATCCCGGTTTCTGACCCGGGTGAAGATGAGACAGACCCCGGCCAGGGCAAGGATGGCGATCACCGGTGAGATCGGCGTCTGGGTCTGCTCCTCAAGCAGTTTTTTATGAATGGCGAGATCTGCCTTGAACTTGGCATTATCAGGCTCAAGCTGGACGGCAAGCGCATACTCCTCCTGGGCTTCCTGGTTCCGGCCAAGGAATGCCAGGGCAGTTCCTTTGTTGTTGTGGGCTATCCCTGATGCAGGAACGAGCTCAACTGTCCTGTTCCATGCTTCCAGTGCATGTTCATAATCCTTCGTCGCGGCATATGCAAGACCGATGTTATAATATGCATTTGCCGTGAGACTGGGTTCGATACTCATCGACTGGTTCCAAAGCGCTATTGCCTCGGCATATTCAGAATTTTCAAAATGAACAGTACCTTGATCAAATAGTTCTTCGCCACTCTGTGCGGTTGAGACAGAAATGGTCGTTGCCATTAGAACGAGAACAAAAAATCCGGCCAGATATCTCAATTGCATCCTGATACCCGTACTTTTTTGTCTGATCTCATTATTAATATACTCCCGGATTCATGCATTCCCGGTCACCTGGTATAGTTATGAGGTGACGTGTGCAGGTTACGCAGATAATTGGAGGTATGATGGTAAAGGAGTTCTCCTACCGAAATCCCCTCCTCCCTTCCGGTGGTTTCAGAGATTGCGCAGTTTCCTGTTGATCTTCTCGAAGAAATTGATGCCGGTATGCAGGAATAATGCCGGGTGGTCTGATCTCCTCACGGCTATCGTCGTCTGACTGGTGATCCTGATCTCGTGCTGCCCGTCAAGCACAATCCTGGCAGGTTTTGTTGTTTCCAGGGAAATCTGTACTTCACGCTCCGAACTAATCAGGTGCGGGCGGTTTGAAAGCATGAACGGGGCGAGCGGGACCATCAGGAATCCCTCTATTCCGGGATCGACAATCGGGCCGCCCGCACTCATGGCATAGGCCGTGGATCCGGTCGGTGTGCTGATCAGAAGGCCGTCTGCCCTGAACCGTTCGGCTAGGATGCCATCTATCTGAACAAGGAACTTGAGCATCTTCGCCGGGCGTTCGGTTACTATCACTGCCTCATTCAGGGCGGTACCGATCAGATTCCCGTCAGCCGACAGCTCAATCCGCATTCGTGGTTCTGTGGCGAGGGGCTTCCTGACCGCGTTCAGGAAGGAACCGGCGGATCCAGGGTCGAGATCAGCCAGGAAACCCACTTCACCGCAGTTAATGCCGACGACCGGTACCTGTACCGGCATCCGTTGCACCGCAAGGAGCACGGTCCCGTCACCCCCGATGACAACGACAAGATCGGGGACTGACTGCTCGGTGAACAACGGGGAATGATCAGTCCTGAGATCGCGATCGATGATCCGGATCTCATGAGCCTGCGTGGTCATGAGGCCGGCAAGGGTACTCCCATATTCAAGGATACGCGGGTCTCCGGTTTTACAGACGATGCAGATATGCATGATCAGCGAAGGTACTCGATCACTTTCTGGTGTAATCTCCCATTTGTTGCAATCAGGCAGGATCCCTTCGTGATGTCATCAGGCATGACGATGGGATCTCCATTGAGGTTTGTGACCGTTCCCCCTGCTTCCCGGCAGATGAGGATTCCTGCTGCGGCGTCAGTCACGCGAAGCGTGTTTCTGAGATCGACAAACCCGTCTATCTTTCCTGCCGCGACATAGGAGAGTTCAAGGGCCGATGCACCAAACTGGCGGTTTCTTCGAATTTTCTGGCCAAGGCGACAGACCCGGTCAGGGAAAAAATCCTTCCGGTAGATGCTCATCGCAGATTCATGGAGTTCTGACACCGTGGATACCTTCAGAAGTGTACCGTTTTCAAAGGCACCTTTCGTTCGCTCAGCATGGAACCGCTCTCCGGTTGCCAGGTTTTCTACGTATCCCATGATAACACCGCTCTGATTGGCAAACGCAAGGGATACCGCATAGAACGGGATGTTTTTTGTAGCATTGTATGTCCCGTCGATGGGATCGAGGTACACAGTCCCATCCTCTCCGTCAAGCACAATATTCCCTGCTTCTTCACTGATAAGGTATGATCCGATACCCTTCTCCCGCAGGGCATCGATGATGAGATCCTCGGCAACCTTGTCAATATACTTGGTCGGGGTGAGATCTGCCCCCATTCCGACAATCCTGTTCCCCTCTTCAGTTCCGATCAGCGGGGTTGTTGCATCCCTCACGGTCCTGGCAATATCTTCACAGGCTGCGAAGAAATTCATGTAAATCGTATCCTCTCCAGTACGGTGTATTTATGTGTGGAGGATACGATAATATACTCAGCTTTTACCCAAAGGTGATTTATGAAGGAACAGACTGAAATTGGAAAGCTCAAAGAGGGTAAATACATACTTGTCGAGGATGAACCCTGTAAAATTCTCTCAATATCTGTCTCAAAGCCCGGGAAACACGGCGCAGCGAAGGCCCGACTCGATGTCATGGGGATTTTTGACGGCGTCAAGCGGTCCATTGTCTCTCCGGTGTCAGCAAAGACCTATGCTCCGATCGTCGAACGCAGGAACGCTCAGATCATCTCGATTGCAGGGGATAACGCCCAGCTCATGGACCTCGCCGATTTCTCCAACTTTGAGATTGCCATCCCTGAGGATGTCAAAAACAAGATCGAGGTTGGAAAAGAGATAACCTATATCTTCTCGATGGATAAGAGAAAGATTGACTTTCTCTGATTTTTTTAATACCGTAAGACCGGTACTGCATCAAGTTTCCACTGACCGCTCTCGTTAAAGAATGAGAGGTCGTAGGGAGTTTTTTTCTCGACATTTCTCGCCTTCCAGGTAAATGAGCCTTTCAGCGATCCCTCGTATGTGCGGTAAAAGATATCACTCACCTGGTACGAATCCATCGTTATCCCCGCATTTTTCATCTCCAGGATGGTGGTTCGTATTGTTTCGGGGCTGGTTCCGAGTCTCATCCGGTATGAGAAGAGGCTGGAGAGATTGACCGGATCGGTGGCGCTGGTAAAGGAATTAAATTCCTCGATATACCGGGCGACGGTCTTTTCCATCTCCTTTCCCGGCAGGTATTCCTCAGGAACTGCCGACTGGTTGGCAGCGGGAGCCGGAGCGGCGGTATCAGATTTCGGGATTTTTATCTCCCACTGGTAGGATATTAGGTTTTGTAGTCTGGCGACGATCCGGAAGTATTTGTTGCCGTCGTAGAATTTCTCTTTCCACGGCCGGGGATCCCAGTCTATCTCCTTGGTGATTGTCTTTCCTTTGCTGTCTGTGGTTTCCACAGTACTTGACAGATCAGATCCTTCTCTTCCGAATGTTCCCTCCCAGATCTTCGGATTAAGACCGCCTTCGGGGACAATATGCCGGATGGTCTGACCGGATGTATCGTCGATGACATCAATCGAAAACGACGGGTTTGCCATAACCACGGTTGCCACCGATCCCTCTTCAGAATCGGTATTGAGATCCTCTACATCAGGGTTCTGGAGATCTTCTTCCAGCTCAACCGTGTACCAGAGTTCCCAGTACTGTGACGGGATGTATATCGGTTCAGTTTCAGTGGAATATTTACCGGATATTGTAGTGTATGTTTTCAGGTTTTCAACCGGTGCCATTGCTGAGTAGCGGGTACCGGAAGAATCCGGGTATGGGCGTGCAGAAATATCCGTACCGATCGGTAACCGGGAAATTTCAGTTGAAACTGATGTTCCGTTCCATGTCGGCCGGGGAGTCGGTGTCATCGTCGAGGTGAAGGTGATGTTGGCTGACACGTTTGTCGCGTTGCCACCTGAGAACCCGGAAAGATTCGTTTCGTTGATGAGGGGGGGAACATCCCCCGGGCTGGTGTTATTGGCGGTCTCGTTCCGGGCTGTACCGAAGAGACCTGCTAGTTCATCCGGGATGATCTTGACTTCTTTTCCGGTCACAAGCGGCTTGATGTACATCGCCATGATGAGCACGATCACGATGGCAACGATGATCACGATCAGATCCCGTTTCTCCATGAATCCCTCCGGTTATGCTTCACTGAGATATTTCAGGGGAATCCGGATGACAACCCGGTATTCCTTCAGGTTCGCAGCGGTGATATTGAGATAATAATCCTGTCCTCCTTCAAAGAACCTTCCCTCTTTTGGATCCGGCTGTCTGCCCTGCCTCCAGGTGATCGTCCGGATCGTCTTTTCCTCTCCGGCATCCTGCTCTATTACATCAATTGAAAATACCGGGTGGTTCTGTTCAGGGGTGATATTGTATGAGAGTTCCCAGTACGGGGTTGGTATCCGGAAGGGTGCAGAACTTCCCGAATATTTCCCGGTAATGTCGGCATAATCAACCATCTGGATGGCTGGCATCGGCATCTCGGGATCCGGCTGCCAGGAGACTTTCGTCGGCTCCGGTCCCGGGGTCAGGGTTGCCTCCGGGGTGACCCCCGCTCCCGGTTCTTCGGTTGATACTGGTTGCCCGCTGCTCTCAGCCGGCTGGTCTGCCGGTGTGGCAACCGGCTCCAGCACCGCCTCCGGTACTGGTGTCTGCGCAGGGAAGGTGTCTGGTGGAAGAATCTCCACACTCTCTCCGGTAAGCATCGGTTTTACGACCAGTGCAAGGAAGAGGACAACGAGTATGGCCCCTGCTATTACAATGATATCCCTCTGTTCCATGAGTGACTGCCCTCAGTGGTAAACTATATCTGCGTTATGGCTATTTATATCGTAAAGTCTGAGATTTACACGGATTATCGCTTTTTTCCATGCATCACGATTGTAAAATGTCATCATTTCCTTTATCTCACCTAAATGTGAATAATATGGAATCAGATTACTGGAGAATATGTAATGGATAATACCCCGAAACCGGAGACCTGTGATAGCAACTGTTCGTCATGCAGCCAGAGTTCTTCCTGCTCCCAGGCGGGTGGCAATCTTCCGAAGAAAGCCGAACTTGAGGTACGGCACGTAATCCTTGTCCTGTCCGGGAAGGGCGGTGTCGGAAAATCAACCGTTGCGGTGAATCTTGCATACGCCCTTTCAAACCACGGAAAGCAGGTTGGACTCCTTGACCTTGACATCCACGGCCCGAACGTTGCCAAGATGCTTGGCATCGAGGATCACCAGTTACAAGCCGAAGGAAACAAGATCCTTCCGGTAAAGGTCACCGGTTCGCTCAAGGCCATCTCCATGGCGCTCCTGCTCCCTGAGAAACACTCCCCGGTTGTCTGGCGTGGGGCCATGAAAGCAGGCGCAATCAGGCAGTTCCTCGAAGATACCGCCTGGGGATCCCTTGATTATCTCGTTGTGGACCTGCCGCCGGGAACCGGTGATGAGGCCCTCACCATCGCACAGATCGCCCCCAATGTCCGCGGCGCCGTCATCGTCACCACCCCGCAGGATGTCTCTACCATCGACTCAACGAAGGCCATCACTTTTGTTGAAATGCTAAAACTCGAGGTCCTTGGGGTCATAGAGAATATGAGCGGGATGGTCTGTCCACATTGTGGAGAAGAGATCGATCTCTTCGGAAAAGGAGGAGGGGAACGCATTGCAACCGAGCATAAGGTCCCGTTCCTTGGCAGTATCCCGATTGATCCTGAGATGCGCAAGGCCGGAGATGAAGGCAGGCCGTTTATCCTGAAGAGAAAAGATTCTGTCAGCTGGCAGGCTGTTGACAGGATCATGGAGAAACTGGTGGAGATTGTCGAAGGGTAACCATGGATTATCTCCGTATCCTCTGTGGAAAAGAGGAGCATCTTCCCCTGTATGATGATATCGTCAGATGTCTTGAGGACATCACCCAGTTTCCCGATCTCATTGAACCGGTGTACCGCGAAGCCCTCACCCTGAGCGAGCCCCTCCTCGAGAAACTCCGGTTTGGTCTGCTCAGGCTGCAGCTCTACTCAGAGATCTACCGGAACGAGGATATGGAAGCCTCCCAAAGGATGCGTTTTGTATCTGAAATGATTGAAAGGGCAATCTTCGGGGGTCTTTTCATCGAACGGGAAAGTTATGTTCCTGATTAATCATGACGAGCAGCCAGGATCAGTATTACATTCTCCGTATCCCTGATACCGGATCCCTGCATCAGGCCGTGAAGATCATCGCCACATCAGGCCTGACCGTCACACGGTGCCAGTATAACCGGTCCATTGATTCGGTAACGGCATTCTTTTCTGTCCGCGGACCAGAAGAGGCCTGCCTGAAAGCAGCTGGTATCCTGAGGGATGAGGGGTATCTCCAGACCACCATCCGGTATCCGATGAGTATCCGGTTCACCGTCTTTGTGCCGGAGATCCCGGGTACCCTGGATCGGATTCTCACCATTCTTGACCATTATCGCACCGAGATCCTCTCCCTCTCCTTTGATAACCGCGGAAAAAGCCCGGACCAGCTACAGATTGGGATCCGGGTCAGGGATCCCGCAAAGACCGGAGAACTTCTTGAGAGGATACGGGCCCAGTACCGGGTCGAGGTGGTTGTTTTTGATTGCGGGGAAGAGGAGGCAGACGGGTGTCTCTTTTACCTCCGGTACGCGGAAAAGGTCAGATCTATCATCGGTGAGACCGATGATCCCTACCTCCTTGATCTCCTGATCCAGTTCAGTCATATTGCCCAGCAACTGACCGAGTATGGAAAGGAGTATGAGGATGTACTTGATCAGATCCTCCAGAATGGAAAACGGCTCATCGAGACGAGCGGAGCTGGATTTTATGCCGATGTGCAGAAGATCTCCCTCCCCGGAATAGATCTCTTTTGTTTTCAGCCCCCCGGAGGAGGGAGTATTTTCATTCTCGATGCACCGGATGAACGGGTCATGATTGATACTGGGTATGGGATCTACCATCCCGATACCATCCGGATGTTTCGGGAATATGGCCTCTCCGACCGGTTTACCCGGATCATTCTCACGCACGGGGACACGGATCATTGCGGGGCTGCCGGGTACTATGATGCCCCGGTGTATACCCATAAAGGAACGAAGAAGATCATCGAAACTAACAACCGTGCCTATGGTGCCTGTTCACAGGATCTCGTCCTGGAACAGGTTTACACGGTGATGATCAACCTCTTTGCCCGGATGAATCCGGCAGACAACATGATCACCTTCCCGCCAGGAACAGGAGAGATGCGCGGGGTTTTCCCGGTTATCGGCTCGTTTACTCTCGGAGGAAAGACGTTTGAGGTTCTCGAAGGGCAGGGCGGTCACCAGCATGGGATGGTGTATGTACTCAGTCGTGATGCCGGGATTCTCTTCACCTCTGACACCATCCTGAACCTGAAACACCTCAGCCCTGACCGGAGCGATTACAACGGATTTGCTGTGTACCTGGTCACCACGGTGAACGTGGATCCTGAACTGGTCAAAAGTGAGCGGCGTGCCCTCTTGGATCTTGCTCGCTCACTGGATCGGGAGTTACAGGAGGAAGGACGACGCCTGCTTATCTGCTGCGGGCACGGGCCGGTTTCCTACCTCGAAGGTTCGGATCTCGTCCCCGCTGCTCCATCCGAGCCATACCGCCCTCAATAATCCCTCTTTTCAGGTGCCTTCGATATGCTGAAGATGTCATGGCCGGAATGAGTACTGGCAGACATGAATCAACATCGTGTTCAGGATATGATGCGGCTGATGGCATCCCGGATTGATGTCATCGCTTCACACATGTCTGATGAGGAGGTTTCCCGGTTCATCGAGGAACTGCTCCGGGCTAAACGGATTTATGTGATGGGAGCGGGTCGATCCGGTCTAGTTGCAAAAGCGTTTGCCATGCGCCTGATGCATCTTGGTATGATCAGTTACGTGGTCGGCGAGACGATCACCCCGGCACTCATGCCCGGTGATCTGATTGTTGTCCTCTCCGGATCAGGGAAGACCCGGACCATCGCCGAGATCGTCGAGACGGCAAAGGAGATCGGCGGGCGGATCTGCCTTGTCACCTCGAATCCCGATTCGGTGATCGGAAACATGGCAGATTCTGTGGTTGCTATCGAAAACTTCCGCGACAAGGTTCCCGACGAATCGGTTGAGTATGAAATCCGACAGATGCTCGGGGAACACCGGTCTTTTGCTCCGCTCGGGACTCTTTTTGAAACCGCATCGATGACGTTTTGTGATGCGGTCATATCACGGCTCATGGAGATCACCCAGACTGACGAGTCTGAACTAAAGGGCAGGCATGCCAATATCGAATGACCATGAAACGCATATCTGAACGGGCACGCCGGATAGAGATGTCCGGAATCCGGAAATTTTTCCAGGCGGCAAAACCGGATTCAGTGAACCTGGCCCTTGGTCAGCCTGATTTTGATACCCCTGATCATATCAGGGCGGCAGCAATCCGGGCTATTGAAGAAGGAAAAACCGGGTATACATTTAATGCCGGTCTTCCAGAACTTCGGGAGGCACTATCCGCAAAATTCAGGCGGGAGAACGGACTGGAGTATGATCCCGGCCGGATCATCGTGACCGCCGGGGCAGGAGAGGCACTCTTTGTGGCCATCCAGAGCCTTGTCGATACCGGCGACCGGGTTCTCATCACGGATCCGGGGTTTGTCTCGTACGAGGCCTGTGCCCGGCTTGCCGGTGGTTCCGCAGATGCAATCCCTCTTGATGAGACCCTGCATATCGACATCGATGCGGCCATCGGAAAGATGGACGGGGCAAGACTTATGATCCTGAATACTCCCTGCAATCCGACCGGCATGGTGGAGTCTCCTGATGCCATCCGTACCCTCGTTGAGGCGGCTATGGATGCCGGGGTGACGGTCCTGTCTGATGAAGTCTATGAACATTTCATCTACGGTAAAACCCATACCAGTGCCGCACAATACGGGGAGGATGTCATCACGGTAAATGCCGCAAGCAAAACCTACGCGATGACCGGATGGCGCCTCGGATACCTTGCCGGACCGGAGGAATACATGGAACAGTGTCTCAAGGTACATCAGTACTGCCAGACCTGTGCAACCTCCATCAGCCAGTATGCCGCCGTTGCCGCGTACACCGGTGACCAGTCGTGTGTGCAGCGGATGCGGGACGAGTATCATTCCCGGCGTGATCTCCTGACAAAAGGACTGGAAGAGATGGGTCTTGATTTTCCGACTCCTGAAGGAGCTTTCTATGCATTCATTCCGATGGGCGGAGAAAAGATAAAAGCCGTCCTTGATGCCGGGGTCATCATTGTTCCGGGTGATGCCTTTGGATCGGCGGCAGCGGATTATGCCCGTATGAGTTATGCAGCCTCACGCGATCAGCTCCTGCTCGCTCTTAACCGGATGAAACCAATATTTACGTGATATCATGGTATACGAACTCTTAAAGAAACTCTCTGATGCCCACGGAGTATCCGGGTTTGAGGGAGATATAAAATCAATAATCAGGGCTGAACTCTCCGGCTATGTGGACGAGATCAGGGAAGATGCCATTGGGAACCTGATTGCCGTGAAAAAAGGGACCGGTCTGTCGGTGATGATAGCATCGCATATGGATGAGATCGGCCTGATGGTCCAGTATGTCGACGAGAAGGGATTCATCAAGTTTGTCGGCATCGGGGGCTGGTTCAACCCGACGCTGCATACCCAGCGGGTTGTTCTCCACGGGACGAAAGGTCCGGTTCCCGGGGTTATCGGTGCCAAACCCCCGCATGTCATGACTCCGGAAGACCGGAAGAGGGAGATAAAAATGGAAGATCTCTTCATCGACGTCGGAGCGGCGACGGCTGAAGAGGTGGCAGCCCTGGGTATCGAGATCGGTACCCCGGTGACAATCGAACAGGAACTGATCCGGCTTGCAAATAACCGTATCACCGGGAAAGCCATGGATAACCGGGTCGGTGTAGCCGTCCTGATCGAGGCCCTGAAACAGATGAAGACGACGATGACCGTGTACGGCGTCTTCACTGTCCAGGAAGAAGTCGGCCTGAAGGGAGCAAAGGTCAGTGCCTTTGCTCTGAACCCCGATTTTGCGATTGCAACAGATGTCACCATCCCCGGGGATCATCCCGGGGTAACCAGGAAGGATGCAACCCCTGAGATGGGTAAGGGGCCGGTGCTCATCCTGGTGAGCGCCGCCGGAAGAGGCCTGATGGCAGATCGCCGGCTCTCCGACTGGCTTCGTGCTGCGGGAGACAAGGCCAAAATACCGTACCAGCTCGAGGTCGGAGAGAGCGGAAATACCGATGCCACGATCATCAACCTGGTCAGGGAGGGTATTCCGAGCATTCCCCTCTCGGTTCCGGCCCGGTATATTCATTCACCCGTTGAAGTCGTTGACCTCGCCGATATCGAGGATTCAGTCCAGCTGCTTGTTGAAGCCCTGAAGAAAAAGCCGAAAAACATTACCTCCCGGCAGCAGGCCGGATAATTCCATAATCCTTTTCTCGTCAGGTACCCATTTTCTGCTATGCGTCTGTGCGGGTTTTCAGGCCTCTTTCTCTCCCTTATTCCGGTGACGATTTTTATTCTCCTTTCTGCTGTGTCAGTACAGGCAGAGCCGGCCGGGGTGAGTATGGAAGAACTGGATATCGACGAGTTCTTTCCGCTCTATGACTCGGTGAACTTTCAGAAACAACAACTGGTAATCAGGGAGAACGGGAACGGAAAGATCTGTTACGTCAAGCGTCCGTTCGGGTACTTCGCAAGTAATGAGGCATCAACGGTGAATCTCTCGATTATCAGCACGTCAATCGACCGGATCTCCCGGAGCGAAGCGTACATCAGGGGAGAGATAAAAAACCTCGATGACAAGGTGATCGATACCCTCGTGATCACCTTTAACCTCTTTAATGCAAACGGTGACCAGATAGGAAACGCATATGCGTCGATAGATTATCTTGGTCCGAAAAAGACCTGGAAGTTCACGACCGACCTGATTGACCGGTCGGATTTCCAGTTTGAACGGTATGCTTCGATATATGCGGGTGTTTTCACCTAAAGAGGCCGGGTAAGCGGGGACAATGTCTTTACCACCCGCTCAACCTGGACCGGTGCCGTCCCGATATATTCCTGTGGGGATAACAACCGTTCAATCTCCTCTTTTTTCAGGTATTCAGCCACTGCGGGAACGGCTGCGAGGATCCCGGAGAGCGGGGTGTTCATCTCCAGTGCATCCATGCTCCCCTGTCGTATGATCTCGTGGGCATCCTGGCGGCCCATGCCCCGCTTTGTAAGTTCGATCATCACGGATTCTGCCATGTTGATCCCATGGAGGAGGTTCAGGTTCTGCTTGATACGGTCTTCCCTGATAACCAGTCCTTCCAGGACGGTGGTCATGACCCTGAGGATGTGATCGGCAAGGATACTTGCCTCTGGGAAGAGTATCCGTTCCGGGGATGAATTGGTGAGGTCACGCTCATCCCAGAGGGTATTGTTCTGGAACGCCGGTTCGACGGCAGATCGCACGATCCTGGCAAGACCACAGACCTGTTCGCTCCGGATCGGGTTCCGTTTATGGGGCATGGTCGACGATCCGACCTGTTTTGCGCCAAATGCCTCTTCGACTTCCCCGATCTCTGTCCGCTGGAGAGACCTGATCTCGACTCCGATCTTATCCAGTGTAGTTGCCATATTTGCAAGGAAACAGAAGTATTCAGCGTACCGGTCCCTCTGGATGATCTGGTTGGAGACCATAACCGGGGAAAGCCCGAGGAATTCCATCATCTTCTCCTGGATCGCGATCCCGTTTTCGCCGAGTGCTGCCTGTGTTCCGACCGCACCGGTCAGTTGACCTACGCAGACCCGGGGACGAAGTTCTTCAAGCCGGTTGATGTGTCTTCCAATCTCGCCTGCCCAGATGGCAAACCTGAGTCCGTACGTGGTCGGCACCCCGTGCTGGCCATGAGTCCGTCCGACACAAACGAGGTATTTTGTTTCCTCTGCCCTTTTGAGGAGGACTGCAAGCAGTTTCCCCAGTTTGTCCCTGAGCAGAACCACGGCATCGGCAAGCTGAAGGCCGGTCGCGGTATCGAGGATGTCGTTTGAGGTAGCCCCGTAATGGATCCATCTGCCTTCCGGTCCGCAGACTTCGGAGACCGCCCTGACAACCGCCATCATGTCGTGGTGGATCTCGTCTTCGATCTCCTTCGCTCTCGCCAGGCTGGCCTTTCCTGCATTCCGGACGATTGCCTCCGCGTCATCTGTCGGGATCATCCCGACTGCCGCCTCTGCCCGGGCCAGGGCGACTTCAGCATCCACGATTCGTCTGAACCGGTGTTCCTCCCCCCATATTGCCTTCATCTCCGGTGTCCCATACCGGAATTCTATCGGGTGTATTGCCATAGATCAATGTCTCTCCGGCAGGGTAGTAATAGATTCGAGCGGGCAGACCTCACGGAGGGAACCTGAAGGAAAAGAGTGATGATTTATCCGGCTTTGTTCAACAATCCCTGCAGCAGCGCCTTGATGATCATCCCTATCGCAAAAAGACAGAGGAAGAGCACGATCCACATGAGGAACGTCATGTTTTCCTGAACAACCGGGATGTTCCCGATGAAAAATCCTCCGAGGACCAGGATCCCGGTCCAGAGGGCTGCTCCGACGATATTGTAGGTGATAAACCACCCGTAGTGCATATCTCCGACACCGGCAAGAAAGGGGGCAAAGGTCCGGACATACGGAACAAACCTGGCGATGATAATGGTTATTCCTCCCCACTGTGCGTAAAACCGTCGTGTATGATCGATCCATTCCTTCCTGATAAGTCCTGAAAACCGTCCGGTCATCAGGGCGTTACCGGCATATCGCCCGATCCAGAAATTGACGGTATCTCCTGCAACCGCTGCAGAGAATATCACCACGAGGAGAATGGGAAGGCTGAGCGTGCCCGTCCCTGCGAGCGCACCAGATATAAACAGGAGGGAATCACCGGGGAGAAACGGGGTTACGACAAAGCCTGTTTCACAGAAGATGATGAAGAAGAGGAGGACGTAGATCAGCAGTCCGATCTCTGCTGCCAGCGTTGCAAGGGATTGATCGATATTGAGAAAGAGATCGACCGGGGAAATATCCATCCATACGTGTTACCGGTTCAGTAAAAAATCCTTCTCCTATTTTCTCTTCCCGATGAAGATAAACGGGCGTCTGAACATCCGGAATGGGTTATTTTCATCATCTCCCGGGAAGATGCCTTCCGAGACATTCCTGACATCCTCTATGGTATAGAACGCAGACGGGTTATGCTCCCTGATGATCCCGATAACTCGTGGTATCTTCGAGCGTTTCACCACCATAAAGATGACGGCAACCACCCCGGTTCCTCCCTCTCCCCTGATGCTGGTAACCCCGAAGCCGTCATTCCGCAGGCGTTCAACGAGTTTTTCAGCCGGTCTGCCGCTGATGATCCGGATGATTGCCATTCCGAGCTTGAGCCGCTCTTCTATCACCATCCCAAAGAAGGTGCCCATGGCATATCCTCCCCCGTATGCGAGGTAACAGAAGACATTCGTGATGTTTTCCATGACCTGTCCGATCGCGAGCAGCCAGATGATCACTTCAAAAAAACCGAAAACCGGGGCGATATACTTGAACCCCCGGGTGATCATGATGTACCTGATTGTCCCGATCGTAACATCGCAAATCCGTGCAAAGAAGATAAAAAATGGGATGATGACCCATGTCACCAGATCCAGATCTGTTCCTGCTGCAAGGATCCCGAGCACCATGAATTCTCATATGAGGCGTTCTTGGTATATCAATGGCCGTGCCGGTCTGCCTTCCCATCCTGACGGAGAACACGAACCTATTGGCAATACCGGTATTCTCAAGTTTTCAAAACACCAAGAAGACGTGGGTACTATGAGCAGGAAAAGCCTGGTAGCAGTGGACGGCTCACCTGAGGCCGAGCGTGCTCTTCTCTGGGTTCTCGAGGAGATGCAACCCGAGCAGTCAGTACATGCCGTATATGTGATATCCCCCTCGAAATATGCCATGATCGAAGGTGCGGCGGGATACGAGGGAATCCAGACAATTCATGAGATGCGGGAGCGTATCATCGCCGATGAGAAAGAACAGGCCATTGAACGGATAAAAAAACTATCCCAGGACCGTGGAATCCCGGTCGAAATGCATGTGCGGGTGGGCGATCCCAGGAGTGAGATCCTGAATTGTGCCGGGGAGATCGGTGCCGATCTGATTGCTGTCGGTTCTACCGGTAAAGGCCTTGGCACCCGTCTTCTTCTGGGGAGTGTCAGCACGTATATCGTTACCCATGCCCCGGTAACTACCGTAGTCATCCGATGATGCTTCCCGAGTGGTATCATGGTGGCACGGGTTCATCGGAGATCCTGATAGGTTCAGAAAGTACTGAACCCATGGTTTCTTTTTTCTCCCGGGAATCTGAATACCTTCCATGCGTTCTCTTCTCCTCCTAATCTTCCTGGGATCCCTGCTGGCAGGGTGTATCGGATTTGATGAATCAGGATCGTACCCGTCCGGTGTTCCCGCTCCGGAACCGGCGGTGGATACTTTCGGGGTCGATAATGCGGTATCCCGTCCGGTGTACGAGGATGAGCAGGCCGGGGGGCTCTCTCTCCCGGGTGCTACCGGCATGGTGGAAAAAGAATCATCTAAGATCGGGTCCGATGACCAGAAGATCATCAGGAGTGCGGATCTCACTCTCGAAGTTGTTAATGTTTCGCATGCCGCTCAGGAGATCGCTGCCATATCCTCCCTGCATGACGGGAGGATCCAGCAGTCATCCGTTCAGGCCGGAAAAAACAGCCGGTATTCCGGGGTCATAACGGTCAGGGTTCCGGGTACGCAGTTTACCACGGTACTCACCGGTATCAGGGATCTTGGGATGGTGATTCGCGAGGATATCTCTGCCGAAGATGTGACCGAGGAGTATATCGATCTTTCAGCACGAAAGAATGCATATTCCAATCAAATTGCCCACAATACGAGACTTTTTGAAAAGGCCGTGAATGTATCTGAGATCCTGGAGATCCAAAAAGAGATTGACCGGGTCCAGGTGGAACTGGATCGGGTCACCGGCCGGATGAAGTACCTTGATTCACGAGTGGATTACTCGACGATAACGATCCGGCTGTCAGAGCCTGAACAACTGGAAGGACCAACCGGTCACTCGGCAGCCGGGGTGCTTTCATCCGGATTCCAGGGGCTTGTGGAGACACTCGTATGGATGGTAATAACCATCCTGACCCTGCTGCCGTTGATCATCCTCGTGGCGATCCTATATGTCATGTACCGGAGATGGAGCCGGAAAACCGGGCCATAGATCTTATCTGAATGAGGTTTCAGATACCTGAGCATGGACGGGTACGGGACGCTGGTCTTGCGGGACGTGCTTTTACCTGGTGGACGGGTGGCAGATGTCACGCTTCGGGATGAACGGGTTATCCATGTCGGTTCGTCGGGAAGATCTGACCAGGTCATCTCCTGCAGGGATATGATTGTCATCCCTGCGGGGGTCGATATGCATGTCCACATGCGTGACGGTCCCCAGGCAGCAAAGGAAGACTGGAAGACCGGGACGATGAGTGCCCTGGCCGGCGGCGTCACCATGGTGGTCGACCAGCCCAATACCAGTCCCCCGCTGCTCACCCCTGACCGGATCCGGGAACGGGTGGCCATCGCAAAAGAGCGTGCATGTTGCAGATTCGGAATCAATGCCGGGGTAACAGCCGGATCCGATCTCACCGGCTGCTGGAAGGAAGGAGCCATGGCGTTTGGTGAAACCTTTGCCGGTCCGTCAAGTTACGGCGAGGCCGTTTCTCTCCCGGTCCTTGAACATGCCATGGAGAAGGCACAATCGCTTGGTGCACTGCTTACCATCCATGCCGAGATCGTCGATGACGGTGAGGATGAGAACCTGGTCACCCACGACCTGCTCCGTTCGCCGCAGAATGAAGAGAAGGCGGTACGAACTGTCCAGAACCTGAATACCGCCGGATGCAGGCTTCATTTCTGTCATCTTTCATCGGCACGTGCCCTCCGGGCGGTTACCGGGGCGACCCGGGAGGTGACCCCCCATCACCTCTTTCTCTCCCGTGACCGGTTTGATCCCGGCGATACCCATGGCCGGGTCAATCCCCCGCTCCGCTCAGAAGAGGAACGAAGAAAGCTGGCCGCCTGCTGGGATCTGATTGATGTTATCGCATCTGATCATGCGCCCCACACGAGAACGGAGAAAGATGCTGATTTTCCTGATGCATCATCCGGACTGCCGGGAACGGAGACGATGATCCCCCTCCTGATGGCCGCAATGATCACGGGAAGCATAGATCTCCCTGGTATTATTGCAAAAACAGTAACAACCCCGTCACAGATCCTCTCCATCCCACCGGCAGGGTTTGAGCCGACAGACCGCCCCGATTTTGCTGTGTATCCCCGGGAAATTTCCCGTGTCGAGGTGGACTCTCTCCACAGCAAGGCTGGCTGGACCCCGTTCGAGGGACATGATGCGGTATTTCCCCGGTACGTGATTCTGGGCGGCCGGGTTGTCTATGGAGACCATGAATTTGCTGAATGCCGGGGAGACTGGATCCGGGGAAGGGGTTATCTCACTCCAGGAGAGATATGATTCCGTGCCTTCTCCTCATTTCCTTAGGTCCCCGGGTGATCTGATGCAGAAGCATGATATGAACTTCGGGACAACCCGGAAATGGTACAATCCAATGGCACCGCCTGGCAGAGGGCGTTTAATCGGTGAAGAACGGCAAAAGCCACTTGTGATCCAGATTTGTTAATGCCGGGCGACAATTCAAAATCGGATGTTGATTTTTCAGTTGCAGTTACCGAGACTGCAGACGGTGTTATTCTTTCCATAGAGGTCTCTCCGGGAAGCAGGCAGGAACAGTTTCCTGCAGGATACAATCCCTGGCGACAGTCGGTTGGTATTTCAGTGAAAGCACCGGCCATGGACGGGAAAGCAAACAAAGCGGTATGTGCCCTTATTGCGGAACGTCTCGGTGTTTCCCGGCAGGCGGTCAGTGTGATCAGCGGCCATACCTCCCACCTGAAACGGGTACTGATACAGGGCGTCACCGCCGGGCAGATCATCTCCCTTCTGTAAGATGAGTTCCTTTTCCGGTCATAAACCGCAGTTTTAAGTAGTTTCTCGTAGATGAAACAGAACAGTATGATGATTCATTCTTCATTCACCGGAGGGCTCGGGATTGTATGAGCAGGAAACGACAAAATACCGGATACATCTCACCGTTCAGGCAGAAGGAGTCGTCGAGCGATCTGATGTAGTCGGGGCGATCTTCGGCCAGGTTGAAGGCCTCCTCGGTTCAGAGCTGGAACTGCGTGAACTGCAGCGGCAGGGCAAACTCGGCCGGATTGATGTCAAGGTCCAGAGCCGCCTGGGCCGGTCGTCAGGGGATATCACCGTGGCAACATCCCTTGACCGGGCGGAAACCGCTATACTTGCCGCTTCAATGGAGACGGTCACCCGCATCGGTCCCTGTGCCGCGGAAATCAGCGTTGAAGCCATAGAGGATATCCGGATTACCAAGCGGAGTCAGATCATCGAACGGGCTAAGGCACTGCTCCTTGAATACGAGGAACCGGGAATCGATCCGGAATCCCTGATCGATGCCGTCCGCGAAAGCCAGCGGATGGAGAAAATCGAGACAATCGGCCAGGATAACGTACCTGCCGGGCCGAATGTCCTCACCTCTGATGCAATAATCGTGGTTGAAGGCCGGGCTGATGTCATCAACCTGCTCAAGGCAGGTATCAAGAACGCGGTTGCCGTCGAAGGGACGAGTGTTCCTGAGACGATCATCCAGATGTGCCGGAAAAAGACTGCGACTGCCTTCCTCGACGGGGACCGGGGAGGTGATCTCATTCTTCGCGAGTTGCTCGAGGTTACTGATATTGATTTTGTTGCCTATCCTCCCCGGGGTGAGTCTGTCGAGGATCTCTCGAGAAAGGAGATCATCAAGGCACTCAGGAACAAAGTCCCGATTGATTACGTGATGGATGGACGGGTGGCCGATTACCTCCAGACGCTTGAAGTATCACAGAACGTCATGGCAGATCCCGGCTTTCCCGAACCGGCCGTCGTTGAGGATCCCTCGTCCCGTACTACCGGTGAGCATCATGAGCCAAATGCGGTCCCTGAGGATCCCCCCGTTCAGGATCTCCCTGATGAACCCTCTGAGCAGCCGGTTTTGGATCCTGACGAATTGACAGCCGGGACGTATGAACAGCGATCGGTCTTTTTCCATATCAATGAAATAAAAAACCGGGGAAAAGCTCGCCTTATCATGAAAGGGGGTGAAGTTGCGGGAGAACTTCCCTATACCGATCTCGAAGACGGGGCATTCGAGTCAGATGGAGAACTTGAAGGGGTTATCATCGATCACGAGGTCAACCAGCAGCTCCTGGATCAGCTCTCCCTCCTTGGGATTCAGTACCTTGCAGCCCCGGCTTTTTCCGGAATCGTCCGGAGACCTGCCCAGGTCCGGCTGATTGCTTTCCGGTAACCACCCTGACCACCCTTTATCATTTTTCAGGGTGATCTACTATATGGGAGTGATAGCGTGCATAAGGAGGAGCTCATTTCACTCCATCAGATGCTTATTGAAGTGAAGGAACATCTTCAGCAGTTTAATCCTGACGTGGACTTTGCTGAATACGATGCACTCAGGATAACTCCTTCACAGGTTCACCGAAGCAAGATGGAGCATAAATACGCAATATTTGTTCTTGGGAATGCTATTGCAAAGGCCATGAAGGATGTCGAGAGTCCTGCAGCTGACCGGATGTCAGCAAGGATGCATGAACTTGCAGAGAAGACATTAAAAGAGATCGAATGTGGCTCATAGCCACCCTTTTTTAAGCGCGGAATAACCGTTCCTGCTCTACCAGGTATTCAGCGAGAAGGCGGGGAATGGGTGCCTTCATGCAGTGCCAGTTTGGTGTGCCGTTCACCTCAAGGACGACGTATCCGTCATCAGACCTGAGCAGATCGACTCCGCCGTAGTCGACACCCACGCATTCGGTAGCCATCCCGGTTATCTCAGCCATTTCGTCGTCAATCTCCACGGGAGTTCCGCATCCTCCCTGGTGAATGTTGTGGGTCAGGCTGTCTGAGACCCGCATGATTGCTCCGACCGCTTTTCCGTCGATGACGAAGACACGGAAATCACGGTCATTCGGGATATATTCCTGGAGATAGAATGGCGGGCCGTCAAGTTCACCGGCACCGGTGGCGAGGGTGATGCCCACCCCGTCAAATCCATAAACCGGTTTGTAAACCGCTTTCCCCTGTTTTTTTATGAATGCATCGGCCTGGATCCGCGATTCCGTAAAGAAGGTCCTGGGCGTTGGAATATCATGCTCGTAGAGGAGGGCAGATGTCATCACCTTGCTGGCACAGGTCACGATGCCCTCTGGCGAGTTGATAATCCGGTTCCGCAGGGACAATGCCTGTAATGTCTCAAAATTCTGGCCGTTCTGCCTGATACCGCAGACCCAGATCGTCTCATCCTCGACATCTGCCGAGAACGGATCGATTCCCTCAAGGTATCGTATCCGGTACGGCTCGCCGAGTGCATCCAGCTCGTCCATTACCTGGCGGGTGGAGTTATCTGATGGAATATCCGTGGGTTTTGGGATAATGGTGATCATGGAATCAGGAGAAAAAGTGGTTACTCAAGGGGTTTAGAGTATTTCTTCCAGACCTGTTCACGGTAGACCGGCCCGCTGTTATAGGTACAGAAGGGAATAAGCGTGCTGTCAGGAGTTGCATAATGGATACAGCACCGGGATACCCGGTCGGTGTCATAGTTGAAGTTGTCCATGAAATGCATGGTCCCGATAAAGAGGGCATTCCAGTGAAACTCCCTGAGGGTGTCGAAGTTATGGGAGATCAATGCCTTTCCGAGAACCTTCCAGACATCGATGTTTGTCACCCCCTCAGACTTCTTCATCGAGGAATACAGTTCCTTGATCCCGTTGATCGCGATCATCTTCTTCGAGAGTGATCCTGCCGAATCGAGTTTTTCGGTCAGTTTTTCGATGGATTCAAAGAAGGCATCAACGTCAACCATGCGGTTGATGGGCGTGATCTCACCGTTACTCACAAACCCGTATGTGGCTGCCCCGCAATGCTGGTGTGCAGTGAACCGGATCTGGGGTTTGCCCGTGTATGCCTCAATGAAATCACTTACCGGAACGACGCACGGTACCGGGTAAAAGTCATCTTTTCTGACTGCACCACCGGTCTGTGCTTCGATCTTGCTGAGCAGTTCTGGGATGGTTATCCGTTCGCGTTCGATTGCGTCCTGTTTTGCGGCACCGGTAAAGGAGACCGGCTGGAAATTGACCCCGCGGATGGTATCAATGTTTTCAGCAGCATAGGAGATGATACCGCCTATTTCATGGTCATTTTGTGTATTGATGATGGTGGGGACGAGAACAACACCCAGGCGGGCTGCCCTGCAGTTTTCCACTGCTTTCTTATCGATGTGCAGTTTGGTGTTGGTGTCCTTTGATACGCCGTCGAAATGGAGATATACGGTGGATAATCCTGCTTCCTTAAGTTTCAATGCAAATTCCGGATCCTTAGCAAGAATAAGGCCGTTGGTGGCAAGCTGGACCTGCAGGAATCCCATCTGTTTTGCCAGCCGGATCAGGTCGAAGAGATCCTCACGCAGGGTTGGCTCCCCCCCGGCAAACTGGACTGCCGGTGTCGGAGTCGGCTGTTCTGAGCGCAGAAGACGAAGCATACCTTCAATCTGTTCAAAGGATGGTTCATAGATATATCCGCATGCCCGGGCGTTTGCAAAGCAGAATTCACAATTCAGGTTACACCGGTTGGTCAGGTCGATATTGGCGAGCAGGGTTGTTGAGCGGTGATTGTTGCAGATCCCACAATTTGTCGGGCAGGTATTCGCATCGGTATGTACCTGGGGATTTGATACCCCGGTTCCCTTTTTGTCATATTTATCAAACTTTTTCCAGAGTTCAGCATCATCCCAGTACAGGTATGAGAATGAACCATGATCAGGACAGGTTCTGGTGATGTACACCTTCCCGTCGGTTTCATAGATCTCGGCATCCAGAATGCGTTTGCATTCCGGGCAGAGACTTTTGGTTCTCTTTAGAAGGATCATCTTTGGCACCCCGCTGGCGGTTGATCAAACAGCGCTGCAACGTCGTATTACTGTTATTTATGCAGATTGAACCCTTATATGTATGCAGGAGTGAGCATCTATAATCTTCGATATCCTGGGAATAATCGCCGCTGCTGTCTGGATCATGCTCCCCGCCTACCTTCCGAACTCTGCCGCGGCAGTGTTTGGAGGCGGCCGGCCGATGGACGGGGGCCGGTTTTGGAATGACGGCAGAAGGATCCTTGGGGATGGAAAGACCTGGCGGGGGTTTATCGGGGGTATTCTCTCCGGGTTTTGTCTCGGTCTCCTCCAGGTACTTGCCCAGCAGGCGGGGTTCTTCCCCTCCCTTCCGGCGCATACGTTGCTGACTATCTCCCTCCTTCCGGCAGGTGCCCTGCTTGGGGATATGGTGAAGAGTTTCTTCAAGCGGAGATATGGCCTTGAACGCGGAGGCAAATGGCCCCTCATCGATCAGTATGATTTCCTGGTGGGTGCACTCGGCCTCCTCGTTATCGGGGATCCCGGGTTTGTCTTTGCATACCTGACGGTCCCGGTTGTGATCGTCATTCTCGTGCTCACCCCGGTTCTGCATCGGGTAGTGAATATTATCGGGTATTATATCGGAGTCAAAGAGGTACCATGGTAGCATCGTCACTAAAAGATCTCCTCATCTCCTGTGGAGCGATACAATTCGGTGATTTCACCCTTGCATCAGGGAAAAAGAGCAGGGTGTATATCAATATAAAACAGGCAATGACTGATCCGGTGATCCTGGATACCATTGCACGCGAGACGGTCCGGATGGCTCTTTCCTGGGACCGTATCGCGGGTGTTGCCGTCGGAGGGATTCCCCTTGCGGTCGCAGTCTCCCTTGCGGCAAAAAAACCCTATTCGGTCATCAGGAAGGAGCAGAAAGATCACGGGATTGCCGACCTTGTCATCGGGGATGTCAGCGGACGGGATGTACTCCTCATCGAGGATGTGACGACGAGCGGCGGGTCGGCGATATTCGGGATCAACCAGATCCGGGCGGCCGGGGGATCTATCAGGACGGTTGTCAGCGTCGTGGATCGGGATGAGGGGGCAGCAGCCCTCCTGAAAGAACATGATGTCAGGCTGATTCCCCTGGTCTCCATGCACGATCTTGTCTCCTGAACGCAGGGCAGAACCCCGGCTCATGACAATTTTTTGTGATTCATCCGTGTTGGTTTAGAGCCGTACGGGAAAACCGTATGAAAAATTAAATCCGACATGCCGGATATATGCTCATGGGTATGCGGATACTTTTTTTCGTTACGATACTGGTCCTTTTCTGGGGAATACAGGCCAGCGTTGCTGATGAGCCGGAAAATATCTCCACATTTGATCCAAATCTCTTTCAATTCCCGGATACACCGGAATCGATCCCGGAAAACCTGTCCGTGGTAACCCTCATCTCGTCGGAATCATCAGACAGTATTCAGGGTACCGGAAATGTGTCAAAGACGATTACGCTGATCGACGGTTCAGGTGGTCAGTCAGTGACCTACCTGTCCATTAACGGATCTGACGAGACCTCCTGGTCATACCGGACGGAGATCAATAACGGCTCTCCGTATTTCTATGGGAAGATATTCCTGACCGTCACTGATGCTGACCAGGTTCAGGCCCGCAGTTATGGTATTGCGAATGAAAGAAGGGATATTTCCCTTTCATTTGTAGAACTATCAGGAGATGTCTCTGGCAGAATCACCTGGGGGTCGGCCTTCCCGAATAGTCAGGATCCCATGATACCCGGTCCGGAGAGTATGATGGAGATGAACGGTCTCTCCGGAAGTGGAACCATTCAGGAACAAGCTGTCCATTCCACTGATCCGTATCCATTCGAGCCGGTTATTGTCGGCAATCTTGAGCAGATGCGTCCGGCCGGTTTTAATGCGACAGAGATCATTGCCGGGTCAGGGGAAGAGCACCTCAATCTCACCGAACGTATGGAATCTGGACTATTAGATATCCAGTCCCCGGATACTGGCAAGTATTCAATGCGCATTACGCAATTTGATGATGGATATATCGGATCCGGGAGGGGATTCGTACACGCTTCGGTCAACGAAGTGATAACCACCCAGAGAATGAGGGATCTGGACGCTGCCTCCCTCATGGGATACGCAATCCATCACAATAGTGAAGAAGGGACGGAAGGTGACGGTCTGTCCTATATCGGTGGTATTGACCTGACCGATTTCTCCTCCTCCGGAGAAATCATTAATTACGGATCTGAAGGCCTGATGGAAAACTGGGTTGCTGTTCCTGCAGGCACCGGATTCAGTTCTGAGACCCGGTTCAATATCGGGAATACCGGGATAAGGGACAGTATAACGGGAGATGCCTTTGGCACCTCTTCAGATGGCTCTGTCCAACTCTCCGGGGAACAGGAACTCATCTGGGATGATTCTTCCTCCTCGCTTTCGGCAACCTATGACGGTTCAGCCCCCTATCTCACCCATTCGGGGATGTCATCCGGTGGAAAATCTGCCGTACAGACAAACTTTGAATCCGGAGGACTGCCCGGTCAGGCACCGGTAGCGATAAAAGGCTATGTAAAGAGCCAGGGATCAGCAACGGGGACCGGATCTGCATCGACACAGAATCTCTTCTATGTAGATAGCCAGCGGAGAACTCCGCTGAACTGGGATTCCCTTGCAAGCCGGGATGGTGAGAGCAGTGAGCCTGTTAAGACAACCGGATCTTCAACATCCGGATCCCAGTTCGTCAGGCAGAAGGCATACGCTGACCGGTCGAGCCTTTCGGCAACCTGATCTTATTTTTTTTATTTGACGGCTCTTTTGGTTGAGTTTCTCCGGCTATTAGTTATGGCTGGCATCGCCCGACCGATTATCTATATGAGATCCCTGATATGACATTGGTCATGGATCTGAAACCTGATAAAAATACCATTCTGCTCGCAATCACGTGTATTATCCTTGGGATGGTCCTCATGATTCTGGTTACCATGCTGGTAGAAGGATCACACCGGGAAGTGATATACACCGGTCAGGCTCCAAAACCGATCGGACCCTATAGCCAGGGAGTTGTCGTAAATGAGTATGTGTACACCTCAGGACAGATCGGTCTTGATCCACAGACCGGTGTTCTTGCCGAGACGCTCCAAGGTCAGACGCACCAGGTCATGAAGAATCTCAAGGCAGTTCTTGCTGCATCCGGGCTCAGATTTGACGATGTGGTGAATACTCACATTTATATGACGAATCTCTCTGACTTTTCAACGGTGAATGAGATCTACTCCGGATATATGGGAAATGCAACTCCAGCACGGTCTACGGTGGGCGTGGTGAGCCTTCCGAATGAAGCACAGGTTGAGATTGAGATGATTGCGGTGAAGGGGTGAGTTTTTTTTAGTTGTTGAGAGTCCTCATTATCACGAACTCATTATGATTCTATTAGAGAGAGGAGCCTGTTAATAATACATATTTAGGATTTCAACTGACCAATTCTTCCGAATACATTCATCCAGATTAAGGGCTCTGGTAGTGTTTTTTCCTTCAATCTGTTACGACAACTCCCTCACCCCCCTGAACGTACCCCTATCCTCCGCAATAATATTGATGATTGGGTTCTTCTTTCTCAAGTGATCTGGTTTCTTCTTATTGATGACGAGGATAGAGGAAAAAACACCGATCCAGAACAAGAGACCGGTGGAAAACCAATCCCCGCATCACCGACATCAATATCGATCATCCTCTGCCTGATCTTCTGCTTTTCTCCGCCCCGGACACCCACTTTTCTCTCTCCTGAACTGGAAACCGGCCAGTCTGTTTCTCCCGGGTGAGTTATCCTTCGAGATCAATACCATCTCATTCAAATATTTAAAACAACCCGGAAGTATTATTCTCCCCTGGCATTGACTTGTACAGTGACGATCATGGATACCTATGTTAAATCATTCCTCACCTCAATAGTCAGCAATTCGCTAACCGAAGAATATCCCGGCGCCGTACCGGACACACTGCCTCCCGGTGACCAGGAACTGGTCAGTCAGGCTATGGCCAGAATCGGGAAACAGTCGCGTGATCTCACCCGCCTGACCCGGCTCCTCAATGGAGGTCCGCATCCGGTCCTCATCCTGAACGAATCACATGAGATCTCGGATGCCAATCCATCCTTCCTGAAAATGAGCGGGTATTCCCGCGACGATCTGACAGGGAAATCATTACCTGCTATAATCCCCGATCTGCCGGATTATTTCATGACAACCCGGGATGTGCCGGAAATCCGGACAACCCCGGTCTCGTTCCCTGCCGGCACCCGGTATCTCGAAGGATACCCGATTCCGGTTTCTGCCGAAGGTGAGTATGGTGAGGAGACAATCCTGGTATTCAAGGATATCACCCTCCGGGTCATTGCCGAACAGGAAGCCGCCCGGATAAAAGAAAAACTCGAGCATGATTATGGTGAACGGGTGAAGGAACAACGCCTGTTCTACTCGACTGCCTCACTGATCCAGGATGATACAATCGCGGTGGAAGATGTGCTCGGGCGGATAGCAGAAATGATTCCCCCCGGATGGCAGTACCCGGATGTCTGTGCTGCCAGGATCCAGTACTCCGGACATTCCCGCTCCTCACCGGCATTCCGAGAAACCCAATGGATACAGAAAGGGATCTTCACCACCAGAACCGGAAAAAGAGGGTCCATTGAAGTTGTGTACCTGGAGGAGAAACCACCTGAACAGGAAGGCCCGTTCCTGCTTGAGGAGCGGAACCTCATAAATTCGCTTTCCGAACTGATCCGGATTTACCTGGACCGGAAGGAAAACGAGCAGGAACTTGACGATAAGATGCATGCCCTCGGCGAACGGGTGAAGGAACAACGGCTGTTCTATTCTACGGCCTCGCTTATTCAGGATGATATGCTTGAGGTTGGCGATGTCCTTTCCCGGGTGGTCAATCTCATTCCTCCCGGATGGCAGTATCCTGAATGCTGCGAAGCTGCCATCACGTATGCTGGAATGAGTGCAAAAACTCCTGGGTACCGGGATTCCTGTTGGAAACAGACTGCTTCATTCACCTCACGACACGGCGGCCAGGGCTCCATCGAGGTGGTGTACTGTACCGAACAAAAAGCCGAGTATGAAGGTCCGTTCCTGCTTGAGGAACGCAACCTGATCAATTCGCTCGCCGAGATGCTGAAGACATATATCGACCGGAAGGAAAACGAGCAGGAACTTGCCGTCAAGATGCACGATCTCGGCGAACGGGTGAAGGAACAGCGGTTGTTCTATTCTACGGCCTCGCTTATCCAGGATGATACGCTTCAGACAGGCGATGTGTTATCCCGGGTGGCGAATCTCATTCCCCCGGGATGGCAGTATCCTGAATGCTGCGCCGCCCGGGTGATTCACGGTGATACGCAATTCCGGTCTGACGGGTATCGTGATACCCCGTGGATCCAGTCGGCGGCATTTACCACCCGGTTCGGGATTTCATCCCGGGTTGATGTGGTATACCTTGAGGAGAAACCACCCGAACAGGAAGGCCCGTTCCTGACTGAAGAACGCAACCTCATAAATTCGCTTGCCGAGATGCTGAAGACGTATCTTGATCGCAAGGAAGGAGAAGAAGAACTGGAGAAAAACCTGATCAAAATCAGGAAACTTGAGCATCTCAACAACTCCATCGTCCAGCAGATCCCGATGCCGATCCTCCTCATCGACCAGGATCAGAACATACTGGTCACGAATGATGCATATCTGACCCTGACCGGATATTCCCACGACCAGCTCCTCTCCATGAGACCGACCGATATCCCGGTCATGGAATATTCCGGTTCAGGACTGAAAGAACTCCTGGCCGATCAGCGTCCGACGTTTGGTGAACTGACTCTTGATTTTCCCGCCGGTATCCGGATTCTTGAACAGCATGGCATCCCAGTCTTCTCTATTTCAGGAGATCTTGAAAACTACCTGATTGTATACAACGACATCACCGCACGAAAGGAAAAGGAACAGGAGGTCGAACATCTGCTATCAGAATCCCGCCAGAAAGCTGCCTTGCTCTCGCAAAGTGCCGCTGGATTTGAAAACTGTATGGCACAGGTTGCACAGGGCGATCTCACCAACCGGTCTGAAATGATACCCGGCGATCCCCTCAACCAGATTAAAAAGGACTGCAATACTGCCCTTGACGCGGTTTCTTCCCTCATTGAAGAACTTGAAAATTCTATCAACCGGCTGTCTGCCGTAACGGGGACCACGCTCGAACAGACCGGCGCTATTGCCGGCTCGGTTCAGAATGTCATCAGCAGGGTCCATGCATCGACAACAGGGGCACGGGGGCAGCTCGAGGAGATTATCAGGATCTCTGATGAAATTTCGACGCTCTGGAGGTCCGTCGGTGAGATCAGGCAGATCGTAGACCGGCTCATGGAAGAAGCCAGATCTGCATCGCTCCAGGGAGAACAGGCAAGGGAACTTGGAAACGATGCAAACCGAAAGATGGAGTCGGTTGGTGCGATTAGTTCTGCAAGCATGGATCAGATCACCGATCTCAGCCGCCAGATGAACGAGATTGACAAGATTGTCCGGATGATAGCAGACATATCAAGCCAGACAAACCTCCTTGCACTCAATGCCGCTATCGAGGCGGCACGGGCCGGCGAACACGGAAAAGGATTTGCCGTGGTTGCCCAGGAGGTGAAAAATCTCGCCGGCCAGTCCAAGGTTGCGACCACCCAGATAGAAGAACTGATCCGGGGGATACAGAAGAGCACGATGATGACCGTCGATTCGATCCAGTCCTCGTACAACGAGGTCGGAGGCGCTATAGAGAGTGTTCACCAGGCGATCGAAGCCCTCTCCGTCATTATCAGCAAGGTACACATTGTTCGGGAAGGAATGGAGCAGATATCACAGGCAACAGAATCAGAAGAAGTGCTAATGAATCATCTCCTGGATGGAGTCGGCTCTGTTAACCGGCAGAGCGAGAAGAACCTGCACCTGATGGAGGAGGTCTCTATGGATATGGACCTTGTCGGCCGATCGGCTCAGGAGATAGCCGCTTCGACCCATGAGATCTCGGATCTCACCTCCCGCCTGAAGCAACAGTCCGGAAATTTCACCCTGTAATCTTTTTTCCGGGCCCTTCCTCCAGAAGAAATATACGCAACCGGATAATACCTTCGAATATGAAACATGGATCGGTATTCTGGAGTGTTCTCCTTCTGGTTCTGGTAACCGTATGTTCTTTTCCGGCTGTAGCAGACGAACTGACCCTGACTGATGACGACAACCGGTTCCTCGCGGATATCACCGGCGAAGGAGTTCCCCTGCTCTACGAGATCCCGGCAGCCCTAAAGACGGGATTCTTTAATGGTGCCGATGAGGCAATTCCGACCATCGCGTCAGAAAAAAAGGCCGAACTTGAGACCTTTACCGGGAAGATCTCTGCGTATACCCTCTCACCGGAAACCGACGCTCTCCGGGATGCATACCTGAAGACCGCAGAGACGTACCTTGCGGATATCAACGAGTATGGAACCCTGGTAAACTCCTGTGGATCCTGTGTTGCCACGATCAATGAGATGTACCCCTCCATGAAAGACGATGCCGGGACGGTGAACGGACAGGTGATCACCTTCTTCCAGAAGTTTGATCTTCCGATCCCTGCCTGATTTTCTTTTTTTATCCCGTTTCATCGAGCTGGTTTGAGAGATTATCTATCGCTTCCAGGTATGACTGGGAGTCCGGTCTCAGCATGACCACCGGGATATCGACGATCCGCTCGATGAGTGCTGCAAGAATCGGGGCACATATGATCCCTGCCGCTCCTTCCTTCTCTGCCCTCACCGCTGAAATGATACACTCCTCCATGGTATGTGCCGGGTATCCCCGGACACGGATCTTCCTGCCGTTTCTCTCGATTGTCCGGGGTCCAATCTCGTCAAGAAGAAATTTTGCACCGATGATCGCAATGGTGTCCTGCTCGTAGGGTTCGAGCGCCCTGACGATTGCCCTGACCGTTGAAAACCGGGGGTCCCGCTCCTCTGACGTAATCTTGTAGATGGTTGCAACCGGGATACCAGCTGTTTCTGCCAGTTCTTTCAGGGTTATCTGCCGCCGGTCAAGTGCTCGTTCCAGGGCTTCCTTAAAGTCTGATCGGAAGATGTCCCGTGAAAACATAATCATTATTGTATAGTTTTTATTAATAATTTTATCCCAATCAGGAAAATTAATGGCAATTTAAGGAAAGGATTCATGTTCACTCCCTCCGAATATTCTCTATGGCCGAGTACCAGGTTCATGAGATCGAGATCCTCCCGGGAAGAGATCGCAACGGAATGACTGAAGGATTCGGATCAATCCGGATCCGTCCGGGAGATACCCTCTCGATTGTCGGTCCGACCGGTTCGGGAAAGAGTGCATTCATCAACGATATCGAGATATTCGCTTCCGGAGACACTGTCACTCATCGCCGGATCCTGGTGAACGGCAGGGATCCCCCGGAATGTTTCATCCGTGATCCGGCGAAGAAACCGGTAGCCCTCATCACACAGAATAACCGGTGTCTCTGCGACCTCACGGTTGAGGATTTCCTCCTCATGCATATGCAGTCACGCGGGATGGAGGACCGTACCCTGACGGAAGAGACGATCACCCTTGCAAACCAGTTTACCGGTGAACCGGTATCAGACCGGTGCCGGATGACCCAGCTTTCGGGTGGCCAGACCCGTGCCCTCATGGTCGCCGATGCCATCCTTATCTCCGATACCCCGATAATCCTCCTTGATGAAGTGGAAAATGCCGGTATCTTCAAAGAACGGGTTATTGATGCACTAAAGAGCCATAACAAGGCACTCCTGTTTGTAACACACGATCCCCTCGTATCGCTTCTTTCAGACCGGCGGATCGTCATGCGGAACGGAGCCGTGGTGAAGGTCATCATTCCGGATGGAAGTGAGCAAGAAGCGATCACCCAGATGGTTTCCTGTAACACGGCAATCTCCCTGATGAGAGAACGTATCCGGGCCGGGGAATTGATCATATCGCCGGTGGGAGCCTGAACCGTTCATGAACCTGATCACCGTTGCAGGTCCCCCGTCATCAGGAAAAACGGCTGTCATCAGGCAGGTTATCCGTTCACTTCCCGGGAAAAAGCCTGCGTACCTCAAGATTGACGTGGTCAGCGCGACAGAAGACGAAGAACTGAAAGAAGAGTTCGGGATTCCAACAAGGAAGGTGTATTCAGGAGATCTCTGTCCTGACCATGCTGGTATCATGGTCCTTGACGAAGCGATCGACTGGGCAGAATCTGAAAATGCGGATTTCCTCATCGTCGAAAGTGCGGGGTTATGTCTCCGCTGTACCCCCTATACCACCCAGTCACTCGGGATCGTTGTTCTCTCGGCCATCTCCGGAATTCATTCACCGGCAAAAATGGCCCCGATGATCGCCCTTACCGATATTGCCGTGGTGACGAGGATCGATCTCGTTTCTCAGGCAGAAAAAGAAGTTTTCCGCGAGCGGATCAGGCAGATCCGCCATGACATCGATATCGTCGAGACGAATGCACTTCAGGGAAGCGGGATGCGGTTTTTAACCCAGATGATCCTGGATGCGCCCCACATAACCGATCCCTCGGCCATCACCCTCAGGGGTATCCCTCCCCTCGGTGTCTGCACGGTCTGCATCGGGAAGACCACGATCGGATGGAAGAATCATTTTGGCGTCCTTAGGCGTCTTGATGCACCCGACCTCTTTTACCGGGGTGAATAATGTCTGGGGCCGAATCATGGGAGCCGCCCGGGAAGAACTGCGGGGCATGCGGATGCCGGGAATGCGACGGGTTTATGGAACTGGTGCATGCAGGCAGGCTGGCGCTTTCCGCCTGTCCGTATTATGGGACCGGTTCCGGTTCCGCCGATCATCCTGCACCGGAATCTTCCGGCTGTCCGGTGGATATCTTTGGCGGGGCTCCTGATTTCATCCTGCATCCGTTCCCGGGTGAGATTTCCGCACATAAGATCATCCTGCCATTCCGCCCTGACATGGTGGAACGGATGAATATCGTCCCCGGTGATATCCTGACCGGCAGACCGGCAGGAGCCGGATGCCCGGTCCAGCATGTCCTGAAAGTCCTCTCTGTCAGCATGGTATCCGGGCTGATCACCTGTCATGTTGTCGGCCCGGCCTGTTCCCGGGGAGCAGAGGTAAAGGATCTTGAGGCCTACCACATGATAGGATTTGAAGGGATTGCAGAGATGGTGAACCATCCTCCCGAATTCGGGAAGCGGATGCGGTTTCTTCCCGGGTTCTGCATGATGAATCTGAATCATACCGGGGTGGTGAACCTGGTTGCCCTGACCAGAGACGGCCTGCGGGTGAGAGTGGAGGATATTCGCCTGTTATGAACACCATTGACGAGATCAGGAAACGGATCGCGGACGGGTCGGCAACCATCCTCACCGCCGCCGAGCTGAAGAAACGGGTTGAACAGGGTGAAGAGGTACGGGGCTGTGTGGATGTCGTTACCTGTGGTACCTGCGGGGTGATGTCGGGAACATATGCGGTCCTGACCGTCCCGGTAGCGCCTCCCGGAACTTTTCTCCGGGCCGATACCATCACCCTGAACGGGGTGCCTGCACTCCCCGGTCCCTGTCCAAACGAGCGGCTTGGCCTCGTGGATCTCATCGTGTACGGGACTGCCCATGCTTCGCGGGAATACGGGGGAGGAGACCTGATCCAGGATATCATCGCCGGCCGTGAGATAGCGATATCGGTCTCTGCCGAAGGGAAAACATATGAATCATCTATTCCGGGCTCTGATATTCCTCATGCCCGCCTGTTTACCACGCGGAGTGCGTTTAAAAATTATACCGCCGTCACGAATTCCTCCCGGACCGCCAAAGAGACGATTTTCTCCGTAACCCCCCTGAACGGAGACCTCTCAGAGGTGACAGTCTCCGGGTGCGGTGAGATAAACCCGCTGGAGAACGATCCCTCCCTGCGGTTTATCAGGCCGGGAACGCCGGTCCTCCTGAATGGCGGACCCGGATTTGTCATCGGAACCGGAACCCGGAGCAGTGCGGTACGGCCGAATATTGCCGTCCACGGGGAGATGTCAGGGATGGATCCTTACTTCTGCGGGGGCTTTAAAACCTCTGCCGGACCGGAATGCATTACGAGTATCGCAACCGCGATCCCGGTCCTCGATGAAGCCGCTCTTCTCCCACTCCTCGTCCGGGATCCTGACATCCCGCTTCCAGTGGTGGATCTCTCTGACCGGCAGGAGATCGGGATGAGTCATTATGGCAGGGTATGGCAGGCCACCTCCCGGTCAGTCCGGTACGTGGCAGAATCCTGTCTGGAATGTTCACCGTGCAGGGCAGCGGTGACCTGCCCGGTTCATGCAATTCATGACCGGCGCATCGATCAGAACGCCTGTTTTGTATGCGGTACCTGTATTGCGGTATGCCCGGGAGGATGTTATACGGGAACACTCGGTTCACTCCCGGTCGGTGACCGGACGCTTCCGGTACGTCTCAGGCAGTCAGATCGCCGGAGGGCGGAACACCTCTGCGACCTGATGCGGGAGAAAATTTTTTATCAGGAGATGGGTATCTGATGACGACTCATTACCGGCTCGCCTGCCCGGTCTGTGGCAGGATATACGAGGATGACCACTATCTTCTCTCCTGCCCGTCCGGATGCAACGGATTGCTCAGGTCAGTGTACGATGCCGTCCGGCTCCAGGTGCGGGATGCACCCGGCCTCTTCCGGTACAAAGACTGGCTCCCGGCCGGAGGAACACTGCCCACCGATGCCGCCCCGGTTTGTTACCGGAGTGTGGGTCTTGCGGAGGCAATCGGACTGACCAATCTCTGGATCGTCTTTTCAGGGTACTGGCCGGCACGGGGTGCATACGTCACGAGCGGATCATTTAAGGAATTTGAGGCTTATCCAACGGTGGTTCGGCTCAGGGAACATGGTGGCGGGATTATCGTGGTTGCATCGGCTGGGAATACCGCCCGTGCCTTTGCGCAGGTCTCTTCTGAGACCGGCCAGCCGGTCATCATCGTGGTACCGGCAGGAGCACAATCCCGGATCAGTACCACCCGGCCGGCAGAACAGCTCCTTCTGGTCACGGTGGATGGTGATTATACGGATGCAATCCATCTGGGCTCGCTTCTCTCGACCATCCCCGGGGTGGTCTCCGAAGGCGGGGCAAAAAATATCGCCCGGAGAGACGGAATGGGAGTCGTGGTCCTTGAAGGAACACGAACAATCGGGCGGATCCCTGACTGGTATGTCCAAGGAGTCGGAAGTGGCACTGGGGGGATAGCGGCCTGGGAAGCAGGGATTCGTCTCTGTGCCGATGGTAGGTGGGGCAACACCCTCCCCCGGCTGTACCTCGTCCAGAATCAGCCGTTCATTCCGATGGTCAATGCCTGGCAGCAGGGGAGGCATACTCTCATCCCTGACGAAGACATGCCTGATCCGGAACGCTCGATCACGGCTGTTTTTGCCGATGTCCTGACCAACCGTTCTCCCCCGTATGCGGTAGCAGGAGGAGTCGCCGATGCCCTTGAGGCTACCCATGGCCGGATGGGCAGTGCGACAACAACAGATGCTATCAGGGCATCCGCTCTCATCGAAGAGACAGAAGGGATTGATCCTGATCCGGCAGCTGCCGTTGCTGTGGCTGGATTAATCAACGCCGTGCATGAAGGAACGATTATGAGAGATGACTGTGTCCTGTTAAGTATTACCGGCGGAGGATATCGCCTGGTGCGGGATCGTATCGTGAAAAAACCTGATATCGTCCTTGAAAAGGATTATTCTGAATCAGAAGTGATTGTTCTGGTCACTGGATGGGTGAGCCGGTATGCATGAGAGAGAGGTTGCCGACATTATCCGTTCGGCGGGGATCCGCCATGTGATCTCTCTTCCCTGTGATCGGACAAAGGATCTCTGTGCTCTGTTGGAACAGGATTTTATCTACATTCCCATCTCCCGGGAAGAGGACGGGATAGGAATCTGTTCCGGTCTTGCCCTTGCCGGAACGCGGTGTATCCTGCAGATGCAGAGTTCGGGGCTTGGAAATTCCCTCAATGCCCTCATGACCCTTCCCTGTCTGTATGAGCTTCCCCTTGTGATCCTCGCAAGCTGGCGGGGATATTATAACGAGCAGATCGTTGCACAGGTTCAATTTAACCGCCACATTCCTGAACTTCTTGCATTGTACCAGGTGGCCTGTACCATCATTCATGAGAGTGATGAGATTGCCCGGATAGGTGAGGCGATTGATGATGCATATGCCCGTTCCCGTCCGCATGTGATTCTTGTCTCGCCAAAGGTCTGGGAAGGGGCCGCCAATGGGACAGGAACGGACATGGCTTCCCGGGAACGGGTTGTCAGGCTGGATTACCGGAGGGAATTCCGTGTACCGGTCATGCAGCGGGCTGATGCCATCCGGGTGATCGGGGATCAACTCTCGGATGATCTCGTGGTTACCAATCTCGGGGTTCCGTCTAAAGAACTCCACGCTGCTGCTGATCGCGACGGGAATTTCTATATGCTCGGGTCGTACACGCAGGCCACCCCGATCGGTCTTGGTATCGCCCTCGGAACAAAAAAACGGGTTCTGGTCCTCGACGGGGATGGAAGCCTGCTTGGAACCGCCGTGCTTGCGACCGTGTCACAGGTCTGTCCTGAAAACCTCGTGATCATCGGGCTTGATAACGGGGTATACGGGAGCACCGGCAACCAGTGCTCGCCGGCGTATGCCGGGGTGGACCTCGAACTTCTGGCACAGGCATCCGGGATATCCCGGACGGTGAAGGTTCACACCCCGGATGAACTGGAACGGGCGCTCGGACAGACCCAGGAGGAGGGACCGTGGTTCATTCACGTCGTATTAAAGCCGGGAAATTCACCTGCCCCGAATATTCCTCTCTCTCCCGAAGCGATCCGTTCACGGTTCCAGTCAGCCTGCAGGATCTGATCTGGACCGGACAAGGGAATCTCACCGGCATGCACAACTGACCTGCATAACCGGCATATACTCCCCGTTCCCACAACTGGGAACATGATCCCTGCCGGTTTCCTCCTCCCCGCGATTCTGCTTCTCAACCTCTCTTCGTTTCTGATGTTCGGGTACGATAAGCAGCAGGCGAAAGCAGGTCTCTGGCGGATTTCGGAAAAAAACCTCCTCCTCATCTCCATTGCCGGACCGTTCGGAGCGTATGCCGGAATGCAGATATTCAGGCATAAGACACAAAAAAACCTCTTTACCATTGCCATCCCGCTCCTGATAATCCTCCAGCTGGCGCTCATCGGCACCGGTATCGCCGTGTAATCTGGAAATCTTTGTCCCCATGGATCCCGGTATCTTATACCTGATCACGACCTAATGCATGATACTCACGGGGAAATCATGCACAATTTCTTGTATTTCAGGGTGAACGGGATAACGGGAGCTCTCCCCTTTCAGAAAGCGGTCTGCATGATCCGCATGGTTGCCATGATCCCTCCTGACGATGGCTCCCGACCGTTCTGGACGATTAATTTTCATGGAACCCCTATACCCGTCTACCCGTTGGGATCGATCCTTGGGGGTATATGGCAGGCCCCCCGGCCGGATGACAACCTGATTATTGCCCGGTCAGAGCGGGGGGATATCGCCCTCTGGGTCGATGACATCAGCCTTTTCCCCCCCGAACCCGATCCTGATGACCAACCGGCCCAGGCCCCGCTCACCCCCCCGGGGATGATCATCTCCGATGACGGATTCCTAATTATCGAGGATCTTGAACGTCTGCTTGCGTCCCAGGATCTGTCAGCAGGCGGGATCGTGCAGCCTGAGGAAGTACTCGCTCACCCGGCAGCATCGGACCCGGTTGCATCCCAACTCATCAACCGGGCCGAGGATCTCTCCATCCTGGCGGATGCTCACGAAGAGCCGGCACGCATTCCGGTGCTGAGGTTCTCCCTGCAGTACCAGAAATATGCGATCGAGATGCGGTTTATCCGGGAAGTCATCCTGACCCGGGAAATCACCCCGGTTCCGGGAACCCCGGATTTCATCGCAGGGATCTGCCCGGTCAGGGGTGAAATCATCTCCCTCGTGGACCTGCGCGAACTGCTTCAGCTCTCCGGAACTGGACTGACTGATTTCAACCAGGTAATCGTGATATCGAATAACACAGTTACCTTTGGCATCCTGGCTGACCAGATCAGCGAGGTTTGGCAGATCAGTCCGGACCAGATTGGATCCCCCGGAGACATCCACGGCGGGTCCCGGTTTCTCCTGCCGGTTACAGATGAATCATTTCAGCTGATCAATGCGGAAATCCTGCTTTCTGATCCGGGTATGATCATACAGGATACCGAAGAGAGCATGGGACAGGATTTTACCGTATCAGATATTTTATGAGCGTTGCTATGCAATATCTGCCACTCAGAACCCGTACCATGGAGCAGCAATCCTGAGTGTGTATACAAGGGGATACCGGTATGTCAGTCTTTTCAAATATGAAAGTCGGGACCAAGATTCTCGTCATCTGTCTCTTTCTCGCAATCATCCCAACGCTCATGCTCGGCCTGGTGGCATATACCAGTTCTAGCAGCGTCATCAACGAACAGATCGACATCCTCCTTGAAACCCAGGTAAAGGACATGAAGGGGTGGACCAACGATGTCTACAAGCTGACCCGGAACAAGGTAAACAGCGACCTGAATGTCCTGAAAAAAATATTTTACTCAAAAGGCGATCCTTCCATCGTAAAAGACAAAATGGTCCTGACCGGCCCTGACGGGAGCCAGTATACGGTCAATGATAATTTTCTCATCGTCGATGAGGTGCAGACCCTCGTCGGCGGAGCTGCCACGGTTTTTCAGGTGTTCAATAACAGCTATGCCGTTCGGATATCGACAAATGTGATCGGAACCGACGGGCAGCGGGCAGTCGGTACCCATCTGACGGATAATGTCTACGAGGTCGCAGTAGAACAGGGGGTGACGTATTACGGCAAGCGGGATCTCTTCGGGAAGAGCTATGTGACCGCATATGAACCGATCAAGGATCCGAACGGAAAGATAATCGGCGTACTCTTTGTCGGGACCGAGGAACAGGAGACCCTTGATGTCGTAAAGAATAGTATCAAGGAGACGGTTGTCGGAAAGCACGGGTACATGTATGTCATCGACGGAAGCGGGAATGTCCTGGTTCACCCGACTGCAAACGGAGAAAACTGGAGTGACCAGCCATTTGTCCAGGAGATGTTCGAGAACAAGGAAGGCTCCATCCCCCACGTGGCAGACGGAACAAACGTCATTGATGCATACACCTATTACGAACCGCTTGACTGGTACATCGTATCCCGTGCAGATGTTTCTGATTTTACCGGCCCGATAGACACCCTCCGCAATACCATCTTCGCACTCGTGATCGGTTCAATCGTGATTGGCTCCGTAATAGCCATCATATTTGGCCAATCCATCGCCGGCCCGCTTCAGCAGGTGGTGGTCATGATCAAGGAGCTCAGACACGGCCACCTCTCTGCCCGGCTTAATATCTACCGGGGGGATGAGATCGGAACAATGGCCGCGACGATGGATGAGTTTGCAGACGATCTGCAGATCAATGTTGTGGGCAACATCAAGAAGATCGCAAACGGTGAGTATATTCAGCATTTTTCCGAGCTGGTCGATGATCGTGACGAAATCCGGCCGGCCCTCCAGATGATGGTCCAGTCGCTTGACCATCTCCATAAGGAGACGATCAAGCTCACCGATGCAGCGAGAACCGGCGATCTCTCGGTTCGGGGAAACGAAACAGCCTTCCATGGCGGGTACCGGATGATCATTGCCGGCTTTAACAAGACTCTTGAGACGATCACGGTGCCGATGAACGAAGCGATGCGGCTTGCCCGGTACTATGCTGCAGGTGATTTTACCGCCCGGTTTGACGAGAATATACCGGTTGACGGCGAGTTCGTGGCATACCGCGATGCCCTGAACACCATCGGGATCGAACTGTCCCGGCTGATGAAACTCATCACTGAAGAGTTGTATGAAGGAGTTTCGGTTCTCTCTTCAGCGTCCACCGAGATCCTCACGGTCACGACCAAGTTATCCTCTGCCAGTTCTGAAACGGCCGTAGTGGTCAACGATACGAGGGATACGGTCGAGGATGTCAGGAAAAAGACGGACATTGTCAACCTTAAGACAAAGGCGGTTTCTGAAAAGGCGATGAAGGCCATCGAGGTATCTGAAGACGGTCAGAAATCCGTCCAGGAGATTCTTGACGGGATGCACCATATCCAGAGACAGATGGATCTCATCGGCATGAACGTTGTTAAACTCTCAGAACAGAGTCAGGCCATCGGGGAGATCATTGCCACCGTGACTGATATCTCCGAACAGTCAAACCTCCTTGCAGTGAATGCCTCCATCGAGGCAGCAAAGGCCGGTGATTTCGGAAAAGGATTTGCCGTGGTAGCAAACGAGATTCATAACCTCGCCCAGCAGTCCAAACAGGCCACCTCGAATATCAGGATGCTCCTGATGGATATCCAGCGGGGCGTCTCCTCTGCGGTGAGTTCTACGGAAAAAGGAACGAATACCGTCGCAGATGCGGTAAGGCTTACCAGTAATGCCCGTGAGGCAATCAAGGTGCTGGCACGGTCAATCGAAGACTCTTCCCATGCTGCGATTGAGATTACTTCCTCTATCCATGAGCAGGTCTCCGGGATGGACCAGATATCCCTGGCGATGGAGAATATACGCGACGCCACGCAGAAAAACCTTGAGACTACCCGTAAAGCTGAGAAAACTGCCGAAGATCTCCACGCTCTCGGTGTCAGGCTGAAGAAGATAACAGAACAGTACCGCGTATAGGGCCATGTCAACCCCTGATGATGAGTTTTTTGAGAGTCTTCTCGCCACGTTCAGGGAGGATGCCGAGGATTTACTGACTGAGATTGCCGGCGGACTCCTGAAACTTGAGGAGGGTGGCAGTGTCCTCTGTCCTGAAATCGTTGAGAATGTATTCAGGCAGACTCACAGCCTCAAAGGAGCGGCACGAGCGGTAAGGTTCCGTGAGATCGAGACGGTGTGCCTGAACCTGGAAAATGTCTTTTCCCTGATGAAGAAAGGTGCATTCGAGCCGGATGCACCGGCATATGATCTCTTTCACACTGCTATCGCGGTTATCAGGGATATCCTCTCGGAACATCCTGCCGGGGAGATAAGTCCGGGAGAGATAGCCCTTCGGCTGCGTGAATTGTATATCAGCGATTCTGGCGCCCCATCCGGACTGATTGACCCGGGCGTTCCGGTACCGTCCATGAACGGCAGGGAGCAGGCGTCACCGGCGGGGAGGGTATCCCCGGATACCACCGGCGGCAGGTATGAACCTGACCTGGATGTAGCGTACCCGGCCGGGGATGTGTCTGACAGGAACCAGAAAGATCGGAATACCGTCCGTATTTCTGCCCACAAACTTGACCGTCTGATCACCGAATCAGAGGATCTGCTCTCCACCCGGCTGTTCATATCCCAGCGGATGCAGGAGCTTGAAGAAATTCTGAACCGGTTCTCCCTGTGGAGATGGAACCATTCCCTTGTGTTCAATGATCTTCACCTGATTCGGGAGGTGCTGTCAGGCACTGAAAAGAGTGCACTTCCTCCTGAAATACTTATGTTACTTGAGAGAATTGTTGATTTTCTCAAGTATGATCGTGAATTTGTCACGAATCTCCAGCATGACCTCGCAACCCATATCAGGGCCACTGAAGTAGACCGGCTTGCCCTTGAATCAAGCAGCATGGAGATATCCGGCCTGATCCATGATGCCGTTCTCGTTCCGGTCTCTGGCATGATATCTTCCTTCTCAACCCACGTGAAGGAAAATGCCCGGAGCCTTGGAAAACTTGCAGAACTGACGGTTGAAGGGGGTGACCTTGAGATGGACCGGAGAATCCTCGAAGTCATCCGTGTCCCTCTGATCCATCTCCTCCACAACAGTATTGACCACGGGATAGAATATCCCGATCTGAGGAAAGACCGGAACAAACCTCCCCGTGGCACGATCAGCATAAAAATCACCCCTCATTCCGGAAGCAAGGTAGCGATAGAGATCATGGATGACGGAGGGGGGATTGATTACTCCCGGGTCAGGGCAACTGTCATCGAAAAAGGACTGATCTCTCCTGGCGAGCAGGAACATATCACCGATGAGGAGATCATCTGGATGATCTTCAAATCAGGACTCTCTACGAGTCCGGTCATCACGGATCTCTCCGGACGCGGTCTCGGACTTGCCATTGTCGAGGACACGGTGACCCGTCTTGGCGGGGAGATCCGGGTCTCATCGAAAAAAGGAGTCGGAACCCGGTTTTCTCTCATCCTTCCGCTCCGGATGGCAACGTTAAAAGGTCTCCTTGTCCAGTCGGCCGGGTCCCTGTATGTTTTCCCGGTTCAGCAGATCCGGCAGGTTATCAGGGTAATGCCCGAACTGATCGAGCAGACGGAGGATGGGTGGTGGATCACATATGACAATGACCGGATTGAGGCAATACGGCTGACGAGTGCCCTTGGGATCAGGGATGATCGTCCTCTCGGCGATACCGGTGAACCGGTCCCGGTGATCATTCTTGCGTATGGAGCCGGACAGATCGCCTGTATCATCGACGAGATCATTCGCGTCCAGGAGATTGTCGTCCGGTCGCTCGGGATCCAACTGAAACGGGTCAAGAAGATCACCGGGGCGGTTATTCTTTCCGACGGGAAGGTAGCCCTTGTCCTTGATCCGATAGAACTGATTCAGGGAGCCCTGTACGGATACCTCCCCGAAATGACCCTTCCCGAGAATACCGCCGGGAAGAAACGAATCCTGGTAGCCGATGATTCGGTCACGTCCCGGACCCTGATCAAGCGTACGCTCGAACAGGCCGGTTACACGGTTGAGTCGGCAGCCGACGGTGTCGAAGCGCTAGCCATCCTGAGGGCGGTATCTGTCCACCTCGTCGTGTCTGACGTGGATATGCCCCGGATGAGCGGGTTCACCCTGACAACCCGGATCCGCGAGGATGATCATCTCCGCAGCCTGCCGGTGGTTCTGGTCACCGCCCTTGATTCACCTGAAGATCGCGAACATGGCAGAAACGTTGGTGCAAATGCATACATTATTAAAAGTAGTTATGAGAAAAGTTCCTTACTCCGTGTGGTGCGCAACCTCCTGTCATAAACCCGGTATGCAGGATGTTGCGGCCAGATAATCCGGTTACATTCTTATAATGGACTGTGATGCTGCGAATACCCAGAGGGCTCATGCTCACCCCCTCCTCATCGTTGAGGATAACCGTACACAGGCAGAGTACCTGAAAAAAATCCTTGAACGGGCAGATTATGAGGTCTCTATCGCATCAGATGGCAAAGATGCGATTCAGGCTATCGGGAGGTATCCTCCCTCCCTGGTTCTGACTGATATCATCATGCCTGAAATGGATGGGTATGCGTTGTGCCGGTGGATTAAGAAAAATCCCGGGACATCCCACATTCCGGTTATCCTCGTAACACAGCTCTGTGATCCGGTTGATGTGATGAAGGGTCTCGAAGCGGGCGCAGATAATTTCATCATCAAGCCGTTTGAACCGGATTGTGTGATAAACCGGATCGAACGCACGCTCCATGGCAATTCTTCTTTTCCCTGTCCCCCCGAAACGGGAGCGATATCAGTCATGGCCTGCGATGGTTCACACACCATATATGCGAGCAGAAAGCAGGTGCTGAATATTCTTCTCTCGACATACGAAACCGCCGTTAAAAAAAATTCCGAGCTTGAAAAAGCTCAGGATAAATTGTATTTTCTCAACGAGCAGCTCGAAAAGGCGAT
>CAZWTX010000008.1:81850-88155 GCA_964637135.1 uncultured Methanospirillum sp. | reverse complement strand
ACTGTCTCGTATCCTGCTTCGCGGAGCTTCTCTGCGGTGGTCGGACCGACACCAGGAATGTCCTCAATTTTGTATGCTTCTGCTGCCATAATGTTCTATGCCTCACACTATCGTCAGCAGAAACCCTATATAAGGCTAAAATTTGCAGGGTGAAAGTGAAAACCGGGCTATTCCAGGGATGACTTAAACCGAACCAATCGCTTTTTTATCTCATCGGCCGACAATTCAAGCACTTCTTCACTTTCAGGGAAGAGACGGATACCATGCACCGATCCGTGAATTCTCACCAGGGTTCCATGGGGAAGGGAGGTCTCAACAAGATAGGCCTCCCGTCCATTGTCAACCCGGATACCATCAGGAAGATGAAGTATGGTTCCGTCAACCGTGACCGCCCGTGCTGCTCCGTGGGGTACTATGAGCAGACAACTCCCGCGACCGACCGAGATCTCGATATCACCTGATCTCCCGATCTTTGCGAGGGCATGATACACCCGGATCTCTTCACCCTCCAAGAGTGGCCTCCTGGCATCGGCATCCCAGAGAACAAGCGCGACATCCGCCGTTCCATCAGATATCCGGAGGTTTCTCACCCAGGAGGCAGAGCCGTCACGACGGGTGAACTGTTTTGCCGGGGCAATCCGCATGAGGGTCCCGGCAACTGAAACGGTCTGGTCAGGGAGTATATCGCTGATCGGTGTCATCGGAACTTCGGGAGGAACGTCAGCCGGGGAGAGAACCGTTTCTTCATCGAAGACAAACTCACGGCCGCCATAGTCACCCTCCTTCTCGATCGCTCCTTCTGCCCTGAACGCCATACCCGGTTTCACGCCGGTAAGGAGTGATGCATTCCAGGAGAGAAGCCGTCCTGTCCCGGCATTATCCCCCGCGATGCCGGCAATCATCTCACCCGACGTTCCGTCACGGCGTGTGTAGGGTCGCGGATCCTGCAGGCTGATGATAAGAATGACAATATCTCTCCGTTCCGGTGATTTCCGTTCCTTTGGAATCATATCACAGGCGATCTCGCAGGTCGTTATCCGGAGATTAAGCGGCATTATCTCACGCGGATTCCTCCCGTGCCTCCCGATCACCTCAACGACATCGCTGATGGTGAACGTCTCCTCAAGGGCCGCCGCCTGTTCATCCCAGAAGACAAGATCAACCTGCCCAGTCTCGTCAGCAACGGTCAGACGGGCAACAAGTCCCTTCTCCCCTCCTTCCCGGTCAAACTCCTTCACCCCGGAGAACGCGATAATCTTTGCATAAAAACAGAAGAGGGAGGATTTCCCCCTGAGCTGGCGGATCTTCACGTGCGAACGCCCGAGATCACGGACGACGAGGAGGGCTGCGGCAACCTCATCGGCCAGATTTCCGCACTCTGCAATCTTCTGTTCGATCCGACGATCAAACTCTTCACGGCTGATCAGGTCATCAACCAGAGCATAATGGTACCTGACCACCGGATCACCGCTCCTTCATTTCAGCCAGGGCGGGGTGACAACTGCCGCAAGCAGGTCTTCTATGGTCTCCGCACGCCGCATCAGGGCCGATTCGGTGCCGTTTACCAGGACCTCGGCACACCGGCCACGCCCGTTGTACTGGGAGGCCATCGCGTACCCGTACGCACCGGCATCGAGAACCGCAATCAGATCACCGGCCTCCACCACGGGAAGCAGCCGATCGGCAGCGATAATGTCCCCCGTTTCACAAATAGGGCCGGTGACGGTACAGGTTCCGGCAGATGGGGCATCTGCACGGTTCGCAACAAGAACCTCGTGATACGAATCATACATGGCCGGCCTGATGAGGAGGTTGAATCCGGCATCAACATTCACAAAGGTCTTGTGTGCCTGTTTCACCGAGTTGACCCGGGTGAGCAGGATGGTAGAATCGCAGACCAGTGATCGTCCCGGTTCGATCCAGATCTCCGGTGTTATGGAAAGCCGTTCAAACATACGGGTACAGACCGGGATGACGGTATCCGCATATGCTTCAAAAGAAGGGGCGACCTCGCCATCCGCATGGTGGTAGGAAACCCCGAGCCCTCCGCCGAGGTCCACGAACCTGAACTTTACCCCCATGGCATGAAGGGCTGCCATGACCTCCATGAGCACCTCTGCTTCTTTCCTGAACGGCTCGATATCAAGGATCTGGGAGCCGATATGACAGTGTATCCCGACCGGGGTAACGTTCCTGCAGGCTAGGGCTGCTCCATAGGCCTCCTCAATCCGGTCTGCCGGGATTCCGAACTTCGAGGTGGCAAGCCCGGTTGCGATCTTGGGATGGGTCGGTACCTCGATGGCCGGATTGACACGGAACGAAATCTCAACCTTCTTTCCGGCTTCCCCGGCGATCCGGTCCAACTGGGCTAGTTCGTCGAGTGAATCGAGTGAGACACGGACCCCTTTCTCAACGGCAAGGCGGTGATCCGCCTCTGTCTTGGAGCTGCCGTTGAAAAGAAGCTGTTCAGGACTCATACCAGCAGAAAGGGCGATATACAGTTCTCCGGAGGAGAAGACATCCGCCCCGGCTCCTGCGCGGGAAAGAATTTTCAGGATAACTGGGTTTCCATTTGCCTTTGCCGCGTAGAGGATCCTGGTATGCGGGTACCTTGCAGTAAGGCTCTTGTGGTACCCGGCATAGTTTGCACAGATCCGATTCTGGTCGGTGACATACAATGGCGATCCATACCGGAATGCAAGCTCAACCGCATCACATTCCCCGATCCAGAGATGCCCGTTCCGGATTGTCAGGTGGGAAGGAAGCACTACCATGACAACTCACCCATCCGGTCAAGCGCCTCGCGGATCCGGTCCACCGAGCGGGTTATTGCAAATCGTACGTACCCGTCTCCGGAACGGCCGAATCCGACACCGGGTGTCACGACGATCCCGGCCTCGTCAAGCATCTTCGCAGCAAAGGCCATACTGTCAGCGACTTTCAGCCAGACATAGAATGTGGCTTTCGGGAGATCAATCTCAAATCCAAGATTTTTCAGGCCGTTTACCAGGACATCCCGTCGTTCCTGGTAGATCCGGCAGGCATCAGCCACACAGTCCTGCGGTCCGGTCAGGGCAGTAATTCCAGCATATTGAACCGGGTTGAATGTTCCAGAATCGATATTCGTCTTCACGATGCCAAGTCCCCGGATCACCTCGCTGTTGCCAGCCGCCATCCCGATCCGCCACCCGGTCATATTGTAGGTCTTGGAAAGGGAGTGCATCTCGATACCCACCTCGCCTGCCCCGTCGGTCTGAAGGAAGGACGGAGCCTTGTATCCGTCAAAGGAGATCTCCGAGTAGGCATTATCTGAGACAACCACGATTCCATGTTCCCTGGCAAAAGAGACGACCTCGTCGTAAAACTTCGGGGGGGCAATTGCGGAAGTCGGGTTATTCGGGTAATTAATCCAGAGGATTTTTGCCTGTTTCGCGACATCCCGTGGAATATCGTCGAGTACGGGTAAAAATTCGTTCTCGCGGAGAAGGGGCATCTCATGCACTTTTCCTTCGGCGAAGAGTGCTCCCGTGCTGTAGACCGGGTACCCCGGACTCGGGGCGAGGACATAATCCCCCGGGTTGACCAGCACCTCGGGGATATGGGCAACACCATCCTTCGACCCCATCAGGGAGATGATCTCGGAATCAGGATCCAGACTGACCCCGAACCGGCGGGAATACCAGGTGGCAACCGCCTCCCGGTAGGCCTTCATTCCAAGATAGGAGGGATAGTGATGATTCTCCGGGTCAGTCGCCGCGTTGTTCAGCGCCTGGACAATATGGGGAGGGGTTGCGAGATCCGGATCACCCACTCCGAGATCGATCACGTCAACGCCTGCGGCCCGTTTCTTCGCCTTCATCTCATCGATACGGGCGAACAGATAGGGAGGAAGATTATCGAGCCGTTGTGCAAACATAGAGGTACAGGTTTCTCCCCGGTTCACATATAGTGCACGGCGCAGACCTTCGGAACTCCTGCCGGATAACGGGTTTTCGGAGAAAAAACTCATTGTTTATCCCTTTTGTACAATGGGGAAAACAGGCTGAGAAAAAAACGGGTGTTGATCCCAACGGAACAGTGATACCGGAAGCAGGGGAGGGAATCTCCCCCGGGGTAAGTGCTCCTCAACGGTTTTTTTACTTCAGGGCGACAAACCCTGCTTCCTCAGCAATCTTCTGCCCTTCGGCACTGAGGACAAAGTCTATGAATTCTTTCGCATGTCCTTTTGCCTCTCCACTGGTGACGAGGTAGAGTTCACGTGAGAGCGGGTATGCCCCGGACTTTACGGTCTGGACGGAGGCGACGGTCTCCTTTCCGTCAATGGTGATCGGAATGACCTTGACGCCCTCCTCGAAACCCATGCCGACATACCCGATTGCTGCCGGTGTCTGGCTCACATACTGCTGAACAGCCCCGTTTGAGTTCTTTTCAAGCATAAACTTCGTGAAATCCTCTTTATCAAGGACCTTTTCAAAGAAGAATTCTCTCGTGCCTGATGCACTGTCACGCCCGACAACCTCGATCTTCCCGGTCTCGCCGTCAAGATCCTGCCACCCGGTGATCTCGCCGGTGTAGATCTTCTTCAGGTCAGGAAGGGTGATCGTGGTGAGCGGATTTGCCGTGTTGACGATGATGGCAATCCCGTCCTTTGCAACCGGGATCAGGAGCAGACCACCCTCTTCTTCTGCCTTCAAAGCCCGGGAAGACATCCCGATGTCAACCGTTCCGGCATTCACTGCCTTGATTCCTGCGCCGGAACCACCCCCGCTGACCTGGATATCCACGTCAGGGTTCTTGTCCATGAACGCCTCAGCTTCGGCCGAGATGATGGGAAGAACAGTGGTTGACCCGGAGATACTCAGTGTCTCTTCTGCCAGAACCCCGGCGGGAGCCAGGGTGGTAACGATACCTGCCAGGAGCAGCATGATGATCCTGGAGATGGAAAAACCAGATTCAGTCTGCGACATTCGCATCAACAGGTAATGAGGGAGCGAGAATATAGTGAAGATCCTAGAAAAGTCTGGGGACTATAGAGAGGTCCAAAAAAGATAGAGTGTCGGAGAAAAATTATCAGGACTTGAATTTACTCATCTCACCGTTGATTGACCGGACCGATCGTTCGGCTGCTTCCATGGTCTTTCCGATATCGCTCATCGATTCGTTGACCTGGCCAACCATGGAGACGATCTGGTGCACGGCTTCTGATGACTCCTCGCTTGCTGCAGCCAGCCCGACTGCCTCTTTCGCGGTCTTTGCGACCATGTCACTGAACTCGTTCACGGTTGCGGTAACCTCTTCAACCGATGCTGCCTGCTCCTCGCTTGCAGCGGCTGCCTCGTTCATGTTCCGATTTATATCTGCAATATGGCCGACGATCTCGTTGAATAACTCAAGAGTCTCTGAAACTGCTTCGTTCCCGGATTTTACCTCACTCAGTGAACCCTGTACGGCGCTGGTAATCGTACCGGTCTTCTGTTGGAGTGCGTGGATAATGGACGCAATATTCTCAGCCGATGACTGGGACTCATTTGCCAGTTCCTTCACTTCGCCTGCGACAACGGCAAACCCGAGACCTGCATCACCGGCGCGTGCCGCTTCGATTGCGGCATTTAATGCGAGCAGGTTCGTCTGTTCTGCGATGGAACTGATGATGTCAACGATCCGGCCGATCTCAACCATCTGGGTGCTGATATCCTGGACCATCCGTTCGATTTCACTCGACGACTGGAGAATCGTAGACATTCCGGCTTCTGCCCGCCCGGCAACCTCCTTCCCGCGGGACGAGAGTTCTTCCGTGTTGTTCGTAAGAACACTGACCTGCTCCATCTTTGCGGCTACCGAGGCGACGGTCGTTGAGAGATCCTGCATTGCAGCGAGGATCTGCTGGGTTGTATTTCCACTCTGGTCTGCAAGGCTGTTGACGGCCCCGGCAATCTGTGCGACCTGGCCGACACCGTCAGAAACATCGGCGATGCTCTTCTCTGCTACCTTTGTCTCTTCGGTAACCCGGTTGACATACTCGGATATCTCCTGCATATCCTTGTTCAGACCACCAACCTGACGCTGAATTTCGACAAGCGCCTTGGAGACATCTTCACCAATCGTGTTGAGGGCATCCTTAAAGGTAACAAACTCTCCGGACAGTGAAAGGTTTGGATTTACCCTGGCCGTGAAATCTCCGTTTGCGTAATTTTTGGAGAGGGTCATTGCCTCCCGCACAGGGACCACCATGGCATCAATCGTCTCGTTGAACCCTTCCACGATGGAGGCGTAATCACCCGGCTTACCGCGCAGCCCCTGCCCGG
>CAZWTX010000008.1:0-81840 GCA_964637135.1 uncultured Methanospirillum sp. | reverse complement strand
CGAACCGGGTCATATCTCCCCTCGCGTCAAGGCGGCCCTGTGCGGCTGACACACTGACCGATCTGACCTCGTCGCGGAAGGCCGCAAACGTATCCACAACCTCTCCGAAGGCCCGCCGCAGGACGCCAATCTCGTCCTTCTGGGTGTCATCTCCGACTACAACGGAGAGATCCCCGTCACGGATCTGGTGGGCAAGCCCGACCAGCTCGTTCATTCTCCGGGAAATCGACCGGCCAAATAATATTGCAATAAGGCACCCGCCGATGATGCTGACGATCATCACGATGACGATGGTCGTACCAAGCCGGGTGATCGGGCCGGTGAAGTCACTAAACGGGCTGTTTGCAATAATGTACCAGTCAAGCGGCTCGTAGTAGGTGACTGCCGCTATCTTGTCGTCCCCATTGTAGGAGTAGCGAACGATACCTTCCTTTTGTGCAAGGATCTGCTGGATGAAGGGAAGATCTGAATCATTTTTCCCTTCGTTGGTCGGGTGACAGATGGTATTTCCCTCGGAATCAAGAACATACACATACCCGGTCTGCCCGATCTTCTTTGCCCGGATCTGCTCTTTCAGGACACCGAGCGTGGACTCTTCGTCGACTCCGACGAAAAGAATCCCGATGATTTCACCGGATGCATCCTTGATAGGTTCATATGCGGCGATATACGGTTTTCCAACGACCTGAGCCTGGCCATAGTAGGTCTGCCCCTTGTTGATCACCGCATCGTAGACCACATCTGAGACGGTTGTCCCGACGGCACGCTTGCCATCCTCCCCGATGACATTCGTGGAGATGCGGACTGCCTTGTCACCCTGCTTCTGGAAGATGGTTGCGGCCCCGCCAACCAGTCCCTGAACATTGTCCACGACCTCGAAGTTGTCGTTAACAACGTAATTTCCACCAAGAACCAGTTTTCCATCAGATATGGAAGGGGTTCCTTTTTGCTTGAACAATTCCCTGAGCACGTTCAGGTCTGCATTCACCTTGTTCTGGGTAAGGGTATACACCGAATCAGTCGTATCCTTGATATCGGTCACCTGGAGGTTGAGATTCGTCTCGATATCATCATTGATGACCGATGAGGCACTGGTATATGCCACGTACCCGAGGACAAGGGTCGGCAGTATCACCAGTACCATGGAGATTATCAGGATTTTACGACCTATCGTTGCAGTTTGCAGCAGATTCCGGATCCATTCTTTCTTGTTTTCTACCTGCATCACACCACACCTTCTATCAAGGAAGGTGCACCAGAACGCATATGAAACTTGTGATATCAATCTCAGTTTTGCGGGGAAAATTTTATGAAACCTCGAATATTCACCCTTTTTTTAAAATCTCTGGGTAAATCCAGGATATTTACCACGCTACCCCTCCATCTGGCAGAGAAAAGATCAGGGAGAATCTCGGATTTCAGAGGCTGGTTGATCAAAATTGATATCTGGTTGAACGACAACTGACGGTCAATAGGAACTGCCATGAGACCGGCCGACCTGAAAAAGATACTCAACCTTCGTGAGACTGTCATCAGACGATGTGAAGAGCGTATCGAAGAGGCCAGGTCCAACACTCCCTGCCGGAAAAAAACGGAACCCGCAGAGGAAGAGACGGGGTTCACCCGAACGCTCCGGAAAAAACACGGCCTATAGAGGTGATACCGATGGAAGAGAGGCGTTTTATTCTTGATGACATCTCTGCCAAGGAGACTGAACTGAAGGAGTCATGCGATCAGGTCTGCCTGGTAGCCGAGAATCTGGTGCATGATGCCCGGGTCAGGGCTTCTGCAATGCTGAAGGAGGCAGAAGAAACCGGGAGACGGGAAGCTGCCAGTCTTGTTGAAGAAGAGAGGAAAAAACTGGAAATTGAGATCACTGCCATCAGAAAATCAGGCGAGGATGAGATCCAGGCAATCCGGGAGACCGGGAGGCAGAACCTTGAACGGGTCGTGGAGATGATCGTCAGACAGGTCAGGGGGTGAGAAAATGCTCCAGAAGATGAAGGATATCCTGGTTATCGGGCCACGGGATGAGTACCAGCAGATCGTGGATACGCTGTACCAGGCCGGGAGCCTTCATCTTGTGGACGCCGTGGAACAGGTTCCCCCAGGAACAGGTGTCTACCGGATCGAACATCCGGGAGCGGAAGAGATGCAGGACCTCCTCATCCGGATCAGGGGCCTTGTGAGTATCCTCAAAGAGTTTACCCCGGCGAAAGGAACGGAAGAGAAGCGGGAACATGAACCGGTCATGGCTGACGAGGATCTTATCAGGTATGCAGAGACAGCCTTTCGTGCTCTTGATGACGAAGTGCGGACAAGTGCCACAAGGAAAGGAGACCTGACCCTCCGGATCCAGACCCTTGAACGGTACAAACAGATCCTCAGGAAGATCTCCCCGCTCGAGCGCCAGATCCCGGCACTCGAAGGATTTGAAGTTACCATTCTCATTATCCAGAAAGAATACGAGGATGTCCTCGGGATCATCAGGCCCTTTATTTCATCCATAACGAAAAGACAGTTCGAGTTTGTATCGGCTGATCTCGACGAGAAGAGTCTTGCGGTCATCACGATATTCAACCGGAAGTATTCACGCCAGGTACACGAGTTTCTTTATGCCAAGAATGTCAGCGAGGTGAAGATCCCGGATGAGTATGCTAACATGCCGCTTGAAGAGGCCTGTTCCAGGATTGAGGCGGATATCAGGGCAGCATCAGAAGAGATAGAACGGATCGACGCCCGGTTTAAACGTTCGGCATCTGTTCACCTTGATGAACTCCTGCACATCGAACAACTCCTTGAGGACCGGCTCTGTGAGATCAGTTCGTACAGCAGGTTTGTCAGGACAGATTACACCTTTCTCGTCAGGGGATGGATCCCCAAAAAATTCCTCCCTGACACCAGGAAACAGTTGAAAGAGCGATTCGGGGATCGGGTTGTCATCACCGTTCTTCCCGATGAACCGGCCGCCTGGGAGAGAGCGCCGGTCTTTTATGACAACCCGTTCTGGGCGAGGCCATACGAGTTTTTCATGCAGCTGGTGGGCCCGCCCCGGTATATGGAGGTTGATCCAACCCCGATCATCGCGATCTTCTTCCCGCTCTTTTTCGGGCTTATCGTGGGGGATATTGGATATGGTCTGTGTATCCTTCTCGTAGCGCAGCTCATCAGATGGCGAATGGGCAGTGAACTCTGGATCCGACAGATCACATCAATCCTTTCCATATCTGCCATCCCGACGATCATATTCGGGTATCTCTTCGGGGAATTCTTCGGAGATTTCGGAGAACACCTGGGGCTGCTCCACCCGGTTGAACTCTTTGGTATCACCTGGAACCGGGTCGAAGCGATCATCCCCCTGCTTTTGTTGACCATTGGGATAGGGATCGTCCATGTCTTTCTCGGGTTGTTCATCGGGGCCTACAATGCCGTAGTAAGGCAAAACCGGAGACATCTCTGTGAAAAGTGTGGGATGATCGGCGTGGTCTCCTCGATACTCCTCATCGTGATCATCGCCGCCGGTATCATTCCAGCCATACTCTTTTTACCGGCAGTGATACTCATGGTCATCTCGCTGATCCTCCTCATCTACGGGGGGGGAGCCCTTGGTGCGATCGAGGTGATGGGCACAATCGGGAATATCATGTCATATGCACGTCTGATGGCGATCGGGCTCGCATCAGTGATACTCGCCGTGGTAGCAAACAGGCTTGGCGGAGAGATGGAAGTGCTCGTACTGGGAATCATGGTTGCGGTTCTGCTCCATGCCCTGAACATCATGCTTGCCATGTTCAGTCCCTCCATCCATTCGCTCAGGCTACATGTCGTTGAGTTCTTCTCCAAGTTCTATGAAGGCGGGGGGGAACCGTACCGGCCATTCGGGAGGGGGAGAATGTAACTCAAAGGGACAGGAATTACACGGGAAAGCAGTACAGACAGAAAATAAGAGACAGACTGGAGGAGGTATCATGGTCGGATGGGAAGTCCCAATCGGTGCCGCTATCGCTTTTGCGGGCGGGGCTATCGCAACGGGTATCGCACAATCAAAAATCGGAGCAGCGGGGGCAGGAACGATTGCCGAACGCCCTGAAACAGCAGGAACGATCATTGTTCTGGAAGCAATTCCTGAAACACTGGTCATTCTTGGGTTTGTGGTAGCGGCAATGATCATTATCATGGTAAAGTGATCAGCCGGGTGCTGCATGACGGGATGTAAAAAACAGGGAGGTGAGAGTTGTGGCATTCGAGGAACTGATCAGATCCATGGAGACTGCTGCGGCAGCAAAAAAACAGGAAACACTGGAAAAGGCAGAAGAGGAGGTCAGGGAGATCCTTGTAGAAGCAAAGGAGCGGGCAGGTGAGATCACCCGCCGGTACCTCGAAGAAGCACGGCGATCTACCGGTCAGGAACGGACCAGGCAGCTGTTTCAGGTACGAACCGAGATCAGCAGGCATGTCTCGGCAGCCCGTGAAGAACTGCTGAAGTCAGCGATGAAAACGGCATCAGAACGGTTTTCAGCATTCCGGGATGACCCCGTCTACCCGGAAAAATTCCAGCAGTATCTCGTCTCCGTACTTAACGGCCTCGCCGGCGAGGAGATTGTTCTACACGTCGATCCCGCGGATGAAGTCCTCTGCGAGCGGATAATTGCCCAGTTAGGAATTTCCTGCCGTATAACCCCTGATATCCGGTGCATGGGAGGTCTTGTCGCCGGTTCGGCTGACGATGCCATCAGGGCTGAAAACACGATCGAATCGCGACTGACAAAGGCAGCGGAAGAGTTCGCTCCTGACCTCTACCAGCTTCTCGGAGGATAAATGGACACCGGATATGTGAATGCACGGGTGAGGGGAATGCATTCACGCCTGCTCGATCATCAGACGATGGCCGGGCTCGTTCTCCGGCCGGATATTAACTCCCTGATCACCGAGCTGGAAAAAACCCCGTATAAAGATGATATTGAACGGGCGACGGCTACCTTTTCCGGAATAAACGCTGTTGAACAGGCCCTCCGGACAAACATGACAGGAACATTCCGGAAGATCCTCGCCTTTGCCGGAGGGTCTGAAGGATCGGTTCATGTCGATATCTTCACCTCCCGCTGGGATATCCAGAACCTGAAGACGATCCTGAGGGGAAAGAAGGTCTCCGCACCACCTCAGGAGATCCTTGACAGCCTCATTCCTGCAGGTTCCTTCGATGAGAGTATTCTCACCGAGATGATCCGGCAGCCGGACCTGAAAGGAGTCATCAATCTCCTGGCCACGTTTCAGAGTGATTATGCAGCCCCTCTTGTCGGGGCGTTTGAAGAGTATCTCAGGCGGACTGACACGGTAGTACTCGAATATGCCCTTGACCGTTATTACTACCACCAGGCTCTTGCCCTGGTTAAGGGGAGGAGCAGAGACGATCGGATCCTCAGCAATCTTCTGAAGACCGAGATAGATATCGTGAACATCAAGTCGGTCCTCATGCTGGTCAAGGACCATATCGACCCTGAAGAAGGCCGGAACGTCCTTCTCGACGGGGGATTGGCACTCCCGCTAAAACGGCTGATACCCCTCCTTCACCTGGCTGCCGTGACCGACGTGGCAGATGCCCTCGCATCCACCCCATACCGGTTTCTTGCCGGGTACCCGCAGCCGCCGGAAGGCACCATCCCGGTATCGGTATACGAGCGGCTCCTTGATCGGTACCTCACCACCCGGGCTGTGAGATTGTACCGGGGAGATCCGCTCTCGATAACCATTGTAACCGGGTATCTCTGGGCGAAACACACCGAGATCACGAACCTGCGGATCATTGCCCGGTGCAAGGAAGCCCTGGTACCTCCTGAAGATGTGGAGGCTGAACTGATCTATGTATAAAGTGATGGTAATCACCGATGCCGACTCGGGCGCCGGATTCAGGCTTGCCGGGGCAGAAGTACTCGAAGCGGAGAACAGTACATCTGCCGAAGAGGTCCTGAACCAGCTCTTACAGGACGAAGAGGTCGGGATAATCGCGATAAGGGAGGATTATCTTCCCGGGCTTGAAGGAGTTTTTGCCTCTATCGAGCACGTGTACCACCCGGTGATCATCGCGATCCCGGCTCCCGGGAAAAACACCTCCATGAACCGGTATATCGAAGGATTGCTGCGACGGGCGATAGGCTATAACATCGTGATGAGGAGTTGAAATGATCATTGGAAAAATCATCAGGATATCCGGGCCGGTTGTCATCGCCGGCGGCATGCGTGGATCACGGATGTACGATGTCGTGAGAGTCGGCCACAGCGGCCTTTCCGGCGAGATCATCCGGCTCGAGGGAGACGAAGCGGTTATCCAGGTGTACGAGGACACAATCGGTCTTTTCATCGGGGAACCGGTGGAGAACACCGGACTTGCCCTCTCTGTTGAACTCGGACCCGGACTGCTCGCCTCCATCTATGACGGGGTACAGCGTCCCCTGCCTGGTCTCTTTGAAGAGACCGGGAATTTTATCGGAAAGGGACTGAAGGTTCCTGCCCTTGACCGGAAGAAGACCTGGCAGTTCACCCCGATTGTCAGGCCACAGGATATGGTCAGTGAGGGGGACATCCTCGGAGAAGTACCCGAGTACCATCTTGTCCACCGGATCCTTGTCCCACCCGGAGTATCCGGCACTGTTCAGGATATCAGGGCAGGGGAGTACACGGTCGATGAACCAATCGGGACCCTGACCGACGGCACGTCCCTTTTCCTGATGCATCAGTGGCCGGTCAGGAAAGGGAGGCGGTTTGTCAGGCGGCTTGACCCGAAGGTTCCCCTTCTCACCGGCCAAAGGGTCTTTGACTGTATCTTTCCGCTTGTCAAGGGGGGTACCGCGATGATCCCGGGGGGGTTCGGGACTGGGAAGACCGTTTCTGAGCAGACCCTTGCAAAATGGGCCGATACCCAGGTGGTCGTTTATATCGGCTGCGGGGAGCGGGGTAACGAGATGACTGATGTTCTCACCGAGTTTCCGGAACTTGTCGATCCCCGGACCGGCCACCCGCTCATCCAACGGACGATCATGATCGCGAATACCTCGAACATGCCGGTTGCCGCACGGGAAGCATCTATCTACACCGGTATCACCATCGCCGAGTATTTCAGGGACATGGGATACGATGTCGGCCTGATGGCAGATTCAACCTCCCGGTGGGGCGAAGCACTCCGCGAGGTTTCGGGAAGGCTTGAAGAGATGCCAGGGGAGGAAGGATATCCGGCATACCTTGCAACACGGCTCGCAGCCTTCTATGAACGGGCAGGAAGGGTGATATGCCTTGGAAAAGAAGAACGGACCGGTTCAGTCACAATCGTCGGTGCGGTCTCCCCTCCCGGAGGAGATTTTTCCGAACCGATCACTCAGAACACCCTTCGTATCGCAGGAACATTCTGGGCCCTGGACGCCCAACTGGCATACCGGAGACATTTTCCCTCGGTGAACTGGATCAGGAGTTACTCCCTCTATCTTGACAGTATCAGTTCGTGGTACCGTGAAGAGACTGCCCCTGACTGGCTGGATCTCAGGAGTCAGGCTATGTTTCTTCTCCAGAAGGAAGTGGAACTCCAGGAGATCGTCCAGCTTGTCGGGCCGGATGCCCTTCCAGACAAGGAGAAGGCAATTCTTGAGATCACCCGGATAATCAGGGAGGATTTCCTCCAGCAAAATGCATACAGCGAGGAAGATGCATTCTGCAGTCTTGAAAAGCAGTACTGGATGCTGAAGGTGATCCTCTGGTACTACGAATCTATTCGGGCAACAATGCGGAGAGGCGTGCCGCTCAGCCAGCTCCTTGGAATGCAGGTCAGGCAGGAGATTGCACGGATGAAAGAAGAAACTGATATCGACGCTATCCGGAAGATGACCGACCGGGTATGGGAAGAAGCCGAAGAACTGGAGGTGCAGGCATGCAGCATGACCAGCTCCTGACGGTCAGGTACGAAACGGTCGGGTATGCCTCCGGGCCGTTGATATTCGTGGAACGTCCGAAGATCATCTCGTACGGGGAAACCGCCAGGATAATCCTCCCGGACGGTGAAGAGCGGACTGGAGAGATCCTCGATATCTCGGAGGATATCGCGGTTGTCCAGGTCTTCGAGGGTACGAGCGGAATCGATAACGAGAAAACCGCAGTCACGTTCACCGGAAAGGCCTCCCATATTGACGTTTCCAGGAACATGCTCGGGAGGGTACTGAACGGTGTCGGCAAGCCGCGGGATGGCGGTCCGGCAGTGATTCCTGATGCACGGATCGGGATCTCCGGAACGCCTCTCAACCCATATGCACGGGAGAAGCCGGCTGAATTCATCCAGACCGGGATATCAGCGATCGATCTTCTGAATACCCTGGTACGTGGACAGAAACTCCCGATCTTCTCAGGTGCCGGACTGCCCGCAAACCAGCTTGCAGCCCAGATTGCGAGACAGGCAAAGGTGCTCGGGGAGGGAGAACATTTCGCGGTCGTATTTGCAGCCATGGGGATCACCTACAAGGAAGCCTCCTTCTTTATGCACGAGTTCGAGGAAAGCGGGGCCCTGGAGAGGGTCATCTTCTTCTTAAACCTCGCTGATGACCCGACGATCGAACGAATTGCTACTCCACGCTGTGCTCTGACCGTTGCCGAGTACCTCGCATACACCCACGGGATGCATGTTCTTGTCATCCTCACCGATATGACCAACTACTGTGACGCCCTCCGGGAGATCTCCACCGCACGCGAGGAGATCCCCGGACGCCGCGGATATCCCGGGTACATGTATACCGATCTCGCCCAGATTTACGAGCGTGCCGGAAGAATCCGGGGGTGCCAGGGATCAATCACCCAGATCCCAATCCTGACGATGCCAGACGACGACATCACCCATCCGGTTCCTGATCTGACCGGGTACATCACCGAGGGACAGATCGTCCTCTCACGCGATCTCTTCCGCAAGGGGGTTACCCCGCCGATAGATGTTCTTCCCTGTCTCTCACGGCTCATGAACCTCGGCATCGGTGAGGGGAAGACACGGGAGGATCACCGTAACGTTGCCGACCAGTTGTACGCATCGTATGCCTACGGGAGGGATCTCCGCCGCCTCGTTGCGATCGTCGGCGAGGAGGCACTCTCGGCACTTGACAGGGAATACCTCCAGTTTGCATACCAGATCGAACAGGAGTTCATTTCGCAGGGGAACGAAGATCGCGGGATCGGGACCACGTTTGAAATCGCCTGGAATCTCCTCTCGCTCCTGCCGGTTCAGGAACTGAAACGGATAAAGAAAGAGTATATCGCGAGGTACCACCCGGCAGGGGAGGGGTGATATGGAACAGGTGAATCCGACCAGGATGGAACTCATGAAGAAGCGGGGGCAGATAGCTCTCGCCGAACAGGGACGGGATCTCCTCAAGGAGAAGATGGAGGCCCTGATCATGGAGTTCTTCAGGATCATGACAACCTTCTCCCGCTCACGGACAGAACTCGAAGAACTGGCGATAAAAGCAGAGCGGGCCCTCCTCATCGCCCAGGCGGTTGATGATCCACTCACCCTGAAAGCCGCCTCATTCTCAACAAAACGGCAGATAATGGTGGATATATGCGTAAAGAATGTCATGGGAGTCCTGGTCCCGGAGATTCAGAAGAAAAGTATTGCCCTGAACGTCATGCAGCGGGGGTACAGTATCATCGGGATGAGCAGCAGGATTAACGAGGCTGCCGAGAAGTTCGAAGAGGAACTTGACATGATCATCGGGCTTGCCGAAACAGAAACCGCTCTTCGAAGGCTTGGAAATGAGATCCAGATGAACCGGAGAAGGGTGAACGCCCTTGACCAGATCGTCATCCCCCAGCTGAAAGCAGAGACGAGGTACATCAGGTTTGCCATCGAGGAGCGGGAGCGGGAGGATCTCTACCGCCTGAGAAAGGTAAAACGGCTTATCGAACGGAGAAAGAAGGAAAAACGGGAGAAAAAACTCCACCCGGGTACTGGAACCGGAACCACCGGGAACAGACAGAAGGACCTGATCAGTCATGGCTGATATGATCCTCGTTTTTGATGCACTATCAGGGACCATTATCCCGGTTTTACCGGTAGAAAAGAGTGATGAGGAATGGAAGGAGAGTCTTTCTCCCGAAGCGTTCCGGATCGCACGGCAGGGAGGGACTGAACCTGCTTTTTCGGGGATATACCATAATAATCACAAGGAGGGGCTCTACCGCTGTATCTGCTGCGGTACTGATCTCTTTTTATCGGCAGACAAGTTTTATTCCGGTACCGGCTGGCCGAGTTTTTCACGGACGATCTCTGATCGGAACATCAGAACAAGGACTGATCGATCATTCGGAATGATCCGGACCGAGGTGATTTGTGCCCGCTGTGGTGCACACCTCGGCCATCTTTTTGAGGACGGGCCACCGCCGACCGGCCTGCGGTACTGTATGAACTCGGGTACGCTCTCCTTTTATCCACGTACCTGACCGGTATCCAGGCTCTGCCGCCATATTCCGGGAGGAACACGAATTTCAAACCTGGCTCCCGTTCCCTCCTGTCCCGTCTCCTGAATCATGATACCGGTGATGGAGAGGATCTCCCGTACCAGGAAGAGGCCCATTCCGGTTCCTGATCCCACTCCCCGTTCAAAGATCTTCTCCTTCATGGCATTAGTTATTCCCGGCCCGTCATCCTCAACATGGATGAGCAGATTCCTCTCCTCCTCGCGGCAACTGCAGGATATCCGGGAAAGGCCGTGTGCATGACGTATGGCGTTCTCCAGGAGATTGTAAAAAACCTTATCAATAAGGGGATCGGCCAGTATCTCGTAGTAATCACCGGTGTAGGAGAAAGAGATGCCTTCTGCCGGTATGGATCCGGCCGCACCGATGAATGCATCCCTCACCGGGTGCCATACCGGATCTCCGGCCCCGATAGACTGATACTCCCCGGTCATCTCGATCTGACGCAGTATAAAGACCGCTATCTCCCTGATCCGCAAGAGAAGAGGGGTGATCTCAGGATCTGTCATATTGTCTTCGGCAAGATCGAGATACCCAAACAGGCCGGTGAGTTTGTTCCTGATGTCATGACGGGTGATCTGTGAGAGAAGGGAGAGTTTCTTGTTTGCCTCCCGGAGCGCTTCCTGTGTTCGGATCCTCTCGGTGATGTCACGGATCGTCTCAATTGCCCCGGTCACCTCACCTGAGGAGTTCCGGAGAAGGACTGCCTTTCCCCAGAGTACCCGATCCTCTCCATGAAACTTCACCCTGGTATCGGCAACGAGCAGGTCAGCATCTCTCACATGGATCGAGTACCGGGATGCTATATCCTCATCCGGACGCTGGATGAGATCGATGAGCATCGGGCGTTTTTCCCCGTAAAATGCCAGTCCGTGCTGAAAATCGCCCTTCCCAAGGACTTCTTCACTTTTAACCCCGGTCATCTCCTCGATTGCCCGGTTCCAGAAGAGTATTCTCCCTGTTGTATCAATGACCAGGGTCGGGTCCGGAAGGAAGTCGATGATCCCGGAGAGGTTTTGTTCACTCTCCAGGAGGGAAAGATGGGCGGTCACCTGCGATGTTACATCTGAAAAAAAGAAGAGCACAGCCTCCTCTTCCTCCCAACTGATCTTCGTGGCATGGAGATTGACCCAGAAGAGACCGGATGAACCGGTCATGCGGACAGGGTTTTGGGAACTCCATTCTGCCGGGGAACCTGAAAAAACCTCGTCCTCAAGGAAGTAGCGATCCTCCGGAACAAAAAATCCGGTGAGGATGTGCCCGCGGGCATTCTCCCCAGTGCCAAGAACAGCTTCTGAAAAGCGCCGGTTGGCATAGACGATGTTCCGATCCCTGGTTACGGCAATCAGTTCCCGTGTCTGATCGATGAGGACACGGCATTTCTCACAGGAAAGATACGAAATCGCGGAATTGCCGGATGCCCGGGGATAAGACGATCCGGCCTCCATACCAGAGGTCATGGTGGAGATCTCATGAAAAACTGCTGCTACCATTTTTTTCCCGCAGGGAACGATGTCGACCGCGTATACCGTGGAATTTTCATCCGGGTTAATCCGAAATGCATCTACATGCCGGTTTTCTTCCTGGGTGGCTCCATCGCGGCATGCCTGTGCAAGCATATGAACATCATTCCCCGGCACGATATCTCCAATCTCCCGCCCGATAAGAAAGGGGATCGCTTTTCCCAGGATCATTCCTGCAGCCGGATTTGCACCGGTGAAGAGAACAACATCATTCGTGTCAACATGGAAGAAGAGGAGCGGGAAAGGCAGGTACTGGATTACCTGGTGAATTCTTGCCTGCGATTCCCGGATGGCATTCTCACCATAGATCCGGTCGGTAATGTCATGATTACTTGCAATATGGCCGATATACTGACCATTCGTCGAGAAGACAGGGCCGCAGGCATGGTTTATCCATCTCACCTCGCCGGATTTCGTTCTGATCCTGACATCCAGTTCTTCTCCCAGCTGCCTATGCAGTGTCACTTCCCGGTGCATCGTCCATTTCTCCCGGTCATCTGGATGAATGATCTCATCAATGAGGGAGGGATTCCCGATGAATTCGGCGGGTGAATAGCCGGTTATCCGCTCACAGGACGGAGATATATAGATGATACCGTTCAGGGGATCTTCCCAGATTTCCCAGTCAGGAGTATAATCGGTAACAACCCTGAGTTTCTCCTCACTTTCCCGGAGACGAAGTTCATTCATCTTCTGGTCGGTGATATCGCGGAGACTCTCAATCGCCCCGGCCGGCCGGCCGCCAGAATCATAGAAGATCGAGGCACGTGAACGGAAGTACCGGGGTGAATCAGTGAGGTCGCTGATGATACTGTCGGCAACAACAAGGTTTGCATCACGGGAAAATTCAAGGTACCGGGCTTCAACGGATGGATCTGGTGAAAAAACCAGATCAACAAGCATCTTTCGGGATTTTCCATAAAAGGGAATGGCATATGCATGGTTACCCCGGCCAACCATCTCCCCGGCGGTCTTTTTTGTCATCCGCTCAAGTTCCCTGTTCCACGCGATGATCGTTCCTGACCGATCAATTGCAAAGGTGGCATCAGGGAGGAAATTTATGATATCGGCAAGCCGTTGTTCAGATTCACGGAGTGCAGTAATACCGCGGTGATGATCAACCGCCGTGAGAATTTTATGTTCCAGTTCGGCGAACTGGGCCCGGGGATCGCCCCCTTTGAGAATATAAAATGCGGCACCCTGGTTGAGGGCTTCACCGGCTACCTCTTCGCGGCCCCTCCCGGTGAAGAGAATAAAAGGAATATCATCACCGCTTTCCCGAATCTCTTTGAGGAGAGAGATCCCATTCATGCCTGGCATCTCATAATCAGAGACGATGACATCAAATATCCCGGTTTTCATCGCATTCAGTGCTGCCCTTCCGGAATCTGCCACGGTTACCGTGAAAGAACCGGTACGCTCCAGGTAAATACGCCCTATATCAAGTAATACCGGTTCGTCATCCACGAAGAGGACAGCGATCATACCCGCCTGTCTTCTTTCCCATATGATAAATCTTATTATCAATTGGGGAGGAGCTGACAGTATACGCCGGTTTTCAGGAGCCTGGATGATAACAGTCCTTTGTATTGATGATGAACCCGTACTACTCGACATCTGCAGGCAGTTTCTCGAGCGAAGCGGAGGTATCCAGGTAAAAACCGCGGAATCTGCAACAGAAGCGTCAGAATTCCTGAAATCGCAGAGTGCCGATGTAATCGTCTGCGATTATGATATGCCAGGAATGGACGGGATTTCATTCCTTCACCAGGTAAGAAGTATTCACGGTGACATCCCGTTCATCCTCTTTACCGGTAAGGGAAGAGAGGAAGTCGCGATTCGGGCGATCAACGAGGGAGTGACCTATTACCTCCAGAAAGGAGGGGATCCGAAGTCCCAGTTTACCGAACTTTCCCACCGGATCAGGATAGCTGATGAAGAGCACCATTTCAGGGATATCCTGAAAAACCGGGAGAGCGATCTTCAGAATATATTCAATAACATGAATGAAGGGCTTGCCCTGCATGAGCTCGTCCTTGATATCGACGGTGAGCCGGTAAATTACCGGATTCTTGATGTTAATCCCAGATACGAAGAAATTCTTGACCTTAAAAGGGATGATGTCATCGGAAAACTGGCAACAGAAGCATATGGTGCCTTTGAACCCCCTTTCTTCTCAGAATACGTTAGCGTTTGTAAGAGCGGAACACCTAGTCACCTCGATGTCACCTATCCTCCGATGGAGAAGTATTTTCAGATCTCGGTAACTCCCTGGGGGTCGAACCGGTTTGCAACGATATTCACGGATATTACCGACAGGAAACGCATGGAGGAGGAGATCCGGAGCAAGAATGATCAACTGGGGTCGATGGTTGAAGAACTTACCGCTGCCGAGGAGGAACTGAAAGCAAGTTTTCTCGAACTCTCTGAGAACCAGGAGAGAATCAGGAGAAGCGAGGAGCGGCTGAACATGGCTCTCGAGAGTGCCAGCGACGGGCTCTGGGACTGGGATGTTCAGTCAGGCAGGACATATTTCAGCCCCCGGTACTATTCCATGCTCGGTTATGATCCTGATTCCTTTCCGGCCAGTTATAACAACTGGATCAGTCTTATCCACCCTGAGGATCTCCCGGCGGTACTGACTGCCCTTGACAACCACTTCAGAAACCCGGATGATCAATACTCCGTTGAATACCGGATGAAGACTGCTGACGGAACCTGGAAATGGATCCTCTCCCGGGGAAATGCCGTTATCAGGGACGAGGATGGTATGCCGATCAGAATGGTCGGAACCCACACTGACATCAATAACCTGAAACAGATCGAGCAATCCCTTCACGAAGCAAACAGAAAACTCAATCTCCTCTCCCAGATCACCCGCCATGACATCCTGAACAAACTAACCATTCTCTTTACCCTCAATGATCTGCTCAGGGATCAGACGAGTGATCCGGATATCCTCAGTACCATCGACCGGATAGATGAGACATCCAGAGCGATCAGGGGTCAGATCGAATTTACCCGTGATTACCAGAATCTCGGGGTTCAGGCTGCTGAATGGCAAAAACCCGGGGAGATTCTGGATCACCTGGCCGGTGAGATTGCCTGGGATGGTGAAATCATCAATGATATCGCCGGGATCGAGATGTACGCAGATCCCCTTTTTGAGAAGGTTCTCTACAATCTTATCGAAAATGCGATCCGGTACGGCGATAAGCTCACTTGGATCAGGATCGGATTTAACCAGGAAGGTTCGACAGGGATTCTGACCATTGCCGATAACGGGAACGGCATTGCTCCCGGAGAGAAGGAGCGGATATTCGAGAGGGGATATGGTAAAAATACCGGACTCGGGCTCTTTCTTACACGGGAGATCCTCTCGATCACGGATATTACAATCCATGAGATCGGTGAGGAGGGAGACGGAGCATTGTTCGAGATCCGGATTCCTGCAGGAAACTGGCGTTACCAGGAAAAGATCCCGGATATCAGCGATGACCGCTCATGAAGAGGATAACAAGCCAATTCAGGTACAGATCCGGGACACAGCATCAGACAGACAACCTGATGAACCTGAACGCACTATCAGATGGTATGAAGGGTTTATCTTCCAGCGAGGGATATGGATGGCGATTCATTGCCATTATCAGTATCATAGCGCTCTGTTTCATCGGAAATGCGTCAGGAGCTGCAACCGGGGATAAGGATCTGATCCCGACAACGATCACCCTGACCCTATCACCTGAAAACCCGGGAGCTGATGAGGGATTCTTCATCACCGGAACACTTACCACCAAGGGTGGGGAACCTCTCGGGAACAAAGTCATCACCCTTGAATCGACAAAAGCGGGAGCACGGCCGGGACCGTTCGGATTTCTCAAAACCGTGAGCACCACGCAGAACGGGACGTATTCCTTCTACCGCCCGCCCTCATCACCCTCGGAAAAACTCAGGGTGGTATTCAAGGGCAATTACATATACAACGCAACGACCAGCGATGAGATCAGTGTCAGGCAGGTATCGTCACCTCTGACAGAGAAGAAGAGTTAGATCACAGGATATCTCCCATCTTTTATCCCGGATATCATGCCACTATTAGGCATGAAACAATCAATCGGTATCAGACCGGCAATCATCCCGACACCAGTGCTGGTGATCGGAACATACGACGATGCCATGCGACCTGATGTCATGATCGCTGCCTGGGGAGGGATATGTTCAGGAAATCCCTTGAGTGTCGCTTTTTCAGTCCAGCCGTCACGATATACCTACCAGTCCCTCCTCTCCCGGAAAGAATGTACCATCAGTATTCCGACAAGCCGGTTCATCAGACAGACTGACTTTTTCGGAACTGTTTCAGGGCGGGATACTGACAAGTTTGGTGTAACCGGCCTTACACCGATCAAAGCCGGAACCGTGAATGCACCGTATGTCGGTGAATTTCCGATCATTCTGGAATGCAGGATCAGGAACACGATAGAGATCGGTATCCATGTTCAGTTTATCGCAGAAGTTGTCGATGTCATCGTCGATTCCGATCTGATCACTGGAGACGGGAAGATCACTACTTCAGGCCTCACCTTTGTCAGTTATGATCCGCTCTCCCGCTCGTACGTGGCATCCGGTGAGGTGCTGATGCCGGCATTCACCATCACCCGGCCGGATCAGCTCCAGGGGTAAGCGGAGATGAGATGACCGGCATTACCATCACCCTGCTTGGAACAAACGGATGGTACTCATCACAGACCGGGAACACTCTCTCCCTCCTCCTTGAGACCGGCGAGCAGACCATCATCCTCGATGCGGGAGATGGTATTCACAAGATCGCCGATCTCAGGCCGGAAGTCACCACCCCGGCATGGCTCTTTCTCTCCCATCTCCACCTTGACCATATCTCCGGGCTTCATACCCTGAGCAGGCTCTCGTTTTCGAAAGGACTCGTGATATGCGTCCCACCGGGGACAAGTGACGAGTTGACACGATTTATCGGATTACCATTCACCGTTCCCCTCCAAGCCCTCCCGTACCGGACAGAGATCAGGGAACTCCCCGTCGGAACTTCGTACCTGCCGTTTCCGGTGACAACCGGATGGCTCGTTCATACCCAGCCGGTGTACGGATACCGGTTTGATCTCGGGAAGATCATAACATTCTGTACGGATACCGGCCCCTGCGAGACATTACTCCGACTCGCGGCCGGTGCTGACCTCCTGATCACCGAATGTTCAAACCTCCCCGGTCAGTTCAGCGAGGAATGGCCTCATCTCTCTCCTGAATATGCAATCAGTGCTGCAGAAAATGCAGGGGCAAAACAACTGCTCCTGGTGCATTTCTCGGCAAATCTCTATACAAGCAAGGATCTGCGGAGATCAATCAGGAAGACGTCAGGATTTCCCGGACTCATCATCGGTGAGGATGATATGGTCATCAGGGTATAGGGCGGACCCTACCCGCTTCCCAGATCTGTCCCGAATACCGGCCTCCCGGAGAAGAGACCACTGCACGATGGAAAAAACGTCATGGACAGGGTTGCCAGAACTCCTGTACAGGGGAGAAAAAACAGGGGGAAACAGAGGGATAAACCAGCCTGTTGATAAATTGCAGGTATGTGGATACAGTCTTTTTACACGCTCTCAAGGAGGGCCCTGACATCGATCCAGATCACCAGTTCTTTTTTGACATCATCCCGATCGCCGGTGGCTTTCTTGATGATCCCGAGAATATAGGAATCCCCGTCATGGGTTGCCTGGTCTATCTCTGAAGTCGGTACATTCAGAACAGAAGTGACATCGTCAACCATGATCCCGGTCTTGACCCGGGTCACACTCTCGTCAAGAACAATAAACCGGGAAGAATCCTCATCTGTTACCTCTTTTTCTGAGATCTGAAGTATTTTTTTGAGATCAACGATAGTGGTAATCTCCCCCCGCAGGTCGATGATCCCCTTGATATGTGATGCAGCATGGGGAACAGGCGTTATCCGTGAAGCTTCAACGATCTCCCGAACATCAAAGAGGTTGACTGCAAATGTCTCCTTTCCCAGGCTGAACTCAACAACCTGGATCTCGTTGCCTGCCTTTTCTGCATCAGTGCTAATGGCATTTCCGGCTGATATTACCATGATTACAACACCTTGTTTCTTGATACACCCTTCTCGTGAGAATCCGTCTTCTCCGTTCTGCAGATGGCCATGAACCGCTTCACGCCGGCGGGGAGCCGCCGTGCAGAGAACGCATTGTGACCCGGTTTCAGACCGGAATGACGGGAAAAAACTCGTATCAGGTTCACTTCCCGGCACATGACTGAGCAGGATTTGTATTTGTGATGAGGGAAGATTCGCATATAATGATTCGTACCAGCGTTGATCTGATCCGACACCCGGGCCATACTGATATCTTTCCGGATAACAATATCAGAACATGATTACCCTTGTCCGGATCGGAACCATCCATGCTCCTTTCAAGGAGCCGAAAGATGCCCCACGGCAGGGAAGAGGCTCTGATACGCTCTCGGTTGTTGAGATCGATCAAGCATATGCCCCGGGTATCGGAACAATGGAAGGGATTTCTTATATCTGGATCCTGTACTGGATGGACCGGGCAGATCGGAAAACCCTCTTTGCCAGAAGAACGGATTGGAATGAGGCACGCCCGGTATTTACCACAAGGTCTCCTGCCCGTCCCAACCCGATCGCCCTCTCCATCGGAAAGATCGAGAGCGTGGAAGGGAACACCATTACCGTTTCAGGAATCGAGGCGCTGGATGGATCACCAGTGCTGGATATCAAGCCCTATGTTCCGGAGATCGACAGTGTCACGGGAGAACCGGGCTGAAATATATTTGGTGGCGTGAATATTGAGAACTTAAGAGAAATACATATTAACAAGGGCACGGAAACTGACAGCAACACCTGTATGCAGGATCAGAACATGAATGATCACCCTGAATTGGAAAACATCTGCCTGGACACCGGTTTTTGCTCATACGGTGCCGGGGTAATGATCCCGCTTCTCCATGATCTCAACCATGAACTTGAAGGAGTGCAATCCGGGGATGATATCGAATACGTGCACCGGAGCAGGGTTGCGACAAGACGGCTCAGGGCAGCCATACCCATCTTTGCACCATGCCTTCCGGACAAACAACGGAAACGATGGAACAGGGAGATAAAGGAGATAACCCGTTCACTTGGACGGGCACGCGATCTTGACGTTCAGATCGCGTTTATCAGAGAGTACCTTCTCAGGCGTCGGGGCACATCCCCGGCTCTGCCAGGCCTGTTTTCATCTGCAGGTGAGACACCGACAGGCACGGGCAATGATACAGCTGTTATCATCAGTCACCATGAAGAAGAGACCCGTCTGCGTCAGGCTATCCTCTCCCGGATCCGACGCTTCATACCCCGGCGCAAAAAGCCGGAGCCTGCAGTGGATGCTGGTCATGAACCGGATACCGTTCTGGCACTTCCCCCGGATCCGGCCCGTCCGGGACTTGAATGTCTCCTTCTCAGGCTTGTGCAGGAACGCCGGGATATCCAGCCTGATCTCGTCGAGATTACCGGAAGAACCCTTGAAAGCGGGATCATCGGGGATATGACGACCTGTCTCCACGGGATACGAGTGAGAGGAATTCTTGAATCAGGAGAAAGAACCGGGATATACCTGTATCAACAGGCATTCATCCAGATTATGATACGGACTGAGGAGTTCCTCTGGCACGAATCCTCACTTGCCGATGAGAGCCGGATACATGACCATCATGCGATGCGGATCGCCGCAAAACGGCTCAGGTATACCCTTGAGATCTTCTCCGGGTTGTTCGGGGATGAACTGAAGAGAGAGATCAGGACGATGAAAAAACTCCAGGATCTCCTCGGGGAGATCCATGATTGTGATGTCTGGACCGGTATGCTTCCTGGTTTCCTGAAGGAAGAGGAGGAAAGGGCGTGTGCATACTTCGGAAATCCGCATCTTATGGACCTCATCAGGCCGGGTGTCATGGATCTGGTCAATAACCGCGATGCCGAGCGGTCCCGGTTGTTTGCAGAACTTGTCAGGACATGGGGTGAGGTGAAAGCAGAGAAATTCTGGGAGAACCTCAACGAAAAGATCTCAGCGCCGGTCAGGACCGGGTTTCGGGGACCGGCCGGTTCACCTGGTGATGAAGCCAACATCATTGCCCTGATCAGCGATATCCATGCAAATCTTCCTGCCCTCGAAGCCGTGCTTGCAGATGCGAAGACACGTGGTGCGGTGGCCGTTCTGAACGCCGGGGATATCATCGGATACGGAGCTTTTCCCGATGAAACGATAGACTTGATACGATCCTCTCCGGTGATGAGTGTCATCGGCAATTATGACCTGGCAGTCCTGAAAAAACGGTGGAAGACGAAAAAATTCAGGAATAAAAAGAAACATCTGGCTATGCGGTGGGCATATCACAACATGACCCCGGGAAACCGCGAGTGGCTTTCAGGACTGCCTGACCGGATTCGGCTTACAGTAAAAGGAAAGAGACTACTCATTACCCATGGAAGCCCGGAATCGATCACTGAGTATCTCACCGGGGAAACCCCCGTCTCCCGGCTTGAAAAGATTGCACAGACCGTGAATACAGATTTCATTATTACCGGACACTCCCACGCCCCGGCCGTGCGTGAGGCAGGGGGAACCTGGTTCATAAACTGCGGAAGTGTCGGAAGACCTGAAGATGGTGATTTCAGGGCCTGTTACGCCCTGCTTACCCTCGACCCCCTGACCATTGTTCACATTCGCGTCCCGTATGACCTGGAAAGGGCTGTCAACGGGATGAAGAAAAAACACCTTCCAGAAGCATTTATCCGGACAATTTCAGAAGGAAGGCCCCTCGATGCCGTCTCCGGAAGAGAGGGAAAGGCGTGATGGATGAACCGGTCCAGGCGGCAGTCATGGCACTTAGCCGACGTCTCGATCCTGATCCGGATCATTCCTGGCAGGTCTGTCGTCTTTCCATGATTCTTTTCGATCTCCTCTCACCACTCCTCGCACTTGCTGAGAGTGACCGGCAAATCCTTCAAAATGCAGCACTGCTTCATGATACCGGCTGGAGCGTCCCCGGTATGCCTCATCACAAGGCCTCGCGGATGATAATCCTCAGGGACCGGAGTATTCCGTTTCCCTGTGGAGACCGGGAGATCATCGCAGAGATCGCGCGATACCATCGGAAAGCATCTCCTTCCCTCACCCATCCGGGATTTACGGCACTGGGACCGGGAGACCAGCACCGGGTGAGGGCTCTTTCAGCCCTGCTCAGGGTAGCAGATGCCTGTGACCGTTCTCACCGGGCAATCGTACAGGATATCTCGCTTTCATTTAAACCCGGAGAAATCGTGATAACCTGCCATACTACCGGCATACATGATGCAGAACAGGCAGCACTTGAGAAAAAATCTCATCTCCTTGCGGAGGTAACCGGGCTCCGGGTGATACCAGAATGGACCTGAACGAACCCAGGAATGTTGGATTCATTGATCTCGGAACAAACTCAGCCCGGCTGATGGTAGTGAGGATCAATCCGAACCTGACCGTCCAGGTACTCACCCAGCAGAAGCACCAGATCCGGCTCGGGGAGGGGGGATTTGCAGAAAACCGGCTCACCCCTGAGGCAATGGAACGTGCACGGGTGGTTATCGGTAAATTCATTGAGATAGCACATAATTTCAAGGTCATCGATATCATCGCAGTAGCGACCTCTGCCACCAGGGACGCCGTGAACGGGGAAGAACTGGTACGACAGATCCATGACGATACCGGTGTCTACATCCCGGTTATTTCGGGTGAGGAAGAAGCACGGCTGATATGGCGCGGGATATCGTCGGGAACACATATTCAGGAAGAAACGGCCCTGTTCATCGATATCGGGGGCGGAAGTACAGAAGTTATCGTGGCTGATGAATCTGAGCCCCTCCTCATCAGAAGTCTCAAACTGGGTGCCATCAGGACAACGAACCGGTTTCTGACCCCCTCAATTACGGGTCCGGTTCCAGGGGAGATCCTTGAGGAGATGCAACAGTTCATCAGACTTCGCATCGCCCATACGGCAAGACATATCCAGAAACATACACCAGGGATAACGTACGGCAGCTCAGGGACCATACTGACACTGGAATCTATCGCTGCCCTCAATCCGGGACTGATAAGGGACCATACTGAAGGCCTGCTGACGCGGGGGGAGCTTGAAACAATCCTTACCCATCTCTGCTCCCTCTCCCTGGAAGAGAGAAGAAAGATCCCCGGCCTGAATCCTGAACGTGCTGATATTATCCCTGCCGGCGCACTCATTCTTCTGACTATCCTCTCTTCTTCGGGGATCGCCGCGATCCGGACCACCCCGCTCAGTCTCAGGGATGGTCTTCTCGCCGATTTCCTTGCAAAAATCCCGGGTTTTCCATCTGAAACCGAGATTCCAGTTCGGACGAGGTCGGTCCGCAACCTTGCACGACTCTGCCAGATCAATGAGAAACATGCCGATCAGGTACGCCGGCTTGCACTCAGCCTCTTTGATTCCGGAAAAGCAGTCGGAATCCATACCATTTCAGATGATTACCGGGAACTTCTCGCTTATGCAGCCTGTCTTCACGATACCGGACAATTCATTTCATATCCCGGTCATCACCAGCATTCGTATTACCTGATTACGAGTGTTCCCCTGCTCGGGTTTACCCGGCATGAGACAGAGATCATGGGGCTTATCTGCAGGTACCACCGGAAAAAAGTTCCAAAAAACAGGGATCTGCCGGTGATACCCCTTGAGGAGGAAGAACTGGAAATAGTCATGGTTCTATCCCTTCTCCTCAGAATCGCGGAAAATCTTGACAGAAGCCATGACGGGCGGGTCTCAGATGTCTGGTTCTCAGGCCAGGATGAGAAAACGATAACCCTGGCCATATCATGTACCAATGACTGTCTCCTTGAACGATGGGCAATCCTCGATGACCGGAAAACCTTCGAACGGATAACCGGGAAGGAGATCCGGATCGACGGGTGAACAGCCTGCTCACGGGGTCTCGTTTTTTCAGCCGTGGTTCCCGGAAAGTTCATGAATCGCCTGTTCTGCCGATTTCAAGGCGGAAGGATCCCTGAGCACCTCTCCTGGCTTGTACCCGTGTCCGCTTACCCCGTGAATGATCTTCATCTCATGTGCCTGTGCCCATATCTGCAATGTATCAAGAGTGCGTTCCTCACCGCTCTCTGCGGCAACTGCAACCGGAATAAACCGCTTCGCCCGGAGTTGTTTCTCATGCCAGAGGGAATAAGTTCTGTCTAGAAAATTCTTGAGCACACCGGATACGTCATGAAAATACACCGGCGAGCCGATAATGATCACATCGCTCCGCAACATCTTCCGCGCAATAGAATTAAAATCGTCTTTCAGAACGCAAGAGCCTTTTTGCATGCATTTCCTACATGAACGACAGGGTTTGATTCTTAACCCGGCTAGAGAGATCTGCTTCGTCTTCAGGCCGGATATTTCCGCCCCTTTGGCAAGATCAGAGAGGTGCGCAAGCAATCGGGCCGTGTTTCCTTTTTTTTGGGGACTTCCGGAGAGAAAGAGGAGCCTCATATGATACACTCCACCCGGTTCATTATATAGTTACTGAAACCGGAACCTGACCATCACGAGGACAAATCGGGGATATTTGCCGGTTTTTAAAAGAAATGATGATAATATTGCCCATTTTCTCATATTTTCGGGAAGCCCCGGAGTGATGACGGGTTATCAGTTTATCATACCTGTCAGGCGAAGTATGGTGGAACCATAACAAATATATATTCTGCAGGTAAGTTCTTCTCTGATGGAACTGACAGCCCATCAGCCTGCAGGAGGAGAAAAAACCTGTCTCTGGTGCGGGAGCCCACTCTCCTCCGGTCAACACTCATACTGCTCTTCCGGATGCCAAGACCGTTTTTTAACCTGGCTGGAAGAGGAACATGCTTCTGCCCGGGGTATTCGTCCCCAGTTCTGGAACATTATCAGGCGTTCAGTACTGGAACGGGACCGGCACCGGTGCCAGATATGCGGCAGCAGGGAAAATCTCTCCGTCCATCATATCATCCCATTATCTGATGGAGGAGATTCGCGTTCAGTCAATCTCCAGGTACTCTGCCACGCCTGTCATCAGCATAAACACGGGCGGAAAGGGGAGAGAACAAAGGAGAAACGGTTCAGAATAAGGATTCGTCACCAGCCACTGTATGTTCCGGCGATTCTCGCCTGTGAATGGTTCTCCTCATCAGGGAACCGGTAGGCATATCCCGCGTACGTATCAAAAGAAGTTCAGCGTTTCCCGCATGAATCCCCACAGAAAAACCATTTTTATATGCACGCATAACTCCGTCGGATCCCGGATTACTGAGGGATATATTTAGGCCGATATTCGCATGAATACGAGGTCTTCAGTGCCGGGACCGACCCGATTGCTATGTCCATGCGGTTCAGCTCATCGGGGAGCGGGGTATTTATATCTCATAAAAACATGCCAAATCGCTCCTTGATCTCTTTGATATTGACTTTGATCAGGCAGTTGTGGTATGTGACGATTCATCCGGAGCCTGCCCGAGAATTCCCTGGGCCGGATCAATCATCCATCAGACCTTTTCAGATCCCGGTTCCTGGACCGGAACCGACGGGACCTGTCTGGAACAGTTCAGGGCTCTCTGGGATGAGCGTATCGCCCTGATTGACGCCACATTCGGATAACACGGAGAAATTACCGCCGGGCAGAAATCTGGTGGGGAACCATCAGGTATATGAAGATGCAATCCCCAACGACCATCACCGGAGGTCGGTATCCTGACAGAATATTCGGTTCTCATCGGAGGTAAAGCAGGAGACGGAATAACCCAGGCAGGCCAGCTGATCGGTTCGCTCTTCTCTGCCCAGGGATACCATGTCTACCAGTACATCGATTATCCCTCCCTCATCAGAGGGGGTCATAATTTTACCATCATCAGGGCAGCAGACCATCCTGTTCTTGCCCACCGATCAGGGGTGGATCTCATTCTTGCCCTTGATCAACAGACTGTGGATCTCCACAAAAACCAGCTCACCGAAAACGGAACCATAATCTATGATTCTGACCGGGTGAAAGCGAGGGGGTACGGCTTTCACCTTCACGAGATCGTGGAACGGCACGGGGGAAAGCCGATTATGGGCAATACCGCGATGATAGGGGGATTTAGCGGTATCTTCTCAATACCCTGGGAAACTGCTGTGCGGGTTCTCACAAAAAAACTCCCGAAAGAGACGGAAAAAAACCTTGCCATCGCAAAAGATGCCTACGATACCGTCTCGCAGACCCATGCCCTTGAGTCCCTTGATCATCCACCCCGGCCCATGATGACCGGAAATGAATGGATATCAGTCGGACTTCTCTCCGGGGGACTTGAGATGTATATCTCCTACCCGATGACCCCTTCGTCATCAGTGCTCCATTTCCTCGCATCGATTGCAGATGATGCAGGGATCACGGTCTGCCACCCTGAGAGTGAGATCGCCGTGATCCTGATGGCGCAGGGGGCGGCGTATGCCGGAAAGAAAACCGCTGTCGGAACTTCCGGAGGAGGATTCTGCCTTATGACAGAGGGGCTCTCCCTTGCAGGACAGGCAGAGATACCAATCGTCATCGTACTCGCCCAGCGGACCGGTCCTTCAACCGGTCTTCCGACATACACCGGGCAGACAGATCTCCTCTTTGCCATGTATGCCGGACAGGGGGAATTTCCCCGGTTCATCGTCGCTCCCGGAACCCCGGAGGAAGCAGTAACGTTCAGTGCACGAGCCATGACTATCGCCTGGCAGTACCAGATTCCCTCGATTATCCTTTCAGATAAAACCTTTTCAGAGGGGATGTATACTCTTGCTGACGGAATCGGGGAAGAGAAACCACGACCCCTCCCGGCAGCATCCTTCCCGTACAAGCGATACACCAATACCCCTGACGGAATATCGCCCATTCTCACCCCCCCGGTCAGGGGAGAGGTGATCAAAGTGAACAGTTATACCCACGACTACACCGGAATTACTTCTGAAGATCCCGGCCTCTCCGTTGAAATGGCAGAGAAAAGACTGAGGAAACTCCGGAGCCTGAAAAAAGGGACAGATCTTTCCGATGCCGTCGCAGTCAGCGGGAGGAGCGAGGCCAGGACAGCCCTTGTCGCCTGGGGATCGGTCAGGGGAGCTGCCGAAGAGGTTGCAGGGATGCTTGACCTCCGGCTCATCGCACCGGTTGTCCTCCAGCCGTTTCCGGAAGAGACATTCCGAAAGGCAATGACCGGGGTTGAACGGCTTATACTTATTGAAGACAGCAGCATGGGACAACTTGACAAGATTCTTCAGATGCATGGCATCCAGATCCATGACCGGATCCTCAGGTATGACGGAAGACCGTTTGCGATAGAGGAACTCGAAAACCGGGTCAGGAGGTGCATATGAGCAGTCATGAAGACCTTATCAGCACTGCCCAGAATACCTGGTGTCCGGGATGCGGAAACTTTGCTATCCAGCACGCATTCAAACAGGTGATCGAGGAGCTTGAGAAAGAGGGACTACCCAGGGAAAAGATCGTGATCGTCACCGGTATCGGGTGCCATGCAAAAATCGCCGACTATTTCCATCTCAACTCGTTCTATTCGCTCCATGGGAGGACCATCCCGGTGGCGACGGGGATAAAGATGGCAAATCCGGATCTCAAAGTGATCTGTTTTGCCGGTGACGGGGATCTCTATGCCGAAGGATTGGACCATCTCATCCATGCCGCGAAACGTAACCTGGATATCACCGTGATTTGCCATAACAACCGCGTATATGGTCTTACCACCGGTCAGTATACCCCGACATCGCCATATGGATACACGGGACGGTCAACCCCCCGGGGAGTCCATGAAAATCCGTTGAACGTCATTGAATTGATGCTTGGTTCGGGAGCCAGTTTTGTCGCCCGGGGATACACGGGAAAGATGGCCCACCTCAGGCGACTGTTCAGGGAAGCCATCCTTCACGTAGGCTTTGCCCATGTTGACGTGCTCCAGGTCTGTGCCACCTTTTATAATATCAGTGCCTGGTACAACGAACGGGTGTATGAAACATCAGAGGAGAATGCATCCATCTTCATGAATGCCTGCAGGACAGCAGGTCAGTATGATTACAACAATGACGGACAGATCCCGATCGGGATCTTTTTCAGGGTGCAGCGGCCGAGTCTCCCGGAGGTACCCCGGATGGTTAAAAAAACCGGGAGAGAGGAATTAATTCAGTCAATCCTCGAACGGGCGACCTGACGATGGGATATCAGATGAATCACCAGGATTATCAGGATCATCCAGGTTCCCCTTTTTCCTCATCCTTCTTCCATGGACCACCTGGGCGAGTCCCAGGGTGATAATCAGGATTACCCCGATACCGATCATGAGATAGTTGAGGATAAATATCGGAGGGGGGAGGAGGAACTGGGAGACAACTTCAGGAATGACCGCTTCTTCCGTTCCGGCAATGCCTGCCCGTTTGTCACGGTTAGATTCCAGGATATTCAACGTATCTTCGTATTTCTGGGGAATATAACTTTTATCCAGGGAGATGGCATGTTCAAAGGCATCAAGTGCCTCCTTCATCCTGCCCTGGCTGAAGAGGGCACCCCCCATGTTGTTCCATACCTCGGCTGAATCAGGATATATCTGCAATGACTGGTTAAATGCCTCCACGGCCTCCCGGTTGAGAAACATACGCGCGAGAACGAGCCCTTTTTTATTCCAGGTCTCATTATTCCGCGGATCCGTTTTGAGAGCAGTGTCATAAGCCTCGTTCGCTTCAGAGAACCGGTTTAACGTGGCAAGAACATCAGCCATCCCATCCAGGTTTGAGAATATATTCGGATTGAGGGATATGGCACGCTGGTATGTATCGAGGGCTTCGGTATTGCGACCGAGATACGAGAGGACTTTCGCCTTCCGGCCCATGATATCCGCATTCGTCTTGTCGATCGCCAGTGCACGATCATAGGAATCTGCTGCATCTGCATATCGTTCAAGCCTGGCAAGAACATCTCCCCTGAGAGCCCATCCTTCGGCATAATAAGGATCTAACTGGAGCGCCTGATCGAATGCCTCAAGCGCTGAGGTATACTCATTGCTGCTGATGAGTGCCTTTCCCTTGTTTCCCCAGATTGTTGCATCCTGTATCCCTTCTGCAGAGACTACATGAAATGCTAATCCGACAAGCAGAAAACAGGCAAAAACCCTGATAACGATATGAATCATGATGAACCAGTACGAATTGTGTATTGTATCAGCTGTACAGGGATTTTTTCTCCGGGATGAAGAAGTAGTTTGCCATGGGGAGCGGTTATCGTTTCGCACCTCCAATCAGGCGTATCGAAAAGATCTGGAATTATTCCCCTCCCCGGGTAACTCAGCATATTTTATATCACCATGGCACTGACGTTGCATGAGGATCATGGAGATCGTAAAAATCCCCCGGATGGAAAAGACCGAATACGATGAATTAATTCACACCCGATTTATGGCTCGTATTGCATTCCAGGGGGATAAATATCCATATATCGCTCCGTTCCTGTATGTTTTTGACGGGAAACACATCTATTTCCTTTCTACAAAATACGGAAAAAAGATTGAACTTTTCCGGAAATCTCCCTACGTATCCGTTGAGATCGATCAGTATGCCGAAGACCTCTCCTGCTACATGTTTGTCACCCTGCAGGGGTACCTTGAAGAGGTTCATGATTCAATCGAGAAGAAGATCATCAGGGGCCTGTTCGTCGAGATGATCAGAAAACACCGCCTTTCAAACAACATCCTTGCAGCCCTCGGTCATTCTCCCCAGGATCAGCCTGAATCTATCTGTTGTGAAGAACGTTCCCTGGTCTGGAGACTTAACGGGGTACGCAATCTGGTGGCATTAAAGAATCTCTGATGCAAGAGAGGGATTCTTCCAGTTCTCCACGTGTGCTTACCGGTTGCAGGCAGGCACCTGACCTGCAGATTCGTATCCGGTCATCATGAGGGATATCAGACACGAGTCCCATTAATTCTTCCCGGTTTTCATCACGTACCGGGATCACCACGAGACCGGGGATACCAGCCAGGAATGAAGACCTGATCATATCATGAAGCGGGATTTCCGGATGCCCGGGGATGAGTACCCGGATCTGGTCCGGAAGTGAGTCAACTGCAAGAGCGCTGACAACACCGGGAGGATACCGGCTCCCCTCCCTGGCAATACAGGATGCGAGTTTATCCTTTTTTTCACGGTACCGAGGGTCACCGGTAATGGCGAAGAGATCTGTATACAGGGCATAGGCAGATCCGTTCACTGAAGGCATCGCATTATCATACATATCCTTCATCCTTATCGGGAGATCGCCACCGGAAGACTGCTGGTAAAATCCACCCTCCGTGGGATCCCACATCAGGCTGTATACTGTCTCTTCAAGGCTCATTGCATATCTGAGCCAGGCCGGATCCCCGGAAATCTGGAAAAGCATGAGAATGCCGGATGCAAGGAAAATATAATCACCGGCATATGCTGTAATACCAACATGGCCGCGGTACCACCGGTGAAGCAGTGTTCCGTCTTCCTGGAGCATGGATGAGGTGATGAACCGGGCTGCTGCTGATGCTGACGAAATAACCTGCTCATTTCCGGTCAGAAATCCTCCCCGGGCGGCCGCACGGATCATCAATCCGTTCCAGTCTGTCAGAATCTTCTCGTCGGTTGCCGGGCGCTCGCGATCGTTACGTACCGAAAGAAGGGACTCCCGTATCTCTCCATCCTCTTTCCGTTCCAGGAGCAGACCGGATCGATCCTGATCTTCTGCGAGGTACAGGACATTTCCCCCGGCTGGCATCCCGGGATCTCCCGATACATTTCCTTCCCGTGTGATCCCGTACCGCTCCATTGCCCGTGAATACCGTTCAGGGGAAACCGCTTCCCTGATTTCATCCTCATTCCAGAGATAATAGCCCCCTTCACCCGTCTGACTATCCGCATCCTCTGATGAAAAGAAACCTCCATCAGGGTTATTTAACCGGGTTATCACATAGCTGAAAATCTCATCCGCTACTCTCAGGTACCCCTCTTCACCGGTCAGGAGGTATGCATCGATGTATGCTTCAGCATTCAGGGCCTGGTCATATAGCATCTTCTCAAAGTGGGGAAGCCGCCACGCCGGATCGGTAGCGTACCGGTGAAACCCGCCGCCGAGATGGTCACGGATACCCCCTGATGCCATCCGGTTCAGGGTTTTTACCGCCATCTGCAGGATCCCGGGGTCTCCTGAAATTCTGCCATAACGAAGCAGGAAGAGGATCTGGGGGATTGAAGGAAACTTCGGGCGTGAACCAATACCCCCGTTCACTGGATCATATGCAGCACGGAGGGCGGTAACGGCTGGAACAAGGAGATCATGAAGGAGCGATGAGGTACCCTGACGGGTGGAGCATGACACAATGATCTGCCTGCCGGCATCAAGGATCTCACTGCGCTTTTCTCTCCATAATTGGGCAATTTCCGGGAGAATATCGATCATCCCAGGCGATCCAGGGCGACTTGTACGGGGGATATAGGTTGCCGCGTAAAATGGCTTTTTTTCCGGAGTGAGAAAGAGTGAAAGCGGCCATCCACCGTTTCCAGTCATCATCTGACAGATCTGCATATATACCTGGTCAAGATCAGGACGTTCCTCCCGGTCCACCTTAACTGATATAAAATACCGGTTGAGAAGATCTGCCACCCCCTTGTCACGAAATGATTCTTCTTCCATGACATGACACCAGTGACAGGATGCATAGCCGATTGAGAGAAAAACAGGTTTATCCTCATTATGAGCGAGAGCGAAGGCCTCATCGCCCCATGGATACCAGTTGACAGGATTGTCAGCATGCATCAGGAGGTACGGGCTATGTTCATCGATTAACTTGTTCTTCTTCTCCGGCAACATATCAGTTCATCCGCGTATTGTGCTATATTGGTTTATCTATGAAGAAAATTTTTTTAAGTGAACACTCTGAAACCTCTTTCCACCGATGGACAATCATCAATACTATATCTCCCGGATAGGAGAGGTGCTCAGGGACCGTCCTCGGGGAATAACCGTCTCTGAACTAGCCATCCTCCTCGATATGTCCCGCAATACCATCGGGAAATATCTCGAACTGATGTTCCTCTCAGGGGTTGTGGATATCAGGAATATCGGGAAGGCAAAGATATACTATCTCTCCCAGAAAGTGCCGATCACGAGTCTGATCAGTTACCTTCCGGATGCCATCATCCAGACAGACAACCGGTACCGGATCCAGATGGCTAACCTCACGGCTGCCGAGATGTTCGGCGGGGGCCATGAAGGTCTCATTGGGAGGAATTTCCTCGATATTCTGGCCTTGCAGGGGATGAAGAGCGAAATCAAGGGCCGTATACTCTCTCCCGAACGCCCCCTGGCATCCACCTTTGAACTTGAAATTCTCATTGATGATCTTCCTGCTGTTATCTGGATGACGATTGCCGACATCGTCCTCCATGACGGGGAAAACGGGATGATCTTCATCCTTGAAGATGTCACCGAATGGAAACGTGCTGAAGAGGAACGCCATTACTATCAGCAACTGACGCGGTTTCTTCTTGAAGACAATGAAAACAGAGTCTACCTCATGTCACCGGACGAGAGACTGAAACTGGTCACTGAATCGTATGCGGCCATCTTTTCCCGGCAGCCGGAAGACCTCATCGGGAGGATCAGATCAGATCTCTACCCCCAGCGATCCGCACGGCTGCTCCAGGAAGCAGCGTCAATTGCAACCGAGACCGGGTCACCACACCGGGCCCTTATCGAGGTTGAAGAAAAAGGGCAGGCAAAATGGTATGATGACCGGTATTACCCGGTCGAAGACCGTTCTGGAAAAGTTACCGGCATTTTTGCGATATCACGGGACATCACCGGTTTTCAGAACGGGGGAACTGCAATGGCACTGGTTCGTGTTCTCCTCCCGATGCTTTCCGAAGCCGTGATTACGACGAACCCTGCCGGATCAGTGCTCTCCTGGAACCGGGGTGCTGAACAGATGACCGGGTACCCGGCCGATGAACTGGTGGGAAGTTCGGTATATTCGATTATCCCGCCTGATATCAACAATGAGTACGACGTGGTCCGGGAGACGATCACGGGAGAGGGTGTCATAGATAAGAAAGGGCTGATCCGGGCAAAGGGAGGGAGAAAAAAACGGGTGTTCATATCTTCCTCAAAGGTCCATGATCAGACCGGTCAGCTAACCGGGATCTGCCTTGTCTGCCGGGAACAGTAACCGGATCATGAATCAGGGAACATCAGGATTCCTCACCGCAGAGATGGCAGGGAGTATTTGATTCCCGCATCAGGACGCATATTTCGCAGATCCTGGGTCCGAGATCATGGATCTCACCTGATGAGATGTCCCTGGCTGTCCTGGCAATCATCTCCCGTACCTCATCAGAGAATACAATCCGGTAGCCCCGTTTCCCCGAGAGGTACTGGGAGACGGCAGAGGGAGCAAGGCCGAGGATTGCGGCGACCCGGTTCTGCGGAAGGCCTGCAGCCACCATCTCTGATGCAATGGCAGCCCGTATTGCGGGCAGGGTATCCCAGACAGCTACCTCGCATGGCAGTTTCTGCATACCAGATATGGGGCACCTGGTTATTTATCATTCACGCCGTGAATTTGCACTGTCTCCAGCAACTTCGGGATTATCGGGGAAATCCAGCCGCCGGAAGTAGTATTTACCATAATACCTGTCTGGGACGATAACCCGGCATCAGGATTTATCACTTCAGTCCGGCTCATAATCATTATTCCCTTCCTCTCCAATCTACCCTGCATGTACAGGTTCAAGGCTGCGATCCTGATAACCGGCATTCTCCTCGTATTCACCCTCCCTGCGACAGGATACCCCGTGAATCCATGGTATCCCCGGTCACCCGGACCCGGAGACTGCTACGGGGACTGGACAACAGGAGTACAATATTATCCCCCGCCATATTCGTATCACGCAAGGATATCCCAGGATCTGCGGTATGACCGGCGCGGGGCACTGACGATTAAAACAACCCCTCCGGATGCGAGTATCTACCTTGACCGGGATTACCAGGGAAAGACACCTCTCGTCGTCGGATCCCTTACCCGGGGTGAACACAAGCTCATTCTTGCCCTTCCCGGGTATTTCCCGTATGAATCCACGGTCTGGGTTGAACCAGGGGATCATACCACCATCTCGGTCACTCTGAACACGGATACCGGACAATATGGAACCATTACGGTCAGTTCCCTTCCTGCCGGGGCCCTTGTCTTTCTGAACGGTGTCTTTGCCGGAGAAACACCCCCATCCGGGTATCTTACCGTTCCCGATCTGAATACCGGATCACATGAGATAATTATCTCCCATGCCGGGTATGAGGATTACTCATCGACAATCATGCTTTCACCCGGACAGACCAGCACGGTAAATGTCGCATTGAAAAAAATTGAACCCCCTGATGTGCCGGTTCTGGGTATTTCCTCCGAACCTGCGGGTGCGGCAGTGTACATAGACAACGAGTACAAAGGGATCACTCCCGTTGACCTGACCAGCCTCTCCCCTGGCAAACACCCGTTGATCCTATCCCTTGACGGGTACGAGCGGTATTCTGCGATGGTAACAACGCCTGAGGGAAGAAATACACAGGTACATGCTTCTCTGGTCCCCGTAACTGGTACTACTGGTCAAATCCCGAAACCCACGCAGAGTCAGGTCCCTGTCGCAGGGATCGCAGCTGCTCTCGTTGGAGGTTTCCTCCTGGTACGAAGAACCTGATAGGGATATCTTCATCGTCTAAAAATGCCGACCCTGAGGATATGAACGGAGGCAGAGTGATCGGGTGTACCTTCTTCATCCTTATCCTTGGATCCATCCTCTGCCCCGTCTGCGGGGAGGAGAACACCACCCCGCCGGGAATCCTGACGTTCTCTGATCCGACCGGTGAAGATGGCAGTCATACCCTTAAAACCCCCGGGTCTTTTGAAAACAGTACCTGCAACACTACTCCGAACGAGTCTGAGGGAATGAACCGGAAAAGCCTCCTGATGCAGAGAGTTGCAGCAGCAGATGCCCTTTCAGCCCTTGAAAATGCAGCGGATAAAGAGTATTACATCCAGACTGCTTCCGGGGTTAAATCGGCTTCAATTATCTGCAAGTTCTGTGTTCCGGAGTATCCGGATGATAAAAAGACCAATTCCTCATCATGGTACTGAAACCCGGATATCATAGACCACGTGAAACGCATCCGGGGAATACGACCTGACAAACCTGGTCTGTACCGACGAGACAGGGTATTTCTGGATGAGCGGGATAAGTTCATCTTCTGCCCTGACCAGTGCATAGCAGTGGATCATTCCTCCCGGCTTTACCAGGGAAAGAGCTGCATCGAGAAACTCTCCTTTGGATAAGGGAAGATTCATTATGATCCGATCAGCCTTCTGCCCGATAAAGGCAGGGAGCATGCAGGCATCACCCAGTACAGGAAGAACATTTGTTGCATGGTTCAGGCGGATGTTATCCTCCATCAGGGATACCGCACCCGGGTTTATGTCACAGGCATACACCAGGGATGCCTTTTCTGCAAGAATGATGGCATAGGGCCCGACACCCGCAAACATATCGATCACGATCTCCCCGGGTATCATCATTGCTGCGATACGCTGACGTTCGCCCGATAACCGTGCAGAGAAGTAGGCTTCAGCGAGATCGATCACGAACCGGTGGCCGTACTCGGTGTAGATCGTCCGGGTTGTCTCTTCCCCGGCGAGGATCGAGAACCGTTTTACCCTGAATTCACCCTCAACTGCACTCTCGGCATAGAGAACGGTGTGGAGGTTTGGACGTGCGTTCAGAAGCGCAGCGGCCTCCTCCCGATTTGCAGCAGCCAGGATGGCAATTCCTCCGACCTGTTCATGCCGTGGCAATTCTTCCTTTTCCGGCAGCAGGTCAAAGGATCCGGTTTCTGCTCCCGGTATCTCCTGCAGGACCGGGAGGAGAAGATAATCACCATCAGACCGGATACGCAGGCTGCGATCAAGAAGGTTTTCCCCGATAAGGCGTTGCCGTTCGGATTCTCCCCTTGATCGGAGAACTCTCATATACCACTGCACCTGCTGCATTCATCAGCTGTTATTGTATTGCCGGTACAAACACGTATGCATGGATGAATACCTGCAACGGCTCAGGGACGGGTCAATTAAAATATATGCTCTGGAGAAGGAACTCCCCCCTGAGCAGGCAGTCTCCGTTCGTAGACGGTATATCGAGGAGATGACCGGGGCCTCCCTCAGGAAAGTCGGTGAGGCATCTATCTCGCTTGATGCAGTCGTAAAAAAGAACTGCGAAAATATGATCGGGACGATCCAGGTTCCGGTCGGTGCTGCCGGTCCGGTGGATATCCATGGGGAGTTTGCTACCGGAAGGTTCTGGCTGCCGCTTGCAACAACCGAAGGTGCCCTGGTTGCTTCGGTGAACAGGGGGTGCAGTCTGATCACCGCAGCAGGAGGGGCGGAGGTGCGGATTCTCGCTGACGGGATGACCCGTGCCCCGGTCTTCGCCACGTCCGGTATTATCCATGCACGGGAGGTGATCGATTGGATCAGAGAGCACGAGAACGAGATTCGGGAGGTGGCAGAATCGACAACCCGGCATGGCAGACTGACAGGTATCACCACGACGACGGCAGGAACATCAGTGTACGTGCGGATGGTGTTCACCACCGGGGATGCGATGGGTATGAACATGGTGACCATTGCCAGTACGAAGGCTGCCGATCTCATCTGCGAAAAGACCGGGGCACGCCTGATCGCCCTCTCCGGGAACTGGTGTACTGACAAGAAACCGGCTGCAATCAACAGTATCATGGGCAGGGGAAAAACTGTCACCGCCGGGGTTCGGCTGACCGACGAACAGGTGAAGACTATCCTCAAGACTGATGCTGCTTCGCTCCTTGAGGTCAATACCCGGAAAAACCTTGCCGGATCGGCACGAGCCGGCTCTCTCGGGTTCAATGCACATGCTGCCAATATCGTAGCTGCCCTCTTCATCGCATGCGGACAGGATCCGGCACACGTGGTGGAAGGATCTCTTGCAATGACCACCGTGGATCCCATCCCGGGGGGGGTATACGTTGCCGTGACGCTTCCGGCCCTTCCGGTCGGCACGGTTGGCGGGGGAACCGGGATTGACACCCAGGCAGAATGCCTCAGGATGCTCACGGCAGCCGGCGGGGGAGATCCACCGGGAAGCAACGCAAAGAAATTTGCAGAGATTGTCGCAGCCGGAGTGCTTGCCGGAGAACTCTCATTGCTCGGAGCGCTTGCGGCGCAGCATCTCGCCCGTGCTCACCAGCAGCTCGGACGCTGATTCCAGACCACTTTTTTGATCGGGAATCCAGCCGGCCCTGATCCCGGCATACCACGACCTGAACCGGGGCCTTATTCCTCTTCTGGACTCTGTTCTGCAGGACAGAAATTACATATCGAGAAGAAGACATCCTTCTCTTTATCACGGATAGGGCAGAGATACCGCCCATTTCGCATCTCGACCTTCTTTCCCCCGGGGAACGGCATACCGACCGGATGCCCCGGCTGGTCAAGGATGAACATGCTCACCGCCGCGATTAAGTAGTAAAACAACCGGTGCCTCGGATTCCATCTCCGGAAGGTATGGACCGTCTCTTCATCCCAGGTAAAACATCCGGCCGGGACCATCTCCCAGTAGGAGCTGACCATATCTGGATCCCTGAACGGGGTGGAGGTACCCGATGGATCACCCGTACGGTATGCAGAGAGGAACAGGTGATAGGGTATAAAGAGCTGGTCACGTAAGAACTGCTTTACATGGTCACGATACGGGCGGGGAAGACGGAATATCTCTTCGTTCAGTTCACCCCCGATCACCTGCAGATCATACATGGAATACCGGAGAATCTCCTTTGCCAGGGACACACCAAGTGATTCCTTCGTTGATAGTGCACGAAACGTACCACATAGTGTAGCTATTTCTGCTGCTTCCCGGGAGTATTCGCCAGGCACCGGGATCATAGTCACATCATCCTGTTGGTTCTGTTCTCATATAGGGAATGGGAACCAGTGAGTATGCGACAGAAACCGGGATTGTCATGGCACCCCTCCCGGTACCATCTCATACTGACTGTCATCTGAGAGAGAACAGAATGACGGATGAGCAGAGAGAAGAGAAGAGTTGTACCCGGCCAGGTTCCGGACAATCCCGGAACGGAGCCATGACGGTTTCGTCAGGAATGCATTACAAAGAACCATATCGGAAGGATTGATACATCACCAGTATCATCTGTCAATGATTCGGGCGTATGTATAATCTGGAACCTCGTGAGAATGGCGGAAGGAGAGAAGATCATGCCCCATGATCTCTGTCCGGCAAGCAGAGCATGGATGCTGGATAACTGGTTTAGAAAACTCATTTTCAATCCGGAAAGGGTATTCAGGCCATATATCCGCCAGGGGATGACGATTCTGGACCTTGGCTCAGGCCCCGGATTTATCTCACGAAGAATTGCGCGAATGGTACGGCCTGGCGGGCAGGTCATTGCCGCCGATATCCAGGATGAGATGTTATCGATTCTCACGCGGAAAGCCATGGAAGAAGGTGTTGCTGATGTTATCCGGGTTCATCAGACCAGGCCGGAAACCATTGGTCTTTCAATGCCCGGCAAGATAGATGGCATTATTGCATTCCACATGGTTCACGAGGTGGATGATATAAACAACCTGTTCAGGGAATGTCATGAGCTCCTGAAACCAGACGGTTTCCTCTTCTTCGCAGAACCTACAGGTCATATCAGTCAGAAGAAGTTTTCCGATGAACTTCAATCCGCCCGCACGGCCTGTTTCGTCGAGGGTGAACATCCGGTTCTACGGATGAGCAGGACTGTTGTCCTGAAAAAGAGGTAATATACGGAGGTTCATCCGGATGAGACCGGGGGTTATCGGGATGAGACAGGCTGGCACAGACCGTCCCGGTATCCAAACTGGTTTCAGATGATGTGATGGTATCAGCATCTGCCTGGACTACAGCAGGGATCCCTGCATGAATGTGCGGGGAGAGGACGTTTACGGGAGAACCAGACTGAAATCGCGGCAGAATTCAGGAGTACGACAATCGTTGCAGCCTGGTGACCGATAGCCCCGGCAGCCGGAGTGAGCCACCCCCCGGCGGCTGCAAGGATCATGAGGAGATTGAGCCCGAGTGCCATGAAGACATTCATACTGATTACCTGGCTGGTTTTTCTCCCGAGGCGGAAGAATGCCGGAAGCTGGTGTAACCCACCCGACATCAGGATCACATGGGCTGTCTGTAATGCAACCGTGTCTGATCGACTCCCGATGCTCACCCCGATATCTGCCCTGGCAAGAGCCGGACCGTCATTGGTACCGTCACCGATAAAGCAGACCGTCTCCGCGGTTTCCTGGAATGCTGCGATGATGGTCTCCTTCTCGCCGGGAAGAACACCGGAGTGAACGAGGCTGTCTTTCAGCCCGGCCTGTCCGGCAATCAGGCTGGCTGCCTGGCTGGTATCACCGGTGATCATTCCGATTCTTTCAATTCCATATTCACGGATCTCCCTGATGACTCCGGCTGATTCCGGCCTGATAATATCGGCTATCAGGATGGAACCAAGGATATCCTTATCCTTTGCCACAAAAACCGGTATTTCTGCGGTGTTCCTTTCCGGTATCCGGTCTGGTATGGCAATACCTGCCTGGTTAAGATAGCCACGGCTTCCTGCACGGACAACAGAATCCCCCACCATGGCTTCAACCCCGAATCCGGGATTCATTCTTCGTTCACCTGAACAGGAGAGAGGGATCCCGTCAGCCTCACATCGCCGGGCGATGGCTCCGGCAATGGGGTGTGATGACGTGCATTCCGCGATTCCTGCCGCTTCAAGAAGATCGCGTTCAGAGAACCCTCTGACGGGATGTATACTGCTGACCTCCATCCTCCCGCTTGTCAGAGTTCCGGTCTTGTCAAAAAGAACCACCGAAACCTTCTGACAGAGTTCAAGGAACTCTCCTCCCCTGATGAGAATCCCATTCCGTGCTGCCGAACCGATCGCTGCCAGTACCGCCGACGGGGTAGCCAGCAGGAGTGCACACGGACAGGCGACAATAAGAACGGTGATAGCCCGGATCGGATCCCGCGTCAGTACCAGAATGAGGCCGGAAATCACCAGGATGATCGGGGTGTATACCCGTGAAAACCGGTCAATGAAAAGCCGGGCAGGCGGACGGCGCTGGCCTGCCTGATTGATCAGCCTGATAATCGCAGAATATGCTGAGTCTTCAGCAGTTTTTTCTGCCCTGATCGTCAGGGTTCCGTCCCCGTTGACAGAACCCGAATACACGGGATCTCCCTCTCTTTTCAGAACCGGCATACTCTCCCCGGTCAGGCACGACTCGTCTATGTGGGATTGTCCCTCCATGACCTTCCCGTCGACCGGCACGATATCTCCCGGCCTGACCAGGATCATATCCCCTGCCATGATTTCACTGACCGGAATTTCAATGAAGAGACCATCACGGATCCGGTGGGTAAAGCGGGGATGAGAGGTGACGATATCAGTAATATCCCGTTTTGACCGTGCATATGCCCAGGATTCGGCAAGCTCTCCAATGGTGAGGATGACAGACACCTCGGCTGCAACGGTAAATTCTCCAAGCACAACAGCACCGATGATGGCTATACTGACCAGTTCGCTGACGTTGCGTTCTCCGTTCCGAAGGCCCTGATATGTTTCGAGGAAGATAGGATATGCCGTCAGGGCCAGGACGATGAGGGAGAGAATAATCGGGATCAGGGGTACCGTCGGATACAGATATTCAATGGTAACAGCAGTAACCACCAGTATTCCGGCGAAAAGACTCTTAACCAGGTTTATCTGGAAGGAACCGGCGTCAAGATCATGGGTACAGTCATACCCATGATCACATCCTGAACCGGGGGAGCAACTGCCACATTCTTCTCCTGAATTCATGGTTTGACCTATAAATGCTCTGTTGCCTTCCGGAGGATCCGGATTAATGAGCCGGCATCTTCCTCTCCGAGAACGGAGACGAGATCGCGGGCAAGGTTCAGGTGGTGACGGTGATGTTCATGGTACGCCTCGTTTCCCGCCGGGGTGAGTTCAATAATATATGACCGGCGATCAAATTCCGCCCTGGTCCGGCATGCATATCCGGCATGCTCAAGACGATCCACCGTGACGGTAGTCGTTCCGGTGGTGACACCAAGCCGTTCAGCGAGTTCCTTCATGTTCATCCGCCCATAATGGCCAAGGATCTCGATGGCATGAGCATCGGAGATCTTCAGGTGCCCGGATTGGATAACGGATGATTCCCACGAGGTAAACCGATCAAAAAATTCAATTAACCCGTCATTGAGGGCTTCGATAAGGGTATCCTGTTTGTCCATAGGCTTAGATCCTAATTCCTTTACTATCAAATAATTTGATGATCAAACTATTTGAAACCGGGCCTAGTATTGGAGGTATCATTCACATGGATGCATGGAGAAATGGGAGGATGCTGGCTCATCACACCCGGATTAACCAAAAATAGGGCTTGTTGTTTGATAAAACGGTAAACAGGAGGGTCAGGATCAGAACCAGGAGGAAAGAGAATCCAAATCCGGCAAGGAACCCAAACAGGGTTATCAGCATCCCGGTCATCAGGGGGCCGGTGGAATGGCCGATATCCATTACCGATGAGAGGGCACCCATGGATGCGCCCATCTCACCTTCCTTTGCAAGGTACCCGACATATGTGCTGGTTGAGACAGTTGAGAGCGACATCCCGAGACCAAAGATAATACTGATACCAAAGAGAAGGGTGACTTCGTGGAACAGGGGAATCCCAAGCATGGACACCGCAATGAATAGCATACCCATGATGATCAACGGGCGCTGATCAGCATGATCCGCGATTTTTCCAAATAGGGGCTTTGTAAGGGCAATGACAAGCACCTGGACCGAGAAGATAGAACCGATCATCCAGGGATCGATCCTGGCCAGGAGGAGGTATACCGGCAGAAAGGTCTCAAAAGCTCCAAATGCAAAGTATGTTCCCATATCAATCAGAGCAGCGCCCAGCAGGCGGCGATCTGAAAAAAAACCGACGAAACTCTCAATGAACCGCATGGTCCTGACCGGTGACAACTGAACGGAATCGTCGTCTTTGAACCGGAAGAGAAGAACAAAAACCAACAGACCGGTCAGTCCTGCGATACCATACACCACCCGGAATCCTGACTGAGATGGAAGAGCGAAGAGGAGGGAGAGGACGAGACCGCCGACGAACGGGGCAAGTGTCCGGCCTGCCAGCGTCGCTGAAGAATACTGCCCAAGCCGTTCTCCCTTCGTATGTGAATACCGCCCGGCAATAACTGCAGTGATAACCGGGCCGAGAATGGCCGTTGCCAGCCCGTGGAAAAACCTGATCGGGATCAGCCAGAGCGGATCTGAGATAACCAGGTATAACAGCGGGGCCGTGGAGAAGACAAGACCGGAAAGGAGAAGAAGCCGTCGTCTTCCGATCTGGTCGGAGAGCACCCCCACTGGAAAACTGAAAAGGACCCCCGCAAGCGGAGAGACCGCTGAGATGAGTCCGATAAGAAGATCATCACCGCCAAGATCCAGGGTAAAGAGGGGCAGAACAGGATTTTTCGAGATAGTGGTCGAAAAGATGGCAAAAAAACCGATGAGAGAGAGATACCAGATGAACCGGGTATCATTCCAGTTATGCTGCATAATGTGCTCTGGTATGAACTATTTTGGATGAATACTACATCAATTGATGGATGCAGATAGTCGTGCGTATTCAGCAGCCGACAAACCGGTACCGGGTTCCAACGGTATTGATAACAACCTGACCGGGCATCGCTTCGAGAAACCTGAATATGGCATTCATCCCTGAACAATGAAGCGGTACTATCATGTGCGGGTCGCATTCCTGCATAGCAGCAACCGTCCGGTCAACAACATCATCAGGAGCACCTGACAGGTGAAATCCACCGATAACGGCATGAATGGTGTCAATTCCGGTTATCTGACGGGCATGACGAACAGAGTTAATGATGCCGGCATGAGCACATCCGGATAGTATCACGAGTCCTTTTCCTTTGAGATGGAATATTACAGACTGATCGTCAGGAAAGGTATCATGGATGAAATGGTCGCCTTTTTTCATCTCCAGGAGAGGTGATCCGGTCTCAAAGGGGGTATCCCGCTCAATCTCTCCGGAAAGGAGAGCTGAACGATTGTAGATGAGGGACGGGCTGGTTGAGAGGTTCAGGATCCCGCCGGCATGGGTAATACTGTCCTTCTGAAGTCCCGGTAATGCTCCATACGAACCATCCGGTTGTCGGATCCGCCGGCTCACAAACGCCTCAGGATGGAGATGAATCGGGATCCGGGTCATCATCATGCGAAGGATCGCGATGAGTGCGCCGGTGTGATCAAAGTGTCCGTGACTGATCACGATCTCCTCTATGGCGGAGAGATCAGTCTGGAGCAGGGCTGCATTATGAACCAGGGTCGTTTCTGACAGCCCGGTATCGAGCAGAAACGTATGTGACTTCTCCCTGGTGCTGGTGTTCACGAGGAATGAAAGCCCGTGTTCAGCAAGGAGTGGCCCATTGAATCCGACAGCCGGCCGGATAACCTCTTCAGTACTCCGGGAAAGGAGCATATCGGTGAAATTATCCACGAGGACCATTATTTCGATCCGGTCAACCGGCTGGAGTGAACTTGCCATACCCAACAGGTGGTTTCTGGAGATGAGAATGATTATCGGTAGTGCCTGCCAGCCACCAGGAACGATCACCCGGGGGAGCGGGAGACATATGTATCATGAGAAGATCAAGAGTACCTGACGATCCCGTATCCGGTAGGTGTGCCGGATATCAGGAGGGTCACTGGCATAGAGGGATGAAAACTCAGGAAATGCCCTTCAACCGGGAAAAACTTAAAAATACCCGGTTTGAGGGGGCATAGATGGGGGGACTTGACAGAATCCTCACCGCAGTTCAGCCCGTATCAGAAAGGCTCATCTTTGATCGTACCAATCCCGGATCTGAAGACAGAACCGCGCCGGATCATCCGAGAAATATGCGCGTATCATTTCCCATTTCGCGAAAAAATCTTAATAATTCGTTCTTTACATATAACCCATTCCCCGGTTTCAGCCCATGGCCCGATCAAATCCTGAGGGACGGCTTCTGAGAAAATATCCCCGTCAAATTATAGAAAAATTATAAATACCAGGGGAGTTTTTTCGTATAAAATTCACCATATATTCCCCCGCCAATAGGCAAGCGGGCGGCGTTAAACCGGATTTGTGTCTGCCATACGTCTGCTCTTCATCATCTGAAATCGGATCTAACCCCGTTGGATCGAGACACGAATATCACAGAGAGAGCAATTCAGGATGAGAACTGCCTGAACACGCAAATCCATGAAATAATAACCGGTTTTTGAAATGAACAGATCCTCCCCGGGAACCCGGGAATCCGGAGGAGTTCAGGTGAATCTTCAGGGGAGTCATGACAACAGGGATCATGTTGTATTATGAGTTCTGACCGGTAACCTTCTGGTTCAGAAATGACCGGATCACTTCTCTTTATTGATACCGAAACTACCGGGATCGTCAAAGGGAGACCTGATCCCATTGAAAAACCCGAACGTTGGCCACGACTGGTTGAGATTGCATGGATCCGGACAGACAGGGACGGAAACATCCTCTCGTCACATGAAATGCTCGTAACCCCACATGGATTTGAGATTCCTGAGTGCTCTACCGCGATACACGGAATTACCACAGAACAGGCAGCCGAGCATGGCATTCCGCTGATAGATGCAATAACATCATTCCATGAGGCGGTGAAGAGCGTAGATACTATAATTGCCCATAATCTCTGGTTTGATGCAGGAGTTCTCGCTGCAGAGGGCGCAAGGGTGGGAATTTCTCCGATACCTCCCGATATCAGGAGAGTCTGTACCATGCTTGAGACGATGTCATTCTGTAAACTCCCCACCAGGCATGGGAAAGGATACAAGTGGCCCGGACTTGCTGAATTATACCAGATCCTTTTTGATTCAGACCTGTCTGTGCGGCATCGGGCCGCAGATGATGCAAAAATCTGCATGGATTGTTACTTTGAACTCATGCAAAGAGGCTTTTTCAGGGATTGATCGATCCATTCTGATAGCCCTTGATAGGGCATACATGAGGATCAGATGCCATTCCAGTGGAAACAGGGGGGTATTAAAAGGCTCCTGCGGCATGGAATCTTCTGCCAGGTAACAGGCTGAAGATAACACCGTGATGACACAACACATTCCCCGCTTTTTTTTGATTTTTCGGCAATCCCCGCCCAATTCTCCGGCGGAATCGAACACAAGACCACATTGTACAGACGGTTCTCCAGTGGGAGACAAAAAAAAGATCCTGTCAGATCAAAGAATTTTCAATGATTCTGCAAGTTTTTTCATCGTGTCTGCGTATAATTCCCGGTGATCCTCCGACGGATAACATAACAGGAGATACACGATTGTTCTCTTCGACCCGGCAAGGATCAGGTACATTTTCTCTTCAGACCGGTCATTCTCCCACAAACCAGCCGAATAGATTGGAAGATTCGTATCAGCACCATACACCGTCTCACCGATCTGGTGATATTCCGGGTAATCTTCCATCAGAGAACTGCTTAAATCATCAAGCATCACCTCATCAGGAACCTGCATTACCGGATTGTCAATGACCATCACCAATGCATACAGACCGGGCACGGCTTTTGTTGTGACGAGGTATGCCGACATCCAGTCATAATTCATCCTGGTATCCTCCCATATCCAATCAGACGGGATGCTGAATTCCACCCGGGGATCTGCACGGATTGTTGTCCAGTCGTCAACCGTTCCCGTAACCGGTGGAAAGAGGAAAACGCAGAGAAGAACCAGGAACCAGTACCTTGGGTCCATACATGGGAGCGGTTGTAATCATATATATTATTTCACCCGCCTTGGGGTACGGACAAATCATGCCTCAAATAGGTGTTCATGGTACATCGTTCCTGTATGTCTGAACCTGCAGGATGAACTGCGATCCAGATGCAGGTTTTGAAACTCACCTCTTTTACTCCGGTTGTCAGGGAGTGAAAGGGGCAGTATAAGAAGAGGGCTGTATTGACCCGTGAAAACAAAGGGATGAGCCGGGAGTTGTATCAGTCAGGTTAATAAATCCAGCATCACTATATCGCGTATGCGTTTTCGGGTAATTCACCTTGTGATTCTGGCTGTTACGTTGATCCTTTTCATATCTGCCGCTCACGGAGAGCAGACCTATCCGTCACCTCCTGATGAAGCAGGTACAAACCAGAGCATTGGAACCCTCGTCTTCACAGATCCAGAATTCAAATTCGAACTGATCAGGACGCTCTCTGGAATGGCAGCAGGCGAGGCTGATCTCGGAGAATGTCTGGCTACCGCCGGCCGGATTCACGAGGGGGATTTTGAGAGCTGGTATACTGAATGGAACCGGACCGGATCCCATTTCAGAACAGTCGGTGATGAAGCATATGCACGGGGAAATGTCTTCACTGCACATGATGCCTATCTTCGGGCCCAGACTTATCTCAGGACCGCGGAATTTTTCCTCCACGGAAATCGTGACGACCCGCGAATTCTGGATACCTGGCAACGGAGCAGGGATACCTTTACTGACGCGATGAAACTTGATCCCATCCGCATGGAGACGGTCAGGATCCCGTACGAAAACACAACCCTGCCCGGGTACCTGTATACCGCACCTGATGCGGAAGAAAGGCGGCCACTCCTTATTATCCAGACCGGGTATGACGGGACACAGGAAGAACTCCGATCAGAGGCCATCGAAGGCGTGAGAAGAGGATATACGGTACTGACATTCGAGGGCCCGGGTCAGGGCGAGATGATCCGGGTCAACCACATCCCGTTCAGACCTGACTGGGAAGCCGTTGTGACCCCTGTAATCGACTGGGCAGTCTCCCGACCAGAGGTCGATCCTGATCGGATAGCCCTCTGGGGGATCAGTTTCGGCGGGTATCTTGCCCCGCGGGCTGCAACCGCTGAACACCGGATCACCGCCCTGATAGCAGATAGTGGGATAATAGACTTCGCAGGAGATGAAATCGAACAGATAAAAATGGGATTCCCTGATCCGGCAAACACCACCAGAGACGATGTCCTGGAGTTCATCCGAGAAAATGAGGATGAAATGAACCGGGATAGCTATGATCGGATGAACAAATCCATCTCAACCAGGTGGGTCTTCCAGCAGGGGATGTATACTTTCGGAGTTGACAGTCCGGCGGAGATGATGCTTGCTTTCGCTGACTATTCACTTGATGGCATGCTTGACCAGATAACAGCACACACCCTCGTCTGCGACGGAACAAACGATTCAAAGCTGGGAAGCCAGGCATGGGAATTTTTTGAGAGCCTCACCTGTCCAAAGGACTATCTCCTGTTTACCAATGAATACGGTGCCGGCGAACACTGCCAGATTGGAGCTTCCGCCCAGTCAATGGAAGGAAAATTTGACTGGCTTGATGGAGTTCTGAAACCAGAACGGGGTTTCTAAAAAGATCAGATCCACCCTCCCTTCCGGTTCAGGCCGGGAAACCCGTAGGTTTCCCGTGATATCATGAACCGGGAACCGTAATTACCCGGTATATCGCATCATATGCCGTTTCAGCCTGAAAGAGACAGAAATCAGACATATGCCAAGAATAACGAGGAGCAGACCGAGGATAACAGTAAAGAACTCGATCACACCGGCTGGCATGAAAAAAATCAGGAAGGCAAGGAGCAATGAGAGGAACCCGATAATGAGCCGGCTGAAAAAACCTTCGGGCACGTTAGATTTTCCCCGGGATACATGGCTGATCAGGACACAGGAACTCGCAACCATCCAGATGGCGAGCAGGGTAAGGAAGAGAAGATCCCAGAGATCCTGTGGTATGAACCAGAGCACGGCACCAACCGCGAGAACCTCCAGCCCATGAACCAGATCCTCGTTCCATAGCCGTTCCTTTTCTTCAGAGAGGAGTCCGGAGAAGAAGAGAAGGATTCCTGCAGCAAGAACCATGAGGGGGAGAATTACCTGGGTCAGGCCGAGATACCAGTCATCAGGATCAAGGATAATGGTAATCCCCAGGACGAACACGATAATGCCACCTGCAATTTCCCTTTTCCAGGCTCCTTCCTGAAAGCGGATTATTCCGGGAGTATCCAGGTTTTTTCCCCGGGATTCTGAAATAAGGGTCTGGAACGTGTTGATAATCATCAGGAGAAGCGGCGCATCATCAATAAGATGCATCACCGGGTGCCTCTTCGGGTCGTACCGATCCAGGTGAACCCGCCATTCTGTTGCAGTTTCATGCACATGGTACTGGCCGTTCCGGTAACTGGCAATGGTGCCCGGGCTTGGAATATTGATAGCCGACCGCTCCCAGGTCGGGCCAAGCGGCTCGGTCACCTTCTCCTTTGGCACAACCACCTCCCAGACCCCCTCATGCAGCGGGCCGAGATATTCATCAAGCGTGTTCAATTCAAACGCCCTCCGTCGCAATACCGGCAGGAACAGCCGGGATCAGGGGCCGTGCAGGCCTCCGTATCGCCTGACATGGTTCCAGGCAGCATGATGATTCGCAAACCCATCCGGATCATCGTATATTTCTACGTTATAACGGACAAAGACCCTGCGGTCTGTACCAACGGGACATACCTTGATACAAATCCCGCAGGGAGAGATATGCCGTCTGTTAAGGGCAGCACTATTCGCGGTACATGCCTGCTTGTCGGTCAGTTCACGGGGATATACCTGATCTCCCAGGGCTTCAGCCGGACAGGAACTGGTGCATCTGCCACACCTGATACAGAGAGGCTCTTCAATCAGCGGATCTGAAGACAGTCCGGCTGTTGTCAGGATCGATCCGAACCGTACCCGCGGGCCGTATTGTGGTGTAAGAACCATGTTATTTACCCCGAACGTGCCCAGACCGGCAAGCACGGCAGCATGCCGGTGGGAAAAGAATGACACCGGGTTCTCAAGGAGCACATCGATACCCCCGTACCCATCCCTCGGGACAAATACCGACGGAATACCCTTTTCTGTGAGGAATTCTGCGATCCGGTAAGTATACTGATCGAGAAGGCTATTTACCGTCCGGTATAACTCGGCATACCAGATCGAGGGGGCTGTCTCAAGAACCGGAAGGGAAACCGGGAGCCCGATAACGATCACGGTCCGTGTTTCCGGATAGATCCTGTCCGGGTGAAATGAATCGGGGATCCATGGCTCGAAAAGAGGGGTTTTCCACCGCTCGACACCAGCAAACCCGATCAGAGGGATCTCCATCCGTTCAGCGACAGCCTGAATTTCACCTTTCAGATCCATGTGATGAATAGGCACGACGGGATGATAAACGGGGAGGAATGGAGCCGGTGCAGGAGAAAGTGGATCTCCCTAAAAGCTGGTGATATTGTACCGGACAGAGACCATCCTGACCACGAAGGTTATGATCATACAGAGAATGAACCCGGTCGGATATGGGATGGAGAAGACCCAGCAGACTACATATCCGACCGCTCCAGCAAAAGAAGCAATGGCATAAAACTGGCCCGGCCTGAATATCTCGGGGATTTTTGCAAAGAAGATATCCCTGAGAACTCCCCCGAATGATGCTGTGATGACACCCATGACCGGTGCGACGAGCGGGGGAATCCCGGTTATCAATGCGTAATAGGTCCCGAGATATGCCCACATCCCAAGCGATATTGCATCGATTACGGCAAATGAACCGGAGGTTCCAAAAAGGATCCTGGTAACCGCTGCAGACAACTCCCCCTTCCTGTTTCTCCGGGCCTCATACTCACCTGAACTGATCGGGATGAGGAGGATCCCGACGATCCCGACCACGAGTATACTGACCAGGTAAATCGGATCCTGCAGCCAGAAGAGCGGATACCTGCCAAGAAGAAGATCACGGAGCGTTCCTCCTCCAACCGCTACGATAACCGCGATGACAAGCGCCCCGAAATAATCAAGGCCATGCCTGCGGGCATCATAGACTCCGGTGGATGCAGAGAGAATGATCGCAATCCATTGGACGATTGTCTGAAATAACAACAGGAATTCAGAAATCTCCGGATCCATCATGACATCCTTCTCTCTCTGCTCTGTGCTGATACCAGATATCTTTGATGTTCTCCAGGTCCTTCTGGTAATTGCCGGGCAACCGGGAACAAACAGCAGATCATGATCACGGTTTACTGCTGCCTTGTTTTCCGGAGCATCCAAGCCCCTTTCTGCATCCCTCAGCGGCGAGGACACCGGTAGAGAACGCTGCCTGAAGGTTGTATCCGCCACAGTCCCCATCAATGTCAAGAACTTCGCCTGAAAAGAAAAGACCGGGAACGAGCCGCGATTCGAGTGTTTTCGGATTGACCTCATCAAGCGAAACGCCCCCTCTGGTGACCATTCCCTCTTCCGGTCCGCCCGGATGATCCACCCGGAGCCGCCCTTCGGTCAGCCATCTGATAATCTCCTGGCGGCCCTGTTTGTCAAGATGGGCGAGCGTCATCGCGGAATCCACCCGTGATACTTCAAGAATCCGCCGGACAAACCGATCCGGCAGACCGGTGCCGGAAAGAACCGTCCTGACCGATCGTGATCCCCCCGAGCTGAGAAGGTCCGTGAGATCACGACGGATTTGCTCGCGGTTTGTTCCGGTAAGAAAACTGATAACCAGTTCATCTCCCTCCCGGATATACCGGCTGAGATCAAGAATCACCGGGCCGGATAATCCGAAGTGAGTGATCAGGAGGTCACCATGTCCCTCGGCAGCCTTCTTCCCTTCCCTGAAGATGGCAACCGGTACGTCAGCAAACGATATGCCTGAGAGGTCAGAGAAGGGGAATGAACCGATATATACCGGGGTAAGGGCAGGACCGGGGGGGATAATGGTATGACCAAGAGCTGCTGCCAGCCGGTACCCGTCACCCGTGGAGCCAGTTGACGGGTAGGTGATCCCGCCGGATGCGATAACGACCCGGGCAGTCTGGTACTGACCACGGGGCGTGATCAGGGAGAAGTTACCGTCATGATACCCCATTTCCGTGACCGGTTCGCCGCAATGAATCATGACCCCGGCATGTTCGCATCGGGAGACCAGGAGATCGCGTATCCCTGCCGCCCGCCTGTCTCTCGGGAATACCTTGCCTCCCACAAGGACATCAACGGGGATATTGTGGTTTTCTAAAAAAGAGATGAGATCCGCATTTGTAAAGGTCATCAGGGAGGGACGGATAAAGCGTCCGTGCTGCCCGTACCGGTCGACAAACGATCCGATCGGCCCTTCATGGGTGATATTACATTGTCCTGAACCAGATATCAGGAGTTTCCGCCCGCAGACCTGCATCTTCTCAAAAAGCAGGACCCTGATCCCGCCTTCTGCAAGACGGAGGGCACACATCAGCCCTGATGGCCCTGCCCCGATTACAGCAATCGTATTGTCCACAACGATACCCTGATCATTCTGGAGGATCGCAGCAGATATGGCTATCGTAGAGATGGATGCCGGAAAAAACCCGCATCATGAGCATTGATACGATATCAGGCGTTATCATGGACATGATGCTATAACCCGGTCCACTGATGGCTAATAACAGGAGAACCATGCAGAACTTCATATACTGACAGTACATACTATAGAGCACATACGTAAGGGATGTATTGAGATAGTTTTCCGAGAGCAACTCCCTCAGCAACAGGGCATTGTCTGTCGCTATTTTCAGTAACCTTGGCGCATGCGGATAACTCCAATGACGCCACTTGCGGATGCAAAAAAATTTCGTGAACATTATGGAAGGTAAACGCCTGTATGTGGGTAATCTCACATACTCTGTCAATGAAGCACAGCTTCGCGAGCTCTTTAGTACGTACGGCGATGTGGAAAGTGTCAAGGTTATTGAGCAGAAAGGATTCGGATTTGTTGAGATGGGCACCAGCGAGGAAGCCCAGGCAGCAATGGACGCCCTGAACGAGACCGTCTATGAGGGACGTACCCTCCGGATCGATGAGGCACGCCCGATGCAGCCCCGCCGTGAATTCGGTGGAAGCGGTGGATTCGGTGGTAACCGCGGCTTTGGCGGCGGAAACCGCAGTGGCGGCTTTGGCGGCAACAGAAGGTACTAATCCTTTTTTTTATCCACGCATTAATCTACAGTTTGTAGAACTTTTCTGTATATCCTGTCATCAGAGCAGCTGCGGTCAAAAACCGGGTTAAAGCCGGGGAAATTATTGTCCTTTTACCTGCCTGAACCGGGAGAGTAACTCTTCAAGAAGACTTTTTCCGGGGAGCAGGAGAATTCCGGCCTGGATTTCATGGGCTGCACAGTGCATTCCGGTCTGGAAGAAGAGCACCTCATCCATGTTATCATCTATCTCCTGTGAGGCGATCACTGATTCAAGGACTGCATGAGGCATATCAATAACCAGGGAAGGGGGTGAAGGGAGGAGAATGAGGGAGAGAAGATCAGCACATGCGTCAAGGTAGGAAGAAGTCATGATATTCCCGATCTCATGGAGCATGCTCCGGTCCATCTCGTCTATCTCCCGGTCCTCTTCTGTCTGACCAAGCATAGCCGCAGAGAGTTTCATGATCGATCTCCTCGGAATATGGAGGATGATTGTCCCCTGTCCCTTTACCTGACCACGGATTTGGAAAAGAACCATTGCACCAACGGAGTCATCCATGTACTGCTGGAGATTGTGCAGGGAGACCATGAAAATTGCTGGAACCCGGATGGACACATCAGTTGCCAGGAGACTGGAAAGGGCTGATGCAGCCCGGTTCGCACCGGCATTACCAAGTTCCCAGAGTTCAGCAGTCTGATCTGCACTGAGCACTACCTTTCCATCGGTGATGATGTTCGAATCCATTATACCTCTCTTGATCATCGTACCAACATTGCCTAATTATACACGTCACCACAGTACAAGATAGGTTTACCGGATTGCATAGGTATCCGGACAATACTCCCGAAGGCCGATCCGGTCTTTCTGTCCGGAAGAAGAGCAATCCTTATCGTCCACCAGTCCAGATGAGAGATAACGCGTATCCACCGGGTAATTCCGGAGAATGCCGGTAATAACAGATAAAAATGCAAAGAGAGAAGTCTTTTTTCCCCAATTCTCACCGGGAAGATTCTCCCGTCCACAGGGAGGTATCACACCGGCAGATCTTTGCTATACTGATGATCTTCGTATCTGTCGCTACAGCAGTCTTCATCTATAGTAATTACTCTGATATTCTGGCTTCATTCACAGGTATTGAAGAAGAAAATGTTGTGTACTATCTCGATGAACTCTCATCAGATCTCGTGAAAGAGAGCCGGCGGATCAGTATTGCCGTACAGAATTATGCAGAATGGGATAGATTCAGAGCATACGTATCTGGTGAAAATCCCGGTTTTTTCGAGAAGGAACTGAGTCCAGTCACCATCGGCACTCTCGGTATCCGGTATCTCCTGGTTACCCGGACAGATGGGACTGTGCTCCATGCTGGGAAATATGATCGCGAAGGCAGATACATGAGCCTGAACCGGTCAGAGCTCTTCATCCCGGATACGAATCACCCTATAGGACAGCCCGCTCTCGGCTGGTTTGACGATGGAACCTGTATTCTCATAGGATCGAGCCAGGTGTATGATACCACCGGAAAAAAAGCAGGGTTCCTGGTGACGGGGACGGATATCATGGAAATTCCCTGGCAGCCCCCGGCTCGTGAATGGGATCTCTCAACAATGCACATCAACCAGTCACCCGGGTCCATGCAGGGACTGCCATGGATTCCGGTCACGGCTTTTTTCTCAAAAGTAACCCGTTCCAGTGGAAAAATCGCAGAGGGAGCCGTTTACGCAGATACCATATCAGGTCCCGAGATTCCCCTGTTCACCATCACTCTCCAGCCGGACCCATATTCACGGAGCGCTACCTTTGGTACTACCTATCTCATCCAGGCCATCATATTCAGCGCCATTATCATCATCTTCGCGTATTTCCTGACAACCAATGTCTTCAGGCGGTTCGATCAGACCAGTGGAAAACTGAGAGAACGGGAGAAGGAGGTAGAATTCCTCAATGAGAAGCGGATTCTGTCAGAACGGTTACAGAAAATTGTCGACACCTATCTCCGGTTCGGCCCGGACGGGGAACGGAACATCTCCATCCTGATATCCCTCAGCAAGGAACTCTCCGGGGCTGACTATGCCATCTATTACCGGATTGAGAACGACCGGATACAACCGGCGGCTTCATGGAACCTCCCGTTCAGTATCCGTGAACAGGCCGGGCGGAATGTCAGCCGGGTGGAAGAGTTCTGTACCGTGATCAGGGAGAAAGGTACCTGCATCATTCATGAGGAAGAGATCCGGACCCTCGATCTTACGGTTGGTCTTCCTGACCAGGATCCCATCAGGATGATAATCGGCGCCTCCATCCGATCACAGGAGCACTATTACGGGTGTCTTATTCTCTTCTTCCACAACCCTGCTGAAATAACTGATTTTGATCAGATCATTATCAATCTGCTCAGCAATACCCTTTCCATCGAGGAATGGCGGAACACCTCAAAGGATGACCTCCAAAAAAGAGAAGCCATCCTCGAATCGATCAATTACGGGGCTATCTGCCTGCTGAACAAACTCGGCATATCCTCAGTGAGGGATGTCATCTGGAAACTGGGAGTGACCCTTGAGGTTGAGGAGACACACCTGTACCTCTTCGAACATCACGAAAACAACCAGTGTACCATCGCACAGGATTATGAATGGAGCGATGATCCGCTGTATGAACAGCGTAAATATCCTGATTTTGCCGAACTTTTCAATAATCACTCCTTCCCCCGGTGGGACGAATTCATCTCGAAGGGGATGAGTTTTTTCGGATCAGATGAATCATTACCCCCTGACCAGAAGGAATACCTCGCTCTCGCAGAACTCCGGTCCATCGGTATTATTCCGATCTTCACCGGGGATCAGTCTTTCGGGCTTCTCTGTCTGATGGAACGGAGCCACTCCCGTGAATGGGGCAAGACCGAGAAAGACACGATTTGTGCCGCAGCGGGTCTCCTCGGAGCGACATTCTCGCGAATAACACAGGAGGACGAGATTAAGCGGAGGGAAGATAATTTCAGGCATTTTTTCAACACTATCGACGATTATGTCTTTGTTCTGGAACCCTCCGGTGAAATCGTTGAGATGAATCATGCTGCATCCCGGACCCTTAACGGAGAACGTGAACCGGTAACCGGCACGACCCTCTCCTCGTTTATCATCCATGAATACCGTGAGACATTTCTCGCAGATTTGGATCTCTCTGCGAAAGGGGCAAAAATTTCACGACAGAGCAGTCTGTTCATCAGCGGCAGTCGTATCACGGTTGAGATGCTCCTTGTAAACGGGGTCTGGAACGAGAAGAGGAGGATATACTGCATATGTAAGGATATCTCGGAGATCATGGCATCCAGGGAGAAATTTTCCCAGGTCTTCCATTCAAGTCATGCCATGCATACAATCCGGAGGGTCTCGGATCACACGCTGATCGATGTAAACGAGACCTATCTTAAAACACTCGGGTACTCCAGGGAGGAAGTCTTCGAACATGCACAGACAGAAGCCTGCTCAGATCCTTTACAGTATCAGATGATATGGGAGGAGGTCTGCAGGAAAGGTGCTCTCAGGGATGCCGAGCTCAATCTCCACACCAGGGACGGCCGGATTATTTACGGCCTCTACAACGGGGTGATCATCGATGTGAACGGTGACTCGTGTGTTCTTTCCACGATAATGAACATCAGCAAGATCATGCAGGCCGAACGAAGGGTACACGACCTGCTTGAGGAACTCTCCCTTTCAAACAGGGATCTTGAGGAATTCGCGTACATCGTGTCCCATGATCTGAAAGCGCCGCTCAGGGGCATTACCTCGCTTATTCTCTGGCTTGAAGATGATCCATTGAACTCCTTCAGCGATAAGGGAAAAACATACCTTAAGACACTCTCTGAACGGGTTACATACATGCAGCGGCTCATCGACGGAATTCTGGCATATTCACGGGCCGGGAAGCGCATTGAAGAGAAACAACCAGTCGACAGCGGAGATCTGGTCATGGAAGTTATCCACCTCCTCTCCCCGCCAGATTCCCTGACGATCCATATCCCCGGGAACCTTCCCGTCGTACTCATCGAACGGATGAAACTGTTCCAGGTTTTTCAGAACCTCATCGGTAACGCCATCACGTACATTTCTCGCCCGGACGGCGTGATCACGATAACGGCATCAGAGAAAAAGACCGGCATCACTTTCTGCATTGAGGATAACGGCCCGGGTATCCACCCGGATTTCCATGACCGGATTTTTGAAATGTTCAGCAGGTTCCAGGAACCATCATTCGAATCCACAGGGCTTGGTCTCTCAATCGTGAAACGGATCGTTGAGATGAATGGGGGAAGGGTCTGGGTGGAATCTGAACCGGGAAAGGGAAGCAGATTCTTCTTTTTCATTCCGCAGTAATCCTGCCGCCGATACTGTATATCCTCCAGAGTCAGGAAATGGTACCGTACAGGTATTTCATATCGGTATTTATATTGTCATCTCATAGATACTCATCATGCAAATCCTCTATATTGAGGATGATCCCGTCGACCGCATGGCCTTCGAACGGATGGTTGAGCTGGAGAAGGCTCCGTTTACCTATGCAATAGCTGAAACCGTCCGTGAAGGCCTGGAATTCATCGAGAAAGGGAGATATGATCTTATCCTGGCAGACCTCCGGCTTCCTGATGGAACAGCGTTCGACATTATAAACCGAATCGAGCCTGACGAAGGGAAGATCGTGGTCCTGACCGCCATTGACTCCGTCGAAACGGCAGTTCTGGCGATGAAGAAAGGAGCCTGCGATTATATTATCAAGGATCTGGACCGGGCGTATCTTTCATACCTTCCTGACGTCATTAGATCTTTTGAGGAAAAACCACAGGTACTGCACCGGCAGAATCCTGACATTACATCATTTCTCCAGAAATTCCTGGAGATAACACCGATCCCGTCCCTGATCACCGAGGTTCCATCGGGACGGATTATCTCAATAAACCAGCCATTTTTTGACCTCTGGGATATTCCCCCGTGTGATCAACAGGAATATGATGAAACAGACGGGGCGTGGCTTCTCGACCAGGTTGTAACGAGGTTGCTTTTTGAACAGGATGCCCATTTTCTGAAAAAACTGAGATCGCGGGAGATGATTGACACCCTCCTGCCGACCGGTGACGGGCGAACGATCCGTCTGTTTTCACAATTACTTCCTGCCGGTGAGGATGAGACGCCCCTGCGTCTTATCTGTTTCGAAGAGCAGAGAGCGGGGAGGAATACCGGGAAACAGGTCCCCCGGGATGATGACGGCCTGGCCGTCCTTGCAGGAGGGATTGCCCATGAATTTAATAATATCCTCTCTGTGATCCTGCTCTGCATCTCAAACATCAGATCTGATCTCACCCCCGAGATGACTTCTGACATGGCCAGGATATTATGTCGGATCAACCAGACCGAAGAAGCAGTCTTCAAGGGAAAACAACTGACCAGCCGGCTGCTGACCTACGCCCGTGGTGGAGAACCGGTTCTCACGAGGTATTCGCTGGTCCCCCTTTTCAGGGAAAAACTGGGGATCTCCCCGGAGCATGAGAAGATCGTAACAGTCATCAAATATCCGGATGATCTCTACGATATCTCTGCTGATTCGGAGATGATCTCACTTGCCCTCTCTGCTATCCTGCAGAATGCCATTGAGGCAGCGGGATCTGCCGGAACCGTTTCAATCGTTGCAGAGAACACCCGGGAGATGGTCAGGATAACCATCACTGACAACGGGGCGGGAATTCCGGATTCTGAACGTGAAAAAGTCTTTTCCCCGTTTTACTCAACAAAAGACGGACATATCGGAATCGGGCTGTCCAGTGCGAGATCCATTATCTCCCGCCATAATGGCGGTGTGGTGATCCATTCCACCCCCGGAACCGGCACTCAGGTGCTCATATCACTTCCTTCTTCTACCTCACCGGAGAATTACACCCCGTATGGCGATCGTCTTCATACAGAGGAACCAACCGGGAAAAAACTGAAGATACTGGTTCTTGACGACGAGATCCTGATCACCGAGATCATGGCCATCGCTCTGCGGGCACGAGGCCACGAGGTGGTCTGTACATACCACACGAATGACGCAATCTGCGAATTCTATGTTGCCAGGCAGTCTGATCATCCCTTTGACCTGGTCATCCTTGACCTGATCATCCCCGGGGAAAGCGGGGGGATTGATGTCATCAACCAGATTCGGGAGGTGGACCAGGAGGTAACTGCAATTGTCTGCAGCGGATACTGTTCTGAACCGGCAATGGCAAAATATACGGATTATGGGTTTGATTACCCCCTCCCCAAACCATTCAGGGTGAAAGACCTGGTTGAACTGATTGAGTCACTCCAGATCACCGTACGGTAATAATACCGGTCAGGTGACCGGTACCGTTTCCATCATAACCAGATCTTCAGGTTGCGGGAGGGATCCGAACATCCCTTCTTCATCAGATACCCGGGCAGCATACCCAAGATCAAGTCTTGTGGTCTGTTCTGTATCATCTCCCCGGGGAAGCCATACAAACCCGGTTCCTGTCCTCGCCGCTGCCCGGAGGAGCGCGATACTGTTGACACCGTACTGATCCTCAGTCCCGGAATCAGTCCATGAAAATTGACGGATATCCGGCAAATCAGACGGATCCTGATCAGCCATGAGGGTAACCTGCTGATCCCCTGCTGACCGGACCATCTGAACCATCTTTTGGATATCTTCCCCGGACGGAGGATCCGGGAACGAGATTTCAGGGACCGGAATGACGGTTCCGATAATAATGCCCTCCTCTGTAGGCCTCACATAAACGAGGGAGACCTGGTCCGTATCTCCGGCCAGGAGGAGATCATAGCAGAATCCCCCTTCCCCTGATGCGAGATCTCCGAGTAACTGCCCGGTATACACTCCCCCGATGTCAGACAATGCCGAGAAGTTTGTTCCGATCAATTCCGGGTGCCCCCCGTCTGCACGGATGGTCCCGTTTACGTCAAGAGCAATGACATAGACATTTTCACGGGTAAACCCGCTCTCTTCACGGGTAAAAGCGTCCATGGCCAGGAAGGTTCCGTACCGGGACCTGAATGCTTCTGCTTCATCTGATAATGCCATCATCGCTGCGGTGAGGTTTTCTTCCTGAGTCGGATCCAGAGTAACAGAGAGTTCAACCGTTTTTCCCGGCGATACTGTCGCCATCATCGTGACCGGATCATATCCCGGCTTTGATATGGTAACCTCATATCCGCTCCCGGCCAGATTCTGAACGAGGAGTGGTGTATTACCCCTTTCCTGATGATCAATAACCACAGAAGCCCCGGAAGGGTCGGATGTAATCCGTATTGTCCCCGTCCCGGTCGTTGTTACTTTCGGTGAGAGGGTTGTATGGAGTGAGGTTGTCCTGCCTGCCGAGATGTCAACAAACCCGATCCAGTCAAGATAACCCGGTACCGCGACCCTGAGCGGGTGACTTCCGGGAGAGAGGTCACGAACCGTGATCGGGGTAACCCCCCGCTTTTTCACATCAACACTCACGACCCCTCCGGGGGGAGTCGAAGAGACACGAAGGGAACCCGTTACCGGTACCTGCCTTACAAGCGTTGAATTGACCTGGCTTTCCCTGCCGGCGGTGATCTCAACGGTTCCCCGGTATGGCGAAAAACCGGGGAGTATGAGCCTGACCGTATAGGATCCCGGGGAAAGAGCCGCAAACCTTGCAGGGGTGGTACCCATGGCAATATCGTTCAGGATGATTGCGGCACCGGGTGGGAACGAGGTGACGGTGAGGGCACCACCGCTTGTTACCGGCACGAGGGTTACCGAGACAGTAGCGGTACTCCCCGGGGTGACCTCCACAACTGATGAAAATGGCTGGTACCCATCCCTACTAATCGTGATCGTATGGCTCCCGGCTGTAACATTGGTGAATGTACACGGAGTTGTCTGAATTGCAGAGCCATCAAGGGATGCCGTGGCACCTGCAGGGTCAGAAATCACGGATATACCGCCGGTTGTATGTAACGGGGTCAGGTCGGCATTGATCGTCTCAGTCGTTCCTCCTGGCGGATTCCCGAGGAATGAAGAGGTCCATGTCTCGTATCCATCCATTTCAAGGACGAGGGTATGATCCGGTGGATCGGACGGTAGGACTTCTATGGTCACCGGTGTTGTTTCGCGGAGTATGCCGTCAAACGTCACCGCTGCACCCGGTGGACTGGAAATTACCTCATAAAAAGCCGATTCAGCATCCATACCAACCGCCGGATCTTCAATTTCACCGGATGGATCGCCGGTTTCGTTTTCAGGGAACAGATCAGCGGTTCCTACGGCGATGAACAGGGAGACCAGTAACAGAGAGAAAAGAAGACGAATCAGATACATGGATCCATACTCGTGAGGCTGAGAAGAAATGGTTGCCGATCCCGGGAGAGGATACGGCTGGTTAGCAGAAATTGAAATACGGGATCGGGTTCAGACGAAATGAAACATGAATCAATCCGGAGATGGTGATACCCGCCGATATCCTCCCCCGCATGGATACCAATTCTCACCGGTCTATGAGGTCTGCTGCAGGTGGGAGAATACAACCACCACCCCGGTGACCATCCACATACCCGGGCCATATCCCGGGTGGGAGAGGATTCGCTCGGATATCAAATCCCGGGTCCGGGTTGGGAACGAACCCGTGTATTGCTGTCAACTCAGGTTTCATGACCGGTTCCCCCTTTCCCGGGGAGATGGTCCGGAGAGCATCCTCAAAAACCCGGAAGCCTGCACGGAGATGAGAACCGGGATCTGCAGGACACATATCCTGCCCGGGAATATCCGGTCTGAGAGCCGGATCGCGATACAGGAAAACCGTGATCTCAATGCCGCGGATCTCTTTTTTCTTGTCACTACCGCAGGCAGGACTATGACTGTCACTGATATCACCGGATGGTTTGATGACGCCCATGCCATTATTCACCACCTCTTTGATGCTGTTGTCCATGAGGACGTGAAACGGGGCTTAACAGCCGGTCAGAGATGTCATCAGACCGGAAAAGAAAAGAGGATCAGGTCATCCTGACCTGGAGAACCGATTCAGCGCTCTGCACCGGTTCTGCCGGATCGCCGTAATAAAAGATCAGGACATCGTCTTTTTTCAGGGTGTAGATATTCAGACCATCTGTCTCCGGGTTGAAGTAATCCTGTAGGATGAGCCCGTTTACCTGGGCAAACCAGGTTTTCGATCCGGTGAAGAATTTATCCTCGATCCCGTCTATGACCAGGATTCCTCCTTTTTTCATTCCCCTGTCGGTAATGCTGAGCGTGTTTATCATTCCATCAGTCAGGAGACGGTTGAGAACGCCAAGGGGTGAATTTGCCGGAATCTCATACTCAATGCCGGAGTTTGCCGTGATATTCACTTTCCCGGACGGGAGAGGGATTTTTCCGTCATAGATCACCCGTTCAGCAGCAGGATCCTTTGTCGGTTCCGGTGTCGGGGTTGGTTCTTCAGGTGCCTCAGTCACTTCAGGTTCAGGGGAGGGCTCCGGAGTGGATGCTGCAGTCACCACCGTTTCAGGGGTGGGTTCGGGAGTAGGTGCAGGAACAGGAGTTGATTCAGGTGTCGGGACAGGGGCAGGAGGTGCGGTTTCCGATACATTCTGGACCGGTTCGGGAACGATCGGCCGGATGGTCTCTATTACCTGCGGTTCGGGAACAGAGACCGGAACAGGTGTCGGGGATATGGTTGAATTGACGGTTATCGCCGGGGTGATGATATCTGCCGGCGCGGAGGACGGGGCCGGGGAGGACGTCTGGACAGGGACAGCAGCGGGGATCATGGTCTGAACCGGTTCCGGAGGCTGAACCGTGACCACGGCAGGCACCGGAGTCTGGAGGGGGGCAGGAAGAGTGGACACGGGGAGGGGTGTCTGTTGGGTGATGACCGGCTGAAGCTGACCTGTCTGACTTGCAATGACCTTCCCTTCGCCGATCTGGACTTGTATTACTGCTGTAGCAGAGGTTACCGGGAGGGTGGGATCGCCAAAGGCAAAGATAACGGTATCACCGTTCTTTAGGGGATAGGTATTGAGTCCTTCATGTGCCGGAAGCAGGTACTCCCGAAGCCCGACACCGTTAACCTGGACAAACCATCCGGTCGTTCCGGTTACTTCCCATGAATCAACAGCATCAAGGGTAAATATCCCGCGGCTCAGCAGGAGGGAGTCTCCAATGCGGTAGGACCCGATCATGTCAGTCCCGGCGAGGGTTTGTATTACCCCGAGCGGGGTCATTGCAGGGATCTGATACATGACTCCCGAAGCAGCCTTGATCGATACATTTCCGTCACCGCTCGGGATGGCACCTGAAAAGATCAGGATCTGATTCTGAATCGATGATTGTCCTGAAAACGGTTCATCCGGTGAAGCCGATGCTACAAAACCACACAACAGGATGATGAGAAGACAGCTCCCGGTGATTATGCCCCTGATATCCACAGTTATCTGACACTCCCGGTCCGATGCAGATTCTGCCCGGACCAATCAAAGGATCGGTTTTCATCTTTATAAGTAATAAGGAAGAGAGAAGCAGGAGACGAGGCACAAACGGATGATATGATCCCATCTGATAGGAAAAAAAGGGCAGTTGTGCCATTTTCCTGAGAACATGAAAAAAGAGCGCATTTTTTATCCCTTTGCATGAATGAAAATAATACCCATTCTCCCGGTCCCGTCAGGAGAAGAACGGATAGATATGGTCCGGATGAAGGGCACATCTCATGGAGTCATCCCTGAATCCACGATACCTTATTGAGGGGTGAAGTCATTGTATAGTCGGAGTTGGTCAGATCACACCAGTCAATCATACCGAGAATGAGAGTTATGTCGATGTGGAAACGGCTGCAGACGACGGAACTGTAGTCAGGGTCCGGTTGCCGAACAAGAAGAAAGGTGAGCAGTTCGGATATGCTGAACTGATGCTTGGTTCAAATCACATCAGGGTCAGATGTGCTGATGGAATTACACGACTCGGCAGGATCAAGGGCAAGATCAAGAAACGTGCCTGGATCCGCGAGGGTGACATCATCATCGTTACGCCCTGGAGTTTCCAGAACGACAAGTGTGATATCTCATATCGGTATACTCCCCCCCAGAAAGATTGGTTGAAAAGAAATCAATATCTCTGACCTTTTTTCACCAAATATCAGCCGGAAGGAGAATTTTCCTTCCGCGCATAAATCAGTTCCACCATGAGGTTCAAGATCACCCTGATCATCCTCGCCATTCAGGACATTAGCCTTTGTATTCGGTCTGATACCCCGTTTCTCAGGCCCGGTGTCCGGAACGGATTACTGCTCAGGATTCATGGATCATGGCTGGAGAAAGATACCAGGGCCCGTGGGTTTACGGGATACTCCGGACAGACCAGATCATCCCGTTAAAACACGATTTATGAGATAATCCGGGAAGATGGAATCCTGGCGGTGGGGATAATTACGAATCAGCCTCTCGAAAAAAAAGACATCCTTCGGATTATTCTCCTTTTGCAGCAATATACGCATCATACATACTGTACAGCCAGACGATGATGTAAAACGGAATACCGATCAGGATGATTGCCAGGTACCCAAAGATACAGGCGAGGAAAAAGAGAATAACGGCTTTAATCAACTGGCCCGTATAGAACTGGCCAAGCCCGGGAATGAAAAACGAAAGAATAACTGCAACCAGTGGAGATGCCATACCCAATGGTTGAACGGATTTCAAAAAGAATTCTTCTTTTCGAGTGAACACTTCCCGGAATCAGCGATACCCTCTTCCTTTCTCCCATCGACTGATAACCCACATTATGCATCAGGTTCCCGTTCTTTTCATCCATGGCTGGAAGAGTCATCCGGGCATATGGAATCCGATTATCCGGGCCCTTGAGGGGAGTTCCATTCCGGTCTGGAGATTTGATCATTCATCACTGACTGATATCGCGTTTCATGATCTTATCAACCGCCTGGAATCTTTTCTCTTCAGGAAGCATGAAGAAACGGGATACACGGGTGAAATTGACATTGTCACCCATTCGATGGGGGGGTTCCTTTGCAGGTACCTTCTCGAGGTCAGGGATGTATCACACCGGCACCGTATCAGGCAGCTGATCATGATCGGACCGCCGAACAACGGTGCCACAATGGCCGAACTCTTTAATCATGAGACAATCGGCCCGCATATCATCTCCTCACTCTCTGGCGTTTTTGTTCCGAGACAGTATAACCCGGCTGAAGACCTGATCGTCCAGGGAATCCGTTTCACAAGCAGGGAGACCCGTGAACTTAAACAAGCCGGAACAAGGAAAGATATCAGGTACCGGACCATCGTTGCCTTGAACCGGAGTGGTGAAGAAGGTATATTTCCCCTTTTCCAGGGGAAAACCTGGGTCTGCACACCGGATGGAACATGGATGCAGACATGGTTCGGAGATGGGATCATCCCGTATGCTGATACCCGGCTGCCCGGAACCATGTGGGATCTCATCGGTGCAGAACCGGATCCTGCCATCGATCCGTATCTGTACTGCCATATTCTTCTTCCAAAAAATCCCGAAGTGGTCAGGCTGGTGACCGGGTACCTGGTACGTCCGGAGAAGCCCTCTGCCCACACCTGGCCTGACGATCCACTCGACCCGTAACCATATATCTTCTGAATATCTGTGAAAATGTGCAGGAATTTGACAGAATAAAATGAATAATAAGTAGATATACTCTGCCTAAATAGGAGTGTCTGATTAACTGGGGGATCATCTTTTACTATCCCCCTATATAATTATAATGAGACACCGGTTTATCGCATCTGTTAACTTTTTACCTGGTGGGTACCAATGCAGGAAAACATATCCAAAGGTGGCGGGTACTATCTGACTGAAGAAGTACAGAGCCTCCTAAACGAGATCCCCGTTGCGGTTATAGTTATTGATAACGGGAAATATATTCAGTGTAATGAAGCAGCAGTCAGGCTTTTCCACGCCCGGACTCCTGCAGATCTGATTGGAACAACTCCGATCGACCATTCTCCCGAATACCAGCCTGACGGGAGTAAATCAAGCAAGGATGCTGAATCTCTGATCGCTGATGCATTAGGGGGGACGACCGTCAGGTTTGACTGGTTACACCGACGAATAGACGGGGTTCTGTTTAATGCACGCATAACCATCAAGCCGATCACTCACGAAAATCATACCTACCTTATCCTTACCCTCATCAATAACACCCAGCAGGCAAAGATCATCGGTGAGGTGCTCGCCCTTGCCAAGGAAGCAGCCGGAGGCAATCTCAGGGCCCGCCTGAACCTTGAAGGGTACACCGGGGATCTTGCCCACCTTTCTAGCGCGATAAACCAGATGCTTGACTCGATCCTGCATCCCTTCAGGGATGTGAACCGTTGCCTGTACCAAATTGAAAAAGGAAATGTGGATGTTTCCATTACCACGCCGTTCAAAGGTGAGCATGAACATCTGAGGACCGTGGTCAACTCCCTCGCAACCAACCTGAAAAATCTCGAAGCCGAGATTTCCCGGGTCACTACCGCGGCAAAAGAAGGCCAACTTCGTGAACGCGGGAACCCGGACCTTTTTAAGGGTGCATATGCCGAAATCATCGAGGGAATGAACGGAATGCTCAATGCCGTTCTCGGTCCGATCCGTGAAGGGAACCGGATCCTCCAGAAGATTAAGGGAGGTGACCTCCGTGAAAAGATGGAGATCGAATGCAAGGGCGACCATGCAAATATAAAAAACGCCATCAATGCAGTGCATGACTGGCTCCAGGATCTTATCACCTATGTCACCAAGATAGCAGATGGTGATATGTCGGCTGATATGAAGCGGGCATCAGAGAATGATCACCTTTACGAACCGCTCATCAGGATGCGGGATAATATCCGCAAACTCATTGCCGATGTCGATCTCATTGCAAAAGCCGGCGCAAGCGGTGAGCTCTCGGTCAGGGTCGATTCCACTACCCATCAAGGTGATTACCGCAAGATTGTCGAGGGAATGAACAACACCCTTGACTCGGTTATCATCCCGATACAGGAAGCAATGCGGGTTTCAGAGAAGTATGCCACATACAACTTTTCAGATCGGATTGATACCGCGAAACCCTTCAACGGAGAGTGGGCTTCGTTCCGGGACTCACTTGACAAGGTGGGAAAACACGTTTCAGATGTCGTCGAACTGATCAACTCGCAGGTTATAACCCTGAACAAGGCAACCGAGATCGCAACTGCCGGTGTCAGGGATATTTCTGAGGGAGCGGGACGGCTGGCAAACAATGCCCAGATCGTGAGCAACCAGGCTGAAAACGGGGGTACCGGGATCCGTGACGTTCTCCAGGCCATGGAAGGTCTTGCAGTAACTGTCTCCGAGGTCTCGACACGTGCCGATGAAGTAAACCATCTCGCCGGGGATGCCAATGATCTCTCACGGAAAGGATCCGCCTTAGCAAAGGATGCAGAACGGGGTATGGGCGAGATCACCAAGTCGACCGCAGAGATAGGAGAACTGGTTGGCGAGATCACTTCAGAGATGGATCAGATCAGCAAGATCACCCGCGTGATCTCTGATCTTGCCAACCAGACAAACCTGCTTGCCCTGAATGCGGCGATCGAAGCAGCCCGGGCCGGCGAGATGGGACGGGGATTTGCCGTTGTAGCAGCTGAAGTGAAGTCACTTGCACAGGAATCACGGGAATCCGCGGAGAACATCACTAACATGATCTCCTCCCTCCAGCAGAAATCACAGAAGGCATCAGAGACCATGAATAAGAGTTCCCTGATAGTCCAGGACGGGAACCGGGCAATGACAGATACCCTTACCGCTTTCGGGGAGATCACGGCAGCAATCGACACCATCAGTACCCGGATGAACGAGGTGGCTTCTGCAACCGAGCAACAGGCTGCATCGGTTGAGGAGATCACGGCAAGCGTGCATGAAGTCAGCCAGATGGTTCAGATGACGGCACGACAGTCAATGGATGCCGCAGCAGCGAGTGAAGAGACCGCAGCAGCGATTGACCAGGTAGCCGAAGTAATCTCAGAAGTCAACGAGGTTGCCGGACGGCTCAACCAGGAAATGAACCGGTTCGAGAACTGATTCCCAATTATCAGGGAATCCGGGTAACCGGATCCGGCTGATGGTGAACCCCACGGGTGAGGATCCCTGCCTGGTAGTACCATTCTCCTTCCGGTGCACGGCACTGGTCAGTCACAAACAGGTGCCACCGGTCCATAAACTCTTCTTTTGGAATATACCCGATGGATCCCAGGAGAACCGGATCTTCAACATAGATGTTCTTCTGGTCAAATCCTGATACGACGACGTAATGCCCATGGTAAGTGTCCTCAGCCCAGGGAGTCGGATCGTCCGGCTCTTTCCATGCCTGGATCATGGCGATTACCGGCCGGCCATTCCGTATTTCTTCTTCCAGGTCACTGATTGTCATGTTCTGCCGCATCTCGGTCTCAATGTCGTATCCGTACCTGAGAACATTAACCATGAACCGGGGATCGGTTCCCACCATACATCCGGTCACATCAGAGAGGTACGAGATGAGTTCTCCTTCCGGCACATTGGTTCCCCAGTACTGGAGAATCGCCTGGCAGGAGGCCGGACCGCAGGAGAACCGGTCGCTTTGCCTGACATCTGCCACGGAGAGAAGAACCATATCACCGGTTTTCTTCGCCGTTTCAGGAACCGGCCGATCACCATCTGCCATGCATATCCCGCACAAGATGATGAGAAGCAGCACCGGAATCATTTTTCTTCCCCACGATACCCGGATCATGAAGAAAGATCATCGGGATGGATAATAATGGCGTGGTGATCACGGCTTCGGGCCACCAGGAGGATATGCATGCCGGTACCACGATGATCCATGTGTGGAGATCCGATCAGCCTGCTTGCCAGGGAATGGAGGACCATCGACTGGAACCAGGTCTGGAAGGAACGCCTCTCCCTGAACCTGAAATGCCGACAGGAGACAGAATGCGCACAAATCTGGACGAGCCGGGAAAAAGCGATGCAATACTGGACGACTGTTCAGAAACAGATGGATCGGTACCGGCCGGTTCTTGAGCACCTCGTCGTCAGGGAAAGAACCCGGATCCTTGATATCGGCGGCGGCCCGGGCACCCTCGCTATACCCCTTGCACAGAAAGGGGCTCTTGTCACGGTCGTGGAGCCGGCCGAGGGGATGATGTCTGTCCTCAGGCAGAACATCAGGGAGATGGATCTTCCTGGAATCATCCCGATCCCGTCACGATGGGAGGATATCGCGGTCCGGGATCTCCCGGGGAGATATGACATCGTCCTTGCCTGTTTCTCACTGGGTATGCCAGATATCATGGACAGTATCCGGAAAATGGAGATGGCTTGTGACGGAACGGTTTTTCTCGTCTGGTTCTCGGGGATCACCCCCTGGGATCTGATGATGACAGACCTCTGGCCAAACCTGAAAGGGGACCGGTATATACCAGGCCCGAAGGGAGATCTCCTCTACCTCGTTCTTGACCAGATGGGAATCAGGCCCCGGGCAAGAAGTATCCCACTGGCCTACACCGAGGAGTACCCGGATATCGGGGAAGCGGTTCTTGACATCAGGGAGCGGATAGGAGGGATATCCGATCAACAGGAGCCGGTTATCCTATCCTGGCTGAACGAACATGCAAAACACGAGGGAGACCGGGTGGTACTCACCGGTACCCTCACAATCACCCTCTTCTGGTGGGAACCCGGAACCGGGAATTCGCAGGTAGTACAGGATCTCCCTTCTGCCCGCACCGGCACGGAATGAACGCGTGTTTCCTGAATTCTGGGATTTTCAATTCCCACTCTCCGGAGATACTCCAGGTGAGAGCGTACGGAGCGGGAGGATCGAACCGGCAAACCAGGCTGTCTGGTTTGCACCGGGATTCCGGACCGGATCCCAGAACCGGCCTGCTTGTGGCGCTGCATGATCCCACCGCCACGAGATCTCATTTCCGGCACTCTCATTCCCGTCACGGACGCCGAGATCGTTCTCCGCGATGACAGACAACAGCGATGTCGGGCAATTCATCCCGGGACCGGGATCCTGGTGCATGGAATCAAATATCCTGAGAAGGAGTGCCTCCTCGGCCGCATACCGGTCAGACGGTGCTGCAACTCCCCAGAAACCGGCATACGAACCATTCACCCCATCCGGGGTCGTCACGACAACGACCTTTCCGGTCTCCGGCGTGCCGTCACGGATGAAGGAGAGATGATATCCGGCAATCCCTGATCCCTGATCCGATGCAGCGGATTTCAATGTCCCGGATAGTTCCCATTCACCGGTGATAGTGATGTTTTTTATCCCCATCAGGGAGGGGTAGTACATCATGAAACCCGGATCAGCGGTCACGGCAGGGAGAACCTGTGTAATAAAATCAGCGGGAGTGGATCCGGCAACCGGTGTCCGGGATACCAGCATCGCTTCCTGGAGAGCCGCAATACCAGTCTCATTCATGACCCGGGAAAGGGCTGCTTTCTTCGCATCTTCTGATGAAAATGCATACATCCGGTCAAATCCGAACACCTGGCGGTAATACCGCCAGTCGCCGGTCCACCAGTTCACCGTGCACGGTCCGGTCTGCTGCTGGCCTGACGACCAGTCTGCCGGGGCATGGAGAATCACTGCACCGGTGAAATCCGGGAAGAGGGCAGTCGGCAGGACCGCCGGTTCATGGACCACCAGTTCCGTTTCATTTTCAGGACTTCCGGCCTCTAGCATCTCTGAACGGACACTCGCAAGGATGGTCCTGGCAATCGCCGGGAACCGGCCGGCATCCCCGGCCGGGTATTCGTAATAGAGTACGAGTCCCTCTTCATCACCGGCATACGCCAGTACCGTCATCTCCCGGCCATGCCCGGGGAGGGTAAGAGTCATATCCACAATATCCCCGCCGGCATACTCCATTCCGGTTACCGGAACGGGAGCCTGAGAGCCGGGGGGTACGAGTCTCTGTAATGCCTTCTGTACCAGGTTGTTGGCAGAGAGATTCATGCCGGGGAAAACAGCCGGCTGCATGACCACCCGATACCGCTGATCGGGATCCTGAACAAGGAGACAGGAGTCATTCACGAGACCGGCATGCCATCCATGCGGTATCAGAAGTGTGATATTTTCATCCGGAACCTGGTACCAGGCCATACCGGCTGGGGCAGCCCCATACCGGGACTGAAGATCGGCCGTCCCCCCGGATTCATCTATACACCCGGAAAACAGGGCAGCAACGAAGATGATGAATCCCAGGATCAGGTACCCCCTGCAGAACATGAGAAAAACATCATTGTGGCTGGTATTCATGATTCCGGTCTGAACTTTTGGAAACAGAGAACGATCCTAAACAATTTAGCTGAGAGCTTTTTCTTCCCGGACACCAACCAGATCATATGGATCACCAGGACCTGACTCCACAGAAGATCAGGTTTTTAAAATTCATGTACGAGCAGGGAGGGACTGCCCGGTCAGGGGAGATCGCATCCCGGTTCAGGATCAGGACACCGACGGTCACCCGGACCCTTCACGAACTGGAGGCAGCCGGCTTTTTGATCCATTCCCCATACCAGGAGGCGGTTCTCACTGATTACGGCAGCGATACGGCCCGGTACCTCATCCGTCGTCACCGCATCATTGTGCTGATGCTCTGCAGGTCAGGTCTCTGTGAACAGGATGCATGCAGCCAGGCAGAACGGATCGAACATCTTGTCCCACGGGATCATGTAAACCGGATATGCAGATATTTCGGTCATCCCATGAAGTCTTCCTGCGGGATGATCGATCATGAGCCCGGCTGTTGTATCGAGGTAATTGAATGAGCTTACAGCTAAATTATATATTCCCTGTCGGGAGCCTGGTATCTCTTTATATCGTCGCCCTTGTCCTGATCTCAGGATGCACCGGCGGGCACGAAACCCTCTCTGGCAACGGGGAGAAGATTATCGTGGCTTGTACTATTCCTCCCCAGGAGGAGTTCATCAGGGCCGTCGGCGGTGACCGGGTGAATGTCATTGTGATGGTTCCCCAGGGTGCCAGTCCCCATTCCTACGAACCCGAACCATCCCAGATCAGGGCGCTTGAAGATGCAGATCTCTACATTGCTCTCGGTTCAGGGATAGAATTTGAGAACCGGTGGCTCGATCGGATCAGGGGAATGAATCCTGATCTTCAGATCATTAATTCGTCCAAATCCCTCACCCTCCTGGAAAATCCCGAGCACTCCCACCAAGACGGGACCGGGTATGAAACAGGAGATCACCATGAAGAGGGAGAGACAGATCCGCATGTCTGGCTCTCACCGGCAAACGTTGCATCGATGATCAATACCACCTGTGATGCCCTTTCTGTCCGGGATCCCACCTCATCAGCGATCTTCGGAGCCGGGAGGGACCAGTACCTGGTAGAACTGGAGAGACTTGACCGTTCCATCCGCGAACATCTCTCACCACTCAGGAACCGGACCATTCTCGTTTATCACCCGGCATTCGGGTACTTCTGCCGGGATTATGATCTCGTCCAGAAATCGGTTGAATCAGAAGGAAAGGAGCCGACCGGGCAGGAGATTGCCTCGCTGATCCAGCTGGCCAGAGAGGAAGGGATCAGGGTGGTGTTCACCGAACCCGGGTACTCACCGGCTAATGCACGGACGATCGCAGATGCAATCGACGGATCGGTCATTGAGATAAGTCCGCTTGAGAAGGATTACCTGGCAAATATGAAAACAATTGCAGCAAATATCGTACTATCTTCATGAAACCGGTCATCGAAGTAGAGAATCTTGAAATCTCCCTGAACAACAAGATCGTTCTTGAATCTGTCACCTTCAGGGTGAATGCAGGGGACTTCTTTGCGATTATCGGCCCGAACGGGGCAGGGAAGACCACCCTTATCAGGGCGATCCTCGGCCTCCTACCAGTGAGTGCAGGAAGTATCCGGCTGTTTGGTGAGCCGGTATCCCTGGATGCCAAACGACGGATCGGGTATGTGCCCCAGTACCAAATGTTTGATTTCCAGTTCCCGATTACCGTCAGGGAGATGGTTCTGACCGGGCGGCTTGGGCGCAAAAAAGGACCGTTCTATCGGTACTCTCCCGGCGATCATGATGCGGCAGAATCAGCGCTCTCACGGATTGCCGCAGGAAACCTGATCAACCGCCCGATATCAGATCTCTCCGGGGGAGAGCGGCAGAGGATGCTGATCGCACGGGCCCTTGCCGGAGAACCGGAAATCCTCATCCTTGACGAACCATCGGTCTTCGTCGATGCCCCGACAGAGGAACAGTTCTACGAACTGCTCTCTTCCCTCTCAAAGACCATCACCATTTTGATGATCACCCATGACATCGGGGTTGTCTCACGGCATGTCACCCATATCGCCTGCCTGAACCGGACGCTCTTCGTCCATGACCAGGATCACATCACGACAGAGATGATAGCCCGGACGTACGGGTGCCCGGTTGATCTTATCACCCACGGGGATATTCCCCATCGCGTTCTTGCACATCACGGGGATCGCCCATGATAGAAGCGTTCGGATACGGGTTCTTCCAGACTGCCATCCTCACAGGGATTGCCGCCTCGGTCATCTGTGGCATCATCGGCAGTTACGTCGTAGTAAAACACATGGTCGCGATAGCGGGAGGACTCTCCCATTCAGCATTCGGGGGAATCGGCCTCGGGTACCTGGCCGGAGTCGAACCCCTGGCAGGGGCCAGTGGGTTCACCATCCTGGTGGCAGTCCTGATCTGGGGACTTGCCGATCGGGCACGGCAGCATATTGATACGCTCGTCGGGGCGTTCTGGGCCGGGGGGATGGCATTTGGTATTCTCTGTATCTCCCTGACACCGGGATATACTCCCGATCTCTTCAGTTACCTCTTCGGGAACATCCTCCTCGTTCCACCGATGTATCTCCTTCTTACAGTCGTCCTTGCCGTTTTTATCACCGGTATCACAATCGCTCTGTATCCGGCACTTCAGGCAGTTGCCTTTGATGCAGAGTATGCATCCCTCCTCGGTGTTCCGTTAAAAGGGATCCAGCTCGTATACCTGATCCTCATCGCTATCTCGATCGTGCTGCTCATCCAGGTAGTCGGGATCATCCTCGTTATCGCGATGCTTACCCTCCCGGCGGCTATCACCCGGGAATTCTCGACCACCCTGAAAGGGATGATGGCCGGGTCGGCCGTCACCGGGTGTATCCTGACGACGGCCGGGATTATGCTCTCATGGATATGGGATATCCCATCAGGGTCGACGATCATCCTGCTCAGCGTCATCGTGTACCTTCTCACGATCAGCGGCAGGGATATCCTCAGAAGAAACCGATCGGCAGCCGATGGATAGGCCGCTCAGCAACTTATTCTCTTCCGGCTTTGATACTCATCTGTATGAGTGGAAGAAAAGCCGCATATCTCCTTCTTACAGGGGTACTCACCCTGATCCTGACCGGACTGCCGGTTCTGGCTGATACTCTCTCTATGAGCACCGTCGATAACTACTACCAGCAGCGGGATCCCTTACTGGATTCAAGCCTGACCCCGGGGATCTTCCCGGTGAAAAACGTCACCCTGACCGAGGATGAATCAGATTCTTCATCTCTGCAGACCATGGCGACCGGAGGAGATCTCTTTGTGATCCTCTCTCCGGTTCCGGCGAAGAAAACCGGCGGGCAGGATATGCTGGTCGGGTATGTGGCCGGCAGGAATACCAATGTGAATGTGGTCATCTCGGGCCGTGAGACGATGGACGATCCCTTCGAGGAACTTGATTCTGTCCGTGCCGACGAGAACGGTATCTTTGTCTGGCCGGTTCCTGATGAACTGGCCGGGATGGTCAGATACAGTGCGACCGCAACCGGAACTGCCGGAACTGCAGTTTCGAGCGGGGTGAGATTTTCCGGTACAGATGACGACACCGATGAAGAGCAGGTCGTTATGACCCCCACAGCCAGGGTTACCGACACGGAAATGCCCAAAAGCACCTCACTGACGCTGAAGGCGAGTACCTCCTCCCCCAAAGTCGGGGAACCGGTCACCCTGAGCGGAAAGCTGACCGATGCATCAGGAAAGGGTGTTTCCGGTGCAAGTATTCTGATCGAAGAGGATGATGGAACCGGGTTCCTGGATCTGAAGACTGTGAGGACCGGCGGGGACGGGCGATATGAAACCGATATCCAGACCGTGTTTGCCGCATCAGTACCGCTCAGGGCCTCCTTTGACGGCGATGACAAGTATCTCCCCTCGCGGAGCTCCCAGATCATCTTCCGGGCACATGAGTAACCCTCCTTCGACAGGGAAATGAAGAGAACGTTTCCCATCCCTTCCTATTTTTCCCGATCTCATGCCTGAAACCTCTTACCGTTCCGCGATCAATCAGGTACAGATGCTTCACCTGATCGTGCCACTCCGGTTCCGGCAATTGCCGGTCCTGTTTGTCTTCCTGATCCTTCTCCCTCTCTCCATGGCACCTGCGGCCGGAGCCAGCCCTGACGGGATGGATCCAACGGTAGATCCCGGAGATGACTTTTTCAGGTACGCGAACGGGGCATGGATCGATCAGCACCCGGTTCCGGCCGATCTCAGGATGTACACTGCCGTCAATGAGATTTCTGATCGGGTGGAGGAACGGGTCCAGACCCTCATCGAGGAAGCAGCCGCGAATGAATCCGCCCCGGAAGGATCGGCCCAGTGGCTGATCGGCAGGTTCTACCGGACCGCGATGGATACGGAGAAGTCGGATACAGCTGGATTAGATCCGGTAAAGCCCTATCTCACCAGGATAGAGGAGAGTGGCGGGCGGGATGAGATCAGGAACGCCTCAGTCGATCTCCTCGCAGGCGGGATGACACCTTTCTTTACCCTCTATTCCGGAGAAGACCCGGGCGACAAGGGAATGCTCGTTGCAACGATATCCCAGAGCGGGCTTTCTTTTCCCTCACGGGACTTTTACTTCTCTGAAGATCCCGAGATTGCATCGATCCGGGAACAATTCCGGGAATATGCTGTCCGGCTCTTCACCCTTGCCGGGTATCCACAAGAAGAAGCACAGGCTCATGCAGATGCTGCTATCCGGATCGAATCCCTTCTTGCTGAGGCTTCTGCAGACGCATCCGGGTACGGACGGGCCGAACAGATGTACTACCGGGTTGACCAGGAGAACCTGACCAGCGGATTTCCGGGAATTCCCTGGGAAGGAATCCTTGAGAAGACCGGGCGGCCAGATCTCCCGTATATCAACATCCATCAGCCGGAATATCTCAGGGAAGTCGGCCGTATCCTCAATGAAGAGCCGGTCGGAGATATCCAGAGTTTCCTGCTCTGGAAAGTGCTCCAGTTTGCCGCCCCCCTCGCCAGTACTCCGTATCGTGATGCATACAGCAGGTTTTACGAGGTAACCCTTGCCGGACAGGAAGAGAGCACTCCCTGGTGGCGACAGGTTCTTGCCATGATGAACGAAGTGCTCGGCAATGCTATCGGAAAGGCGTACGTCGAGAAGTACTTCCCTGAAAGCGACAGGGAGGAGGCAGCGGCCCTGATTGATAATCTCCACGCTTCCCAGGGCAGCCGGCTTTCGAATCTCTCCTGGCTGACCAACGAGACCAGAGAGACCGCCCTTGGAAAACACGGGGCAATGCGGCTCCAGGTCGGGTACCCGGATACCTGGGGTGATTATCTCGGTTTAAACGTCACCGAGGATTCATACCTGGAGAATATCCTCAATATCAGCAGGTATTACTTTACCCGGAGTATGCTGGTCGCCGGGTACCCGAGTGATCCTGACACGTGGTATCTCTCCCCTCAGACGGTGAATGCGTACTATGATTCCACCCGCAATTCCATCGTTATCCCGGCAGGCATTCTCCAGGAGCCGTTCTTTAACAGTACTGCCGATCCGGCTGTCAACTACGGGGCCATCGGATCCATGATCGGACACGAGATGACCCATGGATTCGACGAGATGGGGAGAAAGTACGACAAAAACGGGACCCTGAACAACTGGTGGACAAGGGCAGACCTCGAGGGGTATGCAATACATGCATTCCCCCTTGTTCCCGAGTTTTCGCGGACCGAGGTGCTCCCCGGCCTGTACATGAACGGAACGCGGACGATATCGGAGAATGTGGCCGATCTCGGGGGTCTTACCGTGGCATACCATGCGTACATTGACGCGTACCCGGACGAAGCAGATACCATCGGACCTGACGGCCTGACCGGAAAACAACGGTTCTTCATCGGGTTTGCCCAGGCATGGCGGGGTACCATCCGGGACGAGGAACTCCGAAATCTGATCCTCGTCGAGAACCACCCGTGGAATACGTACCGGGTGAATATCATCCCGTTCAACATGGACGAATTCTACGAGGCATTCCCCGGGATCGGAACCGATGACGATCTCTTTATCCCGTACGAGAACCGTTCACGACTCTGGTAAATATCTCTCTTTTTTACCCAGAAACAAGAAATGAACGCGAACCACAACTGCAATACCTGACCCGGGTTGTGTGATATAGTGGGGTTATTCAGGTGAGACAGCACTTGGTTGCCTTAGAAAGCAAGAATCTGCAATTAGCGGGTATAGTATATTATACTCCAAAAAAGAATCGAGGAGGAATTAATCCATCGTGTACATCAGGTTCGGAATATAGGTCTTGTTCTCGACCTGGACCATTTTCCCGTCAGGCCAGGTGATAGATACCTTGGCAGGCATGTAATCTGGCGTGAAAAAGGCGATATTCGGAGATATATTTAACAATGACTTGTCTTTCGTAAGATCATACTCGTCAAAATAAAATCCATGCAGGAGTAAAACCCTGGAACCATTCATTTCAGCCCATTGGGTCATATTCTCCTCCCGGCTTGAGTACAATCCGGAGCCATCTTCGTTCAGACCAAAGAATGTAGATGCAAATTGGTTTACCTCCTCCTTATCCGATTTCAGGAAATTCATTTCCCGATCGGAGAGTTGGTACTGCATGGTTATCTCTCCGCTATTGTCATCGCTGAGATTGATAGTGACATCTTTGATCTCTATCGCCATAACGGTCGGAATGAGCAGGAACAGTGAGCATAATAAAATAATTATTTGTTTATTCATTTGGATCACCATGTATTAACAGGATGGACAGGCCGGATTCCCTGAAGGACCTGAATTGTATACTACTTGAGGCACATTCTTTGTCGGGGTAGGCGAGGGGGTGACTTTTTGAGAAGGTTTGTAATCTAACTGATAACATGTATCCACATCACCAAACCAGTTTTTTTCATAACAATATTTTGTATGTTCCTCTTCCTGACAAGAATCAAGTTTACCCCCGATAAACTTACAAAGTTTACAAGTCCATTCGGACCCAAGCCCATAACTCACACATTCTTTTTTATGTGTTACACAAGTACTTTTGTCTTCGAACGGCCAACAACATCCTGCGGTGAAAATACAAAGGAACAACACTATTCCTACAAGAATTAACATCTTTTTCTTTGATAAAACCGTCTTCATAAACTACCCTATAATAGAGGATTAAATACTTATCTATAAATACCTTTGCCCATTTGCAACAGAAAAAAATAAATATAATGTCCCCTAATTTATGAAACTTTTTTATTTTATAACCTTATCAAAACCCTCAATTCTCTCGAGAATTGGCGAATGAGATGATAGATACATGTTAGTATAGCCTCTCTCCGTTGTTTCAAACAATTTCGGGTCTCATCCCTTCAGAGATTATCCATATCTTGATCGACGAAATTGGATCAAAAAGACAAAGGGAAAGCAAGAGGCAAATGAAGTATTTCTGTTATTTCATTCACGGATTCTGATATTTAAAGAGTATTCAACAAATTATTGGGATGTCAAAAGGGCTAATTATTTTTTTCTTATTTTCCCATAAACGGAAAAATCGTAAGAACGTTATAATAAAAGACAATTTCCATTTAGGATTAAAAAAGGCCTGATTTGAATAATGTTTAATCAGGTTATTTCTGTTTTGACAATTACCACCTTACTCGTGCCTGAGGGCATCGATCGGGTTCAGATTCGAGGCCTTCCATGCCGGGTACAGCCCGGAAAGGAGGCTGGTTACGATCCCGAACGCCATTCCATACGGGATCTGGATCAGCGATGCCGGATTGAAGAGGTAGGAGATGTCGTGCATCACCACGGAGACCACGAGGTATCCGCCGGCAAAACTGAGAATCCCCCCGACAAATGAACCGGAAAGGCCGAGAACAAGTGCCTCGTAGATGAACATGCTCCGCACCTCGGCACGTCTGGTCCCGATAGACCGGATGATACCAATCTCCTTGTACCGTTCCATCACTGACATCATCATCACGTTGAATATTGAGACACCAGCGACGATCAGGGAGATCCCTCCGATTGCCATCGTGAACTGGGTAATTTGCCCGAATACTTCCGTGATCGACTCAAGGATCATCCGGGTGTCAAAGACATCGACCTCAGTCTCCCGCTTGTTCAGCTGGTTCTCGATGGATGTTTTGACCTGATCGATATCGGTGATATCGGCAACCTTGATGATCGCCTGGTCATGCCCCTTTGCATCGTAGAAGTCCCGGTACCAGAGATCCGAGGTGACAATGGCGTAATCCGGGTTGATATCAAAGCCCATTCCCCGTTCTTTGAGGATCCCGACCACCCGGATACCAGTCTCAACTTCACCAATGAGGAGCCGGGAGCCGACGGTCAGATTATTTTCCTCTGCGATCTTTGCCCCGATCATCACTCCTGATGAACCCCGGAGATACTGTCCTTTCCCAATCTCAAGCAGGGTTGGGACATCCTTTGGATCGATGCCATACACGGAAGCATACAGGACATCCCGTCTCACTTTCACCCGGTCTCCGCCGGCATAGATCGGGATCATCTCATTGGTCCCGGCGGCCCGCCTGATCAGTTCGAGCTGCCGGTCGGTCAGGTACTCTTTGGTCGAGGTACCGCCGCCTCCCCCATGGGGCGTGACGACGATCGAATCACCGATATCTGAGAATGAATCCATGACCGAGAGAGAGAGGGCATTGCCGAGGATTCCCATCGATGAGATGGCAATGACCCCGATGATAATCCCAATAGCCGCGAGAAGGGATCTGAGCCAGTGCATCTGGAGGTTCCGGACTGCAAGACTGAAGAAGAGCGAACTGCCGGTCATTATGTCTCCTCCCTGATCCGGCCGTCCTCTATCATGATTACCCGCCCGGCATACTCCGCCGTCCGGGGATCATGGGTAACCATGATAACTGTCTTTCCTTCCTCGTGACAGAGCCGCTCCAGGAGGGCCATGATCGCCTGTCCGGTCTTCGTGTCAAGGTTCCCGGTCGGTTCATCGCAGAGAAGGATCGCCGGATCGTTGACAAGGGCACGGGCGATGGCCACCCGCTGCTGCTGGCCGCCGGAGAGCTGGTTTGGCCGGTGATCCCAGAGCTCGGGGATGAGGCCGACAGCGGAGAGCACTTCCTGGCACCGCTCCCGTGAAGCCGACATCCCGCTCTTCAGGATGAGCGGGTAGCGGACATTCTCAAGGGCATTGAGAAGCGGAATGAGATTGAACTGCTGGAAGATGAACCCAAGTTCATCCCGGCGAAGGTCAGTGAGCTGATCATCGCTGAGCGTCCTGATACTCCGGCCTCTGATGTATACCTCACCCCGGGATGGCACATCAAGGCAGCCCATCATGTTCAGGAGGGTTGATTTTCCTGAACCGGACGGGCCCATGATGGCAATGAATTCTCCAGAGTCAACCCGGAGGGAGATATCCGAAAGTGCCGTTACATCCCCCGAAGAGAGGGGATAGATCTTGGTCACCCCGGAGAACTCCATGACCGGTTCTGTTTCAGTCATGGTTGCTCCTGGTATCATGCTTTTCTTCGCCGGCTATACCAGATCGCGATAATAACGAAGACAAGGACGGCACCGGGTATGACAAAGACGAGATTTTCCGGGAGGGCCGATGGTTTTTCCTGTTCGATCAGCGTTTCCTCGTGATTGATCTCAACGGATGTCTCTGAAGTGAAGATATTTCCGTCCCGATCCTTAAAACTCGTCTGGAGCGGAACACCGGATGTATTCCCTTCGACCCTGAAAGTCACCTCGAAACTGGAGAAGTCGTCCGGTTTGAGTGCACCGACGGCATAGAGTTTGTATGGGAAGACCGGTTCTGCAGGCGCCAGTGATGTGATCTCAACGGCATTTGCCGTTTCAAGCCCTGAGTTCGTCACATCGCCGGTGACCCGGATGAGATCGCCCTCATCACTGACGAACACATTTGAAAGGACCGGGTTGGCCTGCTTCCTGCTCTCCCCAAGGAGAATCGGGAGAGTATAGGAGACCTGGTGGGGATTGATGATCCCGTTCTGGTACAGGAGGGTGAAGGTGACCGACTGGTTTCCGTATGGCGTGATATTGAAGGGGATATCGATAACTGCGTCGGAGGGAAGGGCACCGATGAAATACGAGGCAGGGGTGATTTCATGGCCGGTGCCGTTGACGGAAACGGTAACCCCGCTGACCGTGTTGTCACGTGGATTGCCGATATGGAGGGAGACAACATCTTTCTTCCCCTCGACAAAGGTTTCAGGCTTTGACAGGACTGACATCTCGAGCGGATCTTCCTGTACCTGGACCCGGAACGGGTATCTCAGGAAATGGGCACCCCTGAAGTCAAGGGAGAGGGTCGGGTAGAAGATCCCGGTTTTTGCCCGTGCCTGGATGGTGAACTCAAGGGTCAGGTTGTTTCCTGCACCGATCGAACCCACCTTGCCGTAGTTATCAGAGAGGATCACGAGATCCTTGTCATAGATAAGGGCATGGGAGATCGGTACCGCCTTCGTTCCGGTGTTTGTCAGGGTGATCGTGACCACGGCGGTGTCGTGTGGCATCAGGACCGCAGGATCGATCCTCAGGTCTCCAATCTCGACCTGTGCTGCGGCATCAACCGGATCGGTCTCGACTGCGGCAGAGACCGGAAAAGCCAGGAAGAGGAGAAGAACGAGAATAAAAAGAGGGGATATCCGCATTCAGATCAACCCGGCAGTCGTGACAAGGGTGTATACGGAGTAGATGATGTACAGTGCAACCGGAACCCCGGCAGCAATCAGTGACTGTTTCGAGGTAAGATTGCAGCATTTCTCAAGACCGATGGCACAGATATTGACTCCCCAGATGAGGAAGATGATACTCAGGACGGTTGAGAGCAGCATGTACTCCTGCATGACCGGGTTCTGCATGAAACTGGTCATGGCGGCCTGTATCTGACCGGGATCAGCCACCTTGACCGGACTGACCGGGATTCGGGGGAGATAGTACAGGGAGAGGCATACGCTGATGACCGTTCCGATCAGCAGGGGAAGAAAACTGTACCCGGTTATCTCTGCATACCGCTTGAATGAACCTGAGCCTTTCAGGATCTTTACCATGATGAGGAGCACCACGGCTGCGACCAACCACATAAACCAGGTGGCCAGGAATGAGCCTCCTGCGGCACTTATCGCGCTGATGAGGCTCATATCTATTCCTGCAGCAATTCCGGAGAACATCCGTCCCATGATCTCTCCCATCAGGTACCCGGTAATCCCTGAAAGGACTGCCATGAGCAGGATGATGAGTGCAGGTTTCTTCAGGGATGGTTCCTGTCCTGCACAGGCCTCAAAGAAGGGTTTTGGTGAAGTAAGAATCTGTAACATCTGTTCCTCGCTAATATTACTTGATACGGGTAAATATAAACATCAAGGCTTTGTTTCATCCTCGTCATCGAAGAGGAATATCTCGTCGATGGAGGCGTTCAGGATGGTGGCGACCAGGTGGGCAAGCCGGAGAGAAGGATTATACCGTCCCTTTTCAAGAAAAACGATCGTCTCCCGGCGAACCCCGGTCTTTTCTGCAAGATCGGCCTGGGTCATGCCGTACCGTGCCCGGTATTCCTTGATACGGGTGTGCATACCGCTCCTAGAAGACGTCCCCCTGCCGGTTGAAGTACCATTGAAAGAGGAATGCACTCAGCGGCATCATGATGATGAGCAGAAGGGAGAAGGTCGTGACATCGAGTGAGATCTCTCCCATTGCCGTCAGCCATCCAAGCATGGCAACCACGAGGTACGTGAGGTACCAGGAGTACGAGATCCCGTACGTTCCGATCTTCTGGGATCGTTCATCCTGGATCAGCCGATCCCGGTTCCCATACCTTCCAAGCCGCCAGGCCCATACCAGGAGGACAAACCCGCAGGTGAAGAGAGCCGTGAGAGAAACCGGATCCACCGGCCCGACGCCCGCGAGCTGGCCTGCGATCGAGACGAGGATCAGGATAAGGGCACCAACTGCTATGATCCACCGGCTTTTGTCGCTGGTCTGACGCTTCAGAACGGTGACGGCGATGATAACCACCGCCAGAAAGACGAACCAGATCAGGA
>CAZWTX010000007.1:57775-94857 GCA_964637135.1 uncultured Methanospirillum sp. | reverse complement strand
AATCCGATAAGGATCATTGTTACACTCAGGATGGCAAGGATTCTGTACCGACGCATGCGGGAGACGAGTTGTCCAGCAATATAGGAGGCGATGATCATCGAGACGACCATTGGGGTGATAACCATCCCTGACTCTGAAGCGGTTGACTTCTGTACGTCCTGCATGAAGAGGGGGAGGTAGATGATGCAGGCATACATCAGTCCCATCGTGAGGAATGAGACGATCACCGAGATCTGAAAGACCGTGTTCTTGTAAAAATGCAGAGGAATCAGGGGATCAGAGGCCCTCTTCTCGATCCAGAGAAAGACCGGAATCAGTACGACTGCGAGTCCTGCAAGACCGAGAATCTCAGGTGATGTCCACGTATATACTACTCCGGCACAGGAGAGGGCTAGGAAGAGCGGAATCATCAGGCAGACAAAGGTCACCATTCCAGCGAGATCGAGCCGGGGAACTCTGGTTCTGAATCGCACTTCCGGATACTTTTTCGTGACCAGCAGGATGGCAAGAATGCCGATTGGGATATTGATGAAAAATACCCAGTTCCATCCGGCGATATCGGTGATCAGACCTCCAAGTAACGGACCTGCTACGCTGGAAATCCCGAAGACCGATACCAGGATCCCGATATACTTCCCCCGCTCCCAGACCGGGAAGAGGATTGCAACCATGATGAATGAGAGGGTGATGATAATTCCACCGCCTACTCCCTGAATTGCCCGTGAAACGATTAGGGAGAGCATATCCGGAGAGAAGCCGCAGAGGATAGATCCAGCAAGGAATACCCCGATCCCGAGGAGAAAGATCTTCTTTCTTCCGTAGAGATCTGAGATTTTACCAAACAGGATAATCGAGATCGTTGACGTGAGCATGTACGAGGTAAACGGCCAGACATAGAACTCAGCACCATGGAGATCGCGGATGATTGTCGGCATCACGGTACTGACGATCGTCCCGTCTAGCGCTGCGACGAGAAGGCCGAGCATGATACCCCCGAGAATATAGGGAATCTCGGAGGGAGAGAGTTTCGGGGGTTGATAGGAGGAAACCGATCCCTGATCACCGGAATCGTGCTGATGTTGACTCATAAGAATACCTGGATATGTAAAAGCTGCTTAGCCATATTACTAACCATATTTTAATAAAATTAACCAAAGAGTCACTATTATTACTGAAGATTTATAGTTCCTGAGAACAGATGGTAGATAACGATGCCGAAGGTCATTCCGGAATACCGTGAAGAAGCAAAGAAGAAGATCATCCAGGCAGGCCTTGAGGTTATGTCACGGAAAGGGTACTATGCAACCACCCTCGAAGACATCGCCTCACATATCGGTGTCAGTAAAGGAGCCCTGTATATCTATTTCAAGAACAAGGATGACCTTGTCGGAGAGATCATCAGGCTGGTTCACGAAGACCTCCATGATACCGCCATAAAATTTTCATCCGGAACAAATCCCTATGAGATCTATCGTGGCTTTCTCGAAGGGTTTCTTGGCAGATCGAGGGAACAGGTTGCTTTCATACACGAAGTCAGGGCTGTCTCACTTCGGAAACCGGAGATAAACCAGATCTTTTCCGATCTCGCCAACGAAGCGATCCAGAAGATGACCCATTGTTTCGAAGTTCAGCAGGCACAGGGAAATATCCGGACTGATTGCGAACCCCGAACTCTTGCCTTTGCCATGTTTAACATCCTTGGCGGGCTTGGCAGCTCGATCATGCGGGGAATGGATCCCAACGAGATAAGGTGCCAGTTTGAAACGATCTGTTCCACCCTTTTTGAGATGAAGATCACCGGGGATGCCTGAGTTCTATCTGGGAGTACTAAAAAGGAATCCGGGCATTGTTGAAACCGACATGAGTTTCAATTGATAATTTCCACGGGATTATATACTTCAATATCCTGGTATCATTATGCGAGTGTATCCCCTTCTTCTGCTGCTCTGTATGCTGCTCATCCCGGCATCAGTGCTGTCCGTATCGCAGAATACATCTCCTGCCGCGACCCTGGGACCTGATCTCCCCCTCGTTGCCACGTTCGAGGATGGATACCGGTACCAGGCCGGAATCTACCCGGTCATCGTGCTTACCGGCTTATACCGCGAGATGGGCCGGCAGTACGGCGGCCTGATGAAAACCGAACTGAATGATGAGTATACCTTCATCATTGACACCGTTACCGGGGAGGGGATGACCATGGACGAGATACAGACTCTCGCCCGAAATGTCACCGTGAATTACCCGGAACGGGTAAAGGAGATCCTGACCGGCATGTCAGAGACCTCCGGGCTTTCGCCTGATGAGGTAGCAGTCATTTATTATGGGCCTATCTTCCTGATAATTGCCTCTTCCGAGACCCAGGCTGCACCGGTCGAGTGCTCGTACCTGGCAACCTGGGGAGATTACACGACCGACGGATCTCCGGTCGTCTCCCGTAACTGGGATCTTGCTGATTCTTTGTTGCCGTTTACGGAATGGTATGTTCTTACCATTTACCGCCCGACTGACGGCAGCAATGCGATTGCAACCTGGAGCCCGGCCGGAGTCAGACCGGAAACCTTTGTGAACGATAAGGGTCTCTTCATCGCCGATGATAACTCAGGCCTCAATGATAATCCACAGGAACCGGTTCCTGAATTTATCACCGAATATTTCAGGTTCATGTTCGATTATTCTGACCTGACTGCTCTCGATGCAGCGATACGGGGAACCCTCCCTGACGCTGCCTGGATCGTGGATGTCGCCGGTCCGGATAAGGCGTATGTTTACGAGAAATCCACCAACCGGACCGTGCAGAGGAGTGGCGACGGAATTGTTGCGGCTGCCAACCATTTCGTGGATTCGTCCTGGAACCTTCCTGCTCCTGCTGAGCATACGCTCTCCCGGTACAACAATCTCCTCAGCCAGGCAGAGGAAGCAAAAGGATCGATCGATGCTGAAAAGATGATGGATATCCGGGATGTCTGCATCGAGGATGGGGGCTCCAAGTTCTGTCATTCGGACCTTGGAGGCGGTTTGTTCTCAAGCAACCATCAGGTTGTCTTTGAACCGAAGACTCTGAACCTCTGGGTGAATGTCATGGATAAAGAATGGCAGAACGTACACCTCCCTCCGCTGTTCAGGGACGGGAAAGGCTGAATATCACCGGATTTTATCCGGGTAATTCTTTTTTCTGTAATCGGACAAGTCTACTGTTTTCAAAAAGAACTGACATCTAATTTCACAAATTTAATTTTCACTATCTGAACTGGAGGAAAGGTATAATCTATGAGATCTGCTTCGAGAATCTTCCCAGGCACCGGGACGTTGCCGATGCGAAAGCCGCTGATTGAGTGGTGTAAGACGACCCGGGGAATCCTGGCATCAGGGAATTATACTGCAGTCCGGGGAATGTCAGAGGATCTGACAGCCGAAGGTGTTGACATCACCGGATCAGGGCTGGTTTCACTGAGTAAGAAGACCGGGACCGTAAACTGGACACAGGAAGAGCGGTCTGTTGCTGCAGGCAGGATGAATGTGAGTGAGTACGGAGAATACGGGGGTGAATCATGAATCTCATGAGTATCGTTACCGTTGTATCCCTGGTTCTTACAATCGGGAACCGTATCGGGATGATACTGATGTACTGGCGATATGCTCAGGTTATCCGGGACGTTATCATGACGGTGAAGGCAACCAAAGCCGGAGAAGTGGAAATTGTTGATCTGCTTGATAGTCTGTCCGGGATTTCCCGGTGAGCACTTATGCCAGAGCAGAGCGGATATTGTAGTGCCGTGAAAGCGGCGGGGATTGTTTTCAGCGGATCAATCCGATCACCGCTTTAGGGGTTGTGTGCCTCGACATAACTCCTGAATTAAAAAATTTAACTAATATTATTTGATTTAATAAAATTTTTCAAGTTATTTAAAAAAATTCTTGAAGAATCTGTAACAAATTTATTTTTGATACAATCAGGGCATGTGTTATTAGAATTACAACATCTTTTTTTACAATGATCAAATATATGAGACCCTAATAAATTCCAATTAATTCCCTCAAAAAAAAAGTGATTATCTACATAGGGTTCATTGCTTCCTAGATGTAATACTTGCAGCATCTTTCCCTTTTGTGGTTTATGGTGAGTATTAATATTTCTTATATTCCTCATAAAAATTAAATTACAGTTATTACTAATAGAATTTCTAAACAGTTGTTTATCATTTTCCTTCACATAATCAAGAACAGAATTTGAGGCATGTAAAAAGGCACTAAAATTATATTGGTAATATTTTTGTAATTGAGTAATTCTACCTATGGAATTATTTTTTAAAAAAATTTTTTCTATGCTTATATGAGTTGAGATAAAAAATTTAACAAACCTGTTTCGATTTTGTAGAGAGTGTGGCCGTATTAATAAGTTTTCAATAATTATCATTTGCATTAAAAAATAATCGGTTTCTTCTAATTTTTCAGAAATATATGACATATTTTATGAGTATGAATTGATGTCCAAATAATAATTCGCCCCTGCGATCTTGCCTCTCACCCCTAACCCCTCTCTCCAGGCCAAACCCCAGGAGAGAGGGAGAATCCGTTTCAGCCGGGGACGCCTTCGGCTCGGCTCGCACCCCGTCGCTTCGCTCCTCCGCAAACCGCCCCGTTGAAAGTAAATCAAGGTTCCGGCCCCTTTCTCTCATTTTATCTTCATCCTAAACCCGGTACATCCTTCAGATTGATAACGATGTGATAAACTCCGGTATCTGTTTGGAATATAGGTCCCTGTACTCAGTAACTCCCCCTTCCCCCCTCATTCTTGAGGGAGAATCTGCCAGGACCAACCAGCCGCTCCAAGGCCTCTAACTCCCATAAAAACTCCCGAGAACGACAAATCTTCCCTGATAACGAAATAACCATTGATCAAACACTGGGAAGTTGGAAAAAAGATAACGGTCACTCCTTCGTGACCGCGATAGTTGCGTAGGTAAACGATAACGGCATCGGGTTATCCGGACAGGTATCACAGACCAGCTTGGGGAACTGGACCCATCCAAACGGTGAGATCACTGCATCGCCTGCATCGGGGATTACCGGGAGATCCATGCTTTCCTGGATGATGAAACGGTACGGGTCGAGATTCCCGAAGTAGTACGACTTGTACCGGTGCAGGTCATCCTCGGTCGCGTTATACGATGCATCCCCGCCCTCGGCTGCCGTGACGTCCACCGGGATCCAGCCGTAGCCTTCCAGGTAGAACTCGGCCCAGACATGGGTACCGGCCGTTCCTTCGATCATCTGGTACCCGCCGGTTGCCCGTGCCGGGATACCGAGCGACCGGCAGAGGGCAGCAAAGTACATGCTCTGGGTTCCGCAGTCACCGATACCGGTCTCAAAGACATACTCTGACTCGGGTGTACCGGTTGCATCAAGCCAGATATGTGGTGCATGGCTGTATGGATGGGTATTGACGACATCCCAGTAGATCTTCTCTGCCTGCAGGTAGGGATTTGTCTCGTCCCCCACGATGGAAAGGGCTTTTTCTGTTATCTCCGGCGTAATGAGGATGTTCTGCGTGGACCCCGTATATTTCAGGTACTCGGGAGAAGTCGTGTTGTAGGGTTTCACCGCTTCCGGATCGATGGTATATCTCCGTTCGTGCTGATCAAAGCGGTAGCGGGCAGAGATATTCAGGGAAGGACCGGTTATCTCTTCGAGTGGGATCTCGAGGTATACCAGACCTATCTCTGCATTTGTACCGGTCGAGGAGTTCAGGAACTGCTCTGGCTCGACGGAGAGGATCGTTACATTCGTCTGGGAACCGGACTCGACAGGTACCGGTAGCCAAACCTTCAGTGTCCCGTTTGACGGGAGTTCTCCCTGGGGGATGTCAAGTTTCGTGGATCCCACGTAATGAACCGGTGGGCCATAGATTGCGGATTCGTTCTCCCAGGGAGCAGTGATCAGGGGCATCAGTTCGTCATACAGAGGAGTATGGCCGGATTGAGCATTCTCCTCCCTGAGAATCGAAGGATTGTGATTCCTGATGTTATGGATCGTCTCTTCGAAATACCAGGTCTCCCCTTCACTCTCAAGCGTTGCCGTCATCGGAGCATCGAGCCACAATGTCCGCTGTTCGGCCGATACATTGGGGAATGCCAGGGCCATCTCGGCCTCTATCTCGGTGCGGTTATAGGGAAAATTCGATCCGGCTCCCCTGGATTTAAAAACCATGTCCCGGGCCAGGATATATGCAGCCTGGTCACCAGCCGTTACGTACCGCTCCCCGGCCTTTGTAAACAGATCGAACGCGGTAAGGAAATTACTGCTGTTAAATTCGTCCATACCCTCTGCAAAAAGGGCATCGCCTTCAGACCGGGGATCCGTTTCTGTGCCGGACCCGATTCCGACAGTAAGTATTGCTACGAGAATTACTCCGATCACTGATACCAGAAATGTCCGTCTCATTGTCCACCTGCGAATGCTACTATTGTAACACGGATTTTTCAGATGTTAAATATACGGATTTTATTTTGCCGGGAGGGGGGCCATTATCCCGTTATACAGACGAATCGGGAGGGATATCTGCACTATCTGAAAAAGAGAAGAAGGGATTAGTAGTACTCGTAGATGAGACCTGCAATACTCCCGAGATCCTTTCAGACATCGTTTTCGGTGAGATTGTCTGTAAGCGGAACATTATTTACGTATTCGGCAAACACGAGTTGTTTTCCGCTTTTTGTATCAACATATCCGGCAAGTCCTTTGGAGATCAGTATATTCCGTCCATTGAGGGGATCCGGATACGAATAACTCCCGGTCTTTGCGTAGACATGACCACAGGCCGGATTGCCGGGTGCACAATGATCGACGGTTGTCCCGTCGACCCCGAGAACCGGTTGTGCACGTATGAATTGATCGGCATACGGCTGTTTGCTCATCAGCGTTAAGAGCTGGGCTGGGGCCCTGGGTGAGATATGATCGACCCGGTCACCGCCGGCACCGTCACCGAGTGCTACGTCGGTAGTGTCGAGACCGAGAGATCGGAGCACTTCACCTTCCTTTATCATGCCGTCGGAAAAGGACGTCTTGTTTTCAGAGAGGGCGAGAAGTATGATGTAATAATTGGCATGCATATTCTGCGAGACCTTCAATGTCAATTTCACGTCCTCGGATAGGGGCGGGGAGGTGAGTTCTGCAACCTTCTTTGCAGTATTGTATTCTTCTGTAGACGGCAGCTGTTCGGTGGGATTCTCGCCGGTCGCTGTCGCTGAAACCTCGACTCCCTGGCGGGTGAGGGCTTCGATAAAGAGCGTACGGGCGAATACTGCAGGATTCATAATAGAGGCCGATTTGTTGACCTCGCCGGCATCGGCAGCAATCGTCCCGACAAGAACTATCGTTCCGGCAGGTTCTTCCCCGGCATCCAGGAGGGTAGAACTTCCTGCCGGCCCGGTAGTGGCCAGGTTATTGAGGGTATACAGGGCGGTCTCCGGACGCATTATGACGGTTGGGGCAGAACCGGGCGCCCCAGGGGTTATCGTGAGATCGACGATGTTTTCGTTGATGACAATCGGGGAAAGGAGGGCCAAAACTCTCCCTTGACATTCTGGAAGAGACGGTCATCGATGATGACATCTGACACCTGCAAAATCCCTGCGTCTTTGACCTGTTTTGCAAGATCATTCAGACCGGCAACCGGTTCTGTCTTCGTGAGGAGAGCGTTTTACTCTGAATGGTCAATATTGGTAAATTCAATGGTTCCATCAGGGAGTGTCCGCCAGCCCATGGTCGGATCACCGCTGGCAACCAGTACGAAGTTTCCGTCAAGGGTTCCAGCCGGGTCTATTGTTCCGACTGCATACACCGGGGTCTTAATCCGGTAATCCGGGCCGAGAGCGTCAAAAACTGCTGACGAGGAGAAGAGTTTCGTGGTCGACGCAGGGGTGAACATTTCATCGGCATTCTTCGCAAAGAGTGGTTCTCCGGTCTCCGGATCGACGACGATAAAACCCCAGCTGGCATGATCATACCGGGGCTGTGAGATAAGTGCCACGAATTTATTCTCAAATTCAGATGGAGAGGTCGTTGTCTGGGCTGCAATACTGATACATCCGGTCATGGCGATGAACAGGAGCCCGATCAACATGCCGATCAGGTACCGGCTGGGGAGATCTGGAAGCATAGCATCAGACATTACCTCTCCTGCAAGTTATCATAAAAGATCTGAAATGATTTTTACCTGAATCAAAAACAGGCCCATCGGCCCTGATGAGCATTCGGCTTCGATCGATCAATCCATATATTTTTGACGGTTGCAGGGAACTATTTCATGTTACATCATGTTGCTGAAGACTGCGCCGATTATTCTGATCACATTGATTATTTTTGTCATCTCTGCGGGGTTTGCTCAGGAAACCCCGGTTGCTACCGGTTCTGAACCGGTTCAGGCAACGCAGCCTGTTATCATGACCGTCCCGTTCGGACCTATTCCGGTTGAGAGTATGAACGGGACCAATATCGCCTATGAACTCGAATTTTCCGGCCTTGGGAATACCTCATTTGTGCCGCAAACCGTCGAGGTACTCGATGCCACGACGGGAGCGATCCTCTACTCGCCGGACGCTTCGGTATTAGCCAGGACCTCTTACCCGGTCAGCGTTCCGCCACCAACGATGGAAGAACGGCAGAATGGGACTCCGAAGTTATCTAGCCCGCGGATATCCATCTGGTTCACGGTACCCCCCGCTGATGTACCTAACCAACTCACCCACCGGGTGATCCTGAACCGGACCAAAGAAGGACTCGAACCGCTCGTTATAACCGGCGGGGAAGTAACCGTACGAAAAGACCTCCTTCCGGTTGTGGTCGGATCTCCGGTCAAGGGCCCGGGCTGGGTTATCATGGAGACGACCTCTCCGGTAGTACACCATATCACTTCCCAGGTAACCATATCCAACGTAACCCGGGTACCGCAGCGATATGCACAGGACTTCATGTATCTTGATCCGGAGAATGGAACTCTTTTCTCCGGCAACGAAACGATTTCCAGGGATTATTACGGATTTGGAAAAGAACTCTATGCTGTCGGCAAGGGAACGGTTGTCTATGCACGGGATGGCATCCCTGACATCGAAATAACGACCCAGAAACCTCCGAAGAGCTTTGAAACCGCACTCGGCAACGGTGTTGTCATCGATCTCGGGAACGACAAATATGCCTGCTACGGCCACATGATCAATGGATCGGTCAGGGTGAAGGTAGGCGATGCGGTTACGGAAGGCCAGGTGATCGGCCTGATGGGCAACACCGGCAATTCCGATGCTCCCCACCTCCACTTCCAGGTCATTACCGACAACCCGTCACCCCTGGGAGGCGAAGGGTATCCGATCGTGTACCACTCGTTCGATGTGACCGGGAAGTTTGACGAGGATAATTTCTCTGCCACGTTCTTCGATGAACCGATCCCACAGAGTGACCGGCTCATGGAAAATGATGTTATCGTCACTTTTCCCTGATTTTTTTATCCTGAAACCGGAAAAACAGGGGATTTGTAGGAAAATTTCCCTGTGATTGATGGTATCCAGGAAATGGGTATTACTTTGGAGAAAGCCGGTCGATGAAATGTGTTCCTGTCTCGCCGGTTCATGAATGACTCCGGTTTGGGGTCATCGACAGGGAATGGATGCTATTGATGTATCGGAAGTGCTTATCGATCATGCCCCTATTAGTATCCCGGGAAAATATCTCAAAAAAAAAGTGAAACTGGAGAGAAAAATTTACAGTCCGGCCCGTTCCACGATAATATCGGCTACCTGCCGGGCGTTCCTGAATGGGAAATCAGTTGGTTTCAGCAATTGTCCTGCTTCTCCAGCGGTCATTTTTACATTTCCAACCTGGCAGGTCGTACCGGCTCCGGCCGGGAAGGCTGCCAGTAATGCTTCCGGGGTATCGATTGGAAAGATGGCCGCGGCAAGGGCTCTGGAAATCTGAGTATGAATCTCTTCCCTGATTGTAGCCATACCTTATGCTCCGTCAAGCAGGGAAGAAACCGCTACGGCGGCATGGGCAATCGGGCAGTCGGCACTGTGGGTGGAACACCCAAAGCAGGCGTTCTTGATTTTCTCCAGTGATTCTCTGGCTTTTTCGGGGGATACTTCGGTCTGTGTACAGTTCCAGGTTGGCATTATGCTTCACCATATAACAATCAACAGTTTGGAAAATATACTTGAGCGTTATTATTATAACTTAAGGTGATCCTGGTACATTACAATAACTCTAAGGGTTATTTGTGTTAAGACAGAAGAGTGAGGATACCAGTATGGAAGAACATTCCCCGTCCAGTCAGCAATCAGATCCGGTGATCCGGGAGATTCGATCCCTGCGAATCGATCTTCTCAGGTTCATGGAGCAGACCAACCAGGTACACATTAACGCTATTGTATCAGACCTGAAAAAGGACTATTTAGACCTCCTTGCAAAGCACCAGGTAGAACGGGCCGGTGAATGCCTAACTGACCGGATGATTAGCGACTGTTCCATGCATGATACCTGTTATCAGGTCTTTCTTGAATTTCTTACTGCTACTGCGAATCATATCCGGGACGGGAGCATCACCGAAGAGATCATCAGATCCTATGATGAACAGCTTGAGAAGATTAAAAATAATGGCCGTTTTGAGAAGTGTCAGGTCTGTTTCACCGAGGTCACCCGGTTATTTAAAAAACAGGTCGATCTTCTCCAGTCTCTGGGAATCATCAGCCAGCAGGAATGCACAGTTCCGCCGGTTTCGTACCCGGACGAAGAGATTGTCAGAGAGATCCTTGAACCGGTAGCCAATACTACCCGGTTTCAGATCCTCCAGGCGGTCTCTTCCGGAACAAAGACCTTCACCGATCTCTCCGGGCTGACAAAACTCAGGGGAGGGAATCTGCTTTTCCATCTCAAAAAATTGCAGGATGCCGGGATGGTACTGCAACGGCATGAACGGGGCGATTATATCATCGCCGAAAAAGGATTCAGGGTGCTTTCTGCAGTCCGTGATTTATATGAGTACTGCAATGACCGGAAGAATTGAGTCGCCAGCTCCCACAGTTTTTTTCGGCATGTCATACGATCAGTGATGAAGATACCACCATCCATTGTAGTATATCCAGATAATGCCGGCAATCATGCGATATGAAAGAAGGAAGGTATTCATTTTCACCACCCCGAGTAAATCAAATAATGTAATTTTTAAAGAGAAGTTAAATTCATCATGAATCTGTTTCAACGTATGTGTATCCGGATCTCCGGATGTCAAGACCTGAAGGGAAATGTGAATGTTCCCGTCAGGGATGGGTAGAGAGTATGAATCGAGAAAAGATACAAATCTGGACAATTATTGCAGTTATTGCAACATTCCTGATGAGTTGTACTGCTTGCGTTCCAACAGCAGCAGAATCCACAAAAACAATCACCGATATGGACGGCCGTCAGGTAACTGTTCCTGACCCGATCAACTCAGCACTGGGAACCGCTCCGCCGGTTACGGTGATGACCTATATCATCGCCCCGGAGAAGTTAATCGGCTTTAATTCCGCGTATAACACCTCAAAGTACCTCCCGGAAAAATATAAAAACCTTCCCAATGCCGGAGGGACCCAGGGACAAAGCAAGCTGAATGCTGAAAGTTTCTTCTCGTACAATCCGGATGTTATCATTAATGGTGTCGTGGAATCTCCATTTACGTCAACGAGTACCGATGAGATCCAGAGCCAGTTAATCCCTATTCCGGTCGTCGCCGTGGGAGATGTTACCGACATCAGTAATTTTGCCCCGGGAATGAGATTTTTAGGTGAATTATACGGAAATCCGGAAAAAGCTGAAGAATTCGTTACCTTCTACGAGGATATCTATAATGAAGTAAACGATAAAACCGCATCCATCCCTGAATCAGAGAGAAAACGGGTATATTATGCAGAAGGGCAGGAAGGTCTGAAAACGGATCCCGCGGTCTCTCTCCATGCACAACCCCTGAATGTGGCCCATGGAACCAATGTTGCAGATATTGAATGGACTACCATGGTGGGGAATACACCGGTTTCCATCGAACAGATCATGAAATGGAACCCTGATGTGATCATAGCGACAGACAAGCAGTTCTACAGCGAGGTTTATTCTGATCCCAACTGGGCAGATATCAAGGCTGTCAAGGATAAACAGGTCTATCTTGTTCCAAAGGATCCATTCAGCTGGTATGACCGGTCTCCCGGAGTGAACATTGTCATGGGTATTCCCTGGACGGCAAAGATCCTGTATCCGGACCTGTTTGCTGACATGGATCTGAAAGCCCTTACCCGGGAGTTCTATTCAAAGTTCTATTATTACGATTTGAGTGATAACGAGGCAGAAGATCTGTTGACTGCGTCCGGACTACTAATATAATCCGAAAATTCCCCCGATTTTTTTCGTTCCGAGATATCCGTTCCCGAATTTTTTATAATTCAGGATGTTTTTTTAATGTCATTAAATTAATCAATTCTGTTGAAAAGAATTCTAAAAATTAAAATTTATAGTTAAAGAGAAAGAAATTCTGTCGCTTCTGCGATGAAAGGATCCTGAGAAGACGAGGGATTGGATCCTCAGTTTCCTGGTGTTTTCCAACCGGGGAGGATCGGAAAAAACCCGATAGGTATTCTCAATCCATCAGGAGGTATAATGATTCGAGAATTTAGTCTGTTTCGTAGTCTTTTAGCCATGATGCTTGCGGTAATCCCTCAAGAAAAAACCATCAGTTTTTCATTATCAAACCAAAAGAATACGCATTATGTTTACATTCCGCATTGTGAAGGGGAAGTTATTGAATTAAGATCCGGCAGATATGGTATTCCGGAAACAACATTAACTGCCAATATTACTCCCGGTGTTACCTCAAAATGTGCATTAAAGACAAAAAAAGGGCAATACCTGACCTACCGGGATGATGACGGGTGGATGATGGCAAATGTCGCGACAATTGGAGAGAAAGAACTTTTTGAAGTTACTTTTCTTGAACCGGATCTCATTACCCTAAAGGCCTCAAATGGTCGGTATGTTACCTGTGTTTACGGACCTGAAAAGGGGAATCCTTTTGTCGATAGCCTAAAAGTTATCGATAACACCATTTTCCGCCTCTGGATGTAATTATTGTCCCCTTTTTTAGCGCACACATCGGAACGATGGGTTGTCTGATTCTCATCGTTCCTTATCTGGATCGGATACGGGGAGATCAACCCGGTCGAAACCGGGTGAATAGACTATCCGGGAAAACCAGAAGTATTCTATCCGTTCATCGATATACAAACCGGAGTCGCACGATGTAATCCTCCGGATGAAAGCATTGCAATCCTGCCGGGTGCAGATCCCGTTCATTTTTTCCTTGTTTCTTGTCTCTCTCTTTGTCGACAGATGATACATTCACGATCCGTTCACCGCTGGTTTATACATCCTGCATCCGGTATGACCGCTCCTTTGACAAATCAGTTATTATTCCCGCCCCAACGCTCCTCATCATGATGAATTCCTTTAAATCATCGTCGCATTCCCTTGACCGTATCGGATGGAACCAGCACTGGGAAGACCTGTTTCTCAAGTATGAAGGTCCTTACCTTCCCGGGAGGGTCTCCACCGTCCAGAAAACACGGTACGAAGTACTGATTCCTGAGGGAACAATGACGCTTCCCGTATCAGGAGCCATGAAGGCAAAGAAACAGTTTCCGGTGGTCGGCGATTTCGTGGTCATCCTGCACCAGCCAGAACAGGCCACATCCATGATCGTTGCCATTCTTCCGAGAATGACCCTGCTTTCCCGGGGTGAAGCCGGAGAGTCAGGGGGAGAGCAGCAGCTCGCAGCAAATATCGATACGGCATTCATCGTTACCGATCCCGTGAATGACTTCAATTTTGCCCGACTTGAACGGTACCTGCTCATTGTCCGGAGTGCCCGGGCCCTGCCGGTCATCATCATCAATAAGGTCGATCTCTGTGATGATATCGCTTCCCGGATTGCGATGATTCGCGATCAGATCGGTGATATCCCGGTCATTGCGCTCAGTGCAATGAATAAAACCGGTATGAGCGATATCGATCCCTACCGCGGAAACGGAAAAACGGTGGTCTTCCTCGGATCCTCAGGAGTGGGTAAATCCACCCTGATGAATGCTGTATCGGGTACCGATCTCCAGAAGACCGGGACCGTCAGGGAAGATGACGGGAGGGGCAGACATACGACGACGACCCGTCATCTTATTGTCCTCCCGGACGGAACTGCCCTGATCGATACCCCCGGCCTTCGGGAGATCCGGATCTGGACCGCTGAAGAGGGTGTTGATGAAACCTTCGGAGATATCCATGATCTTGCCATGCAGTGCCGGTTTTCTGACTGTACGCACACTGCCGAACCCGGCTGTGCCGTCAGGAAGGCAATCGGGGACGGAATCCTCCATCCCGAACGACTGGACCGGTACCAAAAACTCCTGAAAGAGATTACATTTGAACGTGACAAGGCAACCATCGGGCTGAAACGATTTGAAAAGAAGCGTTTTAAGGAGATCAGTATACTGGGTAAGGAGATTGTAGAGAACCGGAGAAAATTCCAGGATTGATTCGGCATTTTTTAGGATCATGATCCGGATGGATGAGCACGTCTGTCGCCAGGTACATCATATGAAAAGTCTGGTGATCGGTCAACTTCCTGATGAGGAACCGCTCATTCATCCCGGTGGATTAATCTTCTCTACATATTCATCACTCGGAGGGAATGATTTTGGAATTAATATATATTATTTTTTTTCTTTTTACCTTTTAAAGAGGTAAAATCTAAATTCGACACCATACCTTTTTTTCCTTTTACCCTGTAGGTAATAGTGTATGCGAACTCAGGATACCAATACGCTCCGGGAGATGATGGATAAAGCCCCGGTAGCGATTCAGGTTGTGGGGCCTGAAGGGACCTTCATTGACTGCAATCAGAAAACGGTGGAGATGTTCGGGTATGGCTCGCCGGATCAGGTTATCGGTCAGCCTCCCGGGATTCTCTCTCCCCGGGTACAATCCAGCGGACACAATTCGGGTGAGGCCTCCATGGAGATGATCAAACAGGCGTTCACCGGAAAAACGGTGGTGTTTGCCTGGGAACACCTGAAAGCAACGGGTGAGATATTCCCGGCGGAGGTGACCCTGGACCTGATCCAGTACGAGGGACAGCCCTCGCTGATGGCATCGGTGATTGACTTGACCGGTCAGGTCAGGCAGAAAAATGCGATGTCAGCACTGATCCGGGATGCACCATTCCCGATCCTGACCGTTGCGCCAGATCTCTCGATCACTTCGTACAACCAGGCATATCTTGCGGTCACCGGGTATACGAAGGAACAGGCGGATCATCAGCGCCTGGAGGATCACCAGGTTCTCGAACAGGATGGTAAATCTATCCGGGAAGCATTTCAAACCGGAAAAACCCTACAGGGAAAGATGATCTGTAGGTTTGCATCAGGTATCAGGCATATCGATTACTCGTACGTCCCGGTCGTCGACCATCTCGGGGAGATCCTTCAGGTCTATTACATCATGGTTGACCAGACCGGCCTCGTGAATAAACTCACCGAATCGGAGACTCTGATCACCCATTCCCCGGCATCAATCCTGATTGTCGATCTCTCCGGGAAGGTTCTCTCGTCTAACCCTGCCTTTGCTGCAATATCCCATCTTACTCCGGAAGCCCTCTCCTCACTTAATATCAAGGAATTCTCAATTCTCTCCCGAAGCGGGGGATCCCTGCAGGAAGCGATCCAGTCAAAGAAACCGTCGACAGGGAAACTGACGGTGGATTTCGGGTATGATCAAAAGATCCTCGAGTATTGCTATATTCCGCTCCCGGATACTGACGGGGCAATCACCCGAATCATCGCCCAGTACATCGATGTGACCCCGGTTCACCGTCTTGTTGATTACCTCGATCAATCAGTAAAGGTCCTCGAGGAACATATCGGAGATCTTGCCCGGGGGGAAACGAATTTCTCCCCTGCGGTTCTTCCGGCTGACGAGTATACCCGTTCTGCAGAACAACAGTTTGTCAGTATCAACAAATCACTGGAGGTGACCCGTTCGGCCATTGAGCGGCTGGTTCATGATTCAATAGCGTTTTCAGAGGCAGCATCAATCGGGAATCTGGCTTTCCGGGCAGACCCGGGAAACCATACCGGCGAGTACCGCCGGATCATTGAAGGGCTCAACCAGACCCTGGACAGTATTGTTATCCCCCTCAGGGAAGCAATGCGGGTCTCCCATGAATATGCCGGATATTCCTTTGATGCACGGTTCTCCCGTGAATATGCCGTGAAAGGAGACTGGATTGCCTTCCGTGATGCTCTTGATACGATCGGGGTTGAGGTCTCATCAATAATACGACAGATCACCGGGAAACTGGACGATCTCATGAAGAATACCGAGGATGCAAACGCATCCATCGAGGAGATCACATCCTCTACCACAGAGATCACTTCCAGTATGCAGGTTGTCAGTTCAGACCTGAAAAACGGAGACAACAGTATTGTTCAGATCCTTAACGCAATGAATGATCTCATCACCGTGGTGAGTGCAGTGTCATCAAAGGCTGATTCGGTTGCATCCCTCTCTCATGATGCAAATAATTTTGCGAAAAACGGTATAACACTTGCAGAGGCCTCTGAACAGTCAATGACCGATATCAAGAAGTCATCAGAGCAGGTAGGTTCGATCATTGCCGGAATTAATGATGAAATGAATCAGATTGGGATGATCGTGAAATTAATCACCGATATTGCCAACCAGACCAACCTCCTCGCCCTCAATGCCGCTATCGAGGCTGCCCGTGCCGGTGAGGCAGGAAGGGGATTTGCAGTAGTAGCCTCGGAAGTAAAATCTCTGGCCCAGGATTCCAAGAATTCCGCGGAAAAAATATCTGATCTGATCACTGCCCTGAAAACCCGTGCAGAATCGGCTACGGTGGCAATGTCACAGTCAAACCAGGTTGTCCAGGAAGGGAGTGCTTCGCTTGGTGAGACTCTGAATGCTTTTACAAAGATTGCCGGAGCAATCGAGGAGATTAATCATCATATCACCGAAGTAGCTTCGGCCACCGAAGAGCAGGCAGCCTCGGTGGAGGAGATTACCGCCAGTATGCAGGAGGTTAGTGATATTACCCATCACATCACCGAAGAGACTGGATCGGTCGCTTCCGCTTCGCAGGAGACTTCATCGGCTATGAGCAAGATCAACCAGGTGGTCGCCGATGTAGCCGTATCAGTCGGGGAGATCTCACAACAAGTTGCTCATATCAGGACATGAAATGAACTGATCCCGGATATAAGGATTATCTGCCCTGAATGATTCTTATTTATAGGCACTTCTGATTATCACTCCATACCATCAGAAAAAACCGGCGATCTATCCATTTTTTCCAGGTACAGACCTGAAATTCACCTGAAAGACCTTTCATCCATTTCATGGAGAAACATGATAAACGAGGAGATAATGTGTTTTAAGGATAAATCGCCCCAATAAGGGAATTAATATGAAATAATCGGAGATGAGAAATAATTGTTATGAGAATTGTTGAAGAATGGTAAAAATCCGGGAAAGAGATTTCATCGAACATTTACTTCATTTCTTTATCCCTGATTAGTCTAGCTATAAACATACCATTATATTTTTAAGAGAATATTTTATTCTATGATTTGGGGGAAAATAATTCTCAGCATACTTCTCCTCATTACGGTGGTGGGGTTTTGTTCTGCGGCTATACCGGATAATCTCTCTTCCTTTGATCCGAAGACGTTTACGCTCTCCGAAATAAATGCTCCTGATGCGATTGAAACGGTCAGAGCAGAGATCGATGTGTCGGATGACTCCGGAATGATCTCAGGAATCGGGAGTGTGTCAGACGAAATCCGGGTGACCGATGAATACGGGGATGTCACCGTCTCAACCCTTGAAATCATCGGGACCGATGAGACGGTCTGGCGGTATCAGTTTCAAAACCAGACCACCGGAAATATCGCGACTGCAGTTACCGTGGAAGTCGAGAATGCCGAGCGGTTGAATGTGAGATCGGTGGCATGTCGCAATGACGGGGATATCGCTCAATCGCTGGCAATGGGGAGGGGTTATTCTGAAACGAAAAAGATCACCGGAAACATGTATCTCCAGTCCGGATTCAGTACTGATATAGATACGGGTGACCGGTACCCGGTGAGTCTCAGCCTGGTTGATTCCTTAACTGGAGCCCAAATCAGGATAATTGATACCGCAGAACCTGACGGCCAGATCTCATTTGGATCCCTTGACGGGGATACCATGGCATCATCCCTTCCTGTTCAAATCGGAGATGAAATATCAGATGATCTCCCCGATCTGATATCATCTTCACCGGAGGATATAACACCGGAAGAAAGTACTGATATCCTCTCATATTTCATCCGGAATACCACATCTGGACGGGTTCAGAGTTCAGGAGTAACTGATAACCCGATGACTGTAAGTTGGATGGACCTCAATAGAGGCGTTCTTGATGTCCGGTTTGGAAATGCGTACAAACTGCCAACAGAAGCGTTCTCCTTTCAATATGTAACCGGGATGGAGGCAGCGGCCGGTTCCTTATTTACCATAACCCAAAATGAAAAAAATTCAGATATTTCAGAGCACCAGATAGAGGGAGAAGAAATTTCTGATATGTGGTACTATGGGACTGGCAGATACTCGGGTGAGGAGTCCCAACTGGCTGTGAGGTACGATTTCTCATCAGGTACGCAAGGATTACGGCGTATCTACTATCAGGATGAAGATAACAGGTACCTGTCAGATAATCAGGAAACAGGCTCCTCTCCGGTCAATCCGGAACAGGGAAGTTCTCTCTATTCAGGTGAGGATATCCTTACTACCCGCGATCAGACCCTTTCATTCTCCGGAAATTATGATATCACTTCCCCGCATATCAACCGGAATGCTTTTAACGTAAACGGGAATGTAAGAACCGATGGAAACCTCGTGATCGGAGATGAGACCGGTAAAAAACCGGTATCCCTGAAAGGATATGTCCAACATCAGATCAGCCCCGGTCAGAATCCGGCATCTTCCATGCAGAGCCTCTTTTATGCCGACGCATCACGAGGAACCCCGATGAACTGGGACAGTATGGCTTCCCAGGGGGATGAACCGGTGACCACAACCGGATCTTCAACAGGTGGTTCCCGGTTCATCAGGCAGAAGACATATGCAGACCGCTCTTATGTGATTGCCTCCTGAATTCCCTTTTTTGTATCCGGATTCCCGGATGAAAGAATCACGCGTTTCCAAAACCACCCCTCTCCGGCTCACTGTGTGAATACAATCCAGGGGTCGGTAAGATCTACGAATTTTGTTAAGGAAACAATTAAAGGGGCATCATTCGCTGCAATTGATACAAATCAGTTATTACTCCCTCTCCAACCCTTCTTATCATGATAAATTTTCAGTATCATCTCCCCATACCCTCGATCAGATTGGATGGAACCAGCACTGGCAGGATCTCTTCCTCAGATATGAGGGCCCCTACATTCCCGGGAGAGTTTCTACCGTGCATAAAACACGGTATGAAGTTCTGATCCCGGACGGGACGATGACCCTCCCCATATCCGGGGCATTAATCGCAAAAAAGGAATTTCCGGTCGTCGGCGATTTTGTCGTCATCCTTCACCAGCCGGAACAGGCCACATCGATGATCGTAGCCGTTCTCCCGAGAATGACCACGCTTTCCCAGGGAGAAGCAGGAGAATCCGGGGGGGAACAGCACCTTGCAGCGAATATCGATACCGCGTTTATCGTCACCGATCCCGCGAATGATTTCAATATTGCACGATTTGAACGATACCTCCTGATCGTCAGGAGTGCCCGTGCACAACCCGTCATCATCCTCAATAAAACTGATATCCAAGGTGATAGTGAATCACGGGTCAGGCAGATCGGCGAAGAGCTTGGGGATATCCCGGTCATTGCCGTGAGTGCGATGCAAAAAACCGGTCTTGGAGAACTTACGCCGTACCTTGGGAACGGGAAAACAATCGTATTCCTGGGATCATCGGGCGTTGGGAAATCTACCCTGATGAATGCACTATCGGGAAGCGATCTCCGGAAAACAGGAGCAACCCGGGAAGACGACGGAAGAGGCAGACACACGACAACAACCCGCCATCTCTCCATCCTTGCAGATGGAACCGCTCTCATTGATACCCCTGGTCTTCGCGAGATCAGGATCTGGACCGCCGAAGAACATGTTGCAGAGTCATTCGGGGACATTCAGGAATTTGCCGTGCAATGCCGGTTTTCAGATTGTTCGCATACCACAGAGCCGGGGTGTGCCGTCCGGAAGGCTATAGCCGATGGCATTCTCCGGCCTGAACGCCTCGAACGATACCAGAAACTCCTCAGGGAACTGGCATTCGAGCATCAAAAGGCAATCATCGGGCTCAAGCAGTTCGAAAAGAAACGGTTCAAGGAGATCAGCATCCTTGGCAAGGAGATCGAGGAAAGCCGGAAACGATCCCGGACATGAACACCGATGGTCATCTGCACAATCTGAATCCGGGCCGGATGATGTTCGTTTCAACCTGGGTTTCCGGCGACTTTCCCGACCGGGAAATGAAGAGTTTGGGTATGAAATGCCTGATCCCCTATCAGATCACGGGACGTTTTATTCCTCTTTTTGGACCGTCCCGTTATCCTGCTCCCGCACGAGTGCTGATGCGATAAGGGCCATACAGGAGAGCAGCAAACCAGCTGCCATGGCGAGATGAAACCCGTGCATGAATGCAGCCTGATCCATCCCGCTGAAGGCAACGATGCCTTCGCCTGCGGTTCCCAGGGTAAAAACCGTGGCAAACAGGGCGGTACCAAGCACGCTTCCGAGGTAGATTACTGTAACCATCAACGCTGACCCGGTGCCTTCTTCTCCAGCCGGAGCAGTCTCCACCACCCGGCTGGCGACCGGCCCCCCGGCACATCCCCAGAAGATTCCAAGGGAGATAAGAGCGACAAGAAGGGGAACCATCGCAGTGTCAGGGAGGATTACCATGAGGATGCCGGTAGCCAGGATCACGGAGAGGGCCGCTGCAATGGCAAACGGTCTTCTCCCGATTCGATCTGACCATCGCCCCATGGGGATGCCGATGATCGCGGTGAGGACCGGCGGGATAAGGAGATACAATCCGCTCATGGCAGGATCAAGCGCCATTCCTGCCTGAAGAAAGAACGGGAGGAGATAGAGGACACCCATATAAACGCATCCGAATAGGAGAAAGGCACCAAGTGTCGCAGTAAATCTCCCCGATGTAAATATGCGGAGGTTCATAAGGGGGGCTTTGAACGTCTGTTCGCGGATGACAAATGCCATCAGGCAGAAGATACACAGACCCGCGGAGAGAAGAATTGAGATATTACTCAATCCCTGGTGGGGAATCCGTTCGAGGAGGTATACTCCTGATCCCATCATTCCGAAGAGAAGAACTGCCCCGATGCCATCAAATGGCAGTTTTTCACGGGGGGTGTCCGGCGGAATGGCATGCATTGCGAATGGCAGGATGAGCAGTCCGATCGGGACATTGATCAGGAAGGCCCAGTGCCAGGAGAGGTACTCGGCGATGAATCCGCCAATGGCCGGACCAGCGGCAACCCCCACCGATACTGACATGGATATGGTCCCGAGCGCCATCCCGAGCATGTCTTTCGGGAGGTAGGTTACACAGAGCAGCGATGCAGTTGCCGCAATCATGGCAGCCCCGGCCCCCTGGAGAACCCGTGATGCAAGCAGGGTCTGCAGGTCGGGAGAGAATCCGCATGCAGCAGATCCAAGGGTGAATACACAGAGACCGCAGAGAAATATCTTCTTCGTATGGCCCCGTTCGGCGGTTTTTCCAACGATGAGGATGAGTCCTGCTATCATGAGGAGATAGGTGATGATGACCCAGGAAGCCGTCCCGGTATCGGTGCCGAATGATTCTGCTATGCCGGGAAGGATGATCATCACGATCGAACCGTCAAGCCCGTCAAGGAACATCCCGATGGCGACTGCCACAAGAAGAAGGCGATACTGGAGGTGATTGGAGGTGATGGATATCATGGAACCATTTTATTCGGCAGCCTGATATATATCTCTATCTAATATGCCCGTTTATCCGGGGATTTTCTTGATTATAGTTGATATTCGGACTGAATGGGATGAATCTGTATATTCGCAATGAAATTTATGATAAACAATACCTTCAATAATTGTATCTTCATTTCATCCGGATGATATGGACCATTTTTGTTTTTATATTTATAGTAAAATATTAATTTAAAAAATTTCAATTCAATTTTTGATTAGTATATCCATCCAGACTCAAGAGAGAAAAAAAAATTCATCCTGTTAAAATTTTTAACATCATTAATTTTAATGAATCATCGTCTTTTTTTTCAATGACGTACGTATAAATCGCAGAAATCTCTTCATAACAACTGAGAAGGTCTTCTCCTAAATCAACAGATGAACGGAGATCTGTGGACTTTCCTGATGGAATTAATCTGCCTCGTTGGAGGAAAAAAGTACAAGGATTTTCATTATTATGGTACTTATTTAGCCTCAAGAGAATAGCGATTAACCCATATCAAAAGAAAAAAAGTACCTCGGATAAAGGCTATGATCGATTATGCTTGAGTAATGCTGTTTTTTGTTCCTCTTTTATATCCAAATACGATAGCTACCGCTATCCTAATTTGTTTTACAAAGGCTAAATAACCGGTAAAGGTTGTATGAGAAGCAGGAAAAGAGATTTTTGATATGAACCCGGGCAACTGTTGTTACCAAAACATGACCCGCGTGAAAGATTCTTTTCATAACAGCAAAAGGCCGTTCTACGAGAGATCTAACTTTTGAAATTGCTGAGGATAGCGATTAACCCATTTCAGCGGAGATCTGTCTGTTCATCCTGATCTGTATCCTCCTCCGGGAAGAATACCGGGATGAGCATTTCATCCGGATATCCCGGCTGGGATTCTTACTCCGGATGAGTCTGAGAGAGGGATTCTCTCTGTTGGATAGAGATTATGCAAAATCGGGTATCGGATATAGTATCTCCGTGAAGATTGATCATCGGGTTTCCGGGAAGAGGAGATTGTCCTCTTCTTCCGATCCCTTCAATTTCTGATTATCCGGCTCGAATACAATCGTTCATCGTTTTTTTCATGTGATCGGTGCATGAGTATAATGCTCCTGTTGTGCAAGCGACATCGTGATGAACGGGGTCTGCCAGCCACCTGCACGAACACATACATTGCCGTATTTCAGCAGATCTTCGGCAGCCAGTGGATCATTCATACTGGCCCTGACTGCCAGTTCGTAAATCCTGCGGTACTGTTCTGTATCACCGAGGGTGATGGACAGGATACTCCCGTTATTTTTCAGAAAATCCAATATGGCTGCATTAATCAATTTACCTGCCATTGTCCGCCCATGAGAGGTGTCTGTCTTCGCCTCGATGCAGAGGTCGACTGGGGCACCGGCGGGAAACCGTTCCAGTCCCAACGAATTGAAAGAAGCCAGTATATGGCCGACTCCACCGCTGACCGTACCGGGTGGCGGTGTATTATTCATGGCAAGCGGTTCGTTTACGAGACGATCAGCAGACGCAGCCCTTCCAAGGCCCATCAATGCATAGGTTGCAAACGTTCCAAGACCGGCGACATATGAAACATTGATGTCTCCTGTACTCATGTGTTCCTGCAAGGAGGGACCGTAATACCCTGCAGTCATCCGTAAGCGTCTGATATGCCTGGCTTCATCAGGATGACCCGGAGTAGTCCGGTACACTTTATCGGCGAACTTCTTTGCATCGATAAGAGACTTCTCGAAGATATCGGTGATGTCCCTGGCTATTTTGTTTGTTGCAGGATCATTGTTGCCAAACTTCGGACTGTTGCAGAGGAAGTCATAATGAATATTGGCATACACCGCCTGCATCTGTGGGGCAGAACCGGGGGCTTTGAAGTTGTACCTGAATGCTCCCAGGACATCGTTTATCTGGTATTTTTTAGCCGTAAACACCCATTTTTCGAGAGCTGCGATACTATTCACCATGTTCGGGAGACCGGAAAGGAGGGTTCCCCCGAAGATATACTTCGTTCCGCCCCAGGATTTATCCCTCCCCCGGTCAAGACAGGTGCCAAGGAATGCTGACAGCAGGGGAGAAGGGATGACAAACTCATCAAGCAGGTAGTAATTATACATCGCAACCGCAGATTTGAAGACGAAAAAATCCATCTGGGTCTTGAGTGCATCCCTGAGGTCTTTCGAGTTCCGGACCGGAGATGTACGGTAACTGCTCTTCCCGCCCCGGAGTAACATCGGGTTTGAATCGAGCGTGGCTCCTTCGTTTAATGCACACTCGAGGATCAAAAGCCCGTTAATCATATTGAAGGTCCAGTCGCACTGACCGTTCAGAATCGGCTCCCAGCACCCGTCAACACAGTAATCATAGGCCATTTTACTGGCTTCGGGTTTTTTCACCGTTTTGTCCTCGGTCATGGCATTGACCAGGCCGGGAATGATAATGTCATCGTTGAGGAGGCAGGGGATCATCCCGGTCCGGGTAATCGAGGATACCACCCGATCCATCAGTTCCTGTGGAGTGCTCTTGTGTAACCGGACATAGAGGCCAGGACTTGGCAGATTGACGTTAGCCCACGCCTGGATCAGGATATGGGTAGTCTCTACGGTTGCATCATGGTCTTTCTGGTCTTTTCCACCGACGACAACATTTTGCAGGAACTGATTCACATTTCCCCGTTGATCTGCGTACCAGGCCTGAGTGCCCATGCTGATTCCATAGTCGACATGGTCCTGATCATTCAGGTGATCCGTGGTTAAATTGAGCGGTGAAGCCGCTTTCATCACGAAACACTCGACCAGCTCAACTGCCTTTACCGGATCTTTGACACCCGGCCGGACGGTATTCTGCAGATAGGGTTGAAGTGTCTGATCCAATCGCCCGAATGAGGTCTGATCCATACCGGCCCGAAGGCCGATATGGAGAAATAAGATACTCTGAAGGGCTTCCTGAAACGTCTCGGCTGGTTTTAGAGGGACTTTACGACAGATTCTGGCAATTTCAAGCAGTTCCACTTTTCTCTGTGTGTCTGGCTCTGATTTTGCCATCTGATCGGCCAGATCAGCGTAACGGTTGGCGTATTCGACCACCGCCTCACAACTGATTTTTACCGCCTCAAAGAAGTCCTTCTTGTCCAGAAGATCGTCATAACTGCTCTGGCCCATCGATTTCTGAGGAGAATTTTGAATCTGTTTCTGGAGCTTGGCGATCTCAGTATCGCAGTGAACGAGGATCGAATCGATCCCCCGGGTTACCAGTTTCTGGTAATCGGCAACATTATGGCCGAGCACAGAGAGTTCAGAACGATTTGCAATACTGGCCATGTGCCGCTCCTCATGATCGAGATACTCCGGAAATATCTTTCCAAGACCATTGGAACCCATAGGGGGGATGCCTACGAGAAGTTCTCCCGGGAAAATTTTAAACGAGTTTGTCTTCACTGAGAGTTTGGGATCGGTTAATGCATTGAGCATCGCGGCAATTCCTCTGGCCCGTCTGACAATAATTGCTTCCAGGTTCGTTTGACCCGGGAGGGGTTTTGAGAGATCCGGAAGAGTATTCTTGTCGACCCAGTCGTCTTTTCGGTTTTCAAGTGCCCGATCCCAGAGGATTTGCCGGAGTAGCCGGGTTCTGCTGGTCATCGTATCGGGCAGCGGAGGTAATACGGTTGATTCTTTTTTTGTAGCCATGATTCTTCTCCATTCGTTTCTTGTTCGTCACATGATCCTTGCCTCAAATCCTTTTTGTTGAAAAAAGTCCCGGATCGTTTCCAGGCGTTCTGCCGAAGGAATTGCTTCAGGACCGATGGGACAGGGTATTCCTATTGCGTCAAAGTAGTGAGAAGTTCCCTGGTGGAATGGCAATAACTGGATCTCTGTCAGGTGATTTGCCTGCATATTCGATGCGATGCGTTCGAGGGATTCGGGCAGGTCCGTGATACCGGCGATAACCGGTGTCCGGATGATGATCCGGGTTTTGAATCCGGTCAGAAAAGTGAGGTTTTTCTCGATTTGATCGGCATACGGGGGTACATAGTATTGTGTTGGCCGGAGACCGTAAAGCCAACAATCGACTATTCCTGCTACTTCTGCCAGATTTTGGCGGGGTAATGCTCCAGAGGTTTCGATGGCTGTGTGAATTCCCTCCTCCCGGCATAAGAGAAGTAATGATTTCAGAGCTTCTGCCTGGAGCAATGCTTCTCCTCCGCTGAAGGTGATGCCCCCGATGGTACGCAGAAGATCTATCTGAGGGTATACCAAATCCCAGAGAGTATCAATCGTGGTTTCCTTTGTGGGCAGGTATAATGCACCATTTGAACATTCCCTCCCGGAGACCGGGCAGGCATCAATGCATCTCCCGCAACGGCAGCATTGTTCCCGGAACAGTTCGTGCCCCGAGGGCCGTATCCGATGGACGGAACAGGGGCATCTCTCTTCACAACGGCCGCATAAGAGACACCGTGCTTTGAAGAAAAGAATTGGCGATTCTGAAGGATGGGAGTGAGGCGAATGACACCAGGGACAGTGCAGGTGACAGCCCTGCAGAAAGAGAACGACCCGGTAACCGGGACCGTCACAGGAGGAGAGCCAGGCAATATCGAAATAGCGGATCGTACGTGATTCTATCGGATGTTGTTGGTTTGTCGGGGAACCTTTAGAGAATTCTAAATATTCCATTCCTTCCAAAAGATATATCTGTTGAGAATCATCTCCAGCTATGATAGTTTTTTCCCTGCCGGTCTGGTGATCATGGAATTTTTTTAGGGCAGGAGGGCATATCAGGTGAAGAAGTATCGCTCTCTCAAATATTCGGAGATCATATTCAGTTCAGGCTAGAACAGTTCTGAATCTTCGCCACTCCATCAGATCAACCAGTCTCCCCGGATGAGTATGAACTCCCGGATCAGATCACAACTCATACCTGTTCCGGCAGGATACATACCTTCATGAGATCGGTCACTACAGACAGGCCGGTCTGTGTACCATCCCCGACAGTCCGGCCCGCAACCGGAACCGGACGGGATGCCCGCCCTTCCGGGAGGATATCATGAGACTCCGATATACCCTGTCCAACATCGTTCTCCTGCTCCTGATTGCAGGATCCCTGTCAGTCGTCTCCGCTGCCGATCTCCCGGATATCTATATCCTGGCAACCGGTGGAACGATCGCCGGAACCGCAGAGAATGCGAGCGAACTAGGTCATTACCAGGCAGGGAACCTGAGCGTGGAGACCCTGATCGCGTCCGTTCCAGAGATGAGCAGCTATGCCCGGGTTACCGGCGAGCAGATCTGCAACGTGAACAGCGACGAGATAACCCCGGATATCTGGCTCACACTGGCAAACCGGGTGAATGAACTGCTAAAATCCCCTGATATCGACGGGGTTGTGATCACCCACGGAACCGATACCCTGGAAGAGACCGCATACTTCCTCAATCTCGCCGTGAAGAGCGACAAGCCCGTGGTCATCACCGGGGCGATGCGGCCGGCAACCGCCATCTCGGCAGACGGGCCGCTCAATCTCCTGAATGCCGTCATCCTGGCCGGGAGCCCGGATGCAGCCGGGAAAGGGGTCCTGATCCAGCTCAACGGGGAGATCAACGGGGCACGGGATACCACGAAGACGAATACGGAGATGGTCGAGACGTTCAGGTCACCCGACTTCGGCCTGCTCGGCTACATGGATAACGGAGTTCCGAAATTCTACCGCGAGAGCCTGAAACGTCACACATCGGGGACCGAATTCGATGTATCCGGCAGGACCTCCCTGCCGAAGGTGGACATCGTCCTGCTCTACCCGGGTATGGACCGGACCGCGATAGATGCCTTTGCCGCAAACAAGACCGAGGGACTCGTCGTCGCCTCGATGGGAAACGGAGGGTACTCCGAATCGATCCGTCCTGCCCTGCTTGACGTCATGAACCAGGGCATTCCTGTGGTGTTCTCCTCGAGGACTGGGACCGGCGTCTGTTCACCGGATGATCCGGAGGTTATCCCGGCCGATACGCTTACCCCCCAGAAAGCCCGGGTCCTCCTGATGCTGGCACTGACCAGGACGAATAACCGGGACGAGATTGCCAGGATGTTTCAGGAGTATTAGGGGGAGGAAGTCGGGAAGCGGGATGATCGAGAAATATCTCTCGTTTGGTTTTCTTCCCGATGGTCCAGAGAAGGGGAGATGTGAGAATGGAAAAATGGTATCAATCAACTGTTTTTTAACTGGAAAAAGAAACTGATTTGACATCTTCTCGTTCTTATCAGTAAACTTCTTCGTGTGAGCCAATATCGATGAGAAGTATTTCACCCGATGTCGTCTGCTCGAAGATGAAGAGTATCCGGTGTTGATAGGATATCCGGGCAGCCCATATACCATGCAGCTGGCCGGAGAGGGTATGGGATTTTAGAGATGGATGAAAAGGATCTTCTGCGAGCATCCGGATTGTCTGTTTGAAAGCCTCTTTCATAGCCGGATATTTCCGGAGCCATTTTTTGAAGCTACGCCGAAAATGTTCGCTCCAGATGAGATTATATGTCAAGATCAGTAAAGAGTTCGTCCGGGGTGCCGGATTTTAATCTTCCATTGCGGTATTCCTGAATGGTTTTATCCCGGACTTTCGCGAGTTCATTCCGTCGTTCTTCGATGAGTCGTTTCTCAAGAACTTCATAAAGAACTTCCTTCTCCTCCCGATCTAGTTCGCCGATCTGTTGCAGGATGTGCTCAATCGGGGATATGGCTTGTGTCACAAGACTCCTCTGTGTTCTATATGATCCCGGTACATATTGTTTTTTTCAGTATACCCTGGTGATTTGCCGGGATCGTATTATGACTACTGAAAAACCTTCAATAATGAGATCGATAATCAAGATCCGAGTTTATTTCCAGGGTAATTCGTTGATATCATGAAGATAAAGAATCCAGGTTCTCATAGCTCAATCGCATCCGCAAGGATTGCATCCCTGAGTTCCTCACGAATCGCCCGCCGGGGGACGACATCAACCGTCCTGCCAAATACATCCTCCAGGTAGAGTTTCAGACCGGAGAGATCAAGGAGATCAGCACCGGGTTGAAATTCTACCCGGATGTCGATATCACTGTCTTCCCGGTCATCACCCTTGGCACGGGAACCAAAGAGAGATAATTATTCTCCGTGATATCGTTCTTTTACGACATGCTGTGAGATGAATCGTGGAAGAAATATTCTTCGATGGTACTGCTGATGTCATGATATCTGCCGTTTGAATGCCCTGAAGTTATTAATGACTTTCAGGATCTCTTTTTCATTCTATGAAATGCTCTCTATTTCCTTTTCTCTTCCATACTGATCTGTCCATCATGACCTGATTGGACATGGAGATCATTTCACAAAATTTGATGTTCAGGCTGTGATTGATACTATGGAACAATAGCAATAGTGGATATGGCAATCCGGGAACCGGTATATCCGGTCGCTGGTGATACACGGAGAACAGTCCCTTAAATGGATCCCGGCAGATCGGGTGGTTTTCACCGGTCAATCGGATTTACCTTCCATCTAAACCGGGAGATACAGATAGGTGCTTATAAGTCCTGGTAAAGAAGCCCAGATCATCGAGTTATATGTGGCCTTGGAGCCCGGATATCCTCTTCTGGCAAGCAATGTAAGGGGTGAATTCGGTTACTCAATAGTTCCTCATTATAGGGTTGAAAATATTCGCGGTTTTGGTATTTGAACCGCCAGAATCCTGGGAATCATATATCCAGATGTGATGTGATAATTTCGAAGGATTGAGGGTAAATATCAAAACCGGCTGTAATCTGGAATGTCAGTGGTTGGGACTATGCTTCATCTGAAATACTGAATAAGTATCATCCAAACGGCCTCATTAGTCAATTAAGAGCCATATTTATAGTATTTACAGGATTTATTCACTATCCTAAGGAGATAGTCTGCAATGGAGTCCTGATGATCATCACCCCTTTTTTGCACTCATCCCGGCAGGGTCCATTTAGTGGATCTTTTGAAAACTTGTATCGTATGAGAGGAGATTTACGCCCTATCGGGAGAATCAGGAGGTTACATATAAAAGACTGAAAGAGAACCCCGGGTATGGGGATAATTCCTCTCGGTATCTTCCGGATGGATCTCAACAGAGCTCTACTGAACCAAAAAAGAGGAAAATTACGAAACCACCGGAGTGCCGTAATTCTGGATTTTCTCCTGCATTTCAGGAGTCAGTTGTATGAGAAGTTCTGCATTATACGAATAATTCGGTGGATACGGGAGCGAATTGTTGAATATCTGCATTGCTGCAACTCCGTACGAACGTGACTGAGCTGCTATCGTTCCCTCTTTTACTGCCGGATCAACGTCGGTTGTAAATATCGAGATAGTATTGTCACTGTTTCGGACGATATCGAATGTCCGGAACTGCTGGGGGAAGTCACGTAACGATGAGGTCTCAACCTCCCAGAAACCGAGTTCCGGATGTTCAGGATCGGGTGACACCTGGGGGGTGATGGTATTATAGTGGCGATGCCCCGCGAGCCACAGGATAAGATTCGGATATTCATGGAGTTTATCAAGGAGCTGCTGCTCGGACACCTCTGCGACCGAACTCCAGGCCATATATTCATCGAGTGAAGAACCACTGTCTTCCACCCCAATTGGTATATGTGCAGCGATGATCATCAATTTCCCTTCAGCCTGGCCCTGATCAAGTTCGTTGAACAGCCAGTCAAACTGTGCATTATCAAGGGAACCGTGTCCATACCCGCCGACATCAGCGTCGGTCGATGACTGGGTGGTATCAAGAACAATTACTTTGATCGGCACATCAGACTTCGGTTCGAATGAATAATAGGCGATTCCTGCTTCTGCATCAGTCTGATTAAATCCGTGGCCCTTCGGATGAGAAGTGGTTTTGAAAAATTCACCCATCCATTCCGGGACCGATAAAGCCCGGCGATTCGGATCAGCAGCCAGAACTGTTGGAGGGGTCTCAAAGTCAGAGACATTTCCGACACCGATGATATCTCCATACACGGTCCGGCCATCGATTGCCCCCATGTAATATCCACGTCCCGCTATTCCTCGCGGATCAGTGAAGATATTACCCATATTGAGGATGTATTTCCCGGTATAGTTCGCCTTCAGGTACTCATCAGGCGGATTCGTCCCTATCCAGTTATGATCATGATTTCCAATTACCTGATACCAGGGTATTGATGTATTCAGTCCTGCTGCTTTGTATGAATCCTGATAATCGTTGAGCGGACCGGGAACCGGATTATCCTTCGCACCGGAATCCGGGTTGATGGTCTTCCCGTCGAGCACATCGATGTACCACCGGATTTCATTGTATTGTTCGTTATTTGCTGCATCACCGAGACTGATACCGAAATCAAAGGGGTCTTCTTTATGCAGAGCGTTTATCGTCTGAACGGCAGCATCGAGAACCTGGGTGGTAGAGAGCATAACCGGTGAATACCCTGAAGACTGACCACCTAGGTAGCCAAAAAAAATCGCCTGGGTAGGAGTTTCTTCGTCTGATATGTGAATATCTGTCATGTCAAAGAAACGCAGGAGTTTTCCGGATATCGTTGCCGAGCTGCTGTTATTTTCCGGAGATAACAGGTCAAGCCTTTTTTCATATCGGAGCCCCTCACCAAACTCCCAGTTCCCATATCCATAATCAGAATATTGAGAAACTTCATACGGAAGAATTGTTGGAGAAGTTGAAGGTACGGCGACAGGAATGACCGTGCGATCAAGGGTTGTTACTACTGTGGAATCTATTGGATAGGCTCCTGCTCCTGCTATCATGAGGAATACTGCAAGGAGTATTCCAACTGGTAACACTGGTTTCACACAGTTACAGGGCCGATTCTTTACTTATACCTATTGGTCATCTTTTTTATATATTCAATATCACCATTTTTTCGGTCATCACCCGGGCATGGAACCAGAGAGAACTCATTTTTCAATCTGATATCATTCTTTTACGACAGGTAACGAGAAGAAGTGTGGAAAATTGTCCTCCGATGATATTGTTGAGGTTATAATATCTCCCGTCGGTTTTTACATCATCTCCAAAAAACTAATGATTAACACCAGAGGATAGCGATTTAAACTGTTTTAACAGACGATGAAATATCCGAAGTACAACTGGAGTGAATCAAATTACTTGATGAACCCTTTTTCAGCAATATCCTTGTACAAATCAACCATCTGATTTGGGAGTACTGGATTTCCAGGGTTAATAAAGAAATTCCGGCCTCTCATATTGCCAGATGGGGGCCGGATAATGTACTTGCAAGAACACTTGACCGGGTCTTCATCCGTTCAAACTCATCCGGCGTGTAACAGAGGTAATCAAGGGAGAATGGTGTTCTGATACTCTTTCGAACCAGAGGGAGGCGCTGATGCTGGGGTACATGTTCAAACTGTTCTGATACGAGAATGATGTCAAGATCAGAATCTTCATGTGCATTCCCGGAGATCCTGGATCCAAAGATGATCACTGTTTCCGGATGAAAAAGTTCCATGATCTTCGGAACAATCTCCCTTCTGAATGTATCGAGAACCGGATCACTCATCTGACATTTCCCCTGGATATTGTGCTGAAAAATTTTTTGTGATATTCTTACCCGGTCTGTTGCAATCTCTTCAGTATAGTATTCACAAGGGATGATTTCACTTATATCCGGATATCGTGAGGTCTGGTAATCACCCATGAGATCGATGAGATCTGATATAACTTCATCCGGACAGGAGAGAAGATCACACAGCCGCTCCAGATCATGAGTGCGGGGGATGGGGCGTCCGGAGAGAGAAATTATTCCCTTGAGAAGTTTTTCAACCGATTGATGAGAATAGAAGGCCGCCGAGTCAAACCCCCCGAATGGGAGATTTTTTTCAGCTATCTCAAGATCATGGACTGCCTGGCGAATCCATCGTTCCCCGATCTCCTCATAATCTGCCACGAAACTCCCCTCTCATTTATTGCTTATTTCTGTATACATAGAGATTCCGGATGGCTCATCTCCATCTCATCTGACGGATTCCCTATTATGAGTATGAGCAAATCTTTTTCATCCTCCCTCCTAAGTGGTGCCTGTGATGGTATCCACAACCGCTGATCTCACTTTCTTCGATCTTCATCGTGAGCATTAGAAGGGTCGGATTCATGAAATTCCCAACGAAAAAACCTAAGAATTCCTGCCCGTGAGCCTCTCCTGAAACCGATCCAATTTCCCTCTCTCCTCCACCAGATCATACGCGAACACCTCCGGATGGACACAATTTGCAACATCCATCAGGCTGATCAGCCAGCCCAGGTTTCCCCCGGCAAGACCACTCTCCTGGATATAAACCCTGCTTGAATCGAGGGCATTGCAGGTAATTCCAAGATCCCTGCAGGTTGCCATGAAATGCTCCCGGTCAGGAGCAACAGGACCGGCAACCAGAATGACCTCCGGATTAATACGGTTCAGCTCATCTACCGAATATTCTGCATGGCGGCTCTCCTCGAAATTCTCCTGGATATTCAGGCTTTTCCCCCCTGCCATCTCCACCAGCGTATTGGTAAATTTCCTGGCATAGACCGGTGAGAGCGGATGGCAGAAGACGGCATAAACCCGGGGCGTATCCGCATCGGCGATCCGTCCTCTGAGAGCAGAGATGACCTGGGTGACATACGCGATCATCCTCTCACCGGCCTGCTCCCTTCCGCAGAGCGAGGAGAGGTACCGGGTCATTGCGATGAAATTTTCGACAGAATCCGTCTGCTCCTGGAGCTGCTGGAGGTATCCGTTTGATATAACTTCATTGCAGATCCGGTCGGTCTCGGCTTCGTCATCGATCCCGAGAAGGTTCAGATGAGAGATGATGTACTTTGCTCCCATCACCGACCGGTACCCGCCGAGAACCCGGAGCCCTTCTTTCGGAACCGGCAGGATATCGCCTATTTTTGGGTAGACATACCCACAGCTGCATCGCCCGTCATCGGCACAGGAGAGAACCCTCGCCGCCATCGGGCCGAAGAATACCCGGTGGATGATGACCTTGTTGCAGACCGGACACCGGGAATCAAGTTCGGTGGTCGCCGGGGTGTTGAAAAGGTACACATGTTCGACGATACTTCGCAGGATCGTGCAGATCGCTTCTGCCTGCTCCCGGCCGGGTTGCAAGTGGAGGAGATCATCGGTGGTGGCGATGAACCGCATCACCTGGAACGGAATTGCGGGAGAGATCTCCCTGACCCTTCTGGCAACCCCGAGGATCTCCTCTTCCCTTCCGAGGAGATACATCGTCGAGACCTCGATGAACACCCCGGCATCATGGAGTCTCTGCAGGTTCCGGAAGACCGGTTCAACCGATTCCGCCCCGCATTCCCGGTACCGCTCATCCGTCGAGCCTTTCAGCCCGATATTTACAAAGTCGAGGACTGGCAGCATTTGGTCAAGCGACTCGTCGGTCATGTACCCGTTGCTTGAACAGCCGACCAGGAATCCTTCGCTTTTTGCTGCCAGGGCAAGCCGGAGAAACGTCGGCAGGGAAACGGTCGGCTCGTTCAGGCAGAAGACAACTCCCCGGCAACCGCTCTCCCGTGCAAGGGCAAGAATCTCCTCCGGCCGGCGGGTGGTGAGCACCTGTTCCAGCGTTCCGTTCCTCGTTGTCTGGAATGCAGAGATGCACCCGTCACAGGAGAAGTTGCACCCGATGGTGCTGACCAGCATGAAGACATGATTTGGGTAAAAATGAAGCATCGGGATTGATTCGCTCGATACCGCGTAGGTATTGAGATATCCATCCGGATAATTCTCAACAACAGTGCCACTCTCATTGCGGTACATCCGGCAGTACCCCGATGCTGCCTCCGGAATATCGCAATACCGTTCACAATAGGTACAGATCATATATTCTCACGATAATCGGCGGCCGATGCCTGAATGGTGAAGGTCGCCCGGTTCGATCGCTCTCATCTATGTGTCTGCTTTTCTTCCTGTAAATGTTAATTGTTTTTGCTGAATAACACATGAGTATCTGGGAGCATGAGTGAGAGGAGCGAGTCTTCCGGATCGGCTGCGGGAGATCAGAGCCGGGCAAACCGAAAAAAGGGCGGAAACCGGCCGCCGGTATTCATCATATCCGGAGAGCAGGGCGAGGGGAAGACAACATTCCTTGCCGATGTCCTCGAGATCCTACGTCGGGAAGATATCTGCATCCGGGGGATCATCGCCCCCGGATATATCTCGGACGGCCTTCGGTCAGGATTTTCCCTCACCGATCTCGGGAGGGGGATCTCAGAAGAGCTCAGTTCGACCATCCCGTCCCCGGGAAGTATCTACTTTGGGCGGTACTATTTCCGGCCTGAAGGAATTGCATTCGGGAAACGGGCTATCCTCACTCCCCATGATGAACAGAAGACCGATCTCCTGGTGATCGATGAGGTCGGCCGGTTCGATGTGCAGGGATCTCTCTGGGGTCCATGCATCGACCAGTTGGAAGTGGCGATGTTTCCGCCGATGATCTGGACAGTACGTCGTGATTTTGTCTCCCTGGTCACCTCCCGGTGGCCACTCTTTCCGCCGGTCATCATCGAACTGAAGACGAAGAGTGCAGAATCGATAGCCGGGGATTTGCTCAGGGAGATTGAATCCTTCCGTTCTGGATGAAACGGGCGAGTCACCGGGCCGGCCTGCACGTAAGTCAGTAAAATACTCTCCCGGGCCTCTCCAGGTTTCCCTTCCGGGTCCCGGGATCAAAAAGAAGGTTCTGTTATTGAACGGACGCCAGGACTTCCGGGTTGCCGGTTACCGGTTCGGTCCAGGTCGATCCGTTCAGGTAGGAATCCATGTTTTTGGCATCAACGACGACCGACGGGGTTTCCAGGTAGACCGGGATATCCTCACCTTTGAGAACCCGGCCTGCCTCGCTGACGATCATCCGGCCCATCCGATCAGGATAGACTCCGAGGGTTGCCGTCATCGTGCCGTTTTCGATCATATCGAGAGTCGGGGCGTTGCCGTCGATTCCCAGACAGAGAATATCTGAATTGATCTGTTTTCCGGCATCGGCGGCTGCCAGTGCCGCTCCGATCGCCATCTCGTCGCTGTTTCCGTAGAAGATATCAATCGAGGGATCCAGGGCGAGGGCGGCATATCTGCCCATCTCCCGAGCTCCGGTATACTGGTTGTACCCGATATATCCGGTGACATTCTGCCCTTCTGCAGGGACAAGCGTGTTATAGAGGATGACCTGGATGCCGGAGGATTCGGCCGTCCGGATCCCGCCTGCAAGGGCATTCGTGTCCAGCGTATTCAGGCAGATGAGGTCGACCCGGTCCTGTATCAGCCGGTTCATGGCATCTTTTTGGAAGCTGATATTCATTTCAGAATCAGGCATCAGGACGATGACCGTCCAGTTTGCTTCACCAGCAGCTGCTTTGACCGCCTGGATAAGTTCCTGGTGAAACGGGCTGGAACTCCCGGACGGGATCAGGCCGATGGTTACGGATGTGGTATCCGGAGAATTCACGGGGGTTTCAGTCGTTAATACGGCCCCCGGGATGACGAGGAGGAGGATGAGCAGGAGAGAGAGGTACCATCGTTTCATATCTCATTATCTGAATGAGACCGGAAAAAAGATGCCATTTCTCCGGGATGGCGGGGTCGAATGTCCGCTCCCCGGAATTGCTGCCCGGTATGAGAGCCGGTGGGCAGCCAGGTACTTCTTCTCTTCTTCTATCGCCTCGTCTCTCCGGGATTCAATGAGTGGCGAGAGATGCTCATACCGGGGATTAATGGTGAGGGATGTTCCTCCTTCCTCAAGGCTGGTCACGACCGATCCGGTAGTATAGGTACCGGAGAAGATCCCGTCCAGTTCATCGTAGATCACCGGGTCAAGGTTCTTGACTGCCGAGGCCAGAATCGTGTCCGGGGCCAGGCCGG
>CAZWTX010000007.1:0-57675 GCA_964637135.1 uncultured Methanospirillum sp. | reverse complement strand
CAGGCCGGGGAGTGTTTTGGCCGTATTGATGACGCCGAGGACGGATGAACCGGCGATCTGGTAGATAATATCGGTGCCGTTCCGGTACATCTCACTGGTTAATTCACCTGCTTTATCAGGCATGGAAAAGCCCGAGTAGTCACCGGCGATATACGAGACGGTGACCCTGACCTCCGGATCTTCCCGGTGAGCACCATCGATGAATCCGTCGGTGAAGCCACGGAGAACGGGGGCATCGACGCCGGCGACGATCCCGATTTGTTTGGTCTTTGTCTGGTTTGCAGCAAGAATTCCGGCAAGATAACTGGTCCCATACATAGAGAAGTTTATCGATTTTGCTGCTGGTCCGGTGAGTAATCCGCCATCGATGAGGATGACGGGGAGATCGGGGTTCTCAGCGGATAGGTTCTGTTCATATCCGTTCATGATGGCCCCCATGATGATGACAGCATCAGACCGGGTGCCGTTCGCATCGGTGACCGGATCAGCGGGTGAGGATGAATTCCACGGGATATCACGGATTGAGAAGGAGAAATCCTGCTCTGCCCGGTCAAGTCCGGCAAAGGCACGCTGAAGATAACTGTAGTCTCCTTTCTCTCCCATGTACACCATTGATACGGTTTTCTCCCCGGATGCAGCCACCGGGAACGATGCCAGTCCGGATACCGTTACGCAAAAAAGTATAGCAACTATCGCTCCAAACTGAAGGTTCATGGGGTAAATGCTCCAAATCCGGTGTACTATTGGAATCGGTTCTTAATAACACTCATGAAATGGTCATTCTGCTGGATTTCGGTCTGCCCTTCCTGCAGATATCGACTCCTCCGGTTATTCGTGCCGGTCAGAGGGGCAATCCATCCAGATCTGCGATCAATCCGGCTGGTGAGTCACCGGGCCGCCAGGCAGATTACTCCCGGGAGAACCGGCGAACATCACGGGGGAATGGATCTGGAGAATAATCACCCCTCGTTCATTACCGGGTTATTTCCTGGAACCTGTACGAATACGGGGATAGGTGCCGGGGATGGTTAGCAGGTGATATATATAGACAGGAATGGGAGATTCTTGGGTCTCGGTGCAGGAGGTGCCGTATGGGCTGATGGGGCTCGGAGCGGACAGCCTCGTACAGGAGAATTACCTCTCAGTAATCCTCTTCACCGGCAGAGATACAGGCGATCCCGTTCAGTCCGGTCTGTTTCCGCTGTTCCTGACGGAGAGTTACATGGGTTCTGTAAGATCGAGGAGCATATCCGGATTCCTCCGGTTCTTGGCCGACTGAACCGTCTCCTGTTCGCAACCGGGATAACCCCGAAGATCGGCCGGATTTCCCTGTCCGGGTCAGGCAAGCGGATGAGTGGCGAGATACTCCTTTTCCTTTTCTGTAGCTTCAGGTATCCGGGATTCAACAAGTGGTGAAAGATGCTCAAACCGGGGATTGAGTATAAGGGATGTTCCCCCGTCTTCAAGGCCGGTAACGACTGATCCGGGAATGTATGATCCGTTGAAAACCGCTCCCAGTTCGTTGTAGATCACCGGGTCAAGGTTTTTGACTGCCGAGGCCAGGATCGTGTCCGGGGCCAGGTCGGACTGGTCTGCATCTACGCCGATAACATACAGGCCGGGAAGTGTTTTCGCCGTGCTGATAACGCCAAGACCGGATGATCCGGCAACCGGGAAGATGATATCAGTACCGTTCCGATACATTCCTTCGGCTAATACGCCTGCCTGTTCAGGCATGGAAAATCCTGAGTAATCATCGGCGATGTATGAGATGGTTACCTCTGCATCAGGGTTTACCCGGTGTGCCCCGTCGGTGAATCCGTCGGTAAATCCACGAAGGGTAGGCATGTCAAACCCGATGATTATTCCGAGTTTTCCGGTCTTTGTCTGGTTTGCCGCAAGGATCCCGGCGAGATAACTGGCCCCGTACATGGAGAAGTAAATTGATTTCGCTTCTGGTCCGGTAAGATTACCCCCGTCGATGAGTATTATGGGAACCTCGGGGTTGCGGTCAACGATCTCCTGTTGGTATCCGTTCATGAAGGCTCCCATGATGATAACCGCATCTGACCGGGTACCGTCGGTATCAGTCACCGGATCGCAGGGAGCGGATGAATTCCACGGGATATCATGTATGGTGAAGGAGAACTCTTCCTGTGCCCGGTTAACTCCGTTTAAGGCATGCTGGATATATCCATGATCTGCTATCTCCCCGGTGTAGACCATGGAGACCATTTTTTCCTCTGCTGCTGCCGCCGGGAAAAGTGCAAGCCCGGTCACCAATATCAATAACATAATCGAAACAATACATCCAAAACGCAGATTCATGGGATCAATACTCCGGCTATACTATACCATCATGGGTATTCCGTAATAATACCGGCGAAACGGGTGATGGATCGCTCAACAAACACACAGGAAGATGTACCGTTTTGGTGAACATTGGCCTGAACACTCAAAAATTCTAATTTCTGCTCCCTGTTGAATGATACCCCCGGGGATTTCACGTTCTATGTGCCGGATATTTCTCAGCGGGCCTTCATCAACTGTTATCGTTGCACGTATTTTCGGTATATTTAGGTCTCTGCCTGAATTCGGAAGGATAGAACAACAGAAGTCCTGTGAGGAATTTTTCTTGAATTTTCTGATTCATTCAAAAGATATCGTTTCAGATCTGAGAAATCCCCAGAATACATCGGTAGAGAGATACACCGTCCCTTCTGCTGGCGAATCGATGAACGGGTTTTCTTCTGATTATTTTTATTCGGAGATGGTATGATTTGAGAACATGAGGGAAGCGAGTTCTTACCCTGGTTAGTGGTGATGTGCAGACAAATATCTTAGTAATCGTACAAATTCGATACGTTTATTCGTCTTCCCGGGAATCTATTCCTGTTAGGAGGTATCTTCTGCATGATTTTATTTCGTTTAATGGCACTTTTTGTGCTGATTACTATGATCGGAGCCGGGTGCTCTGCAGCCGAAACCGAAGAGAATGTGACTGATGCAACGTTCGGATGGGCCGGAACATGGGTTGATTATTCGAGCACCATGGTGCTGACGCAGGATGGTCTCAATGTCACCGGAACCTACGAAGATCCGGCCGAGGGCCTCGTCCTGTCAATCGAGGGAGTGGCATCCGAAGATGGGAAAATCCTCACCGGAACCTGGTACGAGGATGGGAAGTTAACATTTGCCCTTTCTGAAGATGGCACGTACTATAACGGAACCTTTGGATACGGCGACATGGATACCATTGAAGGCCTCGATGATGGCTGGAACGGTACCCTGACCACCGAAGCAGACCCCGAGAATGCCTGGACCGGAGAATGGGTATCAGAGATTGGATCGATTACGTTCCTGGAACAGAATGAAACGGCAGTGACCGGAACCTATGGGATGCCGGTTGACACCGAAGGATCTCTGATCGACGGCATTGTCTCCGAAGATGGAACAATTCTCACCGGAACATGGTCTCAAACCGGCCTGTTTGCGTTCACGCTTTCAGATGACGGAAAGTACTTCAACGGTACCTATGGATATGGTTCCAAGGATACCGGCGCCGATGAAGACTGGAACGGTGTTCTGGTCGAATAACGGAATCTTTTCTTCTTTTTTATCAGATTTACCCTCCGGAAGGGAACATGATCCTCCGGAAAGCGGGATAATATCAGTTTTATATTATGTTTCCACCAGGTTTGTCCGATATACTTATCGGCTCATCATGGATTAGGTATCTATGTTAGGAGGTATCTTCTGAATGTCTTTACTTCGTTTGATGGCACTGATGGTGCTGATTGGTATGATCGCGGTTGGATGCTATGCAGCCGAAACCAAAGAGAATGTGAATGATGCAGCAGTCGGATGGGCTGGTACCTGGATTGATACTATGGGTACCCAGGTCCTGACGGTGGACGGTCGGAATGTTACCGGAGTCTATACCGATCCACCGATTGCCGTCTCCCGGACAGGTGAAGGGACGATATCCGAGGATGGAAAGGTATTATCTGGATCCTGGAGTCAGTTTGGACCCTTTACATTCACTCTTTCCGATGATGGAACCTATTTCAACGGAACCTATGGGTACGGAGAGAGTAATGCTGTAGACGAGGCCGATGATACCTGGAATGGAACCCTGACGACCGAAGTAGATACGGAAAAGCCATGGTCCGGATCCTGGATCGAGGAGATAGGGGACGTTACTATCCTGAACCAGAACGGGACGAGGGTAAGCGGAGTCTATCAGACGTCGGATCTGTCAGAAATTACCGTGGTAGAGGGTACGGTTTCTGAAGACGGAAAGGAACTGACCGGGATCTGGACCCAATCCGGCCTGTCTACCCTGACGATGTCAGATGACGGGATGTACTTCAACGGTACCTTTGGATTCGGTTCGAAGGATTTCATCGAAGGTATTGATGAGAACTGGAACGGTGTCCGGTCAGGGTAAGGGAAAAACTTCTTTTTTTTACGCACTCGCCCACATCCTTTTACCTCAAATCAGAGAGAGAAGGCCTGAATCTCAATCTGGTTACTGGAATGAATCTTGAGAATCGCGATTAACCCTAGGTTAACAATCTTGAATATATATAACATTGAATAGGCTATTACACCAATGTGGGGTTAATCGCTATCCTCTGTTGTTCTGTTGACAGGACGAACAATTGGTTAAACGGGTATTATTTTGATCACTCCCCCAAGAAAGTATTTGCAAACAACGAATCCTTTTCATTTATCTGATTTTAAGAAGATTTGTACAATATTAAGAGAACAGATCCCAATTCAATATACTATGCGGTTCACTCACCGTTCGGAACTGATCAGAATCCTCTCTTCTGGACAGACGGGCTGGTAATCAATAAAAATGCCTGTGATGATCGCTGTATGGAGGCAACAGATCAGTTTGTGAACTATTATAACAGCGTTCAGGCAAAGAACCTGATTGCATTCAGCGAGGATTCGTATACCACTTCTCCGCCCAGGTATGTTCTTCCTGCAACCGTGGACTTTTACCAGGAGTATGGAACGAAAAACAATCCCTATTTCCCGGTTTTTAACCGAATTATCGATTCAGGCAGACCATTTCCCAGTTCAGGCATCGTATACAACATCACGGAGAGATACGAGGAGATATGCGGTCTTGTTCGGGATAGTATCCCTGATACGGAGTGTATCTGTGACAATACGGTGGCTGAGAAGACCGATACACCGGATTCGTCTCCGGATACATAACAGATCAATCCGGGTGAAAAAAGACAGAACCACTGTACTCAGAATACGGAGAGGTGCCGGTACCGGAGAGCAGGGAAGCCAGGTTGCTGGGCATTGGACGTCGTACAATCCTGTGAGAGACCGGTATCCGGCAGAAAGGTATACCCATTCTCTCCGGAGGATACCAGGTATAACAGGGAAATCCAAATTCTGCCCGCGGATCGCTCTGCATCATCAATACCGGCCTTGTCCTGGCCGGGTTGTTTCTTCACGAGAGGTTGGTTGGTACCAGTCATCCTGGCATCGATGGAAAACCATGAAAAATACGGCAGATTAATCGTCCTTATTTCCGAAAGAGATGAATTTTCCGGGTCATCGCGAGAAATGCGGATAGATTCTTTCAGCGAAAAAAATATGCATCTCAGTTAAAATAGGATGCAACCGAAATGATCCCTTATTCTGCTTTGTGATTTCAATGAATAAAACAAATCTAATACTCCTGACAATCGTCCTCACCATCTTCAGCCTGGTACTGGCAGGGTGTGTCGATGAGTCCACCGTTCAGACTGGTGAAGCGTCCCCGGATAATCCTATGCCGGTATTATATAATGATACCCCGGTCAGGTATGCTGACGTCAACGGGGTTTCCCTCGGGTACCGGGAGTTTGGATCAGGAGATCCCATCCTGATGATACCAGGATTTAGTGCCACGATGGATAACTGGAATGAGACGTTCGTCGCTATCCTGGCATCCCAATACCATGTTTACCTGTATGACCACCGGGGGATGGGAGCGAGTAGCGATAACAATGTGACCCACACGATCCCGATGTATGCCGACGATGCCGCTGCACTCATAAATGCCCTCGGATATGAGAAAATGCACATATACGGGGCTTCCATGGGATCCTCGACCTCGCAACAGCTTGTCATCGATCACCCTGAGCGGGTTGATAAGCTCATCCTTGATTCCAACTCCTATAGTGTCAGGATCCCTGAGACGAGAACGCTCCTTGGCGTCATTGAAGAGGCAGCAAACAATACATCCCTCTCCCCTGGTATCAGGAAAGAGGCATGGGCAAACCTCATGTGGAATGGATCGTATGACGGTCTTTCAGGAATCAACAAGGATGTCATGCTGATTGTTGGAACCGAAGATGTCCTCACCCCCGATGCCATATCAGCCCGGATGGCCGGTCAGATTAATGGGTCCTGGCTTGTCAGGTTCAAGGGTATTCCTCATACCGGATATCATAAGGTACCGGTCCAGTACGGGGAGGCTGCCCTCATGTTCCTGGGAATGAACCAGTCGCCGGCCTGAGTGACGGGGTGGGTGAGAAACCCGGAGATTCTCTTTTTTCCGTAGAATTTTTGTTACTATTCAGCTCGTCTCGATACGATCATGGATATGTCCCCCATATGAATTCAAAAAAACAATGAGGTATACCTCATACGTACCTGATGAAAAACCAAACCTTCTCACTGGGATACAGAATAAGGGAGAGGAGGTAGGTTAATTTTATGATCCCGGTCAGGGGACTAAGGATTTCCCTAATTGTTTCGCCTCTTTTATCCTATCAGGATAATTGGCGAGGTCATCAGGCATATGACAATTATTCTGCCAGATAAATCCAGCATCAACAAACCCCAGGTATTGAAAGACTTTTTTCAGGTAATCGTTGGTGGTATTCATATCCTCTATATCATCTCCGCCACAGGTCAGAGCAACAACAATCTTCTTCCCTTTCGGCATATCACAGGTGAAATCAGGGGTAAAGTGGCCATACATCCGGTCAATAAATGGATATGCCTGTGCACTCAGTCTAAACCAGTAGATCGGAGAACCAAATACCACAGCATCTGCATCCTTTACCTTCTGGTATATCTCTTCCATATCGTCCTGTATTATGCATTCTCCATCTTTTTTGCATATATCACACCCGGTGCAGGGTTGAATATCACAATCACACAGTCGTATCAATTCAGTCGTTGCCCCGGCCTCCTTGGCACCCGAAAGAACGTGTTCTACTAATCTCTGAGTGTTTCCGCCTTTTCTCGGGCTGGATACTATTCCTATAATTTTCATGCTCTAATTATAAAACAAGGTGAAATATAGCCTTTCCTGTGAAGTGCTTGATTCCCTATATCGACACTTGTATGTAAAAATACAAGGAGAGAAATTTCGCTCATTGCATACATTAACCGTTCAAATGCTGCAGATAGGTATTATTCACCCCGATGAGCGGCACGCTGGTCTCGGTCTCTTATAGGTACATGGCAATGGACTTCCAGAAATACCCGCCATCTGAATCTTTCTGCACCAATAACCATCTGGTTCTTTTCTGTTATAGCCTCGGTACATCAAAGAAAAACCAGAATCAACAGAAGGATGCTGAAATATTTCATAGGTACTCCCAAGAGGCATGTAATATCATAAAAAAACCTGAAAGAGATCTCTGTTCCATCTCCAGAGATGCCTATCCCGATAGTAAACATAAATGAGTGCCCAAATGAGTGGATGATATACCTGGCGATTCTACTCTGTTACGAGTAGAATTCAGTAATCTTCCTTGGAAAAAGGGGTACTCCTCCCACCAGTTTTTATACTTCACCACTCACCGAACAGACTGGCCGGGAACGTCATTACGCGGTCGGGTGATTTTCCGTTAAGAGAAGAATTATAAAAAAAAGATCTCCTTTATTCAACAGAAAAATATATCATCTAATTTATTAATATAACCAGATATGTATCTCACGGAATCAGAACCGGTAACCGGGGCATCACAGAAGGGGAGGAACCGGTTTGCACCAGACCGGAAGCATGAGATCCTGGCAATGATGAAGCAGACCTGCATTTCAGATCCACTCCCGGGCAGGGAGATTTCCGGGTTCCCGGAAAAGATCTAATTCTTCTCCGGTGACCAGGCCGGTTTCCGGATCGAGGCAGGGATCAGAGGCACCCTCCGGAACCATGATCTGCTGGTGAGAGGGATTGTGTTCTCCTGATTATCGTACTATCCCAAATCCACGGGTAAGGAAATATCCCGGCGTCCTGCTCTCTGATTCGGGTTTCCCCATTCTTTTTTCAGAAATTGTACACAAAGGGTTTGTAGGCCGAGTTCGAACAGTACGGCCTCATGGATGTAACACTTATTTGTTCAATGTTTGAAGAGCTGCCACGACAGGGTCCGGGGTCGGAGGAATCAACGGCGTTTGCCAGTACCTTCATCCCGTCCCCTCCCAAAAAGGGGAAGATCCTGGATATCGGATGTGGATCCGGTATGCAGACCGTTGCCCTGGCAAGGCTCTGCCCGGAAAGCCGGGTGACTGCAACCGATATTTACCAGCCCTTCCTTGATGCGGTTTTAACCCGGGCAAAAAAGGCAGGGGTTGACAACCGTATTGTCACCCGTCAGGCATCGATGGACAGCCTGCCGTTTGACGCCGGTTCATTTGACATCGTCTGGGCTGAAGGTTCATCATTCATTATCGGGATATTACCGGCTCTGCAAACCTGGAAGAAATTTTTGAAACCGGGGGGGTACCTCGTATTTTCTGACTGCACGTGGTATACCGATACCCCATCGCTAGAATGTAAAGAATTCTTCGATGCAATCTCTCCGGGTATGCCAACCGAATCAGAAGTGGAAGAGATGATCCAAAACGAAGGATATTCACTCGTCGGTTCATTCCGCCTCCCGGATTCAGCCTGGTGGGATAATTTCTACCATCCGTTAACTGATCGACTGGGAATGCTGAAAGAAAAGTATGCAAACAATCCCGATGCACAGGAGATAATCCGTGGCCTTGAATGGGAGATGGAAATCCGCCGGAAGTATCCGGGTGAATACGGCTATACCTTCTTCATCATGAAGAAGGAATCCCGGTGATCACGCTAACCGGGGGACAATACCCCGGAGTAAAAACCTAACCCCGATCACCGGCAAAAATGAGAACCGGCCAGTCCTGACTAACTTTTCACGATTAATCAGAGACCGGTTCCTTTTCGTCAGGAATGAAAAAAGGATCCAGGATATTTCATGGCATCATCGTTAGTATCCTGTTCGGACGTTGGATTCCCGTTAATGCGACGACTTTTTGCGTTTTTATGAGGGTGTGCATCGTACCGACAAGTCCGCTCTACCATACCGCTGAAGCGAAGCCCAGAACATTGGCTATCATGTATGCCTGGATCAGTCCTGCAATTTCATCTATCTGGCAACACCTGTCTGGGTTTTCCACTGACAAGACCGATCCATCTGACAAGGGTGAAGGTATGATCCTCCAGATCAGATGGCTGTGCGAATCGGGACTGACACAGAGTCCGGATGTAACTAATACTATCATACCATTGCTCGGAGATAACCCCTCATGGATCTTCGAGGGTCTAACCTCCTAGAAGGTCACTATCCCTGCCCGATTCATCTCTTCTCCGCAGGAGACTGTGTTTTCTGCCGTATACCCAGTAGATCAGAAGACCGATCCCAAGCCAGACAACAAACCTGAGCCAGGTTCCAAAGGAGAGGGAGATGATGAGATATCCGCAGAGGATGATACCCAGCAGGGGGATCCAGGGGACAAAAGGACACCGGAAAGGCCGGACAAGATCTTTCTGGGTCTTCCGAAGGATGATCACACTTGCCGAGACCACACAGTATGCAGCCAGGGTTCCGATATTCGTCATCTCGGCGAGGATTTCTATTGGAAGAAAACCGGCCAGGATTGCCCCCGCAACTCCGGAGATGAGCAGTGATTTCTCCGGGCTGTGATGTTTGGAGTCAACCTGAGAGAAGAAGGCCGGAATTAACCCGTCGCAGGACATGGCATAGAGAATCCGTGACTGACCGTAAAGATACACGAGTATAACAGAAGTGATGCCGGCAATCGCCCCGGCCGAGATGATCGGTGCAGCCCATCCGTTACCGGTCTCGGTCAGGGCTAAGATGAGTGGAGCAGCGGTTTTTCCAAGTTCCTGATATGGGACCATCCCGACCAGGGTAGTGGCGACCACGAGATACAAAACCGTTACCAGGATAAGGGTTACGAGGATCGCCCGGGGGAGCGTCTTTTGCGGATTGATGACCTCTTCGGAAGTCGTAGTCAGGGCGTCGAACCCGATGAAGGCAAAGAAGATGATTGCCGCTCCGGACATCACTCCACCCCATCCGAATGGCATGAACGGATGGAAATGGGCAGTATCGATCGTCGGTATGGCAATGATGAGAAAGAATGCGATGATCACCAGTTTGATCCCGACGACTGCCCATGCAAGCCGTGCAGTCTCTTTCACCCCATACCAGATCACCCCGGTCAGAAGCAGAATGATTATCACTGCCGGGAGATTGATGAGCCCTCCGGAGACGAATACGCTATGGCTCAGGTGAGCAGGAACCGAATATCCTGTATCCGATAACAGGGTTAGTGCATATTCTGACCAGCCGATGGATACGGTTGCAGCATCGACCAGATACTCAAGGATAAGATCCCAGCCGATGATCCAGGCGATGATCTCACCGAGGGAGACATACCCGTACGTGTATGCACTCCCGGTAATCGGGACGATGGAGGCAAACTCTGCATACGAGAAAGCGGCCATCAGGCAGGTCAGTGCTGCGATGAGAAATGAGATGATGATAGCCGGTCCTGCGTACTGTCCGGCAGCGATCCCGGTGATGACAAAGATTCCGACACCGATCATCGTCCCGATCCCCATGATCACCAGATCGGGAGTCCGAAGATGCCGGTAAAGATCTTTCCGGGTACCGGAAACCTGCTCCAGGATATCAGAGATGGACGGTCTCCGGAATAATTCTGAAGTTATCTTCCCCTTCAACGGTTCCATCCTTGTAAACCTGACTGAGTCAGATCAGGGGATATAGATTCGCTTGTTTTCAACGGTTTGACCACGGCAGAGTAAAACACGCGGTTTGGGAGGTCTGAATACCGGTTGTAATCAGAGATCATGTGAAGACAGCGACCCGAAGATCTGCGAGACATAATTCATTTTACGGTTTGTGTCTCTTCCTGGTCAACTTCAACGACCCGGGCGTTCCGGATGCCTTCAATGCGATAGGCCCGGGAATCAAAACCGGCCCCAAGGATAACGACCTGCAATATTCCCTGGCAATCTCCTGCTGCAGTGTATCGTCAAAGAACCTGACCTGGGTCAGGAACGAATCCCGGTGTCCTGGAAAAGCTTTTTCGTATGCTGCCCGCGACTCCTCAGACTTTTCTGCTCCCTATCCACGGACGAGGGCAAGCACCTCCGGATGGATGAACCGGATCTCGTACGGATCCTAACAGATGCGTTTACCTTCTGGCTTTGCCGATTCCGAAAAACGCATGAAAGCCACCCCTTCTGCCGTGATGCTCCCGGATTTCTACCTGTTCATGGACGATTCGTATTCCTGCATCTTCCCGTCCGCTACTTTTATGATTCTTCCTTGTTTCTCATCCGATATCAGTCGATCAACAGCAGCGCCATCAGCTCGGGGTGCCCCTGCACCGGGAACCGGATCGGCATTCCCGCCTTCTCTGCCGTCTTCACCATGTTCACACCAACGGCATGCTCGGGGATCCGGGCCTGCGTTGGATGAATGCAGATTCCTCCCTTCACGTTACAGGTCTCACAGAGCCGGCATGAGCCATTGATGAACGCAAGGGCAAACGGGTTGCCGGCATTGAACGCCGTCCGCTCGAGTTCAAGCATCATCGGGGCGAATGCACCGGTACCGTTGAAATGGTCTTTCCAAAACTGAGTTGCCTTCTCCTTTTTATCAGCCGGCGCCTCCGGGTCGAGCCAGTATTTGTATATCGAGCAGATCACGTCCGGCTCCGCCTCTGCCGGAGAGAGGCACTTGACGAGCAGGGCATAGCGGTACTCGGAAAGGATCTTCCGGAACTCATCGGGAGTCGGCACGTACGGCGGACAGGTCAGCTTCTTCCCGTACCCGATGCAACCTGTCCGGCATTTCATGAGCACGCGGTTCTCAACAACGATCTCATATGCCGGGATCACCATTGCATCAGCGGCGCCAAGCTCCTTTGCTTTTTCAACAAGGAATAAATAATTCTCAGATGTGTTTTTTCTGTTACTCGTCTGCATCACCCAAATCTCTGGTAGTATTGGTGTGGATTATGAAATTTCCATCCCCCGATCAACTTCCTGCAGGAACTCCAATGCCGGCCGAACAATTAGTTCCGGTTCTTTGAGGACGGACAGGTGGTCCCGCTCGATCAGTTCAAGTCGGGATCCCCGGATTCCTGTCGCAAGTTCGCGGGTGAATTTCATGGGGACATACTGGTCGTGCGTCATGCCGATGATCAGGGTTGGTGCCCGTATCCTGCTGTGGTATTTCCTCCCGTCGAATGTGGCTCCTGCTACGCACTGGTTCAGAAATGTTGTTTCCGTTGGCGGATATGGTTCCTGAAAGAGGGGCTCGGCCATCTGAACTGATTTTTTCCGCATGAACGGAATCTTTGGTATCAGACAGACCATCGCCTTCATCCACAGGGCATACCGGCTTGCTGCCCCGGACAGCACCAGACCGTTCACCCGTTCAGGATGCTCCGCTGCAAGAATCTGGGCAACAGCACCTCCAAGGGATCCTCCCTTCACATGTGCCCGTCGGATGCCAAGAGCATCCATGAGACCAATGGTATCCTGAGCCATGGTCTCCACGGTGAAAGGTTCATCCGGTTTGCCGGTCCTTCCGACTCCCCGGTTATCGGAGGCAATAACCTGATACTGTTCTGCAAACATCCGGATAATATCCGGGTTGTTGAACGATGCTACGTTCATACCCATCCCGAGGATCATAACGAGCGGGTATCCCTCGCCATGGATTTCGTAATACATATCGATGTCGTTAACGTGTACGGTTGGCATAATCTCACCCAATCTCCGCTGATTTGTCAGTCATTCTGTATTTCTCCCGGTCACCATACCCCCGGTATCAGCCGGTACCCGACCTGATGCGTGTAATTCTCATATCCCTCAAGTTCAAGTTTGAGCGTCCCGTCTTCGAGTTCGGTCCGTTTCACGAGAAGCGCCGAAGCAACGATCGCCGGGATGAATGCCCAGAGCGAGCCGAGAATAACCGGTTGGGCCAGGAACGTGAGAAGGAGCCCGAGATACCCGGGGTGCCTGACATAGCGGTAAGGACCATGGGTTACCGGATGATGGCCGTTTTCATGCTGGATCCGCACGATAAGTGAGAAGAACCGGTTCGAGATAATTGCCCAGGTGAAGAGACAGTTCCCGAAGAGGAACAGGATAAAGGCAGATGCCTGGACGGGAAAGGCGATCTGGCCGGTCCATCCGAACCGGAAATCAAGGCCTGCGACGAGAAGCAGGAGAAGCCCGGTGAAGTTCATTACCCTGACCAGGTTCCGGTCATACTTTTTTGCGCCGGTCTGCTTCTGCGTACGTTCCGCGACAAGACCGGGACTGATAGTCAGCATGGCAACCGTGAATGCCAGGAAAATAACCACGAGGATCATCCATGCCGCAGGCCATGCAATGGTACCGGCCGATAGGAAGAGGATGGTCCCCATGAGGACGGGGACGAAGAGGCCGTGAAGAAAACCCCGGAGCCGGAGGCTGAAGGTGCTCGTTTCATTGGCAGATGGGCTGGTCATTGCAACCCCCGGGTCTCATAATACATATTACAACCATTGACGCGTACTGGTGACATAATCTCTCACTCCAGAGCAGACGGGTGTACTTTTTCCGGGAACCCGAGCAGTTCCAGCGCCCGGTTCCGGATCCGGATCATCTCCGGTTCCGGTGAGACACCGGTTTTCGCCGGGGGGTCGACAAAGAGCAGGGAGAATGTCATCGTGCCATTAATCCCGATCCCACCCAGCACTAGCGGGTTGATCTCGCTTGAGGCCGGCAGGAAGACCAGCCGTTCCAGCCGGGGACCTTCATTGAATCCCGGCATATCGATTCGGCCCAGATTTGAGGGCGTAAACCCGGGAAAGGTCTGGTCGATATTGCGGTTGAACGAGACGACAACGTTTCCGGTATCAGCGGCAAACCGCTGCAGGATTGCTGTTTTCGTATATGCTTCGGGAACCTTGTCGGTAAACACACCGAATCCTGCAAGGGCATCGATGAGTGAAGGTTCAAAAGCCGGCAGATCGGAATCGGCAGGGGACAGGTTCTCCAGTCGCGTGTGGATGATCTTGTGCAATGCAGCGGCGTTATCCCAGAACGGTTTTTCCGGTGAATATGCAAACGGTACCCGGATCCCCCCGGCACAGAAACAGAAAACGTCCCCGACGGGGGGCTGAACCCGTCTCCGCAGATCGAAAGGTACGAGAACGGTCTGCTGGCTTTTTATAAAGCCCCCGATAATATCCGCACGGGCTGCAAGGCATGCCGCCGAGACTGCCGATCCAATCGTAACACCATGGTCACGGCAGGCAGCCTGCAGGCATGCGGATTCTGCCGGATCAAACTCGAAGAGAACGAGACCGGGCCTGCGTCCTTCCCAGTAGCCACGGTACAGGGCGGCGTACTCTTCCGGGCCGAAATAATGGGGATTCTTATTCCATTTCCAGTTGGCATATGCCGAAATGGCCCGTGAGATAATCCCCATCAGGGAGATTCCATGTTTCTGGAGGTCCAGCGCATCCGGTGGATTCAGTACGCGGACATCCTTATCGGGATTAGCATACTGTACGAGAATATCCCGAATAAGAATGGCAAGCGCCATCCCGTCGCAGATGGAGTGGTTGCAGAAAATTATGAGGTCAGACACCACCGGGGACTGCACAAGCACACATTTTACCAGCGGCCCCCTACCGATATCAAACGGTACCCGCGCCTCTTCTTTCAATTCCTCCACCCAATGGCTATCCGATGTACGCGGGACAATCCTTAACGGGACTTCCGGGACATCATCGGATGAGAACCATGCCTCGTACCGGTCATCGAATACTACCTTTGCCTGAAGCAGCGGGTGGACCTGGCTGACCGCTGCAAGTGCCCGCCGGAACCGTTTTTCATCAATAGTGCCGGTTATCCGAGCCGCCATTATCACCGTGCAGGCCGGGCTCATGAAGAAGAACCGTTCGCACGGGGACATCTTCCGGATACAGCCGGGGATGCCGGGTTTTTTATTGTTTTTGTCGTTGATTGTTGTCATATCTCTCTCCATAGTGAACAGTACTGGTGCCATACCAGGCCAGTGCCGGAAATAGCCGCCGCGGGTTATTGCCCCGGCCTCCTCAAAGATCGGAAGAATACGCGAATATCCTCGGCCAACAGCTCCGGTTCCTCATGTTCGGCAAAATGCCCGCCTTTGGACATCGTGGTCCAATGCCGCAGATGGTAGAACCGTTCCTCCCAGGCCCGGCAGGCAGGTATCAGATCCTTTGGAAACTGTGCCATCCCGGTTGGCACCGTAATCTTCTTTCCTGCGGACGGGGACGGATTATGCATGGACTCGTAATAGATCCTGCACGATGAGCCGATCGTTCCGGTCGCCCAGTAGATCGTCAGGTTTGCCAGGAGTTCTTCTTTTGAAAAACGGGATTCGATATCCCCGCCACAATCGCTCCAAGCCCAAAACTTCTCGAGAATCCAGGCTGCCATCCCTGCCGGAGAATCAAAAAGCCCGAATGCAAGCGTCTCCGGTTTAGTTGCATGGAGCATACAATACGCCATTTCACTCATCATGAACTGCTGGCAGGATCCCAGGAACTGCACCTCTTCAGGAGAGAGATCGGCCGGCGGGGCTCCCATCAGCGGGGTTGCCCCGCTCAGATGAAGCCCGATGATCGATTCCGAGTGCGTATATGCGAGGTGTCGGGCTATCTCAACACCGATATCGCTGGCCCGTACCGCATACCTGTGGTACCCGAGTTCTTCTGTCATCAGGACGTGCAGCATCTCTGCAACTTTTGTGCAGCCGGTTCCCGGTACAACCGGCCGGTCAGAGAACCCAAAGCCAGGCAGGGAAGGAACAACAACATCAAACGCATCGTTCCCGGTACCTCCGTTCCCCTCGGGATCCGTCAGATACGGGAGAATCCGGAGCATCTGCATGAACGAGGACGGCCAGCCGTGCAGGAGCAGGAGCGGGATGCTCCCGGGAGATGAGGCATGTTCGTGGATGAAGTGGATCCGCCTTCCATCGACCAATGACCGGAAATGGGAGAACCGGTTGATCGCCGCTTCCTGGCTGGGCCAGTCAAATGTGTTCTGCCAGTATTCTGCAAGTTCTTTGAGATACGATCGGTTTGTTCCACGTTCCCACCCGGCGCCGGCTATCTCGTCCGGCCAGCGGGTTGTGTCGAGACGTTCGGACAGATCGGCAAGGGTCTCTTTTGAAATTCTGATAGTGAATGGTTCTGGACTCATAACGGCACCTCTACAGGATAATCACCGGTTGTCATTGCTTCCTCTCTTTGGAACCCGGGTTTAATCCGGGATTCAGCCGTAATCAGATGGTCGATAGCATTACCGGGAAGATAAATCCCCCGGATTCTTTGTTTTTTACTACAGCATCCGCTCGATATCTGCGGGAAGCTACGGGTATCCCGGAAAAATGCGGACCCGAAAGTCCAACTTTGTCCGGTTTTCAGTGGTTCCTTTATGCTTTTTCTTTTCGACAGTGACTGATGGAAGGTTCAATAAATTTTAGAAAATTGTCTACAAATCCTTCATACCCGATTCCTGACAATTCGAATCCCTTATCCCATGAGGGCAGGGGGGAGACTACTGATAGACTGATGAGCGAGATATAGACGCCCAGAAGGGTCGGATCGATATCATTCCTGACAGATCCGTCTTCTATCCCCTTTCGTATGGCACGGTCGAGCCAGCGATTGAATGCAATCGCATTCTCCGCAAGCAATGTGTCGCATTCAGTATCAAGCCGGGACCAGATAAGCGGCCCATAGGTACGGGCCATGTCATTGTACTCACGGTGAGCTTTGGTGTAATCGACCAGGTGTCCGATCATACAGCGAATCTGCTCCCCGCCGGGTGCCGTCTCGTCAAGCATCTCCATAAACTGCCTGAAGTATTCCTTGTGGATCCTGTTGACGATAGCAAAGAACAGCGAATCCTTGTTCCTGAACACGAGGTAGAGCGAGCCCTTGGAGAGCTCGACAGCATCGGCAATCTCATCCATCGTGACCTTGTCAAAACCCTTTGCATAGAAGAGTTTTTCAGCCGCATTGATGATCTCATTACGGCGTTGTTCTTTCTCACGCTGTTTTCTGTCTGCAATGGTCATGATGCTGCTCATCCGACCCGGGGTCATGTGACTCTAAGTCAATAAATGACTTTGAGTCAGATCTATTAAATCGTTATGATTCATTCCTTACATCTGTGGCCTTGTCGATCAATACCTCCCCTGGATTGGCTTTTACGTCATGCCTGATCATCTCACATCTCAGCAGATTCCTGTCCGTTCCGGTACCAGAATCATAAATCTTCAATCACATCCGGGTAAGCCCAATCTTGTCTGCGTATAGCGAAAGAATCCTGGAATCCTTCCGCCATGCGGATAGCCATCTCCATGGGAATGCTTAATGATAATATATCTTGAGGAATCCAATGATTTGGCTCAGGGCTTGTCGGGCCAATGAATGCAGTATTTTCAGGGGAGTTTCCTGTGATGCCGGCAGCAAGAGCAACGAGCGATGAACAGGTAGCCCCACCCCAAGATGCCATAATAGGTGTATACGCCCTTGTTTCCGTGAAGTGGATGAGCGCCATAAGTGTCCTGATCTGCACCGCGTTCCCGTAACATATGATTGACCGGACGCTGCCGGCCAGATTTGAATTGATTTCTGATAGGGCTTGCATCACCAGGCAATTAGCTATTTGCTCAGGTTTTCCAATGTCCTGGATAGCCTCAATACAATGGGCAGAAGATTGTTTAACCGCATATGAATTTTTATCCGGCGAGTCGCTTGAATAAATCATTGAGAGCCGCTCAGGATTAGCATTCTTGTACCCGAGCCACATCAGCCCCACCTGGCACATCTTTAATTTATCCCAAGGCCCTCCAGCGATATATTGCTGATCAACCTGTGTAACGTCTGTATATACTGAGGGGACATCCTCACGGATAGACATCTTATACAACGCTTTTGCCAGGCAGGGGTAACCATTAATCACAGATGAGACCGTTACCGCTCCTGCAGGTGGCAAGTTACTGCAATAAACGCCAATCACCCGGTGATCCAATCTCCCTGCCATAACAATTTTTTCATTGATATCCTTCAACGAAACAGACATTTTTAATGCAGTCACCTCTTTTCGCATATATGCAATGAGACATGACGATTATCTATATGAATACGGACAATCTTGCCAAAGACTGATGAATTCGTCTACAGGTGACAAACTTGTCCCCAATAAAATATGCTCGCAGCCGCACAAGTGTGTTAAGCAAATGAAAAATGGGGCTTACCCCGTATGAAAAGACGTAAATGAGAGGAAAAATGTGTCCTAACTGCCCGATCAAGCCGATTGCAGGGAAGTGGAAAATCGAGATTCTCGCTAGCTTGAAAAATGGTCCGTTAAGGGCTAGTGATCTGGAGCGTCAGATACCGAAAGCCAATCCCAGAGTCATCGCACGTCAACTCCGCAACTTAGAAACGAACGGCATTATATGCCGGAAAGTATATGCTGAAATTCCGCTGAAAGTAGAATATTCGCTTACTGAAAATGGCAAGGTAATGATAAGCCTGCTGAAGGCAATTCACCAGGTTACCCTCGACCATATGGCTATGCTTGAAAAAAATTCCTAAATCATATACGCAATTACTTGCCACAATCACCCCGTATACTTAAGTACTGTTAATACGGATCTCATCTCATGGCTACCAGCGGCCCTGCGATCAAGTCGGTTACATCCATCCCATCAACGTCGGCGTCATAACCCATTCCTGTCTTGAGATACACCTTTTTTCAACTGCAGTCGCTCGTAACCTCGGCATAAGCGAACGACAACAGGCTGTTCATTACCCTGTCCTCGTTTTTTCCAAAGAAATATGCCTTCTTGTAGTCGTCACTGGTAACGTTCCTGATGTTGGAAAATCCCCGTTGTGAAAGGAAGGTACCTATCTCTCCATCGTTGATCCCGAACTGGAAAGGTTCTCCAACATCTATCACTCCCTTCCGCCAATTCCTGCCGGCTTCAAGTTTGCATGTACCGTCTACTACGGACCGGGGAATATAGTCAAAAACGATTGTGCTGTTCCTGCCCGAATTTTTCGCTATGAAGGACAGCATCTCATCCACGGTCCCTGGCGGGAGATACATGAAAAGCCCCTCGATGATAAAGAGGGTTTGTAAAGATCGGTCGTAACCATCTTCGAGGAGTTTCCGGCCCAGCTCATCGACACCGATATCGACAGGAACATATGTCACATGGTCGGGGAGTGCCCCGAAAATCTCCTTGATCTTTTCCACTTTGATCTTCTAGGTAACCGGATGGTCAACCTCGAATATCCTGACCTGTTTCAGTTCATCGATCCGGTAGGCCCTGGTATCGTACCCAGCCCCAAGGATGACGAGCTGTTTCAGGCTATCACACATGGATGACTTCACGACATCGTCAAAATATCTTACTCTCGCTACGATCGAGTTTACTGCCCCGGGTACCAGACGCTCGTTCTGCGCTACGAATGCCTTATATTTCTCCGGATTACGGGTCACAAATTCCAGAACTTCCTTGCTGATGAAGCGGATAGCATACGGGTCATAACAGATGCGTTCATCCTCCGGTTTTCTCGATTCAGTTACCCTCACCATGGTTATTGTCTCGGCCGTCTTACTTGGGCCTTTACTCGCTTTACTCATCCCGATTGCGTTACCATTATCAGATTCCTGCATTTCCTGTCCTCCAGTTAGAGATTTTATCCAGATAATTTTTGATGATCATGATCGTTCATCACGATCTGAAATCGTTGCGTACGCAAGTGACATCAGGCCGGACACGTTCCGTTCTGCTTTTTTTCCGATGAAATATATATTCGCAAAATCGCGTGATGGAATGATCCGTACCTGTGAGTAACCGAGTTCATTGAGGAACAGGACAACTTCATCATCGGCAAATCCCGACTTGAGCGGCTCACCCATCATAATGGTCCAGTCGCGGATATTCCTGCCTCCTTCCGCATCGGATGACCCGTCAGCCATTTCCTGCGGGATGAAATCGAAGAGTACGACGCTGCCGGCCCCGGTATGCACCGCGATCCCGGCGAGTAATGTCTCAACTTCCGTCCGTGGGAGGTACATCACAAGCCCTTCAAGGAGAAAGAGCGTTTGTTTTTCTGGTAAGAATCCTACTGCTTCCAGTTCCGGCCACCATGATCCCTGTCCGAGATTATGAGGAACAAACGTGACATGGTCCGGCAGTGTCCCGAATATTTTTTTCAAGATCCCGATTTTTCTCGTCAGCGTCTCCGGCCGGTCGATCTCAAAGACCATTATGTTTCCTTTCAGAGTACCGATTCGGTAGGCACGGGTGTCATACCCGGCACCTAGGATCACGAGCTGGGAAAACCCCTCGCTAAAAGCATCCTGTACAATATCATCGAAGAACCGGATACGTGCACGGATGGCGTTGCTCCACCCCGGCATTTTCCGCTCGATCTCATCTGCCATTGCCTGACCTTCGGCCGGATGGTCTTTCGCCCATGCAAGCATTGTCGGATCAAGGAAATGAATTGCATAGGGATCAGAAAAGAGCCGGAGATCCTCAGGCAGCAGAGATTCTGCGAACCGGTGCAGTGCAATCCCTTCGGCCATTTTGCTGGGGCCTTTTCTATCGACTATGCCAGTGGTATTATTCCACAGAGATTCTGCACATTTCCCATTTTCTTGTGATTGCGTTGTGTTGTTCAAACATCATCACCATTCTTTGCGGCAAATAACATACTCGAAGAATGTATAAATACCAATCGAATGATCCCTAATAAAAAGCATATAATTATACAATGGTAAAAATAACCTAATAGAAGAATTGTGCCAAAAGTTTTGCCTCAATATACGGAGGATGCCAAACGGAGGATTGTCCTCGCTGCGATGGAGGTAATGGCAGAAAGCGGATACGAAAAAATTACTATTAATGATGTTGCTAAAAAGATCGGCGTTACAAAAGGGGCCGTCTATTGGTATTTCCGCAGCAAGAGTGCATTAATCCAGGAAGTATCTATAACCATAGAAAATGAGATCGACAAATTTTCTTGTGATCCATTTTTTAACCGGTTTGATAATCAAAAATTACCTCAAGTATTCGATCGTTTTTTTCTCACGGTACAAAACCGGAAGGATCTGTTATCTGAAATTGGCCTGCCTGTAAATTCCGATGACAGTATTCCGGCAGTGACCTCGAAATCCGCTTGTGAATTGATTTTACGGCTTGAAAAGGGAATTGTACGGGAACAAAAAAATGGAAACATCGGCTCACTGGCTGATATAAAAACTCTTGCTCTCATACTAGTCGTATTATGTTCCGGGATACAGAAAGGGGAATTTTATCCAATGCTTTTCCTTGGGCGCCCAAAAATACAGTGTATCTGGTATTATTCAATGAAACTTTTCCTGAATCAGGAAATGCTGACGAAATAATAGAATACGAATATTGTCAATAGGAGCATAGCGATCTTCAGATTCATGCTGAACAAAAGTTAGGGCACCAAAACAGCTCAGCAGATTATCAGGCTGATTATGCTGATGGGGGTGTCTACCACTTTTTTCTCCGCCGAGGACCTTTAAATGTGAGGGGAATTACCCAAAACGCATCAAACGATCTACCCTCTCCGGTCATCTCCCCGACGATGGTCTTCTTTTTGGGAACCGGAACACCCTAGGATTTGAGGAGCGTGAGAATTAAGGTAAACGAAATATACTGAGTTCAAACACTCATTTAATCCAGATGAGAGGTGCTGTTCACCAGCGATATCACCCTGGAACCCCATGAATCAATAGTAAATATACTAATACTACTGATATCAGCCTGGACCATAATTCGTGAGATCGATGCATCATCCCGGATGCCGAGCCACCAGTGAACGATGCTGACAATCGGGTTCCCATGGGATATGAGAATTATTGTATCAACATCATCACTCGTGACTAATTCAAGAAAAGAGGAGATTCTATTATCCATCATTCTCCAACTTTCTGCCCCGGGATAGGGGACCCAATCGATCAGGGGATCATGTGCTGGTAATTGCAAGGATTTTGCTTCAGACACAGGTTTTCCCGTCCCAATACCCATGTTAATATCACGTAACCCGGGAGTTAAAACAGGGTTTATTGATAGTTCTCGTTCGATAATACTGGCAGTTTCTGCTGCCCGTTCGAGATCACTGCTGTAAATCCTACAGGAACATCCGGTAAGGATCCGGGAGAGAGCCCGACCAGTAGCCTGTGCCTGTTGCTTTCCTTTCTCTGTAAGCGGTACTGATGTCCATCCGCTGATCACATCGCCTTGATTACCTGTTGATTCTCCATGCCTGACAAGGATTAAACGGTTAATCATTACTCGGTTTCCTTGATTATTCTTCAATCAGACATCATATAATTAATAAGATTTGGGTCGGCTTTTAGCATAACCGGCTGAAAGAACGGGAAAAAGAAACCGGGTGGTCCGAGTTACCCACATCCGTGCGTTACATTCCGGTCATGGATCAGGGTCACGGTGACCGTATCCCCTTTCTTAAACCCTCCGCTCTTCCGTGGAACATGGAGGATGGCATCTGCCTTCAGGCCCATACTCTGTCCGGCCCGCCTTTCCATCGGCTGGACCATCGTTTTTCCGTTATCATACCTGACATTGACCAGACTGAAGAGATCAAAATGATTGAAGAACGGCTTCACCTCTCCGGTCATCTCCCCGACGATGGTTTTCTTTTTGGGAACCGGAACACCCCAGGATTTGAGGAGCGGGAGGATCAGCTGGAAGAAGGTGACAAGGCTGCCTATCGACGGTCCCGGCATCCCGACAACCGGTTTACCGTTTACACGCCCCCAGGAGACCGGTTTGCCAGGTCCCATGGCCACGCCGTGGAAAAGGAGATCGCCGCTCTTCTCCATGGCATCAACGGTAATATCCTTTGTTCCGGCTGAAGATCCGCCAAACACAAGTACCATGTCGCAGGTTTCGCAGGCATCGATGATCCGGGATGAAACGAGTTCCGGATCATCGGGAAGAATCGGGTAGATCTCGTGGAGGACGCCGTACTGGTTCAGGTACCCCGCGATCATGAGGCTGTTTGTATCAAGGATCTGACCCACAAGGGGCTCTTTCGAGATCGGAACAATTTCATCGCCGGTGGCGATCAAGCCGACCTTCCAGGTCTTTACCGGCACCTGCCGGATACCGTAATGATGCAATGCTGCAACATCGAAGGGATTGAGATAATGCCCTTTCGGAAGAAGTTCTTCACCTTCCCTGATATCGCTTCCCGGTGAAATGGTGTTTTCAAGGGGAGCTGCTGGCGCAGTAATAAGAAATGAATTTTCGTTCAGTTCCTTTATCTCTTCGATTGCAATCACTGCATCATACCCGGTAGGAACCGGAAGACCGGTATTGGTCTTCATCCCGGTTACGACAAGAGGATTATCCGGTGAAGCAGATTTCGTTTCTTCGCTCCTGACAGCGATCCCGTCCGGTCCGGTGAGCATGACCGGGGGCATGGTCCGTTTCGAGATTACCGGTTCTGCCAGGATCGACCCGATTGCCCCGGTGAGGGGAACCATCCGTCTTCCTGCTGAGTTCGGAAATGTTGAGAGAATGATCCGTTGTGCTTCCTTCATTGGAAGCAGGTCATCAATATTCACTGTTCTTGACATGTAACCTCTGATGATTAGATCATTACCGTTCAACCAATATTAATTGTTAGCGAAATTGTATTTACCATGCTAACCACATCATGGTACTCGTCATATTTCAGATACTTCATAATCCATCCGGTACATTCAAATCAGACTAAAAATTGTTTTGACAAGGGTTCAGATGAACCGAGTTGATGTGCTATCAGGCTCATAAAAGGTTATTCTTATGTCACTTCTTTCTGAGCCGAATTGGGGGATAATAAAGAGATTCTATAGACTCTGCGAATATTTTATTTTATAACTTAACAAATTCTTATTGTTCATAAGTTTAATCAAACCACTATGATCATTGTGATACCATGTCTGGAAAAAAGGATGATTTTCGATTGAAAAGACGGTTAAGCGAATATTTCACCATGGCTATCCTGCTTGCCCTGGCTGTTGCACATGCCGGACCGTGTATGGCAGATGGCATGAAAACGATCACCGATATGGCCGGGAGAGAACTGACGGTTCCTGACAAGATGAACCACGTCCTCTCGACCTATCCTCCTACCTCGGAGATGATCTTCATGCTTGCACCTGATAAATTGATGGGCTGGCAGAGTGATTCAACGAACATGAAATACATGAAGGATGAATATAAAAACCTCCCTGTGGTGGGTGGCTGGTATGGAGGAATAACCGCAAATTATGAGACCTTCCTCTCCATGAAACCCGATGCAATTTTTGAAGGATTCTCCCGGTCAGGAAATTACATGGATACCATCAATGAACGGCAGGATAACCTGAAACCCATCCCGTTGATCGAAGTTTCTGAGACAGGAGATGTCAATAATTATACTCCGGCTATCGATTTCATGGGAAAGACCCTTGGAGCAGAGGAAAAAGCCAGTGAGTTAAAAGATTTCTATAACCGGGTCTATACCCGGGTCAAAGATACTGCCAGCACTATTCCGGCTAACGAACGGAAACAGGTCTACTATGCCGAAGGTATTGATGGTCTTTCAACCGAACCAAATAACTCGCATGCACAGCTGATCGCACTCTGTGGCGGGACAAATGTCGCTTCCGGTGTTGCTGCACAGGGAGGAATGGGAGAAACACCAGTCACACCGGAACAGATCCTCTCGTGGAATCCTGATGTGATCATCGTCCGTGAACCAAGGTTCTATGAAGATATATATACTGATCCCAACTGGGCAAGCATCAAAGCCGTCAAGGACAAGCGGGTCTACCTTGCCCCGAGAGATCCGTTCGGTTGGTTTGATCGGCCACCCTGTGTAAACACCATTATCGGGATACCCTGGCTTGCAAAGGTTCTCTATCCTGACAAATTCTCAGATCTCAATCTTAAGGATCTTACCCGTGAATTCTACTCAAAATTCTACTCGTATGATCTCTCTGACCAGCAGCTTGATGACCTGATATCGGGTTCAGGGCTTACGAATTACTAATTTTTTTGGAAACGGGATGAAATCAGTTTCCCCATGAACCAATTCTAATTTCGTGCGTGAAACAATGAGTGAAATAAACTGGGAATCGAAGGAAAGTGCCGACTGGTATGATCGCAACTGCGATCACCAGTATCAGAAAGGTCAGATGCTGATCACGAAGATGGACATTAAGACGGGTGAATCTATCCTTGATCTGGGCTGTGGAACCGGGCAGCAGGCCATGAATGTCGCCGGGATAATCGGACCCTCCGGGAGGATTATCGGTATCGATCCATCCTCTGAACGGATCAGGATAGCACAACAGAAGATTAGGGAAACTAACCAGGGTAATATCCAGTTCATGATTGGTCAGGCAGAAAACCTCAGTATCATACGGGAAAATTCAGTGGATCATGTCTATTTCTGTTCATCCTTTCACTGGGTTGACGATAAGAAAACGACTCTGGGGGAGGTTTTCAGGGTACTGAGGCCGGGAGGGACAGTGGGAATGACAACCCCGGAAAGAGGGAACATGTACATGATGGGCCCCTTTTTAGATTCCCTGTTTGAAAAATATCATCTTCACAGTGACCGGTATCGTCCGCGGTTTAAAACGGTTTCAGCACCAGAACTTGCAAATCTGTTAAACAATACCGGATTTAACCGAATATCGGTTGAGCCCAGAATCTATCCCGGGAAAGCCGGTTCTGTAGAAGATTATTTGAAACGATTTGAAACAGGGGGTAGATTCGCGAACCGATTGCAGAGAGTACCTGATGAAATTAAGGAAAAGATCCTGAAGGAAATTGCCGATGAATTTCATACACGACATGCACCGGGATCTCCTCCTCCTGAAAGAATTTCTCTATTCACGATTGCCCAAAAGCCACTTGTTGCGAGGTAATATTCATGGATGAAAAAAATGCTGTTGATAATGCCCGATATTGGGCAGAATACTGGGCTCAGTCTGTAAAACCGGGTGTTCATATCGGAACGATGCAGGCAGCCTTCTGGGACAGGATGTCCTCCCGTTTTATGAAAAACAGGTCTCCGGAAAAAGAAGAAGAACGTGTCAGGACATTGCTCGATCTGGTGAGTTCTACGGGTCTTGATATCAACGGGGCAGATGTTCTGGACATCGGTGCCGGCACCGGATCACTATCCATTCCTCTGGCAAAACGGGGTGCGAAGGTTACCGCCCTTGATTTTTCATCAGGGATGCTGAAAAAACTCCAGACGAGGGCCGATGAAGAGAATGTTCACATACACCGGATCATTCAGGCAAACTGGGGTGAGATCGATCTTGATACTGAAGGACTGCGTGGTGGTTACGATCTTGTAATCGCTTCGATGACACCGGCCGTCAGTGATCCACAGAGTTTTGACCTGATGATGAGTGCATCCAGAAAAGTCTGTTATTACAGTGGCTGGGTGAACCGAAGATGGGATATTGCTTATTATGAGATACACCGGATGATATTCGATAAAGAGTACGAGACCGGAGTGCACGGGGTATATCTTCCGTTCATGTACCTGTACCTGCAGGGATATCATCCGGATATCCTCATAAAACAGGATAACTGGAAGAATGAGACCCCCGTGGACGAGATGGCTGAAATCATATCAGGTTTTTTCAATATCACTCCGGAGATCTATCCTGGTGCCCGTGCCAGAATAGAGGAGTACCTTCTTCAGAACGGAAAAGACGGTGTGTATTGTGAAGAAGCGGTCTCGGTCTCCGCTATGATGGTATGGGATAAGCTGAAGAGAAACCTGATCTGTTAAGATCACCATCTCTTATTTCCGGGTCAGGCTCATCAGAACCCACAATAAATATTCAATTGAAAGACGGTACCGATGCCGAGATATTGAAATCTCATAAATTATTAGTTTTCAGGTGAACTATCCTCATTACCTTAATCATTCTGAATATCTCTAATTACATAATGGATCTTGGGGAACTATTTCTCCGGTTTATCGAGCAATACCATGAAGTCCTAAGAGGTGCGGACGAGGCAGAGATGAAATCGACCGGGCTTCCCGATATATCAATTCATCAGTTCTTCTATCTCCAGGAGATTCGCCGGCAACATACCACAACACTTACCGAACTGGCTAAGGCATTGCATATCACCAAGTCCTCGGCAACGGCAATCGTGACCAAACTGATAAACGAAGGGTTTGTTTCACGGACAAAATCCAAGGATGACAAGAGGATTTATTTCCTGACCCTTACTGAAAAAGGACATCAGGTGTTCAGGCATAAGGAGATGGCATACAAAAAATTCATCGATATTATTGCGATCCATACGACCAAGGAAGAGCAAAAGATTCTTGAAAATGCTTTCCGGATAATAATCAACGTTTTTAGTAACGATGAATATCTAGATAGTTAGTCCGGCCTGACAAACTATTTACCCTCTGTTCTCCTCTATTCTTTATGCACAACAGAGAATGTATGGAATCAGCACGGTTTACGCTGAAAAAAAGAGATGGCGAAGCAGACGGGTTGAAGTATGGCCTGATATCCCGGTTCTCACCGTTCATGGCCGATTTTTCGGTAATCTCATCCGGTAATTTCTATTCGATTCCTGATATCGATGATAAAAACCATAAGAAAGCCGTCATCGGATCGGTGGTTCCCATGGGGCATATCCCTGCCGGACTGAATATGGGACATATAAAAAAGGACATTCTTATGTTCATTAAAACCATGAGCATATATGCCGGATTTCAGGCGATTCTTCAGGAATTGTTCGCGGCAAACAAAGTATTCGGGGAATTGAACCTCTCGGAGTGAAAAAATGGTTTCAAGTGTTCATATCTCTAAAACCGGGATATTTCATCTTATTGCTCCTCCCTCTCGGGTATTCCCGCTTCTCTGTCCGGTGCGGGAGTATGAATGGGTTGAGGGATGGAGTTGTGACCTGGTTCATTCAATGTCAGGATATGCAGAACCCGGATGCATTTTCACAACACAAACAGAATCTGAAGGATTTGCGGTCTGGATCATGACAGATTATCAGCCGGATGCGCATATCCATGTCATTAAAGCCTGCACTGATCTGTACCTCCTCGAGTGGACATTTGATCTTGAAGAAGCTGCAGAGAACAAAACTGATCTGAAAATTACCTTCACCATGACGGGTTTATCGGAAGTAGGAAACCGGTATACCCGGGAGTTCATGAACGAAATCTTCCCCCGGGCCATGGATCGGCTGGAAGAGAGCCTGAATTATTTTCTGCAGACCGGAAGAATAATTAGTTCGGTTTCAGCAGAGGTGCATACTGACAGAGACTGGTGATGCCTGATAGATAAGAAGTTTATCGATTCTGATGATGCCAAACCAGGGAGAATATTGTAGAGAAAGCCGGTGATGCGGATAGATCTGGAATAAACCAGAAGAACTAACGTTTGACACAACCCCTATGCTCTTTACCGAAGGGAGTATGGAACTATGACAAGCAGCAGCCTGATACCGGTTCTCATTACCGGACTCATCTGCCTGGCCCTTATTGCCGGCAGTCCCCCTCTTGCAGAAACCCCGACTCAAAACCTGACGACGATATCTCCCGGGATTGCCGGCGGACACAATACCAGTGCCATCATCCCCCTGTTTGATCCTTACGTGGAAGAGAATTTCAACCGGAGCAGTGTCCCGGGAATGGCGGTTGCCATCATGCAGAACGATACCGTGATCTATCTCCGGTGTTTCGGGGTACAAAACCTCACTACCGGTGAGCCGATAACCCCTGATACCTGGTTCCAGCTCGCATCAATATCGAAATCGTTCACCACCGCTACTATTGCATCCATGGTAGGGAGAGGCGAGTTGTCGTGGGATGACCCGGTAATCTCGCTGTATCCTGATTTTGCCCTCTCTGATCCCTGGGTGACCAGCCACGTCACCATCCGTGATCTCCTGTCCCACCGGACCGGACTTCCCGAGTACGGCAGTGATGAACTTCAGAACGATTTCATGTACAACCGGTCTGAAATCATTCACCGGCTGCAGTATCTTAACCTGACCGGTGCATTCCGCTCCTCATATGCCTACTCGAATATCGGAATCACCTCGGCGGCAGAGGCAGCGGCAAATAAAGCCGGAAAATCCTGGGAAGACCTCATTTCCGAGAGAATATTCATTCCTGCCCGGATGTACAACACGAGTGCCAGATTTGATGTCTTTGTCAATTCAGCCAGCCATGCAGACACATACCCGACCGTGAACAAAACTTCCGTTCCCGGACCGCTCCAGAACAATGATGTGAACAGCCCGGCTGGCGGAGTGAGTTCAACACTGAACGACATGATCCGGTATGCCCGCCTTCAGCTGAATGACGGGTCTATCGACGGAGAACAGATCATCAATGCCACCGCTCTTCGCGAGACACATACTCCCCAGAATATCAGGACCTTTACCGGCACCAAACTCCTCTCCTATGGTCTTGGATGGGATGTGGTGCTCGAAAACGGCTCATACAGGGTCAGCCATGGTGGCGATCTGGACAGCGGGGTATCAACATCTATCACGCTCTATCCCGAAGACAAGATGAGCCTCATCGTTCTGACAAACAGTTTCCCTGCTGGACATGTACTCCATACCGCCGTTACAAAGGGGTGGGCCGACCTGTATTATGCGGGGGCAGTCAGCAGAGACTGGTATGCCGAGACAGATCAGGTGATCACCACGTCCCTTGCACCGGGCGGTCAGATTCTCAATCCCTTCGGCATAATGCCGCCTGCTCCGGCAGATGCGAAACCGCCCCGGATCCTATCTGCCTATAAGGGATCCTATGCACAGGACTATTACGGCACGATCCGGATCGTCCCGAATAAAACCGGACTTCTGACCTATCGCGGGCAATCCACAAAACCTGGTTTCCTGGCTCCTTATGACGGAGATACCTTCCGCGACACGGGATCTGAAACCGCCGTGGTATTCACGATCACCATCAACGGGACTGCAGACCAGGCCTGGTTCCACGGGCTGGATACCCCTGGCAGGAACGGGACATTTAACCGGATATCTTCCTGATGATGTTCTCACCGCCGGTCTCTCCCATGCATCAGTGAGCCGGTCCGGAGGCCCGGCGTCCCCCCCCAAAAAGGTCCGGACTGGTCCGGGCAATCCCTCCGCACGGGAGAGAGGGGGCTGTACCGGAATGATCATGACCGATACTTATCGGACAGATTATTCCGATTTTTATATTTCTATACAAATGGTTCTCTTTTGTGCCCTCTACAGGATTTGAGGAATACATCACGTCAGAAGTTTTCATATCAATCCCGAAAGGTATTTCATGCTGGTAAGAGAGAATTCATCATCTGCTGGCACGTATCAGGATCCTTGAATCATCTTTCGGGAACTGGCTGCCCAGAGCATAGATTATGGGGGGATTGCATATTCATCATCTTTTATTTCATCTATTATTCATAAGCCGGTCAGATTTCCTGTCCGTGGCATCATCGAAAACGACATTATGAAAAGAAACACCTCGTAGATTCACCCTAAACAGACCATTCCTGATTCACCATACCAATTCGGAACCGGAATCCATGATATCTGTCCTGTATGTAGACGATGAACGAGACCTCCTTGATCTAAGCAAGGTATTTCTCGAACGTACCGGTGAGTTTACCGTAGATACCTGTCTCTCCCCGATAGAAGGACTGGAACGGGTATCTTCGGGGATGTACGATGTCGTCCTCTCCGATTACCAGATGCCCCAGATGGATGGGATCGCATTTCTTCAGCAGGTACGGGCTATAATAGGAGACATTCCGTTTATCCTCTTCACCGGGAAGGGGAGGGAAGAGGTAGTCATCAACGCCATCAACAGCGGGGTCGATTTTTATATCCAGAAAGGCGGAGACAGCCGTGCCCTGTTTGCCGAACTCTCCCATAAATTAAAAAAATCAGTAGAACGGTTCCAGGCTGTCCATGCCCTCGAAAAAAGTGAAGAGAGGATGCGGCTTGCCCTTGAAGGAGCAAATGAAGGATTCTGGGAGATAAACCTCACGACCGGCGAATCATACATGAGTCCCCGGGGATGTGAGATGCTCGGCTACACGACCGATGAGATGAAGCAATTCGGCGGGACGAGATGGCGTAATCTTATCCATCCCGGCGATATCCCCGGGACAGAGGCTGTGCTGGATGCCTATTTTCAGGGGAAAACACCGTTTATCCAGATGGAACAGCGGATCCGGACAAAAACCGGGGACTGGAAATGGGTACTCTCCAGGGGCAAGGCAGCAGAATATGACGCGAACGGGAAACCGGTACGGTTTGTCGGAACTCATACCGATATTACTGAACAGAAGAAAGCCCAGGAAGAACTGTTGAAGTCATACGAGCAGATAACAGCGACAGAGGAGGAACTCCGTGCCCAGTTTGCTGAACTGGTCATGCTGAAGGATGCCCTACAGGAGAGTGAAGCTAAATTCCGCAATATTGTCGAGACAAGTCCTGATGCGATATGGGATGCCACGATGGATGGGGTATTAACCTATGTCAGTCCGCAAAGTATTGACATTCTTGGCTATCCGGCCTCAGAACTTATCGGAAAATCCGTACTTTCATTTCTTCCTGCCGATTCAGTGATATATATGCAGGAGATCCTGGCGAAGGGAGTAGTACGGGATCCCGGTCTGCTCTCATTCGAGATACCCGTACAATACCGGGACAGAACGCTCCGTATTCTGAATATCAGATCCCAACTGCTCTTCGATGAACACGGGATCAGGAAGGGATTTCGTGGAGTGGTACGTGATATCACCGAAGAGAAGCGTGCTATGGAAGAACTCTCGGAGAGCGAGAAGCGGTTCCGCGGGATGGCCGAACGGTCATCAGACATGATCGTGATCCTTGACAATACCTTCCTCACTGCATATATCTCTCCGGCTTCCCGAACGGTAACCGGATACACCCCTGAAGAACTCCTTGGAAAAGATGCTACGTTCCTGACAAAGACACTCTTCTCACCGGTTGCTGCTGAGTTCATGGCGATCATAACCACGTTACAGAAGGGAGATACGGCAGAACGATTTGATCTGAAGATAAAAACAAAGGAGAATGAAGACCGTTTCGTAGATGTATATGCCGTTCCCATCCTGCATGACAGTGTAATTACCGGTGCACAGTTCTCCCTGCGGATGATAACGACGACAACTGGGATTACCCTGGCCCTCCGGAGGAGTGAGGAGAAGTTCCGATCTTTTCTCGAGAATGCAACCGAAATTCTCTATACCATGAACAAGGGCGGGGAGTACACGTATATCTCCCCCAATGTTCACGAGCTATTCGGCTATGATATCGGCGAAGTTATTGGAAAGCAAGGAGGTATTTTTGTTCATCCTGATGATTATCCCCGGATTCGGGGATATTTCTATCAGACACTCACTACCGGGGAAAAGACCGGAGGTATCGAGCACCGTATCCGGCACCGTGACGGTACCTGGATATGGCAATCCGGAAGTTTCTCTCCGATACGAGACGATGAAGGGCAGATTGTGGGGGTACAGGGCATCAGTTTCAATATCGCCGAGCGGAAACGGGCCGAAGAGGCCCTCCGGAAGGCAAACCGCCAGCTGAATCTGTTGACGACAATTACCCGGCATGATATTCTGAATAATATTGCAGCCAGCCATCTGTTTATCGATGATGCCCTCGAAAAATGCACTGACCCGGCATTATCAGAACACCTTGAACGGATTCAGTCAACCATCAAGACCATTCATTCCCAGATCGAGTTTACCCGGATATACGAAGATCTCGGCATGCAGGAGCCTCAGTGGATATTTCTGGATACCGCGATCCCCGGTTCATCATCCCGGATTCAGGTCAGGTGCCCGGAGAAGATCCAAAAAATAGCAATCTTCGCCGATCCGATATTCAGAAAGGTATTCTTAAACCTCCTTGACAATTCTGAACGGCACGGCGGAGGGGTGACGCAAATCACGGTCTCATCCCGGTTGGCCGGAGATGATCTGGTTCTGGTCTGGGAGGACGACGGGGTTGGTATTCCGTTTGATGAGAAGGAGAAGATCTTTGAGCGGGGATATGGGACGCATACCGGGCTTGGAATGTTCCTGGCACGGGAGATTCTATCCCTGACCGGAATTACGATTCGAGAGACCGGAGAGCCGGGAAAAGGGGCACGGTTTGAGTTAATCGTGCCACAGGGGATGTACCGTCTTTCTGAAGGAGATGAAACACCGGGGTTCACCCCCTGATCCGGGACATGCCGATTCCCTCCATCAGCCGCCTGCTTCATTCTCACTGATGATTCACCTTTTTTCAGAGATAGGGAATTCGTTCCTGAAGAGGTTTTCCTGCAGGGGTGCCTCATGGAGGCATCTGAAACAGTGGAGAAATGAGATTAATTTATTCACAAATATTTATATATTTTTTGTGAATATTTCTCCATATGGCATTCCGGACGGTACTTCTGATCATCATGCTCCTCTTGTGCATGTGTATATTCTCCTGTCCTGCAGATGAACCTGAAAACCTTTCCCTTTTTGACCCGGCAACATTTGCCCTTCCTGGCCCGGATTTCACGAAACAGGATTCCCTGTCATCCTTTGACCTTTCATCGGGCGGAAATGTCACGACAATCAGTGGAACCGGGAGTGTTTTCGAGCAGATCCGGGTGAACAGCACCACCGGTGATTATTCTGAATCATACCTGGATATCGAAGGGACGGATGAAACCTCCTGGAGGTATTCACTCTATTCAGGAAATGATACGCCGTATTATTATACCGCCATCGAACTGGTGGTAACCGATGCTACCTATCTCATGCTTTTGACCCGGGGGATTACCACGGATGGGGATGTCGCCGAGTCATACTTTTATGGATTCGACAATATATCCGGGAATTTCATCTCCGAATCCCTCATACCGGGTTCCGGTCCGTATCAGTTTCTGAATGGCCCGTATAGTCAGCAGATCACAGACTCCTTCACCGGAGACGGGGCGTATATTGTAGACGCGGGGTACCGGACCGGGTCGGGAGAAGCGGTCAGCCGCATCAATACCCGCGATCTCATTGAATACCTAACCGAACAGGATCGCTCCGGAGAAAACATCACGATCCTGGATACTATCTCCGGCGATTCGTACCTGCAGTCGGCAAGTTACACAATGATGGAGACGGCATCACTCACAAACCGGTATGGTCAGGCTGATACTGAACCGGATCATGTCAGCAGTACCCAGTATGTTGACGATTTCATCTCCGGAGAGATGAGTATGTTTCTGGGCTCCGCAAATTCCCGATCTTCCGCCGTTCATGGAGTCGGGGGAGATACCATTGACGGGCCAGAATATTACGGAAGAGCAATTGCTGCCGGAGATCGGGTCTCTGCACAAGCAGAATATAACCTTTCTTCAGATTCAAGAATTTTAAGGGAGATGTATGCTCCCTTTGAAGACCAAACCCCTGGCGTCGATGAATTCATACATCTCACATCAGGAGCAGATACCGCTGATACGATCCACCTTATCGGAGACGAAATACTCTCGGCAGACGACCATTCCCTTTCCGTAGAGGGAAGATACGATCTCTCTGCACCGAAGATTGATCGTATCACGGACATTGAGGGAGGAAGTTCCAAGGCGACGCAATCCCTTCTGGCTGGAGAAGAGAACGGATTACCGGTCTCGCTGAAAGGATACCTCAGATACCAGGCCTCTTCGGCACAGCCGACGGCATCCCTGCAAAGTCTCTTCTATGCAGATGCAAAGAGAGGGACGCCGGTACAGTGGGATTCCACCGCATACCGTGGCGACGAGAATGTAACCGCGACCGGATCCACAACCTCAGGATCCGGGTTCATCAGGCAGAAGGCCTACGCTGACCGGTCAGCCCTGATTGCTGAATAACCCAGTCTCCTGTGAGCTGGGGTCAATCCCCCGGCTTTTTATAATTCCCGGCGGACGGATCCCACCGGGAATACATCTGATATATATCCGGTTTTTCCTACTGGTGACAGGTCACACCTGACAGAGTCAGGATGTGAAGAAAAAGAGATCACGGGAGGAACCAGGCACTTCCCCCGGGTTGGCAATATCAGATCCCAGATTTTTCCTCATGCCCGGGGGATAACCCGGGTATCTGGAAAACACCTCTTCTACTCTGAATGGAATCGCACCCGATCTCCCTGAAACGATGAACGGGAATGAATAGTTCAGTCACCATACATCTCGACCAGGTATGCATGGAGTTCACGAAGTTCAGCTTCGCGGTGTTTCATCGCGGCACGTTCCTGTTCAACCAGGTTCAGTACTTTCGCGTGATCAGCATGCCATATTATCGCCCCGCTCTTTGTAGATTCCTTCGAAAGAAACCCGTTTTCTTCTAATTCCTTCAGATGGGGAGCGACCGTTCCCTGGAAAGAGTATTTGAAGACATCGTGCATAAGGGTCTTTATCTTCGCTTCCCTGACCCCGTCCGGGAAACCAGAGATGGTGTATAATACTTCACGTTGAATCAGACTGCGGGATAATTCACGCCACTCTGATCGATGGGAATGCAACCCGGCATCGGTATCAGCCATCAATATATACTCGGCTGATCGCCGGATAATCCCTCGGTCATAAATCCTGAAAAGGGAGATACAGAATCCATTGCAGGATTCACCAGCAGGATATGGCCCTGATGTCCCCAGGACAGGAGAGGTTCGTATCCGTTCTGATTTCGGGAGAGGGCATATAACCCGATACCAATCTGTAAAAATCAAAAAGAAGAAGAATCAGATCATCTGTGCCGGTATCTGCCCATCCCCGGTACAAAACGCAACAGGTCTGGGCAGGTCGATATCCAGGGCATTATGCAGAACGTCATCAATCGTCCTGACCAGCACAATGGTCAGTTCATTCCTGACATCTTCCGGTACGTCTTCAAGATCCGGTGCATTCTCTTCAGGCAGAAGGACCCGGGTAATCCCTGCCCGGTGAGCAGCGAGAATCTTTTCCTTTATACCGCCCACCGGCAATACTGACCCGCTTAACGTGATCTCACCGGTCATCGCAACCTTTGGATCAACGGTTTTCCCGGTAATGAGGGATACCAGGGCAGTCAGGAGAGTGATCCCTGCCGATGGGCCGTCTTTCGGGGTAGCACCCGACGGAACATGGATGTGTACATCGCTGGCAAGGAAGTCAATCCCCGTCGGAATATGGGCAAACCGTGACCTGATCAGGCTCATGGAGATGTTTGCAGATTCCTTCATGACATCCCCGAGCTGGCCGGTGAGGAGCAGTTTCCCGGTTCCTGGCATAAACGTTCCTTCGATAAAGAGGATCTCGCCACCGACAGGAGTCCAGGCAAGTCCGGTGGCAATCCCGGGAACCCGTGTGGTTCGTGCGATCTCATGCCTGAACGGCTCCTTTCCAAGGATATCCACGAGAGTGTCGGCAGTTATCACGTAGGGGAGATCTTTTTGGCCTGATACAATCTTTTCAGAAACAAACCGTGCTATCCGGTCCAGCTGTTTCTTCAGTCCTCTCACCCCTGCCTCACGGGTATACGTATCGATAATCCTGAAAAGGGCAGCATCTTCCAGGATGAGGGTATCCCCGGAAAGACCATGATCTTCGATGGTTCGCGGCAGCAGGTGGTTTTTTCCGATTGCAGCCATCTCGCGTTTTGTATATCCGGAGATCTCAATCAGTTCCATCCGGTCAAGAAGCGTTCCGGGGATCGATGCAAGCGAGTTTGCCGTGGCGATGAAGAGCACATCCGAAAGATCATAGGGCACCTCCAGGTAGTGATCTGAGAAACTGTTGTTCTGTTCGGGATCAAGGACTTCAAGGAGAGCACTTGCCGGATCTCCGGCATTCGAGTATGCAAGCTTATCAATTTCATCCAGGACAAATACAGGGTTTTTTGTGCCTGCCCGTTTTATTCCCTGGATGATTCTCCCTGGAAGGGCCCCGACATATGTCCTCCGGTGTCCCCTGATCTCTGCTTCATCCCTGATACCACCCAGGCTTACCCTGACATACTTCCGTCCCAGGGCATCCGCGATACTCTTCCCAAGACTGGTCTTTCCGGTTCCCGGCGGTCCGGCGAAGAGCAGGATGGAACCCTGCTTCTCATTTTTCAGTTTCATGACGGCCAGGTGCTGGATGATTCGCTCTTTCACCTTCCCAAGGCCATAGTGATTACTGTCCAGTACCCGACGGGTTTCTGCAATGTCGATCTTCTGCTTTTCCCCGGTCGTCCAGGGAAGATCGAGGAGAAGGTCGAGGTAATTTCTGATTACCGGGCTCTCATGATTCTGCCCTCCTCCACTCTCAAGTTTCTTCACTTCTGCGAGGGCCTTCTTTCTGACCTCTTCGGGCATATCCGATTTTTCTATCCGGTTCCGGTATCCGTCTTCCCCCTGACCGGCACTGGTCATCCCATTGAGTTCTTCCTGGATAACCCTGAGCTGCTCCCTGAGCATTGCTTCACGGTTTGACTTTGAGACTTTTTCTGACACCTTCCGTGCCATTTCAATCCGGAGGCTGACATTATCCCTGAATTCTGTCAGGATCTCAAGGAATGTAACCCCTCGTTCACGGGGAGAGAGACTCTCCAGAAGAGCCTGTTTTGTTTCCAGGGATACCGGGATGAACGGCATGGTAAATCCTATGATCTCATCGATGGATTCCATCCGGTCGATCTCTCCGGTAATGGCCTCAGAACCCTGGAAATTAGCACTTACTGCATGGATCGTCTCCTTTACCTCGCTGATCAGCTCCTGGCGGGTATTCTCATCGAGTTCTTCCTCGTCATGGACCGGGGAACCGGTAGCATACCAGAGACCGGTATCGGTATACAGGGTCTCAACCCTGACTCGGCCGGTTGGACTGACTCCTATCAGATACCCGTCATCAGCCGGGTGTATGATGGAGATCTCCAGCAGGTTTCCGATCCGGTAAAATGAATCAGGAGTAATTTCCGTAGGATTTGCATTCTCCTTAATCGTGAGCCCGATGAGGGAACTCTTGTCATTATTCTGTATCATCTCCACCAGAATGTCCCCGATATCCCTGCCTATGCTGATCCTGGTGAGCGTTTGGGGAAATAAGACAATGTCATAGAGCGGCAAAACGATGTGTCCTCTCTTTTCTTCCGGCGGGGGCGTGATGGATGTCATATGAATCATTTAGTTTTAATTTACCTAAGTAATCAGCAAAAATTTAGATGACTTTTCTCAGGATCTCGATCAGGAGATCCAGTTCATCTTCATTCAGCGATTGTTCCAATCGTTTGATGACCCGTTGGAGTGCCATCTCTTCAGCACGGGCAATCATCTCTCCTTTCCCGGTCAGGCGGATATAATGGATTCTCCCGTCGTGCGGACACTGTTCCCGGTATACGCAGTCCATCCTGACCAGTTTGTTGATCATGTCCGTAATGGTGGGTTTTGAATTCTCTGTTATCTCTGCCAGCCTGCTGAATGTGACTTCTCCATGTTGATCGATCATTTTCAGATAGTGGATCTGCTTCAGCGTGATATCCGAGAGACAGCACTCTGAAAGAATTCCACACGAGCATTCGCTCTTGAGCTTAGTCAGGTTATGAAACACCAGGAACAGGTGCTCCCTTCGGTCAGACATGGGGAATATAATTAGTTAGAGTTTGCCTAATTATAAACCTATGCCTGAGCTGAACATCCATAGCATCGTAACTGGTTTTTCCTATTTGCCAGGTACCGGGTGATGATATCCTGCCATGATGCCCGGGCGCCCCGGGTATCAGAGGGATGTTGATATTCTATATTCAGGCAGATTAACGATATTTGGGATACAGTAGCGATAATGTATACAAGGTACTGATTCCAATACAGGACTGACCTTAGATCGGAGACCCTCATAATCCTGGCAGAATTTCCCGATTCCGCAATGAAACCACCCTTGGAAAAATATCCCTCATAACGGTAATGAATCCCCCTTAAAACGGACGGTCACAATTAGATATGATTCCGGATGGATCAGTCTTTCCGGCAGATCGCGGATACTCAGTCGATTGGTTTTTATGAGAAGTTCATGCCTGAAACCGGTGATACCTCATGTTCACTCCCGGAAATAATACACCCGCACATCACCCTGATACCACCAATAAATGGACCGCCCTGCTCGTCGCTTCCCTTGGAACCCTCGTCGGTATTCTGAACTCGAGCACGCTTATCATCGCCCTCCCGACCCTGATGGTCAGTCTCAACACCACCCTTGTCAACGTGACCTGGGTGCTTATCGTGTATATGCTCGTCATGACGATCCTGGCGCCTGCCTGCGGCCGGATTGCCGATATGTACGGAAGAAAGAAGATCTATATTGCCGGAATCCTTGTATTCACCGTGACATCCCTTCTCTGCGGGCTGGTAACCGATGTATACCAGCTGATCGGATTTCGGATCTTCCAGGCGGTCGGAGGAGCTATCATTGTTGCCAACGGCACGATCATCGTTGCAGATGCCTTTCCCCGGCATGAACTCGGCCGGGCGATGGGCATCCTCTCGACGATCATCGCTGGAACATTTGTCCTCGGCCCGATCGTCGGCGGATTCCTGACGATGATAGACTGGCGGCTGAACTTCTTTCTCAATGTCCCCATCGGTATCGTCGCTGCATACCTGACCTGGACCCGGCTTCACGAAGTGCATACGTTCGCGGGAGATGAGACCTTTGATCTGACCGGCATGATCCTCTTTTCAGTGGCATTTGTCGCATTAACAATCTATGGCGGAGCGGGTTTTTTGATCGGGCTCTTCAGCCCTGAAATGCTGTTCACCCTTGCCATCGGCCTGGTCAGTCTTGCTGTTTTCATCAGGCATGAACGAACATGCCCGTCCCCCCTCGTGGATCTCTCCCTTTTCAGGGGACGAACCTACCTGTTCGGCCAGTCAAGTGCGTTCATCAACGCGATTGGCCGGGGAGCCATCATGATGCTGCTCATCCTCTTCTTCCAGGGTCTGAAAGGATACGATCCCCTGATGGCCAGTATCCTGATCGCACCCATGGGGATCGGGCTCGTTCTCACCGGCCCGGTGGGGGGGATCCTCTCAGACCGGTATGGTTCCCGGATCGTGACCACGTCCGGGCTTGTCATCTCCCTCATCGGTCTTATCGGGCTTGCCATGATGCAATACGATACCCCGTCCTGGCTGATCCTCCTCTGGCTGTTCGTCACCGGGGTGGGATCCGGTCTCTTTCAGCCCCCGAATACCAGTGCCATCATGGCCAGTGTCCGGCCTGACCGCCGGGGGGCTGCCTCGGCCATGCGGGTATTCCTCCAGAATACCGGGGCAGTCATATCCATGACGATTGCTCTTCCTATTCTCATCAGCACGGTATCCCTGGATGAGATGATGACCATGTTCGTCGTCGGCGGCATGCATCAGCCGGTACCTGTTCAGGCTGCCTTCACCGGGGGGATCACGATGGCGTTCTGGATCTCATCGGGTATGACGATACTGGCAATCATTGCCTCAGCTATGCGGGGAACAGATCAGCTGGCGGAGTCACCCGGGGAGTGATCCCCGTTCCCGTATGAAGCTCGTGAGAGTCATGGATTTCCGGAACATCCACCCCCGGGCCGGTTCATCAGGGCCGGCAGATCCGGTTTTCCCGCTTCGCATACAGAGCCGGCCCGATATAACAGGCGAACGATACCACACTGGCTGATTAGCGGCATCCGTTCAGCCTCACGGGACAGGAATTCGCCCCAGTCATATGGCGCCTCCGGTATGGTGTCCGGGTGATCCGATCCGGTGAACCGGGTAAAAAGATTCGGATTAAGCCATTTTTTCATGAAAAACATCAATGATTTTCCGAATCTCATTTCGTTATATTTATCGCCTAATCCGATGGATTTACCATTAGGATCCCGGGTGCCTGACCATGTCAAAGAGAGTTTTTTTCTGTATCAGTACACAGGATATGAACGATCTCAGGGTGAAAGTCGTCAGGTCGCATAAGTTTACCCACAATGACCATGAAGGATACTTTTCCACGCAGATCTGGGAATCGGTCGGAAGTTCAGGCGATGAAAACCTGAAGAAACTCATCGAACGATCCCTCCAGAATACCCAGGTCTCCGTCGTTCTCATCGGGACCAGTACCTACAACCACCGGTGGGTCAAGTACGAGATATTCCGGAGTATGAAGAAAGGAAATAAACTGATAGGGATACACATAAACCGAATCCAGGGCCGTGACGGGAAAGAAAAACCCCTCGGTGCAAACCCGTTCAGTTTCCTCGGGTTTGTCTACAGTGCAGACGGGACGACCCTCATTCCCCACGAATACCATGATGAGACCTGGGTTCCGTACACCGATATTGAGCCGTATAAAGTGAAACCGGTCCCCGAGCAGCACCGAAACAAGGTGATCACCCTGACCAAGATCACGAAGACCTATGACTGGATCATAGACAAGGGCGTTCTCAACTTCCCTCTCTGGGTGGATTAAACCCCGGATCTCATATTTTTTAACCGAAGTATCCCTCTTTCCGGGAACCCCGGATAATTGTCAACAATTTCAGTCATTGCTTTCTTAGCAGGTCCATGGATCATTCCCCTATCTGAAACCGGACGAAAAAAGGATGAATAAGTCAGTGGGAGAACTCTATCATTCAGGAACGAGTGTTCCCCCGTTTGCCAGGAAATAGGTCTTTCCGCCAAGAATGCTGCTCACTTCATCGTCCGGGTCATAGGTAACCGTGTATCCGTTCCCGATGATATTCATGATCGAATTGCCGGATATTCCATCCGGATCGTTCAGGCCGGTCAGTACCGAATCGCCGGTTACTTCCCAGGTACTGGTCGCGTCCAGGGAGAGGGCAGCCGTGTTGATGGTACCGGTCAGCGTGGAATGATCCCTCAGGGTGGCAGATATCGAACTGATCTCATCAGTGAGAAGCGATCCCGAAAGGTCGGTGTTTGTTATCGTGAGAAAGACCGTTCCGCCGTTTTCACCGTCCTTTCCCCACCGGGATGTTCCTGATGCATTCACGAGGACATCCCCGGTACTGGTCAGTTCCACACTGTCTAGGGTGATTACCGCCGCGGTGTTGGTGATAAAGAAGACCGGTCCATCGTTGTTCTCAAGCAGTCCCCCTTCCATGGTGAAGGTACCTTCTCCGACCTCGGCATCACCGGAGAAACTCTGGTAGATCATCACGCCCGGGGTATCTTCATCACCGCCGGTCAGGCTGGTATTCTTCAGAGTGATCGTGTTTGACCCTTCAATCACCGCTGCTTCGGTCCCCGTGCAGGTAAATACCCCGCCATCTACGGTGATCACACCGGTTGAATAGATCCCCGGTGAACCAGAACCAGAAGAGGTGAAGGTTCCCCCGGTCACGGTCACGGTACCACTTCCCCGGTCGGTTGCGATCGGTGCACCATGTGGCCCGGTGGTCACGATATCAACGTTTTCAAGGATGAGCGAGGCACCAAGGGTTGCCATGACCCCATGTCCGCCATCGCCGGATGCCGATATCGTGGTATTGCGGAGGGTGAGAGATGTTCCTTCCCCGGTCGGGATAGCCCCGTTTGCACCAGATCCGATCGTGGTGATGCTCCCCACGTCAATAACAACGGTACTGCCATTATTTGCAAGAACCGCTCCGTTCAGTCCGTAAAAACTGCTGGCATCATTCGAGGTGGTGTCACCGCTCGTGCTGATAACCGGGGAGTTCAGAGTCAGGGATCCACCGTTCGTGACATAGATGGCCGAGACATCGGTCTTATCAGAAGTGTATGTTTTCCCGGTTTCTTCTGCGGTTGTGCCGTCTATCGTGTATGCCCCGCTCAACGTGTATGTGTCTGATCCGGTGTTTTTACCGGGATGAGAACCGCCAGGCGGGGAACCGGACGGTGGCATCTCTCCTCCGTCCGGAGGAGCGTGTCCGGTTCCCGGTCCCCCGGAAGGAGGAGCCGGCGGAATATCTGCTGCGAATGCAATGCCGGCGAGAGAGCCGGCTCCGGCAGCCAGCAGCAGGATGAGGATAATAGTGCGCAATGACATGATGTTTCCTGGGAGTATCCGTGTGTTCTGCCTTTCCTGAAAGGAGATTGTTGTCAGTAGGAAAGATCTCGAACATTCTTCTCATGATGAGATGATAAAGAATCAGGAACCAGACAGGAGGGGATTTGAACCTGATGGCAGAAGGCAGATCATATGAAATCCAAACCATCACGGGACGAACCGGTCAGTATACCGCCGGTTACGATCATCCGGATACCGGTGGCATCATACGATAATCCGGGTGAGCGTGATGCCACCGGACCAGAGGAAAATCTCCAGATACCCTGATATCCTATTACTCCCTGATACGTGAGAACAGATACCTGATTTCAGTTTCATTACAATACTCGGGTTTGTTGCTGGAGCCTGCAGCACCATTGCATTTCTTCCCCAGGTTCTCAGGACCTGGACAACCCGATCTGCCCATGATATCTCGTCCGGCATGCTTCTCCTTCTCTTCACCGGTGCCGCCCTATGGCTGACCTACGGGATCTTTGATACCGATATCCCGGTTATAGTTGCTAACTCCGGAGTTCTGATCCTGATCAGCATTCTCATCGCGGTGAAGATCCGGTCTGATTCACGATCCTGACATCCCCGCCCAGTGCAGGAGACGGATAGAACTAATAAATACTTGGGCCCTGATATTCTCACTCAAGGACCATGCCCGGAATTTCGATTAATGCAAAGGTTGACCGGATCCAGCTCCCGGAGAACCTGCGGTATTCCCGCCTTGTCAGGCAACAGGAGCAGCATTGTGCAGCAATGGGATGCACGGCAGAGCCGTACCGGTTCGGGCTTGGCCAGTCCCCGTTCCCGGTTCCCGGTGAGCTGCAGCAGATACTCTGCGGATCGGAATCGTTAAACCCGGGCCGGTACCCGGAGCCGGCTGGTCTTCCCGAGCTCCGGGCAGCGGTCGCCGGGATGTATGGACGCCAGATCGGCCGGACAATCGATCCAGGCCGGGTGTTCATCGGCCCGGGAGCAAAATCCCTGATCTTTTCGATTTTTACCCTCCTTGCCGGTTCTGTCGTGATCCCGTCACCCGGCTGGCTCGGCTACCTCCCGATGCTCAGGATCCTGAATGTTCCCTACTACCGGATGTACACGAACCGGGCATACCAGTATAAGATCCGGGCACCTGAACTGCGTGCCCTTTTGAAAGGGCTCGTCAAAACCCAGCATCTCCTGATCCTGAACAACCCGTCCAATCCGACCGGGGTCCTCTACACCCGGGAAGAACTTGAGGCGATCGCAGAAGTCTGCCGGGAATTCAGAACCCTTGTTCTCGCCGACGAGGTCACCGGGCCGCTGGTCTACGATCAGCAGCAGTTCGTCAGCATGGGTTCCCTGTATCCGGAAGGCACCTTTGTCATCGGGAGTCTCTCGTTTGCCTATTCTGCGGGGGGATACCGTATCGGGACCGTCATCATCCCGGAGGAGGGCGGTGAGATGCTCGTGCAGGAACTGGAAAAGATCCTGGCAACCCTCTATACCGGGGCTGCCACCCCGATGCAGTATGCGGCCCTCTCTGCATTCAGGGATCCCGAAACGAATGAATCGGCTCTCTCCGATGTACGGGAGATACACCGGATCATGACCACCCGGACCGCCGCCCTCTGCCGTGAGATCGAGGGAGTCCGGGTGACCGAACCTGCCGGAGGGTTCTGTTTCATGATAGACCTCAACCCGATCACGGAGTCTCTCCAGCAGGCAGGAATATTCAACTCAAACCTCCTTGCCCCGGCCCTGATATCACATCCCTACCACATCGCGGCGGTCACCGGTGAGGCCATGATGGCCTCGTACCTGGCATACTATGTCAGGTTCGCGGTCAACGATTACAACGGAGCGGAGGCACTCGCCGCATTCAGGGTTTCACGCCCGTCCGGTGAAGCGGCCGAAGAGGCATTCTTCAGAACGCACGGGGCGAGAATGATCGAAGGAGTTGCGTCGTTCAGGCAATGGGTCGGGGACGTCCGTGCCGGGAGGTTTATCCTGGCCCTTCCAGAGTAAGACTCACGGGGGGTCTCCCCGCCCGCCAGGGAAGAAGGTATCCCGTCATTCTCTTTTCGCCGGGATAATCAGAAAAAATCCCGTTATCCCGGGTTTTGTGCACATTCCGATGCCCCCGGATGAGGGTATTTTTCCTGAAAGTGATCGAAGCCAGCCGGTGCAGGTGTATAGGCATTGCTGACTGGAGGAACGGCGGTTTAACCCTCCCGATCACTTTCACGCTTCTTCCCTCAGGTATAGATACCAGGTACCGGGATCCTGCTATGCCATGACATCCCTGACCCCCCGCCACCCGTTCCCCGGGTCATACGGTTTTACCGTATTCATCGCTCCGCCGGTGTCCCTGACCCGGGCGCTCACCGCATTCATCAGCCGGCCCGGGGGACTGGTTCTCTATCTCTGCGGAAATTACCCAGTATTTCTCCCGTCGCTCTCCCGGTACAGCGGTACATTCGCGGTCAGGCGTGCACTTACCGCCCACCAGGTCATCACGATCCTGGACGAAGCCCATCAGACAACGATCCTGTTTGAACATGACCGGTCGCTATACGAGGAAGGCAATCCGCTTATTCCGGCAATCGCGAGAAGATGTGCGGATACGAGGGCTGACGGTCGCAGGATCATCCTCTTTGCCACCCGCCCTGACCAGGCCGTGCACACGTTCTTCGAATATGCAGACCGGGTGATCTATCTCTACGACATGGCGGCAGCCTCTCTCCGTGTTCCATCCGGGAAGCGGAGCGGAAAACAGGAGACACTCAAGGGGATCTGGGAATGACAGACCGGTTTATTCTTGATATCACCCGGACCCCCACAGGAGTGACCGTCTGGGAGCGGACGGCCGGCCGGTTCACCAGTACCAGTCATGCCTTTGAGCCCTCCTTTCTCCTCTCCTTTCCGGATCCCCACCGGTGGTACGAACTCCTTGACGGGCTCGAAGAAACCTGCCCGCTCACGCCATGCCGGATTCAGACCATCCATGGCAATGAAGAAGGATTCATCGTCTCTGCCGGGCGCGAAACAGCCGACCGGATCGAACTCCAGACCGGGCACGAGGCCAGGCTGTATAATGTTGATATCAGGCCTGAACAACGGTATGCTGCAGAGAACAACAGTGTCCCCGGCGGGATTGTCGGTGCAGACCGGATCTTTGCCGAACCGTACGGGGACCTTTCCAGCCTTACGATCACCTGCCGGGAAAACCCGCACAGGGATACCCTTCCCCGGTCGGTCACGATCCGCTCTGACGACAAAGAGACCGTCCTTTCAGGCCCGGAGCGGCAAATCGTGGCTGATCTCATGGACACCGTCGGTACGCTGGACCCCGACCTCATCCTCTTTCCGGGGTACGATACCTGGTCGCATGCGATCGGTGATGCAGCCGACCGGATGGGAATCGTAAACACGTTCAGCCGGACCGGGCGGTTCAGGATCCTCAGGTCCCGGTCATACTACAGTTACGGCCGGATGGAACACCGGCTCGGGGCAAGGCTCCCGGAAGGACGCCTGATCATGGATACCCGCCAGAGTTACCTGTACCGGGAAGGGGGTCTTGCCGGGATCCTGCTTGCCTCCCGCCTGACCGGACTCTCGCCAAATCTCACCTGCCGGCTGACACCGGGAACCCTTGTCTCCGGGTACGAAGTCTACGAGGCATTGATCCGGGGAATCGCGGTACCGTACCGCAAACAGGACACGGAAGCCTGCCGGCAACTCGCAGACATGCGGCTTGAATACCGGGGCGGGTACATGCATCACCCGGTCCCGGGGATCTTCGCCTGGGTCACCCAGATCGACTTCACCTCCTTTTATCCCTCGATCATCGTCTCATGCAACCTCTCCCCGGAGACCCTTGCACACCCGGGGGGAACAGAGGGATTTCTCCCGATGGTACTAGAGCCGCTTCTCCGGCTGAGGCAGGAGACCAAACAACGGAAACGGACCGATCACCGGTACCGGGAGATGGACGGAATTCTCAAGTGGATGCTGGTCACCTGCTTTGGGTACACCGGGTATAAAAACGCCCGGTTCGGGCGGATCGAGGTACACGAACAGATCACGCTGAATGCCACCCGGATCCTGAAAGAGTGCATCGGCCTCACCGAATCGCAGGGGGCGAAGATGCTCCATGCCATCATTGACTGTATCTTCTTCACCGGGGGCGATCCCGGGTCCATCGAATCTGCAATCCGGCAGAAGACGGGGTTTCACACCGAATCAGAGTCATATGACTGGCTCGTTATCCTTCCCCAGGCCGACGGGTCAGGGGCATATGGATCGTACTTCGGCCGTCTCGTCTCCGGTGGCGTGAAGATGCGGGGGGTTGCGGCCCGGAGACGGGATATGCCACCATATGTCAGGCGGATGCAGGAAGAACTCCTTGCCCTGCTTGCCACCCGGAGAGACCCGGACGACCTCCTCCTCCTTGAGGATGAGGCATCTGCCCGGTATCACCGGTACCGGGACGGAATCCTGGCTGCCGATCTGGCCGATCTGGTCATCACCCGGCGGATAGGACGATCAAACTACAAGAACGAGAGTATTCCGCAGGCCGTGATCCGGATGTACCGCCAGCTCGGGGTGGAGCTCCTGCCTGGCATGGATGCCTCGTACCTTGTCATGGACGAGGAGAAAAAAGTCGTATGTCCGGCATGGGAACCGGAATCAGTGGATGGTGCATATTATCGCCGGCTGATCGACCGGGCCTGGAACGAAGTGGCATACGTCTTTCACCGGGAGAAAACCCCGGTGACACTCGAGCAGTTCATGACCGCTTCTTCGGAGGGGTGATCACCGGTCAAGCATCTTCTGCATGAGTGCCATGATCCCTGGCGTTCCTAAACCAGGCTTTGGGCCGGGAGGGAAACATATCCCCTGATCTTCCCCGGATCCATACATCTCATCACTGATCCGGTCGGAGATCTCGGTGAATATCCGCTTGTACGCCGTGCAATGAGGATCCACCCCGGCAATCTCCCCGCTTGCGGGAACCATGGCATTGTATGGGCATCCGCCCCGGCAATACCGGATATGGGTGCAGTCTGCGCAATGGGTATCGACATAAGCCCTGAATTCCTGCAGTTTCTTCCCGGCAGGCGAGTTGTCAAGTTCCTCCTTTCCCGGCCGGTCAGCGACATCACCCATCACGTATGCCGGCATCCCGATGAACCGGTAACAGGGATAGATCTTCCCGTCAGGACCGACTGCATAGGTGCTTCCCATGCAGTCTGCAAAGGTGCATACCGTTCCCCGGCGGGTGAATACGCATTTGAAGAGATCATCGATGTTCATGATCCGGGTCGTGTCGATGTTCTCGAGGTACTTGTCGAGGAGAAAGACGAGGAGATCGCCATAGTCCTCAGGGGAGAGGGTCCACCGGTCAGGTTCGTCGCCTTTTAAAGAGGGAAGAGACGGGTGGAGTTTCATTGCAAACCCGTTCTCCTTAAAGAACGTGAAGATCTCTTCCCGCCGTTTCACCGATGCATTCGTGAACGTGCAGATGAACCTGACCACGAGTCCGTGATCGGTTGCAACCTGGTACCCTTCCATGGTCTTCTTAAAGTAGCCTGCCCCCCGCTGGCTGTCGTTGAGTGCTTCAGGACCATCGATACTCGAACCGACGGGAACATTATACACCGCAAGGATCTCTGCTATCTCATCGGTCATGCGCCAGAGATTGGTCTGTATCGCAAAGGATGGCTTGAACCGTGCCAGCCCTTCGGAGAGCATGGGGAGAGCTTTTTTGTAGAACTCCGCCCCGGCAAGGAGGGGTTCTCCGCCATGAAACGTGATGGTGATCTGGTCCTGTCCGGCTTCCTGCAGCCAGGCTACCGTATCGGCGATCGTTTTGATACTCATCACCGGTGAGTCTTCCTCCGAGCTCCAGCAGTAGGCACAGTTGGAGGGACAGCCAAGCGTCGGAATGAGCATGACATGGAAGGGACTCTTCATACCGGGTACATTTCATCCTGCAGGATTATAGTATCTGGCACGTCCGGAAGGAGATCAGTCAGGAGTGCGGAAGATGGACGGGATGCATCTGAACCCGTTCCGGGACAGGGAGGGATCAGGTCATGGCCGTTCAGGGAGTACCTGCTGAATGAGATCATTTCGAATGGTTCATACGGCAGGGTAACGCAATGAGCAGGTACCATGACCGAAATGTCGACGAATTCAGAAACAGAACTAATGGCCGTTGCAGGGGCGTTCCCGTGGTGGATCGCCCTCATCTGGGGGCTCGTATCCGTGCTCCTCGGGATATTCTTCCTTGTCACCCCGCTTGAGACGACCCTTGCGGTGGTGACCTTCATCGGTGCCTGGTGGTTTATCGGTGGTATCTTCCAGCTGTTCAGCCTGGCTGCTGACCGGTCAAACATGGCCCTGAAAATAATCCTCGCTCTGCTCAGCATCATTGCCGGAATAATCATCCTGGCATACCCGATATATAGCACATTCTTCCTTGTTCCGTTCCTTGTGATCCTGATCGGGGTATGGGGATGTATTATCGGACTTACCACCCTGTACCAGGGGTATAAAACCCGGGATATCGGTCATGTCATCCTCGGGATACTCAGTATCATCTTTGCCGTCCTGATCCTGGTCTACCCGGTCGGAGCTGCCCTTGCCCTTCCGTTCGTAGTCGGTATCTTTGCCCTCGCCGGTGGCATTGCGATGATAATCAGCTCACTGAGCCTGAAAAAGGCCCAGGATTCACAACCGGCCTGATCCCGGCCGAATCGCTCTTTTCCTTTTTTCCAGATTTCCGGCGACGCACGACATTCCCTGGCGGACAGTAGTAATGAACCCCGTTGTTTCTTTTCTCACCCGGACTGGGAGATTTCTGGAGGCGATCCGATCCGGCGATGCCGGGATCACCTGCCCTGTTCTGCCGGAATCACCGGGGAATACCCGGGTTTTCTCAATTCTTCGAGCCAGGTATTCAGTGAATCAGTGAAGGAGAATCGGGAATCCCCGGTTGCTGACCGGGATCCGGGTTCGTCACGGGAGGTCCCGTCGTGATCCCGCTCCACCACCGCGGGAAGAGTATTTGAGAATCCGTCCCATTCTTCGTTTACCGGAAATCCGGCATTTTTCAGAGGAATATCCCATGTCGCGTCCAGGATACGCCATGTACCGTCGATATTCACCGAGCAGCAGAGATGGGTTGAAGGAGGGAGGGAGAGAATCGTCTCCCTGAGGACGGGAGGATACCTGACCGGCTGGTCCTGCCATCTGAACGGAATGGTAACAAACCTGACCCGCAGGCCGAGCAGGTGAAACATCCGGAGGAGCAGGAGGTGTTTCGGTCCGCACCATCCCCGGTTGTGAGTGACCATGAGGCTGAGTATATCCCCTGAATCATGCCATTCAGGAACAATAGCATACGGAATATCCCGGATCCGTGAAAAGATGGCAATTCGCTGTTCGGGCGGGGAAAGCCCTGCGGTCCATTCGTGAACGAGCCTCGTGACGAATGCCTCATCATCACCGGAATCAGAAAGCCTGTGCACCAGTCTCCGCTCTCCTGTCTTTCTGAAGGACCATCGGCCGGAGAAGGGATAAAACCAGCGGATACCGGTCGAAAGGGTCCACCTGCCTGAATGCCGGGGTGCAGAACCCGTTTACCAGTCCTTCTTCATCGCCCGGGCACGGAGATCCGGTGGCATGAGTTCGATTGCATACCTGAGCGAGGTGCGTGGCATCTTCTGCCGGTTGGCCATAACATACGAAAATACCTCCTGCTGGTGATGTCTGCTTGCCTCTTTGAGTAGCCAGCCATACCCTTTCCTGACCATGTCATCATCGTCAGTCAGGAGCCGGTCGGCGATAGCGACAACTTCATCCAGAAATTTTCCGTGTTTTGCCGGGATGATAAGCGAGACGGCTGATGCACGCCTCATCCACCGGTTCGGTGATCCTGTCCACTGTTTCAGTTCCTCTATACAGTCAGGGTACTGTTCCATGAACGAACCGAGGGTGTGATTACAGAATCCGTCGCAGGCAGCCCAGTTGGTAATATACCGGTTGATCCAGTCCCTGAATACCACAAGGTCTCCGCGTTCGTACCGGTCAGACAACTTCTCAGCCCAGCTTGAGACGATGAATGCCTCTTCGCAGTATCCTGATTGGTACAGCTCCTCGCAGAGGGCAAAGATCTCCGGTTTCTCGCGGGTGCGGATCTGCTTCCAGTACGCGGTTGCAATCTTCCCGACAACGGCGCTTTTCACCCCGTACACGGTTATCTCTTCCTTGAAGAATCGCTTTGTACTTTTCCTCGTCTCTTCATCGGCACTGGCTGCCAGTTCTTCCCGAATCATCGTGATAACCGGATCCATACAACCTGTTGGGGTGCCGAAATGAAAAGGAACCCGATCTCCGGATAATGGAGTGGAACGGGCCGGAAACTATCTATCGTCTCTGCTCCTGTTGATCCTGATGAACGCACGACACCTGCTGATCGTTCTTCTCATCAGTATCACTGGAGGCTTCCTGGCTGCGGCTGCGGCAGAGCCCCTCTCCTGGGTTGAACATGAAGCAGGCGGCCTTTCATTTCCGCTCCCGGTATTCTGGGAGACAGAGTCCGGGGAGACGATCAGGGTATCAGATCCCTCGCATCCGGAATGGGCCGTGACCATGCATATTGATCAGTCATCCGGTGCTTCCGATGAGATACGGCTCCTTTCTGCCCTTCACCAGAGGATGCTTGCCGATGGATATGCCGAACCTGATGGGATTCCTTCAGGGACGCTCATCTCATCCGGGATGTACCAGGCTGCCATGACAGACCGGTTTGGGCAGGTTCACCGGTACTATGTCAGGCAGATTGGTTCATGCCTGGTTTCTCTCGTGGCAGTAAGCAGTCTGAGCCGGTCTGCCGACGAACTTGACCGGATCTCACGGAAGATACTGGGCGGGATTTCTTCCCGCGAAAATAGGCAGGAACAAAAAATACCCGGAGAACCCGGATATTCTCCCGCTGAGGGGATGAATATCTCGATAACCGAGGATGAGGCAGTCTTCCAGCTCTCCGGGACAGTATCAGGCAGTCCCCTTCCTCCCGTCCTGCGCTGCTGAATCATCGGCCAGACCGAACGCCGGGTTATTGACCTCAAAACCAGCCTGGACGGCATTCTCAACGTGCCGGTACAGAAGAATGACCTCCCCCGTGAACGGTATTACCTCTTCCTTCAGCACCCGGGAAAGAACACCCGGTTTGATCTTTATCCCGATGATCCTGACTATCCTGAACGTCTTCTCTGTAATACCTCCCGGGGCGAGCTCCAGATCATGGAGATCCGGGGAGACCATGCCGGTGTCCCGGAGGCGCTCGTCGCGGTGATGTCCTGGGTGCTCGGCGATCCCTGGCAGGAAGGAATCGATGATTGCTCCCTCTCGTTTGAGATAGATCCCGCCATCGATGATTTCGGAACTGCATCAGGGTGCACGGGCCGCTGCGGATAAATCCCGGTAAAAAAGGTTAGTTCATGAGCCAGATGGCTCCGTTCAGGCAGGTTGCAATGCAGACCCAGCAGATGTAGGGAATGAGAAGGTATGCAGCCGGACGCGAAACCGGGTAAAAGGACCGCATCGTCAGGATGATCAGGACGAGCAGGATGAGTATGATGATAAGCCCGGCTAGTGGTGACTGGAATGCAAAGAACGCAACAGACCAGATAGCGTTGAAGAAGAGCTGGGCTGACCAGAGGAGGATTCCTTTCCGCCTGCTCTCCGGGGACTGCTCTTCCCTGATGAACAGCCAGAGGGAGATTCCCATGAGAAGGTAGAGCACGGTCCAGACCGGAGCGAAGACCCAGGAAGGAGGAGTGAAAAAAGGCTTATTCAGGAGACTGTACCAGGATCCGATGCCGGGTACGCTGAGCCCCGAACCGGCGGCTCCCACGAGGAGAGGGAGAAGGATGCACCCAAGGAGAAGGAGATACATGCGTGATTCCGGTTTCATACCTCATTGAGGGCTCCGATGGTATAAATAAACCGGGGTCAGTCCCCTGGGGGGCAGGTCGGGTTTATGGAGAATTCCTCCGGAACATACCGGGATCCGGGAGGAACGTAAATATTCCTTCCCGTCTCGCCGGTTCCGGCATCACCCGGTCAGAGGTACCCGCCGATGTATGATGAATCCAGTTTCTTCTGAATCAGCGTGGATGCACCGATTGGCGGTTTTATCTCAAGCGAGAAGGTTCCTCCTGCCATCGGGCCTGCAAGACCGGCTGCCGTCAGGTTAATGGTTACCCGGGTTCTCTTTCCCGGCTGGATGAATCCCTCATGCGGCGTTACGTGTTCGAGGGGGACTGTTTTCCCGGCATCATTATTCCTCGAGTAATAGTAGACCATGTCCGCAAGAGCAATTGCTTCTCCTGCCTCCGGTGCACTAATGCTGAAAGTTAGGCTTGTCAGGCCGGTTGCGGGTTCGTACTCCCCGCGTATTGTTCCGTCTGTTATCGCGGTCGAGACCGATTGTTTCACCCCGGCAAAGGTGACCTCCTGGACTTTCTGCGTGGCAAAAAAACCCATGCTCAGGACTGAATAGGCGAACACAGCTGCGACGACGACGAATGCAATCATAATCACGGCGGCTTCGAGACCGGTGAACGCCGGATCCCGCTTCCCTGAGGACATGGTCTGGTATATGGTACCAGGGGGTAAACAGGTTTGTGCCTGGTTAAAAAAACCTGCCAGGGGAGTTCATAGGGGATAATTCACAACCCGCCCTGAGAAAGCCCCGGCTCCCGGGGAGGATACGCGATGAATCCTTCCTTTTGCCCCCGCCTGAATCCGCTTTTTCGTAAGTCCTGAACACTGCTGCGTCTTTTCTCCCGGAAAGAAGCATCACCTTGTAGCAACCTCCGTTCCAGGCATCATCGAAGAACTGCCTGATCAGATGGGTACCGGATCCACGGTTGCGGTATCCTTTCGCAGTAACAACGTTTTTGATACGCCCATTCGATTTTGCCTGCCGGGTAAGATTCGCATGGATATGGAGCACACAGGATGAAACATCATTACCACCGTTCCTGAGAAGATACAGACGGGTTTCTGCATCATCGATAATCCCAATGAATGCAGCCTTCAATGCCTCGTCTGATGCCGGAGGGTTGGATTCATACAGATCGCGGTAGAGCGACGGATCTCGTCGAGGTCACCGGCAGTGGCGAGGGATATCCCTCGCGTCTTCCGGATTCATGAAAAAATAGGTTATTCTCCGGTACAGGGGAGGAGACGTCCTCCACCCACGACGTACTGGTTGCCGTCGCTTCCGGTAATGATCATCCCGAAGGCTTCTTTCTTGTAGATGCCATTCATGGACGGGCTTGAATAGATGTAACTAACCCAGCCGGATCCTTCCTTCTTTGCCTTTGCAATGAGTTCGTCCCTGAACTTCTTTCCATTCAGGTCACCTTTTCCCTGCATGTTCTTCCCGACGAGGTCAGGATTGCCGGGGTTTGCGATGACGGTCGTATTCATGTCAAAGACGAAGACATAGAGATCAGGATTTTTTGTATCCTGGTACGGGGGAACGCCCGCGTTAACTGCTGCGACGGTTGCAGTGAGATTCTTATGGAGATCCTGTGCTGTTTTCCCGACAAGGGTGGTTACCTGTTCGGGTGAGGCTGAATCCCGGACACATTGTACGGGGAGGTATTTCCCAAGGATCTGTTCGTACGGGGTGACCCCGGTCTCCGCCCGTTCCAGCCTGAGTCCGTGGAGACTCTGGTTCAGTGCTTCGATGAACTCTGGCGACGTGTTCCGGTTAGCTGCAACATAATCCGAGCATTCCCCAAGGGAGTATACCACGCCGTACCCGGAAGAAGGTTTGGCATACTGTTCGATTGCTTTTGTACCGGCAACCTCGCCGTATGCAAAGAGATCGGCAGAACCTGATTCAAGGGCTTTTATCGCCTCTTCGGCGGTGATCACATGGACGAGCCGGGACGGATTTGCACCCGCAGCAAGAACGTACTCCTCGCTGCTGTCATTGGTGATGACCGCAATTCTCAATGCTTCTACTTCTGCCTTTCCGATCCTCCGGCTGTCAAGGCCGAAGAGCACCTTTGGATCATCGTACAGGTGTCCGGCCCAGAGGAAGGAGTCCTCCCGCTTGGCTAACCGTGCGGTTGAGAAGAGGAGAGTATCCGGCTGGTTGAGGGCCATGTTGTACGCCTCTGTCCAGGGAAGAACCCGGATTGAGGAACGGTTGAATGCCGGATCTAGATCCTGCATGGCAGCAACCACGAGATCGGCTGATATTCCCTTGAGAACCCCGTCTTCAACATAATTGAGCGGGGGGTACTGTTCAGTGAGAATCGTGAGGTTATCGGGAATGGTGGCCGCGGTTCCCATACCCGAAAACACCAGAAGCAGGATGAATAGGATATAACGCTTCATGATACTCAGAGAGAGGGGTTACGATCATTATATATATTGTGATTGTATTCGATGATCACCCCGGTTGAGATTTTTCCCCCGGATTCCCGCAGAAGTGCCTGTTTTATCCAGGTATGCCCTTCCTGCTGCTGACCAGACTGAATTCGTATCGGCAGTATTTTTTCCCCCCGGACAGATGATGATGCATGCATGTGAATCTCCGGGTACCTGCTCTCCTGATCCTGCTCGGTCTGTCTGTTTCAGCCGGGGCGGTATCAGGTTCAGAACCATTTGATTTCACCGGACAGGTTACATACCAGGATCTTGAAGGAGGGTTTTTCGGGATCAGGACCGCAGACGGACTGACATATCTCCCCCTGAACCTTCCGGATGCCTATGCCGTTGACGGTTTGATTGTGACCGGGAATGCCACCCGTGAACCGGATATCTCGACGATCCAGATGTGGGGTGAGCCGATAAGGATCATGAGTATCTCTCCTTCCCGGGATGGCGGGGGATTTGAGATTCCCTGGTATGGATCTCTTCCATCTGATGATCCCCGGTATACCCTGCGCATGAGCGGTGTTCTCCTGAATGTATCGGCTGCGATTCAGATCGGGCTTGATGCCATCGATCAGAAAGCCGGCAAAATGGCATTACGCCTTTCTGGGATAGATCCGGCGGAACCTGATTTTAAAACCATCATGGAGGATGGCCTGACCGTTCCCGGTGTGTATGAAGTTTGTTTCATCGATACAACCGGCCGGCTCGTGATGATCGTTCCTGAAATGTACGAGAAATTCATCGGGGAGAATGTCGGTAGCCAGCTGCATAACCAGCGGTTATTCTGCCAGCCGGTTCCCCGGGTCTCTGAACAGTTTACCACAATTGAGGGGAAAGATTCCGTACTTGTTTCATATCCGGTCTTCTCAGCGACGAACCAGGTAGCCGGGTATCTCTCGCTCATCTGTGATCCAGTTGAAATCGCGGAGATATATGGTCTTTCGGCACTGGAGGAGACTCCGTTCAGCCTTCGCATCGTCCAGCCTGATGGGATGGTATTGTATGATGAAGAGGGTTCATCAGGTGATATCTGGAACGGGCTCACCGGAGACGACACGAGCAGCGAAAAGGCACATGCAACCCATTACCAGGTCGCCTATGCCGGGTATGATTCCTTCATTCCTGGAGGAGACGAACAGAAAACGGAACGAAAGAGTGTCTGGACCACGGCAGGCCTACATGGCACTTCCTGGCGGGTTATGATCCTCGATTAATTTTTCTCGGAGTCCGGCCGGCTTATGGCCTCCTGTCGGGTATTTCCCTGAATACCCGCCTGAAAGTGTATCCGGGAAACAATCCCTCCCCGGATATTTCCTGACCGCATCCTTTATCATCCTCAGGGGATGTTTTCTTTCTGGTGCTGTGATGATCAGGATCGTGGCGGTTGACGATGATCCCTCCTTTACCGAGATGCTGTATGTGTACCTGAATGAACTGGGCGGTTTCAGGATTAGCACATATAACTCACCGAAGGAGGCATTATCCCACCTCTGTGAAAAAAATCCAGATGCAGTCATCACTGATTATTCGATGGAGGAGATGGATGGGATCACTCTTCTTTCAGCCTTCAAAGAACTGATTCCCGGCATCCCCTGTCTCCTCCTGACCGGCCAGAACGACCAGGAGATCATTATCCGTGCTTTTTCTGCCGGTGCCGATTTCATCGAGTTCAAGGGGGGGGATCCATCACGGCTGTTTGTGGAGATCGCCCAGAAGATA
>CAZWTX010000006.1:62827-117987 GCA_964637135.1 uncultured Methanospirillum sp. | reverse complement strand
AGAGATCATTGCCGGTGCCATTGTCGGGCTTGGAACCGGTGCCATCTCATATCCGGTTCTCTGTAGGAATGGAAATCTCCGGATGGCAAATCCTCTGCGGCTGATCCTGCTGGTCCTCTATATCGGTCCGTTCTTTGTTGAACTGACCAAGGCCAACCTGGATGTTGCCTACCGGGTGATCACGGGGAGAATTCGACCGGGGATTATCAGGCTGGAATCAGGAATGCAGTCAGACCTCGCCCTGACCATGCTGGCCCACTCGATCACCCTTACGCCGGGAACCCTCTCGGTAGATGTCGACGAGAAGACACACGATCTCTTCATCCACGTCATCAATATCGACGAGGAGACCGGGAAGAAAACAGCTCTCAAAGCTCGCGAGATCTTTTCTTACATGGATCTTCCCGCCAGGATTCGGAGGATCGCTGAATGATGGAGTACTTCTTTGCTGCTGTAGTGGTCCTTGTTATCCTGGCATTGCTTGCCATCATCAGGCTATATCTGGGCCCGACAATCCCTGACAGGATCGTCGCGGTCGATGCCATCAACACGATTACGGTTGCAGCAATGCTCCTGCTTGGCGTTGTATATAGGCAGTTGATCTTCATCGACGTCGCAATTCTGTATGCCCTGCTCTCCTTCGTCTCAACCCTGTATATTTCCAAGTACATCGGGGGTGAGCTCTGATGATATCAGGGATATTACACCTGATAGTTATCGGCAGTCCTCTGATAGTGTCCAGCAAGCGGAGGCGAAACTGTGACTGATACCATCAGGCTCCTGTTTTATGCCGCGATCGCGATTGATACGATCACGACCGTGATGTTACTTCTGTACGGATTCATCAGCGGACAGATGTTATTCGTTTATATCGCAATCCCCTACGCTTTGCTCTTCTTTGCATCCACCTGGTTTACAACCAGACACCTCGGAGGTCAAATCTCATGATCGCTGAAACCATCGTCCTGATCCTGCTTGCAATAGGGCTGTTTTTTAATGCACTCGGTATCATTGGCATCCTCCGGTTCCCTGATATGTATACAAGGCTCCATGCCTCGACGAAATCCACCACATTTGGAACAATCTTCATTGGACTTGCAATCGTCGTGTATGCAGGAGCCACGTACCTTGGATCTGCAGATGCCCAGTACCTCATGCTGATTCTTCACGTACTGATTGCCATCTTTGCCCTTGCTATCACAAACGCTGCCGGTTCTCACGCTATTGCCAGGGCAGCACACAAATCCGGACAGGTTCCAATCCCTGCTGTTGTTGACCGTCTTGCGGAGGCGAACCTCTATGATTGACATCATTCAGATCCTGGTCCTTATCGGGATTGTCATCACTGCCGGACTGGTTATCTTCCAGCGGGACCTGATTGCTGCAACCATCTCATTCGCTGGATTCGGTTTCCTTCTCTCGCTTGAGTTTTACATTCTCCAGGCTCCTGACGTGGCTATTGCCGAGGCAGCAGTCGGAGCCGGACTCTCAACGGCCATCTACATCATTGCCATCCGGGCGACGGATAAAGAGGAGGTGGCCTGATGAGAGACATTCTCGCATGGGGAACCCTGATCGTAATGAGTGTTGCCTTTGCATATGTGGCCCTGTCCATTCCCTTTGGAGCCCCACAGGCCTCAGATATGGACGATTACTTCATCGCCCACGGGCAGGAACAGACCGCTACCAACAATGTCGTAACCTCGATCGTCTTTGACTTCAGAGGATTCGATACCTTAGGCGAAGCCAGTGTGCTCTTCACGGCCGTGATGGGTGTCGCCGTGCTTCTCAGGCAACGGAAGAAGGAGGAAGACTATGAATATGAGTAAGATCGTCAGGACCACGGCTGATATCCTCTTCCCCTTCATTCTCGTCTTCGGATTCTACATCGTGATCCATGGCCACCTCACTCCCGGAGGTGGATTCCAGGGCGGAGCAATCCTCGCGACCGGGTTTATCCTCCTCTTTGTGGCACACCGGATTGAGGATGTCACGACACGGTTCAGTAAACTCTCATTTCAGAACAGCGAAACAATCGGTCTTTCACTCTTCATCGGAACGGCACTCGTTGCCATCGGCCTTGGCAGTACCTTCTTCATGAATTATCTCGCCCATGCAGGTGGACTCTTCGGCCAGACAGTTCCCTTCGGAGTGAATGCCGGCTTCCTCAATACTGCAGGTGTTCTTCCGATTATGAATATCGCAGTGGGCGTTGAGGTTCTTGGCGGACTCTCTATTATCATAGTATACATGACACACGGATTACATTCAATGGAGGAAGGAGAATGATAGATAATCTCCCCTATATTGTGGTGGCTATCACCATAATCCTTGGAATCTATGCCATCCTTCTCCGTAAAGATCTGATCAAGATCGTCATGGGTCTCTCGATGGTTGAGGCCGGAGTCAATCTCTTCCTCATCACTATCGGGTACCGATGGGATTCGGTGGCCCCGATCTTCACGAACGCACCGTCCCTTGAGATGGTCATGCCGACCGTTCAGGCCCTCACCCTGACGAGCATCGTCATCGGTGTCGCAACCGAGGCACTGCTGCTCTCATTTGTCATGCTGATCTGGCGGTATTACAAGACGAAAGATGTTCGGAACGTCAATAAGCTCCAGGGGTAACCATGAACCTGATACTTGATAATTTACCGGCACTCCTGATCGCATTACCCCTGCTCGGGGCGTTTCTTACCCCGTTCATCTCCCGCGCCGGAGACGGGATGAGAAACGGATGGATTCTCCTCATTTCCCTGCTTACCGCATGCACCGGGCTTTTAATCGCAGCAGAAGTGCTCACCGGCGGCACCATCACGTATGCCTTCGGGATATCTGACCTCAGCCAGGTGATTCCCCCAGACTCGGGCGGGATTCCGATCCGGATCATATTCACCATTGATGCGATGAACGCCTTCATGCTGATCATCTCGGCCATCGTCGGGTTCTCAATTACCGTCTACTCGATCACGAGCATGGCAGAGCATTCAGGGAAGGACGGGTATTACACCCTGCTCATGCTCCTCGTCGCCGGGGTAAACGGAATGATCGCGACCGGTGATATCTTCAACTTCTTTGTCTTCCTTGAGATCAGTTCCCTTGCCGGTGCTGCCCTCGTCGCCTTCCGGGTCGACAGGGGGGTTGCGGCAGAGGCCGGTCTCAAGTACGGGGTGATATCAACCATCGGCGGAATGATGGTGCTGCTCGCCATCGGTCTCCTTTTCGCCCAGTATAACTCCCTGAACATGGCCGTCATCGCCGACCGGATGCAACTGACGGTCCTTGACATCATCGCCTTTGTCCTCATCTTCACCGCCCTGGCAATGAAATGCGGGGCGGTGCCGATGCATTTCTGGACACCTGATTCGTACTCCATGGCTCCCTCGGCAGTAACCGCGTTCCTCGTGGTTTCAAGCCAGGCAAGTCTCTACGGTCTCTTCAGGATTGCCTTCTCTGTATACGGCGAGGTCATCAATCCGGTCACGATCGGCTGGATTATCATTGTCCTCGGTGTTCTCTCGATGTTTGTCGGGGTCACCATGGCCATCCCGCAGAAGGATGTCAAACGGCTCATGGCATACCATGCTGTCTCCCAGACCGGGTACATGCTCCTCGGAGTAGGAGTCGGGCTTGCCGCGATGTCGAGCCCGTGCCTGATGCAGAGCGTGGGAATGACGGCATTGAAGGGCGGGCTTTTCCATATCATGAACCATGCCCTGTACAAGGGACTCCTCTTCCTGACCGCCGGGGTGATCATGTACCGGTGCGGGACAAGAAGCCTCAACCAGCTCGGCGGACTCGGGCACTCGATGAAATGGACGATGGTCTTCTTCATGATCGGGGCCCTTGCCATCGCAGGCATCCCTCCCTTCAACGGATTTGCATCAAAACTGCTTATTTATGAATCTACATTCTTATTCAGCCCGATCCTCTCCATTATCGCGATGGTGGTGAGTATCCTGACCCTTGCTTCCTTTGTGAAAGTCTTCCACTCGATCTTCATGGGTCCAAAACTGCCTGAATACTCCGGGGTCCAGGAAGCACCACTTCCGATGCTTGTCGGAATGGGAATCCTCGCCCTGCTTGTCATCCTGTTCGGGTTGTTCCCCCAGCAGGTGGTGGATGTCATTGTTGCCCCGGCTGCAACAGCACTCGTGGATCATACCGGGTATGTCTCGGCTGTGCTCGGAGGTGTCTGATGGTCGGATCATTCACCCTCTCTACCGGATTCGGTTCCTGGAACGCGATCTTCTGGCTTGCTGCCTTTATCGTCGCCATGATCATCGGCTGGATCATCTGGCGACGCGGTGAAGGAGATCACCCTGCCGGAAAGGACGGGGCAGCCCCGTACCTCTCCGGGAACAAAGAGCCCGAGAAGGGAGCCGTTCATATCAGGGGAGGAAACCTCTATTGGGGGTATACTGATGCCCTCTCCGGGTATTACCGATGGATAAAACCGCTCCATACAGGGAATGCCTCCGATTACGTCCTTGCCTATCTGGCCGTAACAGCACTGCTTCTGGTCATGGTGGTGATCTTCAGATGAGACTCTCCCCGTCGTTTAACCGCTCCCTCTGGGTGTTCCACATGAATACCGGATCCTGTAACGGCTGCGATGTAGAGATCGTCGCCACGATCTGTCCACGGTACGATCCTGAACGGTTCGGAATCAGGCTCGTCGGTTCTCCACGCCATGCCGATGTGCTCCTCGTCACCGGCCCGGTTACGCGACAGATGCGGGACAAGGTAAAACGGGTGTATGAACAGATGCCCGCACCGAAGGTTGTGCTGTGCGTCGGCACCTGCGGCCAGTCGGGAGGCGTCTTCTACGATTCCTACAATCTTGATGGTCCGGTTGATCAGGTTATTCCGGTGGATGTCTATGTCCCCGGGTGTGCCCCCCGCCCGGAGGCCATCATCTACGGGGTGGTCCAGGCGATCAAAAAACTCGAGCGTCTCGAGGAGGAGGCGAAGGTATGAGAGCAACGATGACACCCGAAGAGGTCGGCGCCCGCATCACGGCACGAACCGGGAATGCAGTTTCTGATATCCGAATCGTCCTGTGGGGAGAAGGAGTTAAAAAACGACCCAAGCGTTCTCTCTGGCTTACTTGCGACAGGGAAAATCTCCTCAGGGTGATCGAGGAGATCGTCTCGATTGACTTCCCCCATCTCGGGGTTGTTGCCGCTGCCGATGCCGGTGAGATGATAGACCTCATATACACGATGCAGATCTTCTTCGGCGGGGAATTCGAGGAGATAGAGATAAACATCACCGTCCATGTTCCGAAGACGGATCCCCATGTCCCGACGATATCGGGCATCATTCCCGGGGCTGTCTACACTGAACGGGAGAAGCAGGATATGATCGGGATCATCGTTGACGGGATTCCGGATTCCCGCCGCATTTTCCTGCCCGAGGATTTCCCCATGGATGTTTACCCGTGGCGCAAGGACGAGAAAGGTATCCCCCCGTCCATGGTGCGGGAACTCTGGAAAGTAGACCGGCCGACTGACCGGCCTGCACCGGCAGTGACCGTTGCTGAACCGGAAAACAAGCAGGAACCCGGGAATGCAGAACCGGAAGTTCCGCCTGTAAAAGAAGGAAAAAAAGGAGGTGAACAGGAATGAGCAGCAAGAATGCACCATACGAGATGCCAATCGGACCAATCCACCCGGCATTGAAAGAGCCGATCAACTTCACCTTCAAAATCCAGGGTGAGGTGATCGAGGAGGTGGACTTTGCTCCCGGCCGGGCTCACCGGGGGATCGAATGGATGGGTATGCGGAGAAACCCGGTACAGATCCTTCACCTCTGTGACCGGATCTGCGGTATCTGCGGGGTGTCCCATGCCATGGCATTCGCCCATGCCGTCGAACAGATAGCGGGAGTGGAAGTGCCTGACCGTGCTTTTTACGTCAGGACGATCATCGCCGAGTTCGAGCGGATCCAGTCACATCTCCTCTGGGCCGGTGTTGCAGCACACGAACTCGGGTTTGATACCCTCTTCTACCTCGCCTGGCAGGTCAGGGAAGAGTCGGTGGATATAATCGAGTACATCACCGGAAACCGGATCAACTACGGTATTATCATGATCGGGGGTACCCGCCGGGATATCACCCCTGACATGTTCCCGCGGATCGAGCAGGCCCTCCAGTACTACGAGGGAATCTTTGAAAAGATGGTGAAACTCTTCCTGACCGATAAAACCATCCAGATGCGGTGCAGAAACGCAGGAATACTCCCGAAGAAGCGTGCCCTTGAGCTCGGGACCGTCGGCCCGACGTCACGGGCTTCCGGCCTGAAGATGGATGTCAGGCGTGATTCTCCCTATGCCGCATACGGTGATGTTGACTTTGATGTCATCCTTCCGGATGTCTACGGTCAGGAAACCCTCGGCGATGTGTATGACCGGATTGTTGTCAGGTTGTACGAAATACCCCAATCGATCAGGATCATCAGGCAGTGTATGAACCAGATGCCTGAAGGCCCGGTCCTTGGCGAGGAGAAGTACGCCAAGATCCTCCTGAATCTCAAGAAAGCTGCCGGAGAAGCATTCGGAAGAGTCGAAGCACCCCGGGGAGAAGACACCCATTACGTCAGGATGAACGGGAAGCAGGAATCACCGGAGATGTGGAAGGTAAAGGCTTCCACCTACTCAAACCAGATGGCCTGGGTTGATATCCTGAAAGGTGAACAGATCGCCGATATACCAATCATCGTCGCTTCTATCGATCCCTGTATGTCCTGTACAGACCGGGTCGTCATAGCTGGTGATAGCGGGGCCGGTATCCTGACAAAAGAACACCTGCACCGGTTATCGGTTGAGAAAACACGGAGGATGCAGGAATGATGAATGATCTGTTTATTGCCCTCGCAGGGGTCATCGCCGTCACGATCTTCGGATCCGGGGCAGGACTCCTGATCATGGGGATTGACCGGATCTGTGCTGCCCGGATGCAGATGCGCCAGGGTCCGCCCCTCCTCCAGCCGTTCATCGATGTCCGGAAACTGCTGTGTAAGGATTCTGTCGTCCCTGCGAACGCTATTCCGTTCCTCTTCAATGCGGCACCGATCGTTGCGTTTGCATCAGCGGTAATGGTCCTCGTGTACCTCCCGATTGGCAGTATCAGCCCGGTTGGTGCTCCTGTCCCGGTCACCGGCGAATGGGGGGATCTTATCCTGATCATGTACCTCCTGACCATCCCCGCCCTCGCCATGGTGGCAGGCGGGTTCGCATCAGGTTCCCCGTATGCCAGTGTCGGTGCCCAGCGGGAGATGGTGACGATGATTGCATACGAGTTCCCCCTTGCAATCGCGATCGTGGCCATCGCCTGGCGCCTTGCCGTGGCGGGATATGTCGCCCCATTCTCTCTGCAGACCCTCATGTCCACGTCTATCTGGGAGGTTGTCGGGCCGGTCGGCATCATCGGCTGTATTCTTCTCCTGATCGTGCTTGCCTGGGTGACGCCGGCAGAACTCTCCCGGATTCCCTGTGATACGCCCGAGGCCGAGACCGAACTCTGCGGGGGGCTCCTCGTGGAATACTCGGGGAAAAACCTCGCCCTCTTCACTCTCTCGATGGCAGTAAAACTTGTTGCGATGGCAGGGCTTGCGGTGATCCTCTTCCTCCCCTGGAACCTCTCGCCGGTGATCGGGCTTTCAGGGATTGCCGCGGCAGGGGTTGATCTCGTCTTCTTCCTCGTAAAGGCAATGATCGTCATCTTCTTCTCGGTGACCGTCATCCGGGTTGTTATGGCACGGTTCCGGATCAATACCCTCGTCTCGATGTATTGGGGCTGGTTCACCGGGATCGGGCTTATCGGGCTGGTCCTGGTGGTAATTGACGGAATGATCAGTACCGGGGGGTGCGGATTATGATCAGGCTTCCATCAGTTCCGATGGTACTCAGGCAGATCCTGAAGAAACCGGCAACCAATTTCTTCCCTGCACGAAACCTCCCCCCCTCAGTAACCGGGTTTCTCAAGGCAGTCGGAGAAGGGAAGGCTGTAATTCATCCCCCCGTTCAGACACCGCCAAAGTTCAGGGGGAAGATCCACTATGACCGGGATACCTGTATCGGATGCAGGATGTGCATCAAGGTATGCCCGGCCAACGCCATCGAGTTTCTTCCTGAAACGAAACGAATCAGGGTATGGGTGACCCAGTGTGTCTTCTGCAGTCAGTGCAACGACATCTGTCCGAAAGACTCCCTGCATATGTCCCAGGAGTTTCTCCTCGCAACCGAAGACCGGTATGAAGAAGCCATGATTGTCGAGTAAGTACCCGGCTCCTTTTTTTACCCGGAAAACCTTTTTTCTCGCATCCATCACCCCGCTCATCCGTCGTTCAACCGCCTGGAAGGACAGCATCCGCTTTCGAGGACGCTTCAGGTGTCTGGCGATGATATCTGATGGGAGTGTGATACCTGGTCCCTCACCCGTGTAAGGTTTGGCCCGATAGTACAGGGATAGGTGGCAGGTTGTTCAATCCGGAGATACTGCCCGGGAAGAAGCTGGAGGGCTGACCGGAGGGTGTTTCGGATCTCGTGGATGGTCCTCCCGGGCCGGACAGGCGATCCCGATACCATCAGGGGCTGTAAGAGGGGCACTATTTTCCCCGGGTTCAAGGTTTCAGGTACTATGCCGGTTTCGGGATGAGCCAGATCGATACAGTCACCCGCCATCATGCCATCGGTATCAAAGGTCCGGTATACCTGTTTTACCCCGGGGAGCGTCTGCTTCGCCGTCTGGTCAGTCAGTTTCAGGACCGGGCGTATCGTACCGTCATCTCCTGCGATCGCTGCCAGTTTGTAGACACCGGTCATGGCGGGAGATTCATTCCCGGTTACGAGCCTGGTTCCGATGCCTGCCCCGTCAACGGGTGCGCCGGCATCACGGAGTTTTGCCAGGTGATATTCATCGAGATCACCGGAACAGATGATCCGGACATACGATAGATCCTCACCATCGAGGATTTCCCTGCACCGGCGGGAAAGGGTTAATATATCTCCGCTATCAAGCCGTATGCCGAAAAGACGCTGACCACGCTCCTCCATCTCCCGTGCTACCATGATGGCATGGGGGAGTCCGCTCCCCAGGGTGTCATATGTATCGATCAGGAGAACCGCTCCGTCAGGGTAACAGGCGACAAACTGGCGGAATGCTTCGACCTCTGATGATGCAGCCATCACAAAGGAATGGGCATGGGTACCTTTCACCGGAATGCCCAGTTCTTTTCCCGCGAGGACATTCGACGTTCCCGAACAGCCGCCGATGTACGCTGCACGGGCTGCGGAAAAGGCACCGTCAGGCCCCTGGGCCCGCCGTGCCCCGAATTCCATCACCAGATCCCACCCGATCACCCCGCTTATCCGAGAGGCCTTGGTGGCGATGAGCGACTGGAAGTTGAGGATGTTCAGCAGCGCTGTCTCGACCAGTTGGCATGACGCGATACTCCCCTCAATCCTCATAACCGGTTCATTCGGAAAAGCCAGTGATCCTTCCGCCATCCCATGCACGGTTCCATCAAATTTCCAGGAGGAGAGCCAGGAAAGGAAAGACTCATCAAAGAGCCCGAGGGACGCGAGGTACCGGATATCCTCAGGGGTGAATCGAGCTTCAGTCAGAAATACAATCGCATCATCAATACCGCAGACGACACTATATCCTCCGTTGAAAGGATTTTCTCGAAAGAAGAGGTCAAAACAGGCCCGCCGGGTATGGGTGTTCTGGCTGAACCAGACCTGCATCATGGTCAACTCATAGAGGTCGGTAAAAAGGGCAGAAACGGGAGGAGATATCCGGTTCATGTATGTGAGATCTCTGTTGGCAATCCCGATAATTCATACCATACCTCCTGAAAAAATACTGATAGCCTATAGGGTAATTACAGATACCTCTATTTTTTTCTGAGATCCTCGTACTGACGGATAGGAATGTTGATGCGTTGGCCACCTGAAATACTCGCTGGTGATACCTGATGCATCTCCCCCCCCTCCGTCCCCCGGATGTCACCGCACCGTACCTCGCCTGTAACGAGGTCATCAACTGCACCCATCCGGATATCCGCACCTGTGCAAGAACATTGACCAGAAACGCCCCGTCCGAGGCCGACCAGATCCATGCATTATTCACATTTGTACGGGATCGCATCGTCCATACCTGCGATGACGGGAAACATGAACTTGTCTGGAAAGCATCTGATGTCCTGATGACCGGACACGGCCTCTGTTTTGCGAAGGCACATCTATTCGTCGCCCTCTGCCGGGCAGTCGGAATACCGGCAGGCCTCTGTTACCAGCGGGTACGAGACGATGAATACCGGTATGTACTTCACGGGTTTTCGGCAGTATACCTTGAGCAACTCAACCGGTGGATCAGGCTCGATTCACGGGGAGGATTTGAAGAGAACTCCGCGCACATTTCTGACGGCGAAGATATCATGATCTACGGGCCTGACCAGGATTCAGAGACCTGGATTGATCCCTCTGTATATGCAACACCCTGGCCGGAACTGATATCCCTGTATCAGCAGGCGGTATCGGTTGATGACCTGATTCAAAAGACCGGTGCAATACGGTTTCATGCTCATGGCGCTGGGAAGGGCCATTCTGACAGTAAAATTCCTCTCACGAACTGTTAAACGGGTATTATTACCGGTGGTATGGCAGGCCGCGGCTGATGGTGAATGACCGGTAGATCTGTTCAAGGAGGATGAATCTGGCCACCTGGTGGGGGAAGGTCATCTTTGAGAGGGAGAGAAGCATGTCAGCCCGTGACCGGACCTGATCGGAAAGACCATCCGGCCCTCCGATCAGGAAGACAATCCGGTATGGCCCTTCAAGCTCAAACCGGTGCAACCGTTCTGCAAACGATCTGCTCTCCATCTGGATGCCCGCAGGATCAAGGGCAAACACACAATCCGTTTCTCCGACCGCGGACAGGAGGAATACCCCCTCCTTTTCCACCCCTACGCCTCCCGGCCCCCGGGTATCGTTCCCGGCAGTCTGAACCTCGGGATGTTCGCTGATTTCGAAGGTGCAGAATCCCGATATCCGCTTCCTGTATTCTTCAACCCCGTCCCTGAGATACTGTTCCTTGATCTTCCCGATTGCTGCTATTTTTATCTGCATTCCACTCTGTTCCGTCCCTCACCTGATGAAACCCGGCCGGAACCATGAGCCGGGCAGGTTCTCAGGCAACTGGTTTATTCTGTACTTCTACCCGAAAGATAACACCTCTGCCTGCACTGCCGAGGCGGTTGCCTTCTCCGGGGTATACGAAGAACTTGCTGCGAATGGTATCGCTGTGATCGGGATCAGCCCGGATACCCCGGCCAGTCACAGGAATTTCAGGGAAAAGCATGATCTTAAGGTGATACTGCTCTCAGACGGGGATCACCGTGTATGTGAAGCATACGGCGTCTGGAAGAAGAAAAAGATGTACGGGAAGGAGTACATGGGTGTTGACCGGTCGACGTTCCTCGTGGATCCGGACGGGATCATCAGGAGTGTATGGAGGAGCGTCCGGGTACCCGGACACGTGGAAGCGGTTCTGGGACGTCTGGCAGAATTACAGGGAGTGTTTAAAAAGAAGTCTTAAAAGACCTCTACCCCGTCATCCATCGGTTCTGAAAGCCGTTCACCGGTATTGGCATTTATCTCAACGATTTTCTTTCCCTTGATCTGCCAGACCGGAATATATACCTCCTTCAGCTCGATAGTAAAGTTTTCATGGTCAGGAGAGAGGTTCTTCTCCTCATAGAAGATGGCATCTCCCTTTACCTGGCGGGATTTCACCTGCCGGGTCATCATCTTCACCAGCTGGCCGGTGATGCGGGTGATCGCCTCTTCCCGGCTGATGACCGGATGAACCAGATCTGATGACGCAGGAATCTCCCGGCGGGTGACCGAGTCAGGATCGATGTCTGAAAAAACTCCGTTGATCGCATTCACGGCACCGGTTCCCGAACCGTCAAATGAAACGGTCTGTTCCTTAAATGAAGCATTTCCCCGGGAGACATATCGGTACAGCCAGAAGGGAATGAACCGGAGACTGACGACGCCGGCAATTCCTGAACGTTCCTCGGCAGTGTCGCGTGAAATTCTGACCGGGAGATGGGGAATCCGGATTTTGTCCCCAGGTTCATCCTCCCCAACAGAGAGACCGGTATGACCCGGCCGGGAGTCCTCATTCATCGGGATCGCGATTGATCTCCCAAGAATCCGTGCCATGACCATCTCACCGGCATACTGGACAAAATCCTGAGGATACCAGATGAGGCATCCGTCGACATCTATCGTTGAATCAAAGGTAATCAGCAGTTTACTGCAATTCTCTTCCCCGGATTCAGTTCGTATGGAATATTCGGTATCCACGAACCTGGAAACTTCTTCCCGGTCATCCGAACATATGATGACAAGATATCTCCCCTCTGCGCTCGCTGAGAGATCGAGAGGGGGAGCGGCGTGGTGCACATCATATCCTGCCGTTTTCAAAATATCACTGAGTGCTCGAACCGCTTTTTCCCGGATCCTCTGTTCCATCACCTATGGTTCACCTTGTAAAAAGAACAATATTTGTATCTTTGTACAGGATAGAATGAGATATGACCGATCCCCTCCGGTTTGTCAGTCACCGGATAGAGGACTATGCAATGAAGGTTACCTTCAATCCGGCAGAAGGAACCGGGACGATTGTATACAACCTTACCCTCATTCCATCAGACTCAATAACCCAGGCAATCGATATCTTCCGCGCAACCTGTGATGCCGGGATATCCCCGAGCACTCTCGTCAGGATTCTTGATAGCGGTGAAGAGATCGACGGGTTTACCATTCCTGCCGGATATGGCGGAATGCTCACGCTCTGCAGTACAACCCTTGACGGACTCCTCACAAAGAGGGGAATCCCTATGACCCCCATCGGTGGCGGAGTTGTCGAGGTGACCGAGAATATTCCCCGGCGATTTACCCACCTGATCAAGTACGAATATACCACGATCGATCCCCTCCAGGTTCTTATCTCCCAGGAGATCACCTCGATCATACAGGTAATGAAGAGCGGAAACGGGAGTCTTCTCGGTAACATCAGGCAATGCCACATGGAAGCTGAGGAGAAGGTGGAAGAAGTTCTCGAGGAGATAACCGAGAGTTATTTCACCGGCATTCTCGATGTCGGCCTGCCCAACACCCCCTGCCTCGGAGTCGCCGTGGATCCCCAGTACATGGGGGTTGCTGCCCTCGGGGGAACAAACTGGATGGCTGCGATCAAGGAACAGGGAGTGGCAGTCCGGATGCAGGCGATGAAAGGAGTGATTGACATCTCCCAGATGCGGGATATCAGGGACTACTGAACGGTTCCGGACAGACTCAGGAGAATCCCGAAGCCGGATTTATGGGAATACCCTATTATAGAAAAAAGAGAATCAATGATAATGCTCGATCTTGTCCTTGACAATCCAGATATCAGGACCGGCGAGGAACTGACCGGAGTGCTTGCCGACCGTTCATGCACCTTTTGCGGGCCGGTATACGAGATGTTCCGTGATATCGCAAAGAACGAGAACGATCGGGCATGGCTTTCCTCCCACCGGATACGGTACGATGTCACCCGGATACCGTTTCTCACCATCTGCGGTGAATGGGTGAAGACAAAGGGTCATTACCATCCGGTCGCACCGGATGGGGATCATTATCCTGAAATCTACGAAGTTCTTGAGGGGAGGGCCCTTTACCTCCTCCAGCGGATGGATCTTCGGGATCTCATCCTCGTGGATGCACCGGCAGGAAGCCTGGTTCTTATTCCACCCGGGTACGGGCATGTTACGATCAATCCCGGGCCGGATACCCTCACCATGGCGAATCTCGTGAGCTCGTCATTCTCGAGCGACTACAGGCCATATGAACAGAAGAGGGGGGCAGCCTGCTATCTCTTTGCAGATGGATCGATAAGAAAAAACGCAGAGTACGGGGAGGCGGCTGCGGAACTCAGGCAGGTGCCAGCCGGACCGCTTCCTGATCCGTTCCCCAACAGATCCCTGTACCAGATGATCGGGGATGAGACAAGACTTGATTTCCTGAACAATCCACGGAAATATCGGAATGCGTTTCAGGCACTCTCCCTTTTCACCTGAGGGGGCGGATTTCTCTTATGTGAGAAACGGTTAATTCTCGCCAGTATCTGTTCCTCACGGGGTGTTGTAACTCTCCATCCCGATTCCTCAAGAGCGGTAATGACAGAATCTAGTTCGGCATAGGTGAATCCCAGTTCTTCTTCATCGGTTTGGTTCTCCCAGAGGCCGGCACTCGGCGCCCGGATGATGATCTGATCAGGTACTCCCAGGATACGGGCACACTCCCATACCTCACTCTTCTGAAGATGAATAATCGGCTGGATATCAGCCGCGTTATCCCCGTATTTTGTACAGTACCCGAGAAGATACTCGGTCCGGTTCGACGTTCCGCAGACCATCATTCCATCCCGGTTCGCGTGGTAATAGAGAATGCTCATCCGGATTCGTGCCATCAGATTCCCCAGAAGGTACGGGGTCATGGTAAATCCGGGAATTCTCATATATTCATCCAGGATCCTCCCGATTGAAACGGTTGAGAGGGAGAATCCAAACGCTGACCGGAGATCAGCGACATCCCTGTGGTCACAAACCGGGGTCAGGTCACTCGGGAGAAAGATCCCATGCACCCGGTCAGGTCCGGCAGCACGGACACAAAGGGCGGCAACAACCGCTGAGTCAACACCTCCGGACACTCCGATGACATACCCCTCTGCCCCGGTGACTTCAAGCGACTGGCGGAGAAGATCCTCAATCTCACTGATGGTCTTCCCCGGATCCCGGTTCGGTTGCATGATGTTCTATCTGAGGAGCGTTCTTAAGAAATATGCTGACAGGTCATTCCGGCCTGCCATTAATTTTCCAGACCGGACGGGATCAGTACAGGGTGTTCTTCCCGGAAAGGGCTGCTATCTTCCGGCCATACGAGAGAAGAGCATACGGGACGGATGGATGACTGGCGGTAAGCGTTTCAAGGAGGGAGAAGACCCCGCATTCTGGTGCCAGGCATCTGTCAGGGACCGGGTGCCCGGAAAAAGCGGTAAAGTGCTCAACTTCGGGGAATGGTATCTCTCCGAAGGGCGTACGGATTGCGAGCCTGGACGGGATGTCCATACCAACCAGTGAAGCGGTATCACCCTCAAGCACCTGCCTGAGAATCCCTGCCGCCAGGTCATCCAGGGTTTCCGATCGGAAGATGATCCGGATCCCGTTCCCGGTGGCGATACGGACCAGGTCAGAGAGGCGATCAGGATTCAGCAGGGGAGAGAGAGAACATGATTCTGCCGGCCGGCCGGATCCTTCAGGGAACGAAAGGGAGAGATGAGTATACGGGATCCTGAAGGACCCGGTGTATGGTTCCGGATCTGAACAGTATCCGGGGACTATGATCAGGAAAAAAGAGAGATCTCTCCGGTCTCCACAGAGCAGATCAAGAAATGAGAGAAGGGGCAGGGTCCGGCACCCTTCCCATAAAACTGCTGCATTACCTCCTTTCCCTAATCCACCCTGCATCCTCACTTTTTTCTTGGCACGACGGATCAGATCGGCGGCAAGGTGTACGGCACAGAGATGACGGCCGGAATATTGCTGGCAGAGGATCGCGTCACGGCTGCACCGGTCACACCGTTCTGACATACAATGAAATTTAACGAACTGATACCATAAACCCTAAGCGGATGCCTCTTTCAGCAGACCTGATCCGGTCTCTCCATAAATATGATCTCAAGGTTCTCCAGTCAGTCGAGTACCTCATGAAACGGTACGACTGGGTTCCCCTTGAGGAACTGATCCACAATACCCGCCTGTCAGAGACCGAGACCCGGTACCGTGCAGGAAGGCTGATGGAGAGAGGATTGGTGAAAAGCGCCCAGGTTCCGTACCAGGGATATGCCCTGATCTTCACCGGGTATGATACCCTTGCCATTGAACACCTGACGAAAAAAGGAGTCATATCAGCACTTGGTTCCATGGTAGGAGAGGGAAAGGAGGCAATAGTCTACGAGGCACTCGGAATAGGACCCCTCATCCTCAAGCTTCACCGCCTCGGTCAGCGGTCTTTTCAGACCGCCCGCAAGAGCCGGACCTTTATGCCTGATAACGGACACTGTCCGTGGATCCTTGCCTCCCACCTCTCCGCCGAGCAGGAATACCTTGCTCTCTCTGCCCTCTACCGGACGGTTTCGGTCCCGGTTCCGATTTCGATGAGCCGGAACGTGATTGCCATGTCACTTCTCCAGGGCGCAAATCTCAATGTTGTCACCCTTGATAATCCTGAGCCGGTCTTTGAATCGATCATCACCGAGATCACCAAAGCCTACCGGAAAGGTTTCATCCACGGGGATCTCTCGGAATATAATATCATGACCGATGGGGAGAAGGTCTGGATCATCGACTGGCCGCAATGGGTATCCCCGGATCATCTCAATGCTAAAGAGATCCTTGATCATGACCTTGAAACCATCAGCAGGTTTTTCCAACGGAAATACAGGATTGAGTGTTCTCTTGAGGAACTCAGAGCCCGCGTGATAGGGTGAAGATCTTTGGTATTGATATCATCAGGGGATCTGTCAGGTCCCATACGGTCCAGCCAACCTACGCGTTGGTAACCGTTGAAGATGGCAATATCACCGGAGAAACATCTGTCACACTCCACCGGCTGTTCAGGATGGTTCACCAGTACCAGCCAGACATTCTCGCCGTTGATAGTATCCAGGAAGTAGCTCACCATACCCAGGATCTCTACCGGTTCCTTGAATCCCTCCCGCCGAAGACGAAGTTTGTCTCGGTAACAGGCGGTGAACAGAAGACCGGGCTGATCGAGATCGCACGGCGGTACAATCTCTCCTTTGACAAGTTTGATCCCTTCGGGGAAGCGAGGGCCATCGCCTGGGTTGCATACCACGGCGCAGGGGTTGAGGTGGTTGCGTTTGAAAAGGAGACCGAGATTGTCGTCTCACGGAACCGTTCACCCGGAAAAGGAGGATGGAGCCAGAACCGGTATGCCCGGAAGATCCACGGGAATGTCCTCTCCCATGCACGGGCAATCGACCAGGAACTGAAGATGGCAGGTCTTGATTACTGGAAGAAGGAATTCAAAGCATTTGGAGGATTATCACGGGTTCTCTTCCATGTGCGGGCAACCAGAGAAGAGATACCGGTCTCTCCATCACGGGGCGGGGATGTCCAGATCAGAATCATCGGGAGACGACTTGAACGGATCCGCTATGTCCCGCTGAGCGGTAAGCCGCGGCACCTGATTATCGGGATTGATCCCGGAACCACTATCGGAATTGCAGCCCTGAACCTGGACGGTGAGCTGGTCAGGATCCACAGTTCACGGCAGATGGGGATGTCAGACGTCATAGAATTCCTCTACATGCTCGGAAAGCCACTTATCATCGCCACCGATGTCTCACCGATGCCGTTTTCAGTTGAGAAGATCAGACGGGCATTCCAGGCAGTTGCCTATATTCCCCGCCAGGATATCAGTGTCAACACGAAATACGAGCTTGCCGGGAAATACGGGTACGGCAATGATCACGAACGTGACGCCCTCACTGCTGCGATTGAGGCATTCAGATACTGGAATCACAAGTGGGCCGGGATCATTAGAAGGATCCCCCCGGGTGTCAATCTCGAGGATGTGAAGGCCGGATTCACCCGCGGGCAGACGGTAGAGCAGATCCTCGAGAGCCGCAGTCATGGCGTAAAGCCGAGAGAGGATCAGAAACCTGCGATATCCCTCGGTTCAGGAGACGAACGGATACGGGTTCTTGAAGGAAACCTCAAAGATCTCAGGATGATCGTCAGTGATCTCCAGGCAGATAACAACCGGCTCAGGCAGATGATCGCCTCCCGGAACCAGCAGATCCAATCCCTAAAAGAGAGCCTGAAAGCAGGGGTATGTTCAGATCCCGAGGTAAAAAAGAGGGATCTTATCATTGAAAACCTGAAACACCGGCTCAGACAGGAGGAGAAGAACAGCAAAAAACTCTCCCGGAGATTGAAACGGATAAAAGAGACCGAAACCGGCCAGGAGGAGGGAAATCTCCCGATCCGGGTTCTCGAGGATCTCTCGCGTGAGAACATCAGGGTGCTTACCAGTCTTGCCGGGCTGAAAAAAGACGAACCAGTGTATGTCAAATCAGTCGGCTCCTGGGGGCGGGCTTCTCTTCAGGAACTGCATGATGCAGGGGTATCTGCTCTCATCCTTGGAAAAAAAAGCGGTGAGATGAATGAACCCTTACAAAGACTATTCCATGAATTTGAACTCCCGTTCGTTTCAGAGAATGATGTTCCGGTCAGGATCAAGGGTGAAGTGGGGGTTTGTGTTCGTGAGCATCTTGAAGAAGCCGTCGATGCCTGGCAGGAAGAGCATTCCCGCTACCACAAGGAGCAGAAGGAAGAGATGCTTGACGATCTTATGAAGGAGTACCGTGCTGAACGGGAACGGGAGCGGCGAAAACATGGATGACCGGGAGATGCTCAGGGATATCACTGCGATTATCGGGGATGAACACTGTCGTGACGACTGTGCCGTCTTCCCCGGCCCGGGAGGGTGGATGGCGGTCTCCACTGACATGCTCCATGAACAGACCGATTTTCCGGAGGGGATATCAGACTGGCAGATCGGGTGGATGGCTGCCGCCGTCACGATATCTGATCTTGCATCGGTGGGATCCAGTCCTGCCTGGCTTTTTCTTGCAATCGGTCTCGACAGGCCGGAACGCCTGCCAGGTATTGTTCAGGGTGCTTCAGACTGTGCAGCAGGGTATGGCATGGTGTATGCCGGCGGGGATCTGGATTCCCATTCCGAACTGACAATAGTATCGACCGGGATTGGGTTAATTCCGGATGGAAAACCGGTTTTAAGAACCGGGGCCCGTCCGGGTGATCTCATCGGGGTAACCGGACGACTTGGCCGGGCGATGGCAGGGCTTGCCGGAAGCCCGGAGTACCGGAAAGATCTCTGCGAACCAACACCCCGGGTTTATGAGGGAATCAGGATCAGGAACACCGGGGCAACAGCGATGATGGATATCAGTGACGGTCTCGCCATATCGCTCCATGATCTTGCGACTGCTTCAGCGGTAAGAATGAATATCAGGAGAGAACTGCTTCCGGGAGCAGCTGGTGTGAAAGAGGAGGATGTCTTGTTCGGTGGTGGGGATTTTGAACTCCTCTTTACCATCCCACCAGAGCGGGGAGAAACTCTTGAACCGGAGTGTACGGTTATCGGAGTCGTTTCAGCGGGGAAGGGAGTTTTCTGTGACGAAATCCCCCTTCCTCCCCGGGGATATGCCCATCACTGGTAATTACCACTGGTAACTGTACCGCCAGTAATTCCAGTCGTTTGAAAAGAAAGTATATCCCTGGTAGAGATTGTCATAAATCCTGGCAATGTAGATATTCTCTCCACTGTTTTTGAAATACGGGAACGCTTCTGATATCTGTCCGAGACGGTACAGGGTTCTTCCCATCCCGTACATCGCATCCTTGTCATCCGGATTTATCTCGAGTGCCTTATCATAATCAGCCTTTGCGTTCTCGAGATCATCGATGAGCAGGTAGGAAGCCCCCCGGTTCACGTAGATGGCGGTGGTGTTGGGGGAAAGATTCGCAGCATGCGTGAAGGCATCAATAGCGCCGAAATAATTCCCCTGCTTGAAATGGGCAAACCCCAGATTCATCCAGGCTTGTGTCGAATTCGGATCTGATTTGATAGCTCCCTTGTATGCATCCTCCGCGATATCGTACCGCGAGGCACGTTCACCGGCGTACCCGGCATTCATCCAGGCCCAGGTGAGATTGGGATTTACCGCCAGGGTCTGGTCATAGAAATGAAGGGACTGTTCACCCCGGTCCATCTTATGCATCGCCTCGACATAGTACTGCCAGGTCATCTGGTTCTGGGGATCCAGCTCATACGCCTTTCCAAGGGCATTATATGCCGTTTCAAAGTCCCGGTTTCTGAAAGAAGCATCACCAAGGAGGAACCAGTTGTCTGAGAGGTCAGGGTAGAGTTCGGTTGCTTTCTTTGCTGCTTTCTCTGCTTCTCCGTACTGTTCCAGGTTAGTCAGTGATCTCGCCAGGTATGCCCAGCTGGTGGGAGATGAGGGATTGATCTGGGTGGCATTGATGAGTACGTCCCTGGCCGAACCGAACTCTTCCTTCTGAATCAGGAGATATCCGATATTTGTCAGGATGGCATCGTTTTTTGGATCCATCTTTAATGATTCATTGAATGCAGCAAAGGAACTGTTATAATCGCCCTTGTTTGCATATGAGAACCCGAGATTGGACCACGCCTGCGCATCCGGTCCTTTGTCCAATACCATCCGGGAGATGTTTGCCGAGATATCATACTGCCCGAGCATGTTCAGGACTTTTGCCTCGGCATTCAGAAGCTCAGTATCATCTGGATGCTCTTTCAGAAGAAGATCATAGATAAGGGCGGCCTTGTCATACTGGAACGACTTGACAAGCAGTTCGGCCTCTATCTTCTGATTATCAGACGAACCGGGCTGCAGGATGTTCACTTTGTTATAGGCCACGGCTGCCTCCCGGAACCGGCCGGCATACCTGAGAAGATCACCGAGTTCCTTCCAGGAACTGAAATCGCTCTGGTTCAGTTTCAATGCCGTATCATAAGCTTTTGCTGCATTGTTGTACTGTTCGAGGTCCGTGGAAATACGTGCAATTCGAACCCATATCTCCGGGTTTTGCGGATCTACTGCGGCCGCAGCGGTCAGGGCCGACAGGGCCTGCTCGTAATCGTCCGAGCGTTCGAGAATATCACTCCTGGTCACGAGGGCATCCGCATCATCCGGGTATACCCGGAGAATCCGGTCCACAAGGACTGCAGACTCGTTATAGTCACCCATTGAGAAGAGCAGGGCTGCTTTTCGGGAAAGTGCCGTCTGGTTGGCCTGGTCCAGACGGATAGCCCGTTCATATGCTGCAAGGGCATCATCAGGTCTCCCGGCGGATTTGAGCAAATCTCCGGATTTTAACCAGAGGGAAATGTTTTCAGGGTTCAGGTTCAGGGCGGCACGGGATGCAACGAGGGCACCTGAGTAATTGCCACCTGATTCTTCTGATACTGATGTTTCTTCAAGTTCTTTCGAGACGTTTGCAATATTTACCGGTTTCTCATCGAGGCATCCGGATAAACCGGCAAGGATAAGAAGGGCAGTGATACTGAGTAACGCAGAGATGGAGGTATGACGATTCATAAAAAAACGGATTAATAGGCAGTATTATACGGGGTTGAAGTATGAATTCTGTAGATCCCGTTTATACTCAGGGTGTCAGTGAATCCTTTCTGGGTAGTCGGGGTGATCGTGATCGTTGCTGCATCGAGTTCGACATTCCCTTTCACGCCGGTCTGGCCTGAAGGCATTATTACCGGCTGAGCCGGCTCGGGGTACCACCCGGCAGGGACCGGTTTTGTGGTTCCAGAACCCTTCTCGTTTACCGTGATGTACTCAATCTCCCGGTCGATACTGGAATACGTGATGTCAGTAAACTGACCCTTCCCGGTCTTGTTATACCGTGCGGTAGAGGTTTCATACGAGACCCTGCTACCAATGCGGAGACTGACGTCATAGGTTCCCGGCTGTCCGTAGGTATGAGAGGGATTCTGGGCATATGATACATTCCCATCACCGAAATCCCATTCCCAGAAATCAGCAAACCCGTAACTGGTATCATAGAACCGCACGGTCAACGGTGCATCACCAACCGTACGATCAGCTACAAAATCAGCAGATATCGTCTCACCTTCGAGGGTTTTCACAGAAGGGTGACAGAGCGTGAAATTCGCCGGAGTACCATAATCAACAGGCATATACGTAAAATCGACGGCAGATGTGATGCCTGTCAGAAAAAGCACCAGGAGAATGCCGGTAAGGGAGGGTATTTTTACAGTCATTTGTCACACCCTGATCCCGGAGTCGAACGAGAAGATCTTCAGCAATTCTGAGATGTTCCCGACAACCTCGGTGGTATCATGGAACGAGAGATCACCGGAGATATTGAGCGAATTATTGTGCGCTTCATATCCGTGAATAACAAACTCGGTCCGTGCCATCCCCCGTGCACCGGATTGAGACCCGTTCAACCCTTTCAGGCTGAAGGTGTACCTGACTGACTCAGGGATCGAGGCATCTTCCGCCACGAGCCGTGTTTTCAGGGCAGACTCAACCGTCACATCCTGTATATTCGCAACAGATGAGGAGGCCTTCACTGAACTGTCAAATCCGGGAATAACAAGGGTCTCAGCAGCAAGGACTCCTGACAGGGGTATCATGAACAGAACCAGGAGGAGGGCCGGACGGATTATCATCATTCTGAATGGTATTAGGTCACTTGTAAAAGAGGAAATAGTTTCTTCATAAGAAGGGATGGATCAGCTCTCAACTCCTGAACTGGCTTCAAACGCTTTTCCAAAGTGGAAGATCAGGCCATCGACAGATGTCTCGTCAACGAGCTGGTTCGTCGATGAGAAATTCGTGGTATTCGAGTACCCTTCCTCGTTTGTCAGAACAAACCTGGTCGAAGCAGATCCTTCAGCGTATGGCATACCGGTCGAACTATCCGGATGGATCCCGAGGGTGTAACTGACCGCTGCAGGGACAGTCGTATCTTTTCCGACCGAACGGGCTTTTGCGATTGTTGCAAGCTGTCCGGAACTCAGTTTGACATCTGATCCAGCCTCATAATTACTATTGAATCCCCCGATGTATTCGTCAATAATTGAGCCAACGAGGACGTTATGAATAGTTTTGTCGGTTTCGGACCAGTTTCCGGAAGTGGTCATGGAGAGTTTCTCCTTATTGCTGAGCTGACTTTTTATCGAGGAGTCAGAGGCATAGGTGGTGACGGTCTTTGAATCAATGTTATAGGTCCCGGAACCCTGTCCACCCTCGTCAAATTTCTGATGCTTGGCCTCGGAAAGATACCCACCGTTCGTCATCGTGTCCTTCGTATACAGAACCGAGGAGAAGGCATCCCCCTGGTGGAGAAAACCGGTACTGTTCAGGTCAAAGTTGGAGGTGTCTATCTGGACCTTGGTCTTTGAGTCCATCATCCCGATAATCTGGAGGTTACTTGTCGAAGGTGACTGGAAGTTGCTGCTTGAACTGCCATTCGGGAGCCGGTCTGCCGCAACAAGCGGACACATCATAACTGAAAGGACAAGGAGAATTACTATGAGATATCTGGCCATTCAAACCCCTCTTCTTATTGAGATCAGTTGTTAGGTTTCGAATTGAACATTAAGTAGATGCTGGTATTACCAGAAAACAGGAACGCCCAGATCGGAATTCGAATCCGAGTCGTCGGCGTGACAGGCCGACATGATAGGCCACTACACTATCTGGGCAAAGGGTACATATCCCGCCTCCCGGATTTGAACCGGGGACATCGCGGTAGCCGCGCAGTTACCTCAATCGGCAATCCATACTACAGCCGCGCACTCTACCAGTCTGAGTTAAGGCGGGATATTGCCCTATACGGTGTGCTTAATCAGCATAAATAAATTTCCAATTGAGATAGTGTCACCTGAAGATACACCATGTCTGGTGCAGATCGGCCCGATGAAAATGCTTTTACTACAACGGGAGGAGTATGTACTGATATCTGTTACTGATATTCTATTTGGTGTGTGTATGACGGGAGTTCCTGATATTCTGTGGCTTGAGGAGATTCGAAAGGAGGATATTCCATCCGTCGGCGGAAAAGGAGCTTCCCTCGGTGAGATGGCTTCGATTGGTCTGCCTGTTCCTCCGGCCTTCGTAATAACCAGCCAGGCCTTCAGACGGTTCCTGGTCCAGACCGGGCTCGAAACGAAACTCTTTACGCTTCTTGAAGGGCTGGATGTTGATGACAATGATGTTCTCGAATCCACGGCACAGAAGGCAAAAGACCTGGTGAATGATGCGCCCATCCCTGAGGATCTGAAACAGGAGATTAGGACGGCATACGAAAAACTCTCAAAGACCGGCCCGATCGTTGCGGCCAGATCCAGTGCGACGGCTGAAGACCTTCCTGACGCAAGTTTTGCCGGCCAGCAGGAAACGGTCCTGAACATCAGGGGCGCCGGAAACCTTCTGAAAGCCGTTCAGACCTGCTGGGCTTCCCTGTACGGGGCGAGAGCCATCTATTACCGGGCAAAACAGGGATTTGATCATCATACCGTAAATATCGCCGTTGTTGTTCAGCAACTGGTCCCTTCAGAGAAAGCAGGTGTCATGTTCACCTCTCATCCGATCACCGGGGAACCCCATGCCATCATAGAAGGATCCTGGGGTCTTGGAGAAGCAGTCGTATCCGGCTCTGTTTCACCGGATAAATACGTGTATGACCGGCGCCTGGACCGTGTCACCGATACGCTCATATCGGCTAAAATCCTTGAGATTGTGGCTGACGGAGAATATGGAACAATAACGAGGGACATTGAGAAGAACCGCCAGGAACTCCAGGTTCTCTCTGATGAAGAGATTAGGCGTCTTGCAACATACGGAATTGTTTCCGAGGAACACTACGGCGTTGCCCAGGATATGGAATGGGGCATTGTAGGCGAGAAGATATATGTCCTGCAGTCACGTCCGATAACGACCATCAAATCATCCGGAAAAAAGAAGGAGGAACAGCATACGGCACCGGCAGAGCGGATTATCCTACAGGGTCAGGGAGCTTCTCCCGGCCTTGCAAGTGGTAAAGTCACCATCGTCCATGATGTGAAGGATATCGGAAAAGTGAATGAAGGGGACATCATGGTCACCCGGATGACGAATCCGGACATGGTCCCTGCAATGCGGAAAGTTGCTGCCATTGTCACTGATGAGGGGGGTATGACCTGTCATGCTGCCATTGTCTCGCGTGAACTTGGCACACCTGCCGTCGTCGGTACCCGCAAGGGGACCGTGATCCTGAAGGAAGGGCAACATATCACCGTTGATGGTGAGAAAGGGATCATCTACGACGGAATCATTGAGAAAGCAGCACCGGCACAGCCCTCATCAGCAACCGACGGCACGGTGATGGTCACGCCGAAGATCATTACGGCAACATCGGTGAAAGTGAATGTCTCCATGCCCGAGGCAGCAGCACGGGCAGCAGCTACCGGTGCAGACGGCGTCGGTCTGCTCAGGATCGAACATCTGATCCTTGGTCTGAACAAGACCCCCGGATGGTACATCGAACATAAAAAAGAAGAAGAGTTCATCACCGAACTGATGAACGGTATCAAAACGGTGCTCGATGCCTTCCCGGGAAAACCTGTCTGGGTCAGAACCCTGGATGCCCCGACCGATGAGTTCAGGAACATGCAGGGCGGCCAGCATGAACCAATCGAACACAACCCGATGCTTGGCTGGAGGGGAATCCGCCGGGATCTCCAGAGCCCGGCCCAGTTCAGGCTTCAGATTGAGACCTTTAAACGGCTTTGGGCGCTCGGATACAATAACCTCGGGATCATGTTCCCGATGGTCTCTCATCCAGCCGAGTTCATAAAAGCCAGGGAACTCTTCCGCGAGGGAGGGGTTGATGTCGATAAGGTCGATCTCGGGGTCATGATCGAGATTCCGGCATCAGCGATCATCATCAGAGACTTCATCTCGGCTGGCATACGGTTCGCCTCCTTTGGTACAAACGATCTCATCCAGTACACCCTTGCAATCGATCGGAATAACGAGAATGTTACCGATATGTACTGGCCGAAACATCCGGCTGTCCTGACACTGATTGATCAGGCAATCCGGGCCTGCCGTGAAAACGGGGTTGAAGTCTCGATCTGCGGACAGGCAGGGAGTGAACCAGACATGGTTTCCTGGCTGGTCGAACACGGAATCACCAGTGTCTCCTCCAACATCGATGCAATACCGAAAATCCGGGAGACCGTTGCAAAGACAGAGCAGCGGATTATTCTTGAGAGTGCGAGAAAAACCCATGGATTATGAAGGGCTCCCTGAAGAGGAGCTCTTCTGCAGGTTACAACAGCTGCGGGATGAGGACATCCCGTATACCCATATTCTCTCCTCAATGTGTACCACCCCGCACCCGGTCGCAGTACGCGCTCATACCCTTTTCATGGAGACAAACCTCGGTGATCCCGGGCTTTTCCCGGGAACCGTGCAGGTCGAGGATGCCCTGATCAGGTCGTTTGCAGAGCTGTACCATGAACCGGCCGCCGGCGGATGCACAACATCAGGGGGGACCGAGTCAAACATCCAGGTGCTCCGGATCGCGAAAGCCGAACATCCCGGTGAGAACCTGAACATCATTGTACCGGCATCCGCACATTTTTCCTTCGAGAAAGCATGCCGCATGATGGATCTGGAGATGCGGATCGCCCCCCTTGACGACCGGTTCAGAATGGAACCAGACAGCACTGCCGAACTGATCGATGATCATACCTGCTGCCTGGTTGCTATTGCCGGGACCACTGAGTACGGCATGGTTGATCCGGTACCGGAGCTCGGCAGGATCGCAGAATCCGAGGGAATCCATCTCCATGTGGATGCCGCCTTCGGCGGGCTGGTACTGCCGTTCATAAAGGATTCCCCGCCTTTTGACTTCAGTGTCCCTGGTGTATCGTCAATCTCTGTCGATCCCCATAAAATGGGGATGAGTACCATTCCCGCCGGCGTGCTGATGGTACGAAACGAGGAGTGTTTCTCCAACCTGCTCGTCCAAACCCCGTACCTGACCGTGAAACAGGCATACAGCCTGACCGGAACGCGTCCGGGTGCTTCAGTCGCAGGAGCATATGCCGTGCTGGCATACCACGGACAGTCAGGAATGGAAGCGGTCGTCAACGGATGCATGGAGAATACCCGCCGGCTCATCGATGGGATGGAAGCATTCGGGATCAGCCGCCGGGTCACGCCTGACGTGAATGTTGCAACTTTTGAAGGAAGAAAAGTCCCGAAACCCTGGATCGTCTCGTATACCCGGAACGGAGATCTCAGGATCGTCTGTATGCCGCATGTAACCCGGGACACCATCGAGGCGTTTCTCGAAGATATTGGTGAACAGTATGCTGAATAATCTCATAGAATCCCTGTTATCCTGCCCGATTGTGAAGAAAGGCGAGTACAACTATTTCGTTCATCCAATTACCGACGGAGTCCCGGCACTGGATGCGAAGGTGCTCCGTGAGGTTGCCGTCGGGATGATACGGATCCTTGACCTGAAGAACATTGATTACATCGTGGCTGCCGAAGCGATGGGAATCCCGATCGGGTCGGTCATCTCCATGATGACCGACATCCCCCTGAACATCGTCCGCAAGCGTCAGTACGGACTCCCAGGGGAGTGCCTCGTCCACCAGGAGACCGGGTATTCAAAGGGAAGCATGTATATCAACGGGCTGTCCAGAGGCGACCGGGTGGTTATTGTCGATGATGTCATCAGCACCGGAGGAACGGCACGGGCCTTTATCCAGACATTCAATGAGATGGGTGTTGAGATTGCTGACATCTGCTTTGCCATCAAAAAGGGTGATCCGGTCCTTGACCGTCCATACAAGTACCTCGTCTCTATAGAGGTCACTGATGCGGTGAAGATCATTGACCATATCTGACCTGGCCGGCCGGCTGGCTGCTGCCGGAGTCAGACGGGTTGGTCTTCAGGCACCCGAAGGGCTCAAACGGAAGGCACGGGCCATCGCCGAAGATCTAAAAAAAGTCGGCTTTGAGGTAATCCTGAGCGGTGAACCATGTTACGGGGCGTGTGATCTTGATCTGCACACCCGGGATATGGCAGATCTCCTTGTCCATATCGGGCATGCCCCGGTAGACCAGACACCAGGTGTCTGGTATGAACCCTGGCCGGTGGATGCCGATCCGGGATCAGTTCTGGCAGCACTTCCCCTGCTGAGCGAACAGCGGGTCGGACTTGTCACCACGATCCAGCATGTCCACCTCCTCGAAAACGTCAGGGAACAGCTCTCTTCTGCAGGCCATACGGTGGTAATTGCATCGGGATCGTCCAGGACGCCGTACCCGGGACAGGTTCTCGGGTGTTCATTCGATGCAGCGAGGAATACGCATGCAACAGAGATCGTCTTCTTCGGCACCGGGGTGTTTCACCCGATCGGGATCGCGATAGCAACCAGTGCCCGGGTCATAGCAGTTGATCCGATCACCCGGGAGACCAGGGAGATCAGCGCGGACCGGTTTCTCAGGCAGCGGTTTGCCCTCATCGAACGGGCACGGAGCGCAGGAACGATCGGGATCATTATCTCGCCAAAGAGCGGGCAGGACCGGACAGCACTCGCAAAACGCCTCGTATCTGCCCATCCCGGGGCAGTCCTTGTGACCATGCGTGAGGTAACCCCTGACCAGATGCTCAATCTCGGATATGATGCATTCGTGAACACTGCCTGTCCGCGTCTGGCTTTTGATGATCAGGTCCGGTTTCCGGTCCCAGTTCTCAGCCCGGAAGAGTTTGAGATCCTCTGTGGCATCAGGCCCTGGGAATCCTACGAGGTTGACGAGATCAGATGAAACTGAGGCAACTCGAGATCGTGCTTGAATCCCTCAATGGTTTTCCAAATCCTTCTGCCAGGCTTGAGCAGTACCGGACACCGGCACCTCTTGCAGCACGATTCATCCATACCGCGATGATGAACGGAGATATTGCCGGGTCCAGCGTCCTCGATCTGGGATCAGGTACCGGTATCCTCTCCATTGCGGCATCACTCCTCGGGGCTGTGGAAGTAACCGGAATAGAAACAGATCCAGATGCCATCAGGGTGGCAGAAGAGAATGCTAAGAAAACAGGGTGTACCATCACCTTCATCCAGGCAGACCTGAGGCGGTCTGAAGAGTGGAGACGGATTCCTTCAGCCGGAACGGTCATCATGAATCCTCCCTTCGGGGCCCAGAACGAACATGCAGACCGGCCGTTCATTGACTGTGCTCTTGAACGGGGGGAGATCGTGTATGGGATCTTCAATGCCGGAACGAGACGGTTCCTCGGACCATATATCATTGGGAGGGGCGAGATCTCTGATACGATCTCGGCAGGGTGCACTATCCCACGCACATTCTCATTCCATGCTGACGACCGGAGGGAAATCCCTGTTGAGATCTACCGGATCAGAAAGACACGGCCGAAAACCTCCCGGCAAGAAAAGAGATGACTGCCACGAGGCAGTAAAAAACGGGGGTTAATCCTTAACCAGGATAACCCCGATACCGGCAAGCATGATGCCGACCAGCAGTGCGGCGATGCCAATACCGCCGATGACAAATTCAATAACTTCAGGCAGGAAATACCAGATTCCATATGCTCCGGCGATGATCAGGATGATCCCGACGATGAGCATTCCAAGTCCCATTTTATCCATCAGATTATCCTCTACGTATCGTATGCTAAAGATATGATCTTCTCAATATAAGAGATCTGATACGGGTTTAGAGGATTGCCGCTGCCGGGAGAGAATAATCCGCCGTCCTGCTGGTTCTCCTACCAGAGGATAGCCGGGAGAGTTCCCATAGGAGGAGCGTTTTCGTCTGCTTCTGCAACCAGGGTACAGCAGATCTCTCCGCCTTCTCTGAGATATTCCACGAGGTCACGGGGAAGGGTAACAGCGCATTGATCAGAATAGAGAGCGATCGTCCGCGGGCAGGTGAACGATGAGCGCCGCCATACCAGGTCGGTGTGATGGGTGAGGGTGAGATCAGGAGAACCCTCTCCACGGATAATAACAGGATCCCCGTCCCATGAAATCGTGGTCTTCAGGATGGAACCGGGAATCCGGAGGATCCCGAGGAGAACACGACTGAGATCGGCTGCTCCCTTGTCAGCAGATACCGCAATTATGCACGAACCGGCCGGTGTGAGGTTGTCTTCCTTCGTGATCTCAAACGTGGTTGCATGATCTGCCGTTACATTCGGATGGCCGTATGCCCGTAGCTGTTCAGTCTCCCGGACCATGTATTTACACACTCTCTTCCATTGATAATGAATGGAGCATACTGAAGTCTTCTGTCCTACCTGCGGTGAGGAGACTGAACATGAGATCCTCGGAGGAGGACTGAACATGGTGGTGCAATGCCAGGTCTGTATGCAGACTCACCGCCTGCAGCCGATCCCTGAACCGGTGGTACTGAACGTCAAGACAATCGTCAGCAAGGAAGCCACATCAATAGTCTGCCGGTGCGAGCTTGAGGAAGAAGAAGAGGTCAGCGTAGGAGATTACCTCATCGCCGAATCAACAGACGGTGAAGGAACCGGTGTCGAGGTGATGTCCATAGAGTCCGGTGACAAACGCCTTGAGCGGGCCGTGGCATCGAAGATTGATACCCTCTGGACGCGGGCCATCGACGAGGTGGTGGTCAGATTCTCGGTCCATGACGGAAAGAAGACCATCCCCCTCTACCTGAAATGCGAAGGTGACGAGAAGTTCATCGTCAGGGATGTCTACATCGTCCAGGGGATCAGGCTTCGTATCCATCATATCAGGCTGCGGAACGGAATGACCCAGAAAAAGGACGGAAAATACGAGTTTGCAAATAAAATAAAGAGAATTTACGCCTACCGAGCGTAATCGTATCAGGAATTCAGTTGCGAGAGGGTTATCTGGAGACTTGGATACCCGTAATTGAGCGAGATATTGCCATTGCTCCGGTCAACCACGGTCGATGTCCTGAGGTACGTGGACGGGGTGGCATTATCATCCACAACTATCTGTGGTGTTTCACTGAATGCAATCGGTACCTGGTCTCCGACCTTGGCATCGGCATAGACCTCTCCCGCAATCTTCGCAAACTGCTCGTCAGTCATGGTCCGTGTCATCTGACCTGCCCAGGGAAGCGTCATTGTTTTTGACTCGCCTATCTTCATCCCGACCGCTCCCATGCTCATGGCATCGATTTCAGGACCAAAGAGCCCAAAGTCTATCAGACCATACTGGTTGTAGGGATTGACCACCTGGATCGGAACCAGATCCTCGTCGGTGGTGATATTTACCCGCACCGGCATCTGGCTGGCAAGGAGGGTAACCGTATTCTGCTCGTGGGCATTCTGGAAGTATACCTGGTCGGTGGTGACGACCGGACGGTTCTCGGCGTCATAAAAGGTATAATCGAGAACCGCCGTATTTCCTGGTTTTGCCTGGCTGAAGATGTTCAGCCATGACATCCCGAACATGGAGAAGATCATGAAAACAGCGAAAGCAACACAGGCTACGACAATGAGTATTTTGTTCCACTGAATCTCTTCTTTTTTCTTTTCAGTCTTATGCCGGAATCCCTTCATTCCTATAGAGTCAGCCTTCCCATCAGATAAAACGTAAATATCCCCCGGCATCCCATGGGAAGCGATAACTGCGCGTTTGACGGTTCAGGAAGACCGATGGTTTGAACCTTTCAGAGGAGAGAAATTGGTCACCATGGATAAGAAGAAAGTCCGGGATTACATGACCACGGATGTGGACACCATCACGGTGAACCAGACCGCGCGGGATGTTATTAATGTTATCCGGCTTACTTCGCACGACGGGTTCCCGGTGATGGAGGGACGCGTTGTGGTCGGGTATATCGCCGCCCGGGATCTCCTCTTTGTCCACCCCGAAACACCGGTCACCGAGATCATGAGCAATCACCTCATCGTGGCAGAGCCAGACATGGCGATCGGGGATGTCGCACGGGTGATCATCAGATCAGGAATCCAGAAACTCCCGGTTGTCAACGAGAAAAATGAGTTAATCGGCATTATCTCGAATACCGATGTGGTCAGGTCCCAGATAGAGCATGTCTCACCGGAAAAAGTCTACAAACTGATGGATACCATCGAACGGCTCCACAATATCAAACCATTTTTAACCAAGGGACCGGTCCAGGTTGCATTCCTCCTTCCAACCCAGTCACGGATCTACATGGACGAACTAGAGGGGAGAATATACGAGATCCAGAAAGGGCTCGCTGAACCGGTGATAGTCATCAAGAAACCGGGGAGGATGATCCTTGTAGACGGGCATCACCGTGCCGTGGCAGCCGAGCGGCTCGGGATAAAGGTTCTTGAGGCATATATCATCGAGATACAGGAGGACTTCGAGCTCGGACTCGAGCGGACCGCCCGAACGATGAACCTGAAGAAGATATCAGATATCCAAGTGATGGATTATGCCCGCCATCCCCTCGTTGCAGGAACCCACCGGCTCGGAGGAACCGGGTACCGACCGCTTGACAATCAGGATCCTTCACAGCGGGTGTCATAATCCTCGTTGAGGACATGTTCGGTGACGGTCGTCCCGTCCTGGATGATCACGTCAGGCCAGATCCGGGTGGTTGAATGGATCGTCACCTTGTTGCGGATGACACATCTCGGCCCGATGACCGAGCCATGCTCAATACTGCAGAAGTCACCAACCATCGCCTCGTTATCGATGATACACCCGGATACGGACGAGCCCTGGCCAATAACCACCCGGTTATAGATGGAGGAAGAAAGGATCCTGACGTTGTTGCGGATGACACAGTTCTTTCCTATCGAGGTGTATGGCCCGATAAGCACATTGTCCCCGATTGATGTCCCGCTTCCGATCGCCACCGGTCCGACGATCCTGCTGTTGTTCCCGAGGTACACCGTGCTTCCGAAGTCCACCGGACCCTGGATTGACGCGTTCTTAACATCGAGATCCCCGGAGATATTCGCATATTTCATTTCCTGAAGGATCCATCTCTCTGCCATCCGGAGCGATGCCGGACTGCCGACATCAGACCAGTTCCCTCTCGCAAGCCACCCGTTCAGGATGAGATTCTGTTCCATGAGCAATGGGAAGAGGTTTTTTGCAAAATCAAATTTCTTTCCTTCAGGGATATAGTCGAAGATCTCAGGCGAACAGACATACATCCCAGTCGAGGCGAGATTTGAGAATATCTCACCGGGACCGGGTTTTTCCCTGAACCGGCGGATCCGGTTATCCACATCTATCTCGGCGATGCCATACTCGGAGGGCTCATCAATGCTGATCAGCCCGATCGTGATCATCGCCCGGCTCCGCAGGTGTTCCCGGTAAAATTCGAGGAGATTCAGATCAGTCAGGTGATCCCCGCCCACCACAAGGAAAGGTTTGTCACCGAGGAACTGTTGTGCATTCTTCACGCTCCCCGCGGTTCCGAGCTTGGTCTTTTCGTATACATACGTGATATTGGCACCAAAGATAGCCCCGTCACCGAGCATCTCCTCAATGGTATTTCCCTTGTATCCGACGGTGATGATGATGTCATGAAATCCGAGATTGGACAGATGACAGATCAGGTGCTCAATGGAAGGTTTATTGACGATGGGTATGCAGGGTTTTGGTCGTTCGAACGTGAGCGGGCGAAGACGGGTACCTTCTCCGCCGCACATGATACAGACCTTCATATTTTATGGTTAGGGAACGGGAGGTTTTATCCTTCCGGAGAAAAATCAGAGGCTGTCAATACTGATGCTGTCAAAATCCTGCATGACCTCACCAATATCCTGAACGCCGAAAGCCGTTTTCACTGCAGAGATATGCAGTTCGGTCGCAGCAGCACACATATAATCGAGAATATCAATCGAGAGTTCTTTCCTTACCTTACTCTGCTTGAGCTGCTCGACGAGGGGACCTATCACCTCAGGGCCTTCTCCCCTGAGCTTGGCAAGACTCACCACACACATGTAGATCCTCGTCAGATTCCTGTCGGTACCGGTGATGGTATCGAAGAAATTTTTCAGGACCTGTGCCTGGTAGATCTCGCCACCCATTATGAGAATTTATCCCCTGATTAGTATAAAAAACTGATGATTATTTTGCCGTGCTGACGATCTTGATGATATCTCCATCTTTGAGGATGGCAGACTCCTTGATCCGCATTCTGCTCCGTGCATCGACAGCATATAAAAATCCATTGCCGATATCGGTGTGAACGGCAAATGCAAGATCTTTCGGGGTCGAACCCTTCTTCATCAGAAAGGCATCAGGGAGCATACGGCCCTGGCCATCGGCAAAGTGGGTCTCATCCTCAACCGGGTACACAACAATCATGTCAAGCAGTCCGAAGACTGCCTGGTTGATCACCTGTTGCACTCCCGTTCCCCCGAACCGATCCATGAAAGACCTGATCTTCAGGAGTCCCTCCTGTTGTGCGGGACTGAGGGTCACGCCTTCAGGGATCGTAAAAGATGGGTCACCGGGGTGATACGTGATGAACTGGTGTTCGGCGGCACTCCGCAGGGCCAGCTCCGCTGCACCGGATATGAGCGGGATACCCTTCTCCGTGAGGAGGGTAATCAGGGGCTCGGGGGTGACATCGGCCCGGTTTCCAACCACGAACGAGGGTTTTGCGATCTTCAGCAGTTCACGGGCGTATCCCTTCAGCTGATCCGCGGTCGCGGTCCGGAGGGTGATTCCTGATATCCGTTCTGCCTCGATACTTGCTTCCTCACTGATCGCAAGCCCGGCAAGAATGTCGGCGATGGACCCGTGGATCGAGAACGCTTTGACCTGTGCCTGCCGCTGGATCTTTGACCAGTGTTTCTCAAGAATACCGACCAGCCACATGGCCATCTCTTCTTTCAGCATCGGGATCTCAAGGAGGGGATCATGGGAACCGGGATCATCCGGATTCCCCTCGAGATCAGAACTGCCACTCGCATCGATGACATTGATGATGGCATCCGCCTGCCTGAGATGATCGAGGAACTGGTTCCCGAGTCCCTTCCCGGCATGGGCTTCGGGAACCAGCCCGGCGACATCGATCAGGTGTACCGGGATGTACCGTATCCCGTCAGTACAAAACCCGCATCGTTTTTCGAGGATAGTACACGGACATGCCGTCCTGACATAAGCGACCCCCCGGTTGGCATCAATGGTGGTAAACGGGTAATTGGCAATCTCTGCCGGGGCAAGGGTTGCTGCCCGGTAAAGGGTTGATTTTCCGCAGTTTGGTTTTCCTGCAAAGGCAAGGGTGATCATAAGCTGGTCCAATATCCCTGAGCGGATAAACATATACCTATGGGATTCAGCACCAAAAAAGTCTGTTATTTCGACAAACCAGGTCCTGATAACACCCGCGATGCCATTACGATCGCAATAGAGCGGGCAGGAGAACTCTCAATACGCACACTGGTCGTCGCAAGTTCCAGCGGGATGACAGCACGGATAGCTGCTGAAGAACTGAGGGGAAAGGGGATCGATCTGGTCGTCGTCACCCATGCAGTAGGATTCTCATCACCCGGTGTATGGGAATTTGATGCGGCGCTTGCCGAAGAACTGAAGGCAGCGGGAACCAGGATCGTTACCGGAACCCATGTCCTTTCAGGTCTGGAACGATCCTTTTCAGCTTCCCAGAAAGTCGGAGGAGGATCACGGAGCGAGGCGGTGGCAGAAGCATTCCGCCGGGTTATCGCCGTCGGTCTGAAGGTCGCCGTCGAATGCGTCCTGATCGCAGCAGACCAGGGTGCCGTCGGCGTAACGGAAGAAGTCATTGCCCTCGGTGGTACCGCCAGCGGGGCAGATACCGTCTGCGTCATCAGGCCATCCCATACCTCCCGGTTCTTCGATCTCCAGGTCAGGGAGATCGTAGCAATGCCGAGGAACCGGTGACCATGCTGTTCCAGGCGTTATCTGAAACATTCCGGATCCTGCTTCGGTCCCCTATACCCTGGATTCCCGGGATATTTGCCGGAGGAGTCACTGCCCTTGCCATCTGGCTCGAACTCAATGATGCCATGTTCATTGCCGGGAAGGTCGTTTTTCTCTCCCTCGTTGTTTTCCCGTTCTTCATTGCCGGGGTTCTCCACTGCCTGAAAGAGAAGTCGTTTGCTGCAGGGACGTTTGTAGAGGGGGGAAGACGGTTCTTCTTCCCGGTTCTTCTCCCGGGGATCATCCTTGCCGGGGTAATAATCCTGATGATCTTCCTTCTGGCTGTTCCCCTGACCATTGCCGGATTTGGATCAGATCCGTCCATGATGAGCGGCCTCGTGATCGGGGTGACAATCCCTGCCCTCCTCTTTGCGATGTACTATGATAATGCAGCGGTGGGAGAGGGGCTTGGTGTCTTCTCCTCCCTGAAACGAAGCATGGAACTCTTCGGATCCGGAGCACTTCTGTCAGCCGGTTTCTTTGTCATCAGCGTGATTATCTCACTTATCCTTGCCCTTGGCGGAGCAACTCTCTGGGGAATGGTCCTTGGCCAGAAGTTCACCCCGTACATGGAGATGACCTTTACCGAACAGCAGGAAACATTCTCCGGTTTTAATCTCACCGACTGGCACCAGGTTCTCGGGGCTGACGGGATCCTCGTAACGGTGATAGCCATCGGCGTCTACACGGCCCTCTTCATCCCGTTCCTGATCGTCTTCAAGCAGTCCTGCTACCAGTCATTGTCAGCTGTCGAACCGGAACCGTACGGAGAGTTCGACGATAAAGGCCGCTGGTACAAATACTGACAAAAAAACTACAAAAAACCATTAAAAAGCGGGGTTATTATCACCCAGATGATGCCCGCTACCACCCCGCCCCCAAGGGTGGCAAGGAGATTGGTTCCCGCATTCCCGATATACTTCCTATTTTCCAGTAGATCACCGATCAGGCTGTCAATGTTACCGCCGATGAATCCTCCCACGATCGCGGCAGCAAAGATGGAGAGGTCAGCTAGTCCGAGCAGAACTGCACAGGCAGCAACGAATATCGCTGCAAAGAGACCTGCGATTTCTCCGAGAGGTGAAACTCCCCCGTTCGTTCCTTCAGGGACCGGTTTCAGGGTCGTTATCAGGTATGGTCTTCCGGAGGTGACCCCGATCTCACCGGCCACAGTATCAGCCGCAGCAGTAGCGACACTTCCGACATATACCGCCATGCAGGCAGGCTCACGGGTGATCCCCCAGCAGACCGCAGCACCGCAGGAGACCAGCCCGTTGGCAAAGACGTTGACATACCCGCGGACCCCGCCCCCCTCCTGCTCAACGTGGAGGCTCTTTTTGTAATCCATCTTGTACCGGGTCGCTGCTGAACCGATGATGAAGAAGGAGAGCATAACGAGAAAGCCCGGGATACCGGTGAAGACGATGAGAAGGATGCCCATGAGGGCTGCCGAAAAGAGACCGGGAATGTCTGCGGTCTTTGCCCGGTAGGCGAGGTAACTGAATGAGAAAGCAATGATGGCTGCGGTGAGAACAAGCGGGAATGAGGCCTGGTACTCGAGATCTTCGATCAGGAGCATCACCATCGCCACCCCGATGAGTTCTCCGGTGACCGCCTGCCGGCTGGTCCCCATGATCGAATGGAGCAGAACTGCAACCGTTGCTCCGACAACGGCAGAGAGCCATGAGGTGGTTCCCAGGTACTCCATTACCACGGCCGCCATCAGGAGCCCACCGATAAGAGTCAGTGCATATTCAACCGGTTTTCCCCCGGCATAATGAAATATCAGTTCCTTGGTAGCAACGATGAGAACAGATGCACAAAGTACGAAGACCGGCAGGATCCCGGTTATTCCAAGCAGCCCGATAATACCAAGGGCAAGGGGAAGCGAAATCTCCCGTGAGATCACGAACAGGAGGACTGCCCCCCCAAGAACACTGAGTCCGGGGAACCCGGCAGGAAGATACGGGGCGACCACCAGTAACACCACTGAGGCGATAAAAGCGATCCATCTCCCGGGTAAATCCATGATCATTGTTTGAACCTGCCAGATAAGATACCTGCCCCCGTTCCCTCAAGAAGCCCTTTATTCACCGCTGCCAAACGGATCATCAAGATGAGACCCTACACTCCCGTATCATCCCTCCCGGGAACTGCCGTTATACTGGCAGGAATAATCCTCCTGATTCTTGTTTCCGTTCCGGTGACAGCGGATCCCTATTTCTCCCCTGACGAAGGAAAATACCCCCTTACCGTGCAGTTCACGCTCCCCGGCGGCGAAAACGGGGACCGTGTCACATGGTCATTCGGGGATGGGAATACCTCAACCGAGGTCTCTCCGAAGTTTACGTATAAAAAAATGGGAGCATATACCCCTGAGTGTACCGTTATCCTCCCGGGTGCGACAGTCACCTATTTCTTCGATAAAATATCCGTAAAAAACGCAGATATGAGTGATTCAGACACGTATGATTCCCACTGGCCATACGAGAAAGAAGTCATTGCGGAGACGGACGGGCTTTCGTATGATGAACTGATCCGGCAAGGAGACGGATTGCTAGCCCTCGATCTTGCCAGTTACGCCGTAAAGGCATACAAGAAAGCAATCGAGATGAATGGATCTGATCCCCTGCTCATCGGTAAATATGCCCAGAACCTGGTCTCCCTCGGTCAACTCAATGAAGCGAAGAATGCCTACAACCAGTCAGTAACAGCAAATCCTGACCCTGAGATAATGACCGCCTTCGGGTATCTCCTCATCACGATGAACGAGTATGAGGAGGCACGGGAGATCTTTACCCGGGCACTCTCGATTGACGCCCAGAATACGGCAGCCCTCACCGGTCTTGGTGATGCCCTCGCCCTCCTCGGACAACCTGAAGAGGCAGCAAAGACCTATGGGAACGCCCTCTCGATCTCTTCTCAGCTGCCGGTAACCCAGAAGGCGTATGGTGACGTCCTGATAACCCTCGGTGAGTATGACAAGGCGGTATCTGCATACAAGAAAGCGATGGATCTCGGCGTGAACGGATCCGAGATCTGGTACTCATACGCCACAGCCCTCCAGAAAACCGGCCAGGACAGCGAGGCTGAGAATGCGAGAACCACTGCGAGAAGCCTTATCAAACCGCTCAATATAGCACGCGGGCCAAGCGGTATCCCCACCTGTAACATCGGCGCCATGGGCTGACACGGTTCTTCACCTCTTTTTTTCTCTCACCGACCGGCTCCATCAGATACATTATCCCGGAATCACAAACGTATAAGAAATGTCGCCGGTCCGAACGGAACTTCCCAAGAACTACGATTACCGTGAAGTCGAATCACGGTGGCAGCAGACCTGGAAGGACGAAGATCATTATTTCAAGGAAAACTCTGACCGTCCCCAGTTTGTCATTGATACACCGCCACCGTATCCCACCGGCGAGTTTCATATCGGAAACGCCTTCAACTGGTGCTATATCGATTTTATCGCCAGGTACAAGCGGATGAACGGGTACAACGTGATGTTCCCCCAGGGATGGGACTGCCACGGACTGCCTACCGAGGTGAAAGTCGAGGAGATACATAAGATCACGAAGAACGATGTACCCCGCCAGCAGTTCCGTGAGATGTGCCGGGATCTTACGATTGCCAACATCGAAAAGATGCGGGCATCCATGCGACGCATGGCCTTCTCTATCGACTGGAGCCATGAGTACATCACGATGATGCCGTATTACTTCGGCAAGACCCAGAAATCGTTTTTAAAGATGTACCATGCCGGGCAGATTTACCAGTCCGATCATCCGGTAAATTTCTGTCCCCGCTGCGAGACGGCCATTGCATTTGCCGAGGTGAACTACTCTGACCGGCAGACCTCGCTGAACTTCTTCAATTTTGACGGGATCGAGATTGCCACTACCCGGCCGGAACTCCTCGCCGCCTGTGTCGCAGTTGCCGTTCATCCAGGAGACGACCGGTACAAGGGACGAACCGGACAGACCCTGAAGGTACCGCTCTTCGGGCATGATGTAACCATCATCGCTGATGAGGCAGTCGATCCGGCATTCGGGTCTGGTGCCGTGATGATCTGTACCTTCGGTGACAAGCAGGATGTTCTCTGGTGGAAGATCCACAATCTCCCGCTCCGCAAGGCGATCGATAAAACCGGGAAGATGACAGCCATCGCCGGGAAGTACCAGGGGATGAGTACTACCGAGTGCCGCACGGCGATCCTCACCGAGATGAAGGACCAGGGGATCCTTATCAGGCAGGAACCGCTTGACCAGCGGGTAGGAACCTGCTGGCGGTGCAAAACCCCGATCGAGATCCTCTCCGAGCACCAGTGGTTCGTCAGGATCCCGCATGAAGCGGCGATGACGGCAGCGAAGGAGGTCAGATGGTATCCTGAACATATGTTCCTCAGGATGGAGAACTGGATCGAGCAGATGGAGTGGGACTGGTGTATATCACGCCAGCGTATCTTTGCCACTCCGATACCTATTTGGTTCTGCAAGGACTGCGGGGAGATCCTGCTTCCCGACCTGGAGGATCTCCCGGTCGATCCCACCACTGATGCCCCGAAAAATCCCTGCCCGAAATGCGGCAGCCGTGCGTACACAGCAGAGACCGATGTACTCGATACCTGGATGGACTCATCCATCTCGGTGATGCACGTAACCGGGTGGGACGGAAAATCAGCCGTGCCACCGCTTTTTCCGGCACAGATTCGCCCGCAGGGTCACGATATCATCAGGACATGGGCGTTCTACTCGATCTTGAGGGCAGTCTCACTCACCGGGCAAAAACCATGGGAACAGATTCTGGTCAATGGAATGGTGCTTGGCGAGGACGGGTTCAAGATGAGCAAGAGCCGGGGGAATGTCACGGTACCGGAGGAGATCCTGAGCCAGTACGGGGCGGATTCCCTTCGCCAGTGGGCAGCGGCGGGAGCTGCAACCGGGTCAGACATCCAGTTCAACTGGAACGACGTGATCGCGGCAAACCGGTTTCTTACCAAGATGTACAACATTGCCCGGTTCTCCCTCATGCAGCTCCAGAAACCGTACAAGGCTGATACAGCAGTCACGGTTCTTGCCGACCGGTGGCTGCTCACCCGGCTTGACGCGACCATCAGGGAGGTTACCGGGGCGCTGGAAACATACCAGTTTGACAAGGGTCTCCGGGCCATCCGTGAGTTTGCCTGGGATGATCTTGCCGACAATTACATCGAGATCGTGAAGGGACGCCTTTACGGGGGAGAAGGACGGGACAGCGCCTGTGTTGCCATACATACGGCACTCGATGCCATCTGTAGAATGCTCGCTCCGTTCACTCCCTACTTTGCCGAGGAGATCTGGTCATTCTTTGCCAGCGGGTCAGTACACAAGCAGTCCTGGGTCACGGGTTCATACGCTGATGCGGCGGCGGCCGCACAGGGCGACCTCCTGGTGAAGGTGATCACCGAGATCAGGCGGTACAAGCATGACAAGGGTCTTGCCCTCAACGCACCGCTCGGAACGATCACGGTATATGTCCCTGTCGCCATTGAGGACGGCGGGGACGCTTCGCGTGCCCTGAATGCACCGGTGGCCTTCATCGCCGGAAAACCGGATCTCACCGAGGCAGTTACCGGAGTCTCCTTTAACATGGGAATCATCGGACCACAGCTTCGTGGTAAAGCAAAAGCGTTCATGGAGACCATCGAAGCGATGCCGAAAGATCAGATCACATCACTACCAAAAACCCTGAATATCGGGGGCGAGGAGATCGCCGTGCCGGTGGGGGCAGTCGTGCCGGAGACCTCCTTTACGGTTTCCGGGGCTGCCGTTGACCTGATCTCAGGCGATGATCTGATCATCACCATCGAACAGGCATCCTGAACACCCTCTTTTTCTCTACCCGCAGCGAATGCGGGAACGGATCGTTTCGGTAACAAACCGGAGAATCTGTCCGGGCGGCAGGGTCGCGTCGATGATGGTAAACCGTACCGGTTCAGCAGTTGCCAGCTCCAGGTATCGTTCCTGGACCATCTCAAGGATATCCCGCTGCTCAAAATGCTCTCCTCTCTCCCGCATCCCGGTTCGTTCTAGGGCGATATCAACAGGGACCATAAGAAGAAACGTCATATCCGGCAGAATCGTCCAGGAACCATGGACAGCACGGAGCCAGGAGAGGGGATCTTCCAGGATAGAAGCAAGGGTAACCTGCTGGTATGCATACCTGCTGTCGATGTACCGGTCAGAGATCACGAGCTGTCCGCCAGTTAGGGCAGGTCTGATAATCCCGGCCAGGTGGGCTGCATGATCGGCAGCGAAGAGCAGTGCTTCGGCTATCGGATCTGCATCTTCAGCGATTGCCCGGCGGACCGATTCACCGATCCAGGTTGCTCCCGGTTCCCGGGTCATGACCGGGTTTAGATCGGCAAGGGCATCGCCGAGAGCGGCATGAAGGGTGCTCTTCCCCGTTCCATCGATCCCCTCAAGGGTGATCAGCACCAGGATCCCCTCCTGAGTACGTCAACGGGTATCATCCCGCTATGAACTGCAGTCGCGATGATTGTTCCGTCAAAATGGGTTTCAGCGAGCAGATCAAGATCTGAGCTGGTACCAACGCCGCCTCCCCAGAGGAGCCGTCCGTGGTATGCCTCCCGGCAGGCTGCAAGAAGATCCTGGTCCAGGCCCTCTTTTGTGCCGACACCGGTAATGTTGAGGATGATACACCCGTCAAAGGAGAACCGATCAGCACGCGACAGGAAATGAACGGGATCCTCCCCGGTCGGGATAACGCAGCCGTCCCTGATATCCACGCTCAGGTATCCGCCCTGATAACGGGTGAAATCCGGTCCGGCAGTCTCGGTTCCATACACGGGCGTGATCCCCTGCCCGGGAAGGATATCACCAGGGCCTGATGATCCGCGATCCAGGTAGATCTCCCTTGTAAGCGGGACCAGCTCCGGGATGACGGTATCGTGGTCACCATTCCCCGATATGCGGTCAAGATCTGCAAGATAAAGGTATTTCGGAGAGATATCGCGGACAAATGATACCGGATCCGAAGCAGGGGTAAGCGGGGTTCTGATGGGAAAATAGGTCTCCCGCATGCCTGATTTTCCATGAACAATGGAGCCGTTTTTTAGGTCTGCGGCAAGAATGACGTCCATATTTCTAACGTAATCACTATTTAGATATCAGGTGCATAAAATGTATGCAGTTGCTAGTCAGCCCGGCAAGTATAGAAGAAGCCAGATTTGCCCTGGCTGCCGATATTGTTGACGTAAAACGTCCTGAGGAGGGATCGCTCGGCGCTTCTTTTCCGTGGATCATCAGGGCGATCAAGAACCTTACCCATAAACCGGTCAGTGCCGCAATAGGAGATTTTGATTACAAGCCGGGTGGAGCTGCCCTGACGGCCCTCGGAGCGGCAGCGGCAGGAGCAGATTACATCAAGATCGGGCTGATGTTTTCAGGTGAAAATGAGGCTGCTGCAGTCATCCGTGCGGTGGTCAGGGCTGTAAAAGATACCTATCCTGAAAAGACCGTCGTTATCGCCGCATACTCAGACCATGAGCGGCTTGAGACCATATCTCCTGAAGAGATGGCACCAATCGCCGCACGGGAAGGTGCCGATGTCGCTATGGTTGACACCGGTATAAAAGACGGCAGATCCACCTTTGAGTTCATGAACGGGGAGCGCCTTACCGCTTTTACGAATCTGAACCGAAGCCTTGGAATACGGACAGCCCTGGCCGGTTCCCTCAAGTTCGAGGATCTCGAACTCCTCAAGCGAATCAACCCTGACATCATCGGGGTCAGGGGTATGGTCTGTGGCGGGGATCGGCGTGCAATGGTACGCGAAGATCTCGTTCTCAAAGCAGTAAGCATGGTTCACTGATCATGTACCCGGAAAAACTGAACATACCAATAGCACTTACCTTCGATGACGTTCTCCTCGAACCGGCGGCGTCGGAGGTAGAGCCGGACCAGACCGACGTTTCTTCACGGTTCTCAAAGAACATCCCCCTCAACATCCCCCTTGTCAGTGCCGCGATGGATACGGTCTCCACCTCGCATATGGCAATCGCCCTTGCCCGGGCAGGTGGCATATCGGTGATCCACCGGAACATGTCAGCCGAGGCAGAGGCCGACGAGGTCAGGGCAGTGAAGCGGGAAGCAGAGATCATCCAGCGTGACGTTCTCACCGTCGACCCGGATACAACCGTCGCCCAGGTTGATCGGATCATGACCTACCATGGTATCGGCGGTGTTCCGGTGGTCAAAGACGGAAAGGTGATCGGGATTGTCAGCAAGCGTGATGTCAGGGCGATCGCCCACAAGAGAGGATCCGAGACCGTCGCCGGAATCATGACCCCCGAACCGATCGTCGTTCCCGAGGAGATCACCCTCGAAGAGGCTTTTGAACTCATGTACTCGCGCAAGGTCGAACGGCTCCCGGTGGTATCCGGAGAAGGCGGCCTTCTCGGGATCATTTCAATGCAGGATCTCCTCGAGAAGCGCCAGTATCCCAATGCTGCCCGGGACGCCTCAGGCAACCTGAGGGTAGCCGCTGCAATCGGGCCCTTTGATCTGAAACGGGCGGACCTCCTGCAGGAAGCGGGTGTCGATGCAATCGCGGTGGACTGTGCTCACGGCCATAACCTCAACGTGGTGCGATCGGTCAGAGAGATTGCGGCGAGTGCCTCCTGTGATATCGTGGCCGGAAACATCGCAACCAGGGAGGCTGCAGAGGCGCTTGCTGATACGGTTGACGGGTTGAAAGTCGGTATCGGACCAGGATCGATATGCACGACCCGTGTCGTGGCCGGGGTGGGCGTTCCGCAGATCACGGCCATTGCCCATGTTGCTGAAGTTGCCCATGCTGCCGGTGTGCCGGTCATCGCCGATGGTGGTATCAGGTACAGCGGCGATGTCGCGAAGGCAATCGCCGCCGGAGCCGACTCAGTAATGATGGGTCATCTTTTTGCCGGGACCGATGAGGCTCCCGGCCAGCTTGTCACGATCAAGGGACGGAAATACAAACAGTACCGGGGCATGGGATCCCTTGGCGTGATGAGTACCGGGGTTTCGTCTGACCGGTACTTCCAGAAGAAAGAGATCGGGCGGACCAAGTTTGTCCCCGAGGGGGTTGAAGGGGTTACCCCGTATGTCGGCCCGGTTGCAGATGTCATCTACCAGATGATCGGGGGGCTTAAATCAGCCATGGGATATACCGGATCGGCAACGATTGATGACATGCACAGACGTACCCGGTTTGTCAGGATTACCCATGCCGGGTATACCGAGAGTCATCCCCATAACATCACCATCACCGATGAAGCGCCGAATTACCGGATCTGAGATACTATTATCCTCTCTTTTACACTAACATAGAGTTAGTGATGATGGACCCAACTGATCTGTCCCGGTTGCTTGATATCCTGGGGAACCGGAACAGAAGGAGGATCATTGACCTGCTCAGGAACAAGCCCTGCTTCGTCACCGAGATCTCGGAGCGGCTGATGATATCTCCAAAAGCGGTGATAGACCATCTGCAGATGCTTGAGGAGGCACGAATCCTTGCCTATCATCATGATGACAAGAGGAGGAAGTATTACTACCTGGAGCAGGATATCAGTATCCAGGTACAACTGCAGCAACAGAAGCAGGGTCTGATCCCCCTCGTGCTGAGTGATGATCAGCATCTGCGTATTTCTCTTCAGAAACTCTTCCAGCTCATCATAAAACGGGATGAGCTGGTCTCCGGTCTCGAGGAGATTGAGCGGGATATTGATCAGCAGATCGGTGAGGTGCTGCTTTCCGGACGGCGATGCGGGGCAGGTGAACCTGAGATGATGATCTCGGTGGCACTTGCCCATGGCGCACACACCACCCAGGAGATCAGCAGTATGACCGATATTGCCGAGGAAGAGGTCAGAAGTACCCTTGAATCGCTTGTAGAACAGGGAATCGCATGCAGGACAGGGACAACATACCGTCTTCGAGGTATATATGCAGAACAATCCGTATGATGACCTGCTCAAAAATTTGGCCCGGCTGATTGAACAACTGGCCAGCATGGATCAGCGGTTACAGCAGGGTGGAACCAGGCAATCAGAAAACTCCCAGATCTTTGGATGTGCCATTATTGCAGGCACCGGAATCCCCAGGCATGCAGGAAATGACTATAGAGCATCCTGCCACAGTTCCCAGGAAGTACCCTATGAGATGACTGATACCGGGGAGAAAGCATACCTGACGGTCCAGATCTCGGTTCCCGGCGGAGAAACACCGGATGTCTCGTTTAAGAATGATATCTGTGAAATTGCATCTTCAGGATCCAGCGGGCGGGTTCACCTTCCGTTCAGGATTATTCCGGATCAGTGTACCTGGTCATACCGGAACGGTATTCTCGATGCCGTTCTCGTAAAAGAGGATGAAAGCCCATCTATTCCATCAGAACCGGAACAGGATACCGGTTCGGGCAATGCCGGCTGAAACCCGAAGACCCTTTCAGGTTTCAGAGATACTTTTTTTTACATGATTGTTGTGGTCGGCGGTGGACCTGCCGGACGATATGCTGCCATGAGGCTTGCCGGGGCTGGAAAAGAAGTCACCCTGGTTGACCGGAGGGTGGAGGGACTTGGCGGCCAGTGTCTTCACCAGGGCTGCATGATTATCTGCGCACTCAACGACCTGGCGCGAACCCTTGACCAGGCTGCCAGGTTCAGAGAGATGGGAATTGTGTCAGGATCCCTCACGGTCTCTTACCCGGTTCTTATCAGGGAACTTCGGACCATTATCACAACGATCGCCGGGGTCCTCGACAGGGAAACGATCGATGCGGGAGTCAGGGTCATCACCGGTGAAGCGGTTGTGAACGGGAGAGCGGTCAGGGTGAACGGAGAGACGATACCAGCCGATAAACTCATTCTTGCCTGCGGAGCAAGACCGAACATTCCTGATATTCCCGGAAAGGAACTGGACGGGGTATACACCGCTCATACCATCCTCTCCATGGCAACTCTTCCAAAGCGTCTTGTCATCATCGGCGGAGGGGTCATTGCAGCTGAGTTTGCCTATATCTTCGCATCCCTCGGGACCACAGTGACGATGATCGTCAGAAGCACCCTCCTTCACCAGATTCCTGAAACGCTTGTCCAACAGGCAAAAAAGGACCTTGACCGGGTGAAGATCATCGAAGAGGCGACCGTCCGGGAGATAACCAGGACAGGATCTGTTTCAGGTGTCTCCATTAACGGCCCAGGCGGGGAGGAACTGATACCCTGCGAGGCAGTGCTGATTGCAACCGGTATGACTCCGGATACCGGATTTATTGCAGGAATCGAGAAGAATGCAGACGGGAGTATCAGGGTTTCAGACCACCTTGAGACATCAGTCCCCGGGGTGTATGCCGCCGGAGATGTCACCGGGAACGGGTTTCTCACCCCGGTTGCACGGAGATACGGGCGTCTTGCAGCGGATATCATCCTCGGTCACGTTCCGATGCCGATGCCTGTCGCCATCCCCCAGGCGATCAAACTAAAAAATGACCTCGGCTGGTGCCACCTTCCCGGTTTTTCAGGAAAAGGGGTATCCATACCCGGCCCTGCAGGCCCGGGAACCTTCTGGTCGGTTCCTGAACGCCATACCGGGGTGACATCACTCAGTACTGATAATACCGGGAAAATATGTTCCATGGCAGAAGCATCTCCCGTCGCTGCAACAGCGGCAGCATATGCCGGATGGATGATCAATGCCGGGATCAGGGTGCAGGATCTCGAATCGTTCTACGAGGTCCATCCCTCATCGGACGGCATATACTGGCTTGCAAGGTACCTGGCAGACCGGTCCTGATCCGGACAGGATCATCCCAGGATGGCGGTCTGGCGGGTTGTAGGATCCGCGTGTCCCTTCTCACCGGTGAGAACGTCCTTTCGTGTTCTCCGCCACTCGGTAAACTGGTGAAGTGATACCGTCAGATCGCGGGTAAAAGCAAAGTAGCCGATCTGAGTATTCCTGCAGAGTTTCATGGCCATGTCCATGAGGCCACGGGGATCGGGGCGTGTTTCCCCGAGCCAGATGTGAAAGATGTTCCCCCCGTCCACGATCGGGAAGAATACATGTTCCAGTTCAGCCCGACGGGCGAGCGGGATGTCTGCCCCCGGTGCCACATGCGTACCGTTGGTGTAGTACACCGGGAGGTCACGCGTCTCCCCGAGCCGGGTAAGGGCAGTTTCCAGGTTTCCTTTGATCACCCTGACCGCTTCGTCGTGATACTCGCGGTGGAGCAGATCTGCAACGGCAAACCGCTGGCCGGTCGTCTCTGCAGGTGTCCGGGCGAGGGCAAGGGTCATGTTGTGCTTCTCAGAAAGTTCGCGTGCATACAGTTCCATCTCGGTCATGGTCCTGACCGCCATACGGAACGCGTCATCAGACTCATGCAGCTGGGCGCCGGTGAAGTGCTGAACCATCTCGTTGAGCCCAACGATCCCGATTGTATATACAAGTCCGTCAAAATCAACTGCGATAGCACCCCGCTCGCCGGTTACCGGATCACGAGGCCGTTGCATGGCAAAGGGCATCCGGCCGTTCTTTTTGATCAGGTCCATCCAGCGGAGTTTTATCTTGAATATTTCGACCGCTGTATCCATCATCGCACGTAACTCGGCAAAAAGGCGTTCATCGTCCCCGCCCGCCTTGTATGAGGCACGGGGACAGTTCAGGGTGACGACTCCCCATGACCCCATCGAGAAGTGGTACCCATCTTCGAAGAAGAGTTTCTTCTCAAAATCCTGGTCCTTCTCTGCCACTGTCGAAAACTGGTACGCACAGCACTGATAACAGGAGATACCCTCGCCGGCGCCCCGGTACGGGGGAAGCTGGTTGTCATAATAGGGAGTGCCGAACTTGGATGCCAGTTCGAATGTCATCAGGTAGAGATCTTCGTAGGTTGGGAGATCGGGATTATCTGCATTGAATTTTTCGTCTTCGCTGATGAAGTCCGGCTCGATGCTGATCTCCGGTTTGGGAAAGTTGAACGGTTTTCCCCAGTAATCCCCCTCAAGCATCACCTCTATCAGGGCCTTGAAAAGAAGACGCACTTCCTTCTCAAATTCACCGTATGTCTTGAGAGGGATCCCGTTTTTCCCGTCCCAGACCCTCCCCTTGAACACACAGGGTTTATCGCGCCAGAGCCGGGGGACACCAGGGGAGAGCTGCACCGAGGAAAAAACGAGCTGACCTCCCCGTGCCACCATCATCTGGGTCATCTCGTAGACAAACATCTGCATCAGCTGCTTCATCTCCCCGTAGGGCATCCCTTCGAAGTACGGTGCAAGGAATGTCAGAAAATTGTAGTACCCCTGGCCACCGGCAAAGTTCGTCTGGGCACTCCCGAGTGCCTTGACTGCATGCAGGACGGCAACCTCCGCACGGTTTGCAGGCCCGGCAACCGATGCCTTTGTCCCGTTACCGTCAGGCATCAGGCCGTAATACAGGAAATACCTGAGATCCCAGTCCTGGCAGAACGGCCTGCTTCCGAAATACTCGAGATCATGGATATGAAGATCCCCACAGAGATGCCGGTCTGCCAGGTGCGGCGGGAGGGAGAGGAGATACTGCTCCTTGCTGATCTTGTCTGCCTTCTTTTTATGCGATGTCTCCGCGTTCTCCTGGAGATTGGCATTATCATGCGCTTCAAATCCACAGCCGACATCGATCAGGTGGGCATCATACACCGGTGTTCCGACCCGTGTACAGACGTTCCGCCATTGGACATGACCCCGTTCAAGCAGGACAATGTTCATGATCTCACGGATCAACGGCCCGGAGAGCGTCTTCAGGCCCATCTTCCTGATCCGCTCCTCGACACCGCGGGCGATGTCCTGGGCAGTTGCCTCATCTGCCCCGTCATACCCATAAAAAGTCTCTACCAGCCTCGTTTCCGTGATAATCTGCCTGACGATACGGTCACGGTCCCATTCGAGGATATGCCCGTCACTTGTTCTGACCTGGGGCATCTGGGGGATCTCGATCCCGTCAAGAGTGGTCTGTCGTGAACCTCTGCTCAATCCAAACACCTACAGGAGTCCGGAAATTGCATCCTCAATAATCCGGTCCCCTGAAAAGAGCTCCTTTGTAGTCAGAAATTTCTTTCCACTCTGAAGAACCGGGCCTTCCTGTACGAAAATGCCATTGACCCTCAGTTCAGTCAATGCCACGGCCGAAGACATGTCTGTCACGGTAAAGGGAATACTCCGGGAGGTGAGATACTCTTTCAGGAGTTCACACCTCGGACAAAATTCGAGTGAATATACGATGAAGCCTGCCCCTGTTGACATGGTGAATAAGTGTAAGTTTAGGTTGTCTATCTAATAATTTATTTGCAAATCGCCTAAACACCCCGGTTTAACTCAAAACGACTATATATTCGAGGGTTGTGAGGGTATACGGATTCCGTCAGGGATATACACCTTCCCCTCAAATCTGAAGAGAGCATGGTCCGCCTGTTCGTTGCCATTGATCTCCCTGATGAGGTCAGGGACCAGTACTTCTTTCTGCAACCATCCCTCAAGCAAAGCAGGGCACGTCTCTCTCTCGTCAGCCGGAATTCGCTCCATATTACCCTGAAGTTCATCGGTGAGGTGGAAGGATCACGGATGGACCGGATATCAGAGGCGCTCTCAACGATACGGATGGATCCTTTCCGGATTATCCCCGGCCTGATAACCACAAACAGCCAGCATAATCCACGGGTCATATGGAGTGATCTTGATGATGAACAGGGATATTGCAGGAAACTTGCCGGCGAGATCGACCGGGTTTTAGGGCCCCTTGGGATCCCGGCAGAAAAGCGGGCATATCATCCTCATATCACGATTGCACGGATAAAACAATTCCACCCCTCGATCTTTGAAGCAGTAGCGGGAATAACCTGCGAATGCTCCGGAACAATCACGGTTGATCGGTTTATCCTGAAAAAAAGCGAACTGACACCGCAGGGACCGGTATACACCGATATCAGGGTATATCCCCTTGGGGGAACGTCATGAGAACTGCCCTTGAAGAGGAGATCCTGGAGGTTATCAGACCGACCGAAGAGGAGATCAAACAGATTAACCTCCTCGCCGATGAGATCATCGGTGAGATCCGGGCTTCCGGAAAGGCAGACGGGATGATGGTCGGATCCGTGGCGAGACGAACCTGTGTCAGGGGAGACCGTGACCTGGACATTTTCATGCTCTTTGATCCTGCTCTCCAGCGCGAAGACCTGGAACGCGAGGGGCTGGCCCTAGCCAACCATATTGCAGGCAGGTACACCTCTGATATCAGGATGAAATATGCCGAACATCCATACGTGAACGCCACCATCGGGGAAGTGGATGTGGACCTTGTACCCTGCTACCGGGTCGCATCTGCCACCGGCATACAGAGTGCCGTGGACCGTACCCCGTTTCATAACCGGTACATCACGGCACGGATAAACGGGTTAGAGGATGATGTCCTCCTCCTCAAGCAGTTTGTGAAAGCAGGAGGGGTATACGGATCAGACCAGATGACTGAAGGTTTTGCCGGGTACCTCTGTGAACTGCTCGTTCTCCATTACGGAGGATTCTCCAGCCTGATTGCAGCTGGTGCCGGGTGGAAACCGGGTCTGGTTATTGACATCGAGCATCATGGACAGAAGTCATTCGAAGATCCCCTCGTAGTCATCGACCCGGTCGACCCCTGCAGGAATGTATCGGCTTCAGTCTCGCTCACCAGGTTCTTTGAGTTTGTTGAACTCTGCAGGGGATACCTCAAATCACCCTCGCGATGGTTCTTCTACCGGCCACAGGTCTGTATACTCACCGGGGCGGATGTCACCCGCCTTCTTTCCGGCCGGGAATCAGCGTTCCTTGCCATTACTTTCAGGACACCGGAGTTCATCGAGGATGTCATCGTTCCCCAGCTCAGGCGCAGCCTCACCGGAATATGCGATCTTCTCGTCAGGCGCGAATTTGTTATCGCCCGGGCAGATTGCGAGATGCGGCCCGACCGGTCGATGCTCCTGTTCGAACTGCTGGTGGATACCCTCCCTGCACTCAGGTATCATTCCGGCCCGCCGGTTGTTGCAGCTGTAAATGCCGAAAAATTCGTGAATAAATACCTCAATGATCCCTCAATCTTTGCAGGGCCGTATATCAGGGACGGAAAGTACGGTGTCGAGATACCGAGAAAGTATCGTTCTGCATACGAACTCCTCTCCTCGCAGGAGGTCTTCGGAACAGCTCTTGGAAAGCACATTAAGATCTCGATGCAGGAAGGATACGCGGTTCACCGGGGAACTGACTGCTGGCAGGAGGGATTCGAGGTCTTCATCTCGGCATTTCTTCAGAAGAGTTCCCCGCTGGTGAGAATCAGGCGGGCTGAACAACGGAAAGAGATATGAGCGGATTGGAAACTATATATTCACCCGCCCCCAACCTCGTCCACGATGAACCCGGTCCGTCCTTCTTTTTTCATCTGCATTCTCCTTATCCTCACCATATCCGCCATTCCTGAAGACGTATTCGGAGCGGAGTCTTCAGCAGATTGGTTTACTACCGGGAATGCCCTTTACGGGCAGAAACTATATGATGAAGCAATTACTGCCTTTGAACAGGCAATCGAACTGGATCCCTCGAATGCAGCAGCCTGGTATAACAAGGGTGTCAGCCTGTACATGCTGGGAAGGGCTGACGAGGCAATCGCCGCCTATGAAGTGGCAATCGGGCTTGAACCACGGAATGCTGATTACTGGTACAACAAGGGGAATGCCCTGCTCAGCAAGAACCTCCTGAGCGAGGCGTATGCTGCCTTTGATGTCGCCATCCAGCTTGACCCTTCTGATGTGGCAGCATGGGTGGCGAAAGGGAATGTCCTGTCCGGACAGAACCAGTTCGATGATGCCATCCGGGCATATGATGCAGCTATCCAGCTGGATCCCACGAATGACGAAACCTGGTTTGAAAAGGGAAACGCCTACTACAGCAAGGGGATTTTCGAAGAGGCGATAAAGGCATACGAAGTTGCCCTCCAGCACAACAGCAAAGACAGCAAAGCCTGGTATAACAAGGGAAATGCCCAATACAACCTCGGACTTCTCGAAGAGGCCCTGAAGAGTTATGACATGGCCCTTGCTTATAACCCGAAAGACAGTGTTGCCCTCACGAACAAAGGGCTCACCCTTGCCGATCTGAAGAAATACAGCGATGCGGTTGACGTATACGAAGAGGCTATCGCCCTGAACGGATCTGATGTCAAGGCCTGGGCAAACCTCGGGAATGTCTATACCAGCCTGAAACGGTACGATGACGCAATCCAGGCATACCAGATGGCACTCCGTTTTGACAAGACGGACCCCTCAATCTGGAAGAGCATCGGTATCGTATGGATGCAGGAGCGACGGTATGACGAGGCACTGGCTGCCTATGAACAGGCAATCGGGCTTGCACCTTCTGATTCCCCGGCATGGGCAGGGAAAGGACGGGCCCTCAATGCGCTCGAACGGTACCAGGAAGCACTTGCAGTATACGAGATAACCACGGCTCTCACCCCGCGGATGGCTGCTGCCTGGGCAGGGAAGGGAGATGCGCTGACCGGCCTTGGCAGGACTGACGATGCTGCAGTTGCCTATGATGCAGCCATCCAACTCGATCCCGCTAATGTGAGGGCATGGGTTGGACGAAGCATTAACATGGCACAGACCGGAGATCCCGAGAAAGCACTGGATTACCTTGACCGGGCCATCCTTGCAGAACCAGGTAATGCCGAACTCTGGATCCAGAAGGCAAAGACGTTGAGCAATCTCGGACGAAGCGAGGAAGCGTTCTCAACCCTCTCAAAGGCCTATGGAAATGTCACTGATCTGGAAGCGGTGACGATAGCACAGGGCGAGATACTTGTCACAGAGGGAAAACTGTCCGAAGCTATTGCAGGGTATACGAAACGAATGAACGGGACCCCTGAAGATGCTGCATTCTTCGAGCGGATGGGTGATCTCTACCGGATGGCAGGTGACCGGGCAAAGGCAGAGGAGTCATACCGGCGTGCCCTTGATCTCCAGCCGGCCCTGAGCGGCGTTACCGTGAAACTCGAGAACCTGAAGATGGAACAACCGGCAACTCCGGTCTGGCCAGGGCTTGCCATCCCGGCTATCGGATTTGCGGCATGGTACTTCCGGAGACGATAGATTCTCCCGGGGTTTCATTTTTCCGGTCTTCATCGCACATGGAGAGATACTCTGCAATAAAGCGATCCCAGGCCGGCGTGACTGCAGCCTGTGACCGGTAATAGTCGAAGAACGATGAGGTGATCGTCACCGGCGAGAGGATTGACAGGCCATGTGCACCCGGAGTCAGGCCATCATGCCGGGAGAGGATGACCGTCTCGTCAACTGCCTCCACAAGCCCGGTTGCGGATGTTTCCAGGTATGGAAACCGGTCCCTGACCTGGATAGCAAGATCGTAGAGATCAAGGGTTGCTTCCTCACGTTCACCGGTTTCGGTCAGCCCGAACTGGCAGGTTGATGCGATTGCTTCTGCAAGCAGGACACGGTCATCGGGATCATGAAGGAGACCGGTGAGATCCTGCGAGAACTGATCCAGTGCACGGGTGACGAGACCGATCTTCGAGAGATCCAGCAGGCTCAACGTTTTTCCAGGCTCAGGGTCTGCCATGTAGGCATCGAACAGAACCCGGGCATGATCCTCGTGCGCTGCACCGGGATTTCCGGCCAGGTAGCGAATCCATGGTTCGTATTCCCAACCTGCAGCCGGTTCAGACTCCTCGCTCGCGATCATGTATCCGGCATAGCCTGCCGTGCCGGATGCGACTTCAGTGCAGCTCATCAGGCATGAGTCAATTCCAAGAAGATCCACGTTGTACCCGCCGGACTGGAAAGCGGATACCAGTTCTGCAACGGTAAGCCCGTTATCTCCGTGATTCTCGTCAAAGAGCATCCCGGTATACGCCTGGCCATGACCGATAAGGATGAGAAATACCCGGTCAAACCGGTATTCATCCCTGATATACGACAGGAAAAGGCTCAGGCTGGTGCCATTACCCATATCCGCATCCGGGTACCGTTTCAGGAAGAACGTTTCATTCCCGATGACACCATCCTGTAAGTCTTCACGGAGCTGGGCTGACGAAGCAACCGTCATCCCGTGCCAGCCGGTCTTGTTTGCCCCGCCATATGCAACGAGCAACTCAACTGCTCCTGTCGTTTCATTCAGGCCGGCGATCATCTGACTGATGTCATCTGTTATGAGTCCTTCAGAACTCTCAAGAGAGTTCCCGGCAGTGTATACCGCAACCAGGAGTGATCCGTCAGATACTGTCCCCGATACCGGAAGCGGGGATGCAATACAAATAACCACGAGAATGATCATCCGGGACAGGTACGACGGGTTCATAGGAGTGGTAAATTTACGGTACCAGGGGTACAGGAGACAT
>CAZWTX010000006.1:21068-62817 GCA_964637135.1 uncultured Methanospirillum sp. | reverse complement strand
ATTTCAGAGAGCGCTGTAATGCCAGCACCGATTAACGGGGCCATGCCATCGAGCGGCGAGACCAGAACCGTAGGTAATGGAAGATACCGGTCAGTCTGTGCGATCATCAGGGGGATCAGGCCTGGGTGTTCCCGGAGTACCGGACCGTCCAGGATGATGACTTCAGGATCGTATGCCACAATCACTGAAGAGAGTCCACGCCCGTATATCGTTGAGAGATCCATGATGAACGGACCAGCCACCGGATCACCGGAAAGGCCGGCTGAGAGTATTCCTTCAGCCGTGGTTCCCCACTCAGGGAAGTGAATTCCGGATTTTCCACACCATTCCCTGAAGAAAACGGGGATCCGGCTGCCTGCGGCATATGCTTCCCAGTGGCCCCTGCCACCGCAATTACAGGGGAGGAGAAATGTACTGTCCACAAAAAAATGGCCAATTTCTGCTGCGTTTCCCCCCCTGCCGCCCAGGAGATGCCCTCCGGAGGAAACACCGCCGCCGATCCCGGTGGAGATAGTTATGTACACGACATGATCAAACCCTTTACCCCCACCGGCGGTGATTTCGCCAATCACTGCCGCGGCACAGTCGTTGAGAAGAGAAACCCGGCATCCGGTCAGTTCATGAAGAGGTTTTCCCACCGGGACACGCTCAAAAGGGAGGTTGGGTGGATGATCAATTGTTCCTTCCCTAACGTTGACCGGGCCGGCGACAGATACCCCGACCGTGGCAGGAAAGGGTATCCCTGACTCCCTGCATAACCGGTGAAGGGCTTCTGCCGCGGCACGGACGATTCCGTCCGGTTGATCGACAGGTGTTTGAAACCGGGTCACTGAGAGGATGGAACCGCTTTCATTCACGAGTCCTGCCCGGGTATTCGTTCCCCCGATGTCAATCGCTCCGGCAATCCTCAATCCGATCGACCTCTCCAGCTGGCATGAGGTGATGATGGCCACCAGGCCCGGGGACACCCTCCGGCGTGAACACTTATCGCGGATTGGAGGAACATATTTCTTAGAATATCATATGCAAGGGGAGTATACGTCTCTTTTCAACGATGTTGTGGTGATCTTTCTCCTCGCAATCGTCCTCCTTCTCATTCTCTACCGGGTGAAAATCCCATCAATTGTCGCGTTTCTCATCACCGGGATCATCGTCGGGCCGTCGGGTCTTGGTCTTATCACGAACGAGGACTCGATCGAGTTCTTCGCCGAGCTCGGGGTGGTCTTTCTTCTCTTCACAATCGGGCTTGAATTTTCAATAAGTAAGATCCTCAAGAGCCGCCGGTTTGTCCTCATTGGCGGTATTATCCAGGTGGCTCTGACGATTGCGGTAGTTACCGCTCTGATGACCCTGACCGGCTGGCCGGTAACACATGCCTTCTTCTGGGGTATGCTCGTCTCGCTCTCTTCAACAGCGATAGTGATGAAAGTGCTGGCCGACCGTCGTGAAGTCGATTCCCCGTTCGGGAAAGCAACACTTGGAATCCTGATCTTCCAGGATCTCATTGTCATCCCGATGGTCATGGTAACGCCCCTTCTCGCAGGGTCACCGTCATCAGGACCTTCTGCTATCAACCTCCTGATCGGCGGATTCGTCATCATCGCGGTGGTGTATGTTTCTGCCCGGTACGTTGTTCCATACCTGCTCCATTACGCGGCACGGCTCAGGAACCGGGAGATGTTCCTTTTCATTGTCATCGGAACCTGTCTCCTCGTTGCCTTTCTTACTTCCGAGTTCGGGCTCTCCATGGCACTCGGGGCATTCCTCGCCGGTCTCATCATCTCGGAGTCAGAGTACAGCAGTCACGCAATGTACAACATCATCCCGTTCCGCGATCTCTTCTCGAGTTTTTTCTTTATCTCGATCGGGATGATCTTCGATCTCTCCTCCCTGTTGGCTCAGCCAGGTCAGATTCTTCTCTTTGCTGCGGCGATCATCGCAATCAAGTACCTGACCGGAACCGCTGCAGGGCTCCTGACCGGGCTTCCATCGCGGGGAGCGGTTCTCACCGGTCTCGCACTCTGCCAGATCGGTGAGTTCGCATTTATTCTCTCCTCAACCGGTCATTCACTCGGGCTCCTTGACAAGCCTGCCTATCAACTCTTTCTGGATGTCTCGATTATCACGATGGGGATCTCCCCGCTCCTCATCGGGATATCTGACCGGATGACCCCTCATCTATGCCGGCCGCTCGAACGGATCGTTCCGCCACGGCCACAGACCGTGGAAGAAGAACAACAGCCAGCCATCCAGGATCATATCATCATCGTCGGTTATGGCCTGAACGGGAAAAATGTGGCGAGATCTGCAAAGATCGCAGGAGTTCCGTTCCGGGTCATCGAGATGAATCCTGAAACTGTCAGGGATGAACGGAAGGCAGGTGTTGCTATCATGTACGGTGATGCCGTCCAGCCCGGGGTTCTCAAATGTGCGGGAATAGCAGAGGCACGCGTCCTTGTGGTGGTGGTGAATGATCCCTTCTCCATCCAGGAGATCGTCAGGGTGGCACGGGAAATGAACCCCGCAATATACATCATCGCGAGAACACGGTTTGTCGGGGAGGTAAAAACGCTCCTGGAACTTGGTGCAGACGAGGTCATCCCTGAAGAGTTTGAGACATCAGTTGAGATCTTCACCCGGATCCTTCACAAGTACCTCCTTCCCGCTGACGAGATAGAACGGTTCGTCGCCGAGATCCGGGCATCAGGTTATCAGATGCTCAGGAGCCTGAATACTCCCGCATATACCTTCGATGATCTCAGAATGCTCGTTCCGGATATGGATCTCAGGATGATACGACTCACTGAAACGACTCCCTATGCCGGTGAACTTCTCAAGAACACACAGATGCGGAGCAGGTACCATGTCACGGTGGTGGCCATCAGGCGGGGTGACCGGACGATCATCAACCCGGGAGGGGATGAGCACCTGATGGCCGGGGATCTCCTGATGGTTCTTGGTCACCCGCAGGAGATAGCCACCGCCTTTGCCCTGAAAAGAAAAACCGGAAATCCTGATGGAGTCGATGACTCCTCCGCCGAAAGACCGGATTAAACCGGCTACCCCTGCTCCTCCATGAACCGGAGCGTCTCCCGCCATGCATTTTTTCCCGTAAACCGGGAGAGCACCTGCAGGTCATCTGCCACAACGATCTCAGGCCGGTCATTATTCACGGTAAACCCAAGGGTGAAAAGGCCCGTCTCCCCGAGGGAGATCCCGTCACGAAGATTTCCTGCCGGGGTAAAGAGGAGAATCTCCTGGATATCTTCTCCCGGATGTTCCCGGAAGTACCAGTAAAAGACCTGCCAGGCGTTCAGCAAATCCGATGCCAGGAGAGCTGTCCTGACCGGGTCATCAAGGGCAGCAATCCGCGATACCAGGCAGTCATCATCATCCTCGCATACACTGAAGATTTCATCAGCCATCTCTGCCAGGAGCGGGTACGGGATATCAGTCATCACTAAGATCACCGGGACAGGGAGAGATAAGGTTCTTGCTTTCAGAGAGAAGAATAGCACCATTCATGCGGAGGATCACAACCCTTCTCCTGGCCGCCGGTATTCTCGCCGGTGCCATTCCTCACGGAGCAGCCGCTCAGATGGGAACACTCGCAATAAGCCCCCAAAATCCACAGTATACCGCATGGCTGACGGATTCGCATATCTCAAGTGAGGAGGATCTCGGCTACATTCCCGGTCCGGTTGACAGATCGTACATGGACGGGAACCGGGTGATGACGGCGTATGGAGATGATGAATCACTCCCCGAAAAGTTTGATCTCAGGACCCTCTCACGGGTTACCCCGGTAAAAAACCAGGGATCATGTGGATCATGCTGGGCATTTGCATCGATGGGTGCCCTCGAATCAAACATGACACCTATCGGGGTTTTCGATCTCTCGGAGGATAATCTGAAGACGCATAAACTCTGGGACTGGCCGCAGTGTGCGGGAGGAAACGGGTACATCTCGACAGCGTACCTGACCAGATGGAACGGGCCGGTTCTTGAGAGTGAGGATCCCTATACTGCAGGCTGGTCAGAGCCCCTTGACATTGCTCCATCCTGGCATGTGCAGAATACATACCTGATTCCCGATCGATCAGGTCCGACTGACAACGATGAACTGAAACGGGCGGTTATGACATATGGCGGGGTGATGTCGGTCATGTACTGGGGCAGTGCATACTATCGCTCCGGAACCGGGGGATACCGGTACCCCGGATCAACGCTTCCCAATCATGCAATTGTCATTTGCGGATGGGATGACACCTTCCCTGCGGCATCCTTCAATAGTCCGCCTCCCGGTAACGGGGCCTTTCTTGTCAGGAACAGTTGGGGCACCGGCTGGGGATCAGGAGGATACTTCTGGATATCGTTCTATGATACCTGGATTGGAACTGAAAACTTCATCTTTACCGGGGTGGAACCCACCACCCGATTCAATCATACCTACCTGTATGATCCCCTGGGATGGTGTTCGAACCTTGGGTATACCGGACAGACCGATGCCTGGTTTGCGAATGTCTATACCAGTAGCAGGGATGAGATCATTCAGGCAATCGGGTTTATCTGCGCTGAAGCAGGGCAGTCACAGCTTCTCGGGGATATGAGCATTGCCTCAATGCCGGAATCCGAGTACTTCATCTCGATCTACAAAAATCCACCTTCAGGACCTGTATCAGGAGAACTTGTCTCTCAGGTGGCAGGGAACCTGACCATCCCCGGCTACCATACCATTCCCATCCCCCCGGTTATCCTCGCTCCCGGTGACCGGTTCTCCATTGTGGTTCACCTGACCTGTCCGGAGTACCAGTACCCGGTTCCGGTTGAAGATCGTCTCCCCGGCGTCACATCTGCAGCCGGGGCTTCATTAAATCAGGGATTTATCAGCCCTGACGGGCAGAACTGGACAGATGTGACCCTGGCCACGGTACAGGATATCATCAGCGGATCGAGTACCACCCATCCACATGCATCCCTCTGCCTCCGGGCCTACACTACGGAAAAACAGGTCCCCCGGGCGAAGTTTTATGGAATTCCAGACACGGTCATATATCCGCTTACCATCAGGTTCATGGATGCATCGACCGGTCCGGTGAACGGATGGACATGGGATTTCGGAGATAATTCATCCCTATCCCACGAAAAAAACCCGGTCCATACCTATACCACTCCGGGCTCGTTCATCGTGACGCTCACCGTGAACGATTAAAAGAAGGGTATTCAGGTGATCGCGTAGGATACGGATACCCGTGCAGAGACCTCGACAGCACCTGCTTCGATTGGCGTTGATGGTTTTGCAGCCGCATACTCGAGGCTTCTCATGTCCTGGTTTGTGTAGACCGGCGGCTGGTATCCTTCATCTACCGAGACCTCGTGGACCGGTCCGAGTGTGATGCCCATTGATTGCGCCACAATCTCTGCATCAACACGTGCCTTTGATACCGCAATATCAAGGGCCTCTTTTCGGATCTCCTGTGTCTTTTCCTTACTTAACGTAAAGTCAAGGGAACTCACACCGTTTGCCCCGTTTGTCACGGCATAATCGATGATATCGCCCACCCGGTTAATCTCTGATGTCTCGATCTGGATCGTATTTGAGACCTGGTACACCGTCTGGTCACCGTATTTTGCTTTCAGGGTCTCGTCAGGGTACATCTCTGAGACCGAATACGAGGTTGTCTGGATGTCCAGCGGACCGATGTTTCCCTTCGCAGTATCCTTCATGACGGCCATGATCAGTTCCATCTTCCTGGCATTCTCTTTCTGTGCCGCTTTCACGTCGGTGTTTTTTGTTACCACTGAAAAAGAGATATCCACCCGGTCAGGTGCAGCCTTGACCGTTCCGCTTCCGGTCACATGAATGAGATCCCTGTCTTCATCAGTTGCCGCACCTGTCACGGGAAGAACACCCGCACACAGGATCACGAGGATCACGAGGATCCAGAGGTTTCGCATCTTCATACGATATACTCCTCCATGCGGAAAGATACCCTTTCTGATGACTTCAGATGTCATTGAACCTATCATTACCCGCTCTTCACTCCCGAAGACTCAAGCCTGTTCCCGCTGATATCTAGGGCAGGATGAAGAACGAGGAGATCGACTGGGACATCTATCACCTGATCACCGGAAGGGATACGGGATGGACCAGGGATGAACTCATCGCGGCCTGTGGCCTCGATGCAGGAACGCTTGATGCATCGCTCTCCCGCCTGCAGGGTGTTCTGCTGATCACCTGCAGGAATGGGACGTTTAGAGCGTGTTCCATCGAGGAGTTCATCATCTCGAGCCAGATTAAACACGATCCACTCCTCGGACTTGATATTGAAAATGGCATCATTACAGTCAGAAAATAACAGGCAGGCAGAATGAAGGAAGTTGTGATCCTACGACTCGGCCACCGCCCGCAGCGTGACCAACGGGTTACCACGCATGTGGGCCTTACCGCACGGGCCCTCGGGGCACAGGGGATGTACCTCGCAGCAGATGACAAGGGGATGGTGGAGAGCATCCGTGACGTGGTGAAACGGTTTGGCGGGGATTTTTTTGTCGAGGACAAAATCGGCTGGCACTCATGTATCAGGAAATGGAAAGAGGCCGGTGGTACGGTCGTTCACCTGACGATGTTCGGATTAAACCTCCCTGACGTGGAGGATGAGGTACGGACGCATGAGAAGATCCTCGTCGTAGTGGGAGCGGAGAAGGTGCCCGGAGAGGTCTATCAGCTTGCCGATTACAATGTCGCCGTTGCAAACCAGCCTCATTCCGAGATTTCCAGTCTTGCTGTCTTTATGGATCACCTGATGGGCAGGGATGCACTCACCCGGTCATTTCCCGGTGCAGAGGTACAGGTCATCCCGTGCGCTCATGGCAAACAGGTGATCGATCTCTGAAACGGATCGTGGTTGCCGGGTTCTCAACCAGGCATGTTGTCCAGTCTGCCGTCCAGGCAGGATACGAGGTTTTTGCCGTCGATCACTTTTGTGATGCCGATCTCAGGCTGCTGGCCCGGGGATGGATTTCGTTCGATGAACTCGACGATCTTCTCCCGGCCATTGGGGATGCGGTCGACACTTTTTCTCCCGACGGGATCATTCCGACCTCAGGGGCAGAGTGTCTCGATCTTCCTGCCCCGCTTCTGGGAACTCCTGCAGATGTGGCACGACGGTTTCTTGACAAGGCAACGACACAGGTCTTCTTTGAAGAACTCGGGCTTCCGGTCCCGGCACGGGTATCTTCCGGCAGGTATCCTGCAATGCTCAAGCCCTGTTCCGGGTCAGGCGGATGGCGCAACCGGGTAGTGGAATCTGATGCCGATATTGCAGCATGGGTGGCCGAATTCCCGGATGTTCCCTTTCTCCTCCAGGAACTGGCAGAGGGGATCCCCGCATCAGTCTGTTGCGTTTCAGACGGGACCCGTGCGGTTGCCATCGCGGTTAACAGGCAGATACTCAGGGATGAAGGAGCATTCAGATACGGGTTTGCCGGCTCAATAACACCGTTTATTCACCAGATGACACCAGAGATGATCCGGATCGCCGAACAGGTGGTTGCAGCAAGCGGCTGCAGGGGAATCGCCGGGGTGGATATGCTTGTCAGGGATGGGGAGATTTCTGTCATTGAGCTGAATCCCCGGTTTGTTGCCACACTTGACACGATAGAGCGGGCTTACGGGGTGAACCTCGTCCGGCTCCATCTCGATGCGCTCTCAGGGATCCTTCCAGAGACAACACCCATCGCAGGAAGGGTTGTAATACGACGAATCCTCTTTGCCGACCGGCCGATCATCATAGAACAGGATCTTGGCTGTCACGTCCCGGGAGCGAGGGATATTCCCGTCCCACCAGCATCCTTCGAACCAGGAGAAGCCGTTATCAGCCTGTACGGCGAGGGAGCGACAGAGGCGGAGGCGGCTGCAATGCTGGATACCTCTATCATCGCCGTCAGCCAACAGGTACACTAATGGTCACCGTTGAGGAGGTCCTTTCTGATGCAGCGATCTACGCCTATCTCCATCGCCTGATCGGTGATGAGGGGATGGAACTCATCAGACGGTTCCCTGAAGGAAAAGAGTACAGTGACGAGGAACTTGCAGAACTGACCGGAATAAACCTGAACTCGGTCCGGAATACCCTCTACACCCTGTACGAAGACCGGCTGGCAAAGTACCGCCGGATAAAGAATAACGAAACCGGCTGGCTGACATATCTCTGGCAGCTCCAGCTGAACAATACCTACGAGGCAATCGCAGAGGATATGGAGTATATCCTCGAGAAACTGAAGAAACGACAGTCATACGAGACAGAGAACGACTTTTATATCTGCAACCAGTGCGGGGTGATGATTACCTTCAACGATGCCCTCGACAACCAGTTTGTCTGCCCGGGATGCGAAGAAAAATTATCCCATTTTGATAATGAACTCCTGTTGAATGCCCTGAACCGAAGAATTGCACGGATTCAGGAAAATCTCGGGCATGTCTGAACCGGGAGATCAGTACCTCCCGCTCCTCAGGGAAACCGGATGTGATGAACGGGTTATTGCTCATTGCATCACAGTCCGTAACCTCTCTCTTGAAATCGCCGATCAGATCCTTACCGCCGGTACGGCAGTCCCTGACCGGGATCTCATCGGAAGGGGTGCAATGATTCATGATATCGGCCGGTCAGTCACGCATGGCATGGATCATGCGGATGCCGGGGTGGCGATCTGCAGGGAACAGGGATTTGACGAGGCGGTCTGCCGTATCATCCAGAGACATATCGGTGCAGGCCTGACCGCACGGGAGCGTGGTGAAATGGGACTTGTGCCGGTGGACACCCTGCCGGAGACCCTGGAAGAAAAAATAGTAGCCCATGCCGATAACATGGTGAAAGGGGATCGAGTCCTTACCGCCGATGAATTTCATGTATCTATCAGGAAATTTCCTCCGGAAACTCAAAACCGGTTCCTGAACCTGAAAGCAGAGATAACCCGTCTTCAGGGCAGTGATATCAGAGGATCAGGCGACGAACCTGTGGAAGCGCCCTGAGTTCATCGATGACCTCGGCTGGGATCCGTTCCTCGGCGATGATAACCAGCCGCGGCTCCTCGCAGAGATGGGGATCGGTCACGAAGATCTGCCTGAGGCCAATCTGGTGCCTGGACAGCACCCTGATACAGGCGTCCACGATCCCGACTTCCCGTGCATCCTGGGGAATGATCGTGATCACCGAAAGCCGAAGGTATTCGGCAATCAGGGAGAGATCGGGTGTTGCCCGCATGTTCAGGAAGATATCCCGGTACGGCGAGGAGAGAACGCGTTTTGCCGTGGCATCGACAACACGCCGATCCACTTTCAGGTGTACCGCTATCTGCGTGGCAGCGATCGGGATGAGGTTGCAACAGATCCTGCCTTCTTCATTCACAGAGAACCCGTTTTCAAGGAGAAACTGTATCACTCTGCTCTGAGACGGGGAATCTGCGAACCAGCCGAGAATAGCGGACCACATATGTACATGCTCTTTTTTACCGGGAAGGGAAATACTTACTGGATTCCCACAGCCCGCTTCCCTGAATGGTGAAACCGTAACGGATGATCAAATGGAGAGTCAGGAGCGAACCGGATACATATGTTCATATGTGTCGAGATCTAATCTATGGAAGCACGCGGGATTTTTATCCGGGTCTGCGATCGGAGGTCTCTTTCGCCTCCGGAGGGAAAGCCGGATTGCTGTGTCATTTCATGCATCCTGTGTGGAGGTATCCGAGCCAGGTCAAAGGAGCAGGGTTGAGGGCCCTGTCGCGAAGGCGTTCGAGGGTTCAAATCCCTTCCTCCACATTCTTACCACTATTCTGACAATACAATACCTGGTGTGGCACACATATTCCATTCAACAGCCGGCTGTATAACCGGGCTGCCCATCCTGTACCCTGACCGGCCCGGCATTCACTCCTTTCCTGACAGATCGATACCTCTTTCCCTCTTTACAAAGACATCAGGAAGCTGCTGGTCTCCATGAGTCTGAGAGGACTGATTATCGGCGGATACCTTACCCTGGCGGTGACCATCACCCTTATTCTCTGGTCAGCGGTGGCCATGGTGTTCATCGATGAATATACCGTCTTTGAGAAACATGAGGCATTCCGTCAGACCGAACGGATCGGTGAGTCGGTCATACATAACATGGACACCCTCGCTGCGACCTCACGAGACTGGGCATGGTGGGACGAGACATACTCGTTCATGGAGAACACCAATCCCAATGCCCGGTCCAGGTACATACATGACAATCTCCAGCCATATTCAATGGAGAACATCAGGGCTGACATTATTGTCTTTATGGATAATAACGGGTCGATATCCCATGAGGTATACTCCCCGCGGGTCGGAAATCTTGAGAAAAACTCGTTGAAGGCACACCTGGTTAACGATGCCACAATCATCACGAAACACCTTGATCAGGCAGAATCGATCACCGGGATGATCGGAACGAGCGGAATGCCCCTGATGATAGCCGGATCCCCTATTCTGCCAAGCAATCTTGAGGGAGAGCCGGCAGGGATACTCATTCTCGGTAAGGTGATGAACAGCGGGTACGCTGACTCCCTGTCCGGGGTGACATCGGGATCAGTGAAGATCTCATGGGCTACAAACCGGGCTGGTGGATCCTGCAGTGAGAATTCCAACCAGTACTCGGACTGTATCAGTGAGATTGATACAGATACCCTTCTTGGAAGCGTCTATTTCCCTGTAGTACTTGGAAAGGGGTATGTCAGTATCTCAACCCCGATTCCCCGTGAGATCATGTCCCATGGGATGAACACGATCATCTCCCTCTTCATGGTCTTCCTGCTCACCACCCTTATCACCGGCTTTGGGATCATGCTCATCATAGACCGATCTGCACTGAACCGGCTGGATAATCTCATCCATGCGGTCAGGCTCCAGTACCGTAATCTGGCTGCTGATCCCGGACAACTTCGCATTCCCGGGAATGATGAGATAGCCGAACTTTCTCATGCATTTTCTGACCTCGCAGAAAAATACCGGGGTGCCACGTCAACGGCACAGGAGAATGAACTTAGGTACCGCAACCTGGCCGAACTGCTCCCGATCCCGGTATTTGAGACCGACGAACATGGCATGATCCTGGTGATGAACAGCGAGATGATGAATCGGTTCGGATGTGATCCGGTATCTGACCCGGCCGGCCGCCAGATCTCTGATCTCTTCGCACCACCCGGAATGCCGGACGAGATTACTGACGGGAAAGCAATTCCGCGGCACGGGTACGAAGTCAGGATGAGAGATCGGACCGGAGAAGTATTCGAGGCACTCCTGTACCTTTCGCTTAAAACTGACGGAGAACATGCGTCCGGATGGAGAGGGGCAATCGTTGACATTACCGTGCAGAAGGAGATCCAGCAGGACCTGATGGTGAGCAGGGACCGGCTTAATCTTGCCCTTAACGGGGCGAGAATTGCCATGTGGGACCTTGACCTGAAAACCGGCGAGACATGGGTGAACGACCAGTTCCATGCAATGCTTGAACAGCCTGATCAGGATGCCGGTACCACCCGGTTTGAGACCGGGATTGTCCCGGAGGATTTTGTGCAGGCATCAGCCCTGATGAAAGAGTGTCGTACTGGAGAGAGGGAACGATTCCAGGAAGAATTCAGAAGGATAACCCGGTCAGGGCGGATCATCTGGACATTGAACAGCGGAAAGGTCACGAGGTACGATGAATACGGCTTTCCAGTGCGGGTGACCGGGATCGTAATGGATATGAGTGACAGTCACCAGCTGAGAGACGCACTCATTATCAACAACCGGAAACTTGCCCTGCTCTCCTCGATAACACGGCATGACATCAAGAACAGTATCGCCGGGATATTTCTGACTCTCGAGGTCTTCGAGGGAAGAATCGCAGGGAATGAAAAGGCACTCCGATGCCATGACCTCCTGAAAACCGGTGTCGAGAAGGTGCTCAGGCAGATCAACTTTACCAGCGATTATGAGGAACTCGGCCTTTCCCCTCCCCGCTGGCAGAACGTGATCGAACTCCTGCAGGCAGCCATAGCCGATCTTCCGGAGAGCAGAATTCCGATCCACTGTTCGGTCGGAGACCTGCGCATCTTCGCAGATCCCATGCTCAGAAAGGTCTTTTATAATCTCCTTGAAAATGCACTCCGTCACGGGGGAAGCGGGCTGAGCAGAATCGAGGTCTCCATTAAACAAAATGATGGTTCGGTGGATCTTATTTTTGCCAATGACGGCGTTAGTATCCCTGCTTTCCGTAAAGAAGAGATCTTCAGGAGAGGGATCGGGGAGAATACTGGTCTTGGTCTCTTCCTGGTACGTGAAATCCTCGCAGGAACCAGGATCACCATCACAGAAGAAGGAGACGAACAGTCAGGTGTCAGGTTTGTCTTCCATATCCCCGGGGAATATGTCCGGTGGGGTGAAGGAGGTTGATAGGAGATCACGCTGGATCAGCTCTGCCCAGGGAGGGGAAAGAGGACCATTTCTCCCACCGTTTCTTCATCGGGATCATGCAATTTCCAGGAGAACAGGGGAACCGTACCCCTGCCTTCGTTCAATACTGCCTCTTTTACGAGAGGTTCTCCAAGGAACCGTTCAGCTGCCAGGTAACCAGGGCCATGCTGTCCTGAAGAGTCAGTGAGGGCGAGATACCGGGAGAGCGGGGTGAGTATAACATCTGTTGTTTCCACCCCGAAAAGGTCGGTTACCTGACTGTTTGCGTAGAGAATCAACCCGTTCGGACGGATAATAAGGGAACCGGTTCCCTCACTGTTAAGGAGGGCAGCAAGATCCTCGTATTCACCGCGGTCAATTCCCAGAGATTTCAGTAGATGGCGGGCATTCCGGGTGATGATCTCAAGATTGGTGAGAAGATCAGTCAGCTTGAATGGTTTTTTCAGAAAGGTTGCCGCAGATGTCGTCATGATACGGGCGACCGTCTGATCACCATCATGGGACGTGATAAAAACGGTCGGGATCTTGAAGAGGGCATCTATCACCCGCGAAGCCTCAATCCCATCTATGCGCCCCTGAAGCGTGATATCCATGAGGATGATACCGGGGAGATCATTGACCGCTGACTGGATTGCCTCCTCACCGCTGATAACGACCGGAAAAACAGCATACCCCGATTCCATCAGTTTCATCTCCACAATGCGGGAGATAATCTGATCATCTTCCACGATGAGAATAGTTGGTTTCTCTTCTCCGGTATCCATGTTCAGCCACCTCTGGTACCATGGGATGTGGTAATTTTCAGCAATACATTTTTCTCCGGCAGTCAGTACCGGTTATTCTACAGCAACTATAATAAAAGAAACATTGTCCGGGGCCCCGGCATTCAGGCAGTGGGTCAACAGCGAAGCGGCAGCCTGTGCAAGATCAGGGATGGAGACAAGTTCGATTATCTGGTTTTCACGGGTAATCTCCCATACCCCGTCGGTACAGAGAAGAAACCGGTCAGACGGACGGAGAGTTATGACATTCGTGTGGACGAGCGGTTCACGCCCGGTGAGATCTCCGGAGACTGACGAGGTGATGATATGGCGGTACGGATGGGTATTCACCTGGTCACTCCTGATGACCCCGCAATCACAAAGTTCCTGAACGAGGGAGTGGTCATGGCTCAGTCGTTCACACCGGTCAGGGGTAACCCGGTACACCCGTGAGTCGCCGCAGTTGAAACTGATGGCAGAACCGGGGATAATTACAAGACCGGCAACTGTTGTGCCAAGGCCGGTCAGTGACCGGTCTGCCTTCGCGATCATGTCAAGTTCTTCTTTTGCCCTGCCGACTGCCCTGATCAGGGCTGCAGGGTCGGCGGGTATGGAGGGGGCCGCAGAAAGGGACGTGAGGACTGTCCTGCTTGCAACTTCACCTGCAGCGCTGCCACCGATACCATCAGCTACCGCAAACAGGAGAGGAACATGTTCTTCCCGGGTGAGAGATGGAACAATGGCCGGTCCCTGGTAAATCGTTCCGCCGACAAGAATACTGTCTTCATTCCCTTCCCTGATCAACCCGCGATGGGTGACTGATGCAGAGAGAACGACCCCGATCATGGATCCGGTGAAAGGTCATTTCCGGAAGAGATGAGTATTTTGGTATAATCCTTTCTCCCCTCTCTCTGCAGAAGAGAAAGAACGATTCTTAATAAGACCGATAACAAACCGGCACCGGGCAGGTCAGATCATGGCGGGAAGACCCGGAAACCGCCGGGATGATCCGCTAATCCCTCTTACCGGTTTCTCCGTCTTCCGGCTGAAATGAACAGGGCGGTGATCAGGAGAAGACCAAAGGGAACGAGTGATATCCCTGATTTCGGTGTGGGTGTGGCAGTCGGGGGCGGGGGAAGGAGGGTCCGCTGGACTTCAGGTACCTCCTCAGGTATCGGTGTTTCTGTAATCCGGACCTCCTCTGCGAGGGTGGGGGTTGCCTCCGGGATCTCCGGTGTCTGGGTAGGGGTGGGAGTGCCCAGCGGAAGATCGTGGAGCAGGGTAAGCGTGATGTTATCTATGAATCCTTCTGCCTTCGGCCCGGGAACCCCGTCCCCTATCGCAGAAAGGAAGAGGCAGGAGAGTGCTTCAAGTTTTCCGGAGACCGGAACGTAATGACTGAAGATCATCTGGCCATCACCAGAACCTGATACCGTGACGCTCACCCGTTTGTCTGCCGGATACCAGGTCATTTTCACATGGTACGTGATCCCATCCTCGAATACGACCTTTCTTCCGCCATACTGGCTTTTTCCGGGAGATGAGATGATCGAGGTCTTCAGGTTCTCATTGCTGATAGAGGTGATGTAAAAGAGTCCCTCTCCTGCACGCCTGCTCATCTCGAAGAGGACGAGTGGCCCCCTCTGGCTGTCTGCCCGTTCGTTGCCAAACCCGAACCGGAACGTTGCCCCGTCACCGGTCTGCACCGAGGTCACATCAAACTCAAGAGTAAAGGGAGAGGTGATCGCTTCGGGGAGCATGTACTTCGCGTACGACCCGGTACCCCCTTCGATCAGGTAGTGGTATCGGTCAGAACTGGTGTCAACGTAATACGACGCAGGACTGTTCGTCTCCCATCCGTCTGCATTTAAAAAGCCGGTGGTATAGATATCTGTCCGGTCAGCACTAACTATTGGAGCAATAAGAAGAACTGCGAAAATACAGGTTATTACAATTCGGAGAAGAAGGGGGGGGTTCATCACCATCCAGACTATGTATGATCCATCCGCTAAAAGGGTTGTCCGTAGGATCAACCCATATTAAACTGGGCTGTTCCGCCCTGGAAGTTCAGTGACTGGGCAGATTTCTGGAAGAAGAACCGCCCGGAGTTGTCAGGGCCGATCCCGGAGAATTTCATGGCAGGGCTCGTGACATACTTGTACGGTTCCGAATTGATGAAGAGGGAACTGTACTGGTCACCTGCCGGAAGGGTCAGGTTCAGCGTCGATGAAAAACTGTCATACCCGCCAATACGGAGATCGTTGACCGGACCACGTCCGAGTATCTCCGCGTTATTGACCACGGTTACATCTGCAAAGTTGAAGGCGACAAACTGGTTCTTGTCAGAGGATATTGTGCCGTCTGAAGAGCCGCTTCCAAGAATCAGCTGGACCATGTCACCAGGATTGAACTGGTGGATCTTGCCGGCGACCTTGACTGAACTGACCGGGTTGGTGACCCTGAACCGGATATATCCTTCCGGTTCAAGATAACCGGTTCTGCTTTCCCGGAGGAACACCTCCATGTTTGTCGGTGCGGTGACCCGGATCGGGTTTTCGGGGGTATACTTGGAGGTCCCATATGCATTCGTGATCGTCAGGGTAACACTGTAATTCCCAGCGGTCTGGAAGATATGAACCGGGTTCTTCTCAGACGACCGGCTTCCATCACTGAAGGACCATTCCCATTCCTTCGGGTTTCCGGTGGAGAGATCCGTGAACTGGACCGTGAGCGGAGCCTGTCCGTCCCCCGGTTCTGCCAGGAAGTTTGCGACCGGTGGCGATCCGATGGTAACGTAAGAGTCGGCGGTCTTCCGGTTCGATCCATAACTGTTCGATACCAGGAGGCTGACCGAGTAACTGCCAGGGACAAAGTAGGTATGCACCGGGTTCTGAAGGGTCGAGGTAGATCCGTCTCCGAACGACCAGAGATAGGTATCTGCCTTCCCGTAACTCAGGTCACGGAACGTCACCGTAAGCGGGGGATCCCCGATCAGGGGGTCAGCCGTGAAATCAGCTGACGCTGGCTGGTTCGGGTTTGCATCCTTCACGTCCACCGGGATCAGAGACGGGGCCGGGGTAGGGGTTGCATTCGCGATGACTGCTACCGGAAGCGGAGTTGCAGAAACGACCGGCGGAGGTTCGAGTCTTGCCTTGTCAATGAGTATCTTCTCATTTTTATCGTTCAGGTACCATATCTCAACGATTCTCGGAGCGTCAGGAGATGGGAAGAATATCTGCGCATTCTCCCCTTCAGACCACGGCCATGCCCCGTTCAGGAAGTTCATGTTCTCATTCGATTGCCGAACCCCGTTAACCATGACAACCAGGCGATCTGCCGAGAAGGAATCACCGGAGAGGTGATGCATCACGATCGAGTCACCTTCACCCACGATATCTATCCTGGCTGACGGTATCTTTTCAGGAATAGGATTCCAGATGACCAGTACGACACCCAGGAGAAAGAGGATCACCATCACGACTGACAGGATCAGGATCGTCTGCATCTGTTCCATTGCCTCATCATATCTCATTGAATCATCCACCCATCCAGATGTACTGTCAGACTGACCGGCCCCAATTCCGATCCGTCTGCAGTATCATAATTTGACCTGTTCATATAAAGAGGGAGTATTTATTCAGTCGCCCAGGCCGGGGTGGTGACTTCATACGTCTGGATCCCGCCCCTGAAGTTGAACCCTGCATGGTCCTGAACACTGAAGAGGAGTTTTCCGGTCGAATCCGGTCCGACATTCATGAGCCGGAGTAATTCGCCGTCCTGTGCAAAGACTACCTGTTTGGCATTGATCAGGCCCTTCAGACCCGGTTCGAAGGATTCAATCTCGATCGTCAGGCCGGTCGTTGCGATCTGGTCATACTGGTCGATGTTAATACCCGTGATCCATCCGGTGATCACTTCTTCACCGTTGACGGTCAGGGTCACATCATCATAATCACATTTTACTATGGCATTGGATATGATCGAGAGATCACCCCGGCCACCGGCGTTGAACGTGAGTTCCACGAGATCGCCAACCTTGAGAATATGATCCCTGCCGCCGATCCTGATGGTTGTTCCCGGGCCCTTTACGGTGAAGTATATTTTTGCCCCGGGCATGAGATCGGCCTTGCCGGATCCGGAGAGGAGGGTATCCTGGCGTTCAAGGGGAAGCACAGTGATTGTGCTTTCTGCCGGTTCACCTCCCTCATCATCGGGATCACAGTACACGAGATCCAGTGATGCGTTGTAGACACCCGGGAACGGGTATATGTGGGACGGGTACCGCCGTGACGAAGTCTGGCCGTCCCCGAAGTCAATAGTCCGGTTCATGATGCAGACCGCCGTCTGGTCGGCAAACTGAACGGTGAGCGGGGCTATCCCGCTGGTCGGCTGTACTGATAAACTTGCCAGCCTGACCGGCACAATCGAGGCTGTTTCTGACGGAGAGACCGGTTGCATGGGAGTTGTTTCTGTCACGACCTCCGGGACCGGGGTTCCATTCGTGACGTTTCCTGCCGGCCCGACAGCCTGGACCGGTGCGGATTCAGGGGTAGGCTCCGGAGTCGGGGTTTCTACCGGTTCAGCCTGGAACGAGAGGAGATCGAACATCTCGTTGTTCTGGAGATAGGAAATCGTGAGGGTAGCCGGTTTCACGTATCCACGGGTATTGATATTGAGAACGCTGCCTGGTGACCACGGTGAGGAAGCCCCGCCAAGGAGGATCAGGTTCTCGGCTGGCACCGGGGATCCGTCGAGTGACACCCGCAGATTCTCCATGGCAAGCGGCGTTCCTCCATTATGAACAACGATGATGTCCTCTCCCTGCTGGTTTGAGGTGAATTCTGCCTGGGGAGCCGGGGGAGCGAGCATCGGCATCAGGATGAAGATACCAACCACGGCAATAATACCGACAAGGGCGATAATTCCAATGATCACGTACCTGATGTCGATCTCAATCTCCCGCCCGGATGGTTCAGCAACCGGCAAATCTTCCCGGCCTCCTGACTCTTCCGCTGCCGGCTGCTCTTCACCTGCCGGCATGTCAGTTCCGTCATCCTCGAGGAGTTCGAGCATGTCATCTTCTTCTTTCATTCTTTCTCCCATCCGGATATGGTCTGATGTTACTCTGAACAGGCCTGATATCTGTATGTGTCTTTATTCAATATATTATATAAAAATTCGTTTTTATCTGAGATACAAGTTGGAATGAGTAATACCGGCATGTATTGATGAGCGCCGGGAGAACTGAAGGGGGAGATATGGCGGAGGGGTCATCCCTTCCCCGGAGGGAGGACGCTGGCCGGGTCTTTATCTTCCGACCTGTGCTTTCAGGTCAGGGTTGAGGGCATATGCCCGTTGAAGGCTTTCATTGGCAGCACTCACGTTACCGACCTGTTCATACACCAGTCCAAGCCCGTACCACGCCCACTCGTTTGTCTCATCAGAACTAACTGACCGGAGATATGCAGCCTGTGCAGCAGGGATCTGTTTCAGCTCCCGGTAGGCTGTCCCAAGGTGGTACCATGCCCAGGTATTGTCAGGTGATACCCCGGTTGCCTTCAGATAGTATTCGACTGCCTTCATCCTGAGCCCCCGGTCATGCCAGAGGTTTCCGAGGAAGATGTACGACCAGCTGTTCGCCGGGTCGATGCGGGAGGCATTCTCAAAGGCAGCATATGCATCGTCCGGACGGTTCAGTTCGCGGTATGCCTTTCCGAGCCCGAACCATGCCCAGGAATCAAGGGGATCGATAGCCGTGCTGTTCAGGAACGCTTCGGCAGCTTCCTCGTACCGACTCTGATTGAGATACTCCTCGCCGGCAGCATACCATGTCAGCGCATCCCCGGCAGCCATCGGCAGAACGAAGAGAGAGAGGATGAGGAGAAGGGAGACGGTTCGCATGATGGTGGATTGGGAGGAAAAGGAGATAAGGATCTCCTGCCAGGAGGCAGGCGGGATATGAAGTATGCCTGCCTGACCGACGGGACTGTGATAAAGCAGGCTTAATACAGGAGGGAACAGGTCTGATGAATCAGACCCGGTGTCCGTAAAACTCCACGTATGGGTTACACTTCGAGAATCCCTGGTTTTCCTGGATATGATCCCGCCATTCACCGGTCTGCCATGCCGGGGTATTGAACTTTGACATGTATGATTTGGTGGTCACCCATGATCCGGTACTCGGACATTTCAGATCAAAGAAGGCATTATTTTTTATCGGAGACGGGATCGAGAACAATCCTGCTCCGGTGGTTACCCCCCATCGTATCAGTTTGCTCCGATCAGCACTCCACTGTTCCACCCGGATCCCGGCGATGCCCTCCCCGGTGGTCTCGTCGTAGACATGCCCGGTAAAGCCCTCACATCCTTCGGTGAACAGGGCAATGATAACGTGGTCTTCGGTGATGTCGTTCAGGGTATACGGGTTTCCCGCACCCATGGAGACCCCGTTGTCAGTCAGATCATAGAAGGTATGATCCTTGTCAGCCGCGATCGTGAAAGATCGGCCTTCCCCACAGGCTACCATGAAGGTCCCGGACGGGGTGAGGGTGCCCCCTCCCGGTGTTGTACTCCCGTCTGCTTCCAGGATCTCGGTATACGTGGTGATCGTGAACGGTCCCATCGGGCTGAACGTGGTACTGATGCTGTGATTTGACGTAATATCACTGAACGGAGGCCCGCTTATCGTGAACGGGCTCGGACACGTGCCGGAACAGAGGGTCGAACCGTCGACGTTCACCGATGTCAGGGCATAACAATGAGCCGGGGTGATCGTGATGACCCGGGACTCATGGCAGGGAACCGTGAGGGGCCCGTTCACCGCGATTGAACCGCCCGCTGCCGGATTCACCGAGCTGGTGATCTGAAACTGGCTTGTGATAAACGACGCCTGTATCGTGTGGTCTGAGGAGAGGGAACTGAACGTATAGGTCGAAACCGGGCCGACCGGGTTTCCGTCGACAAGAACGCCGGTAATGGTACTACAGGGATCCGGCGTGATGGTAAAGGTCTGCGAGCCTCCGCAGGGAACCGAAACGCTCCCGGAGGGACTGATACTTCCCCCGGAACCGGCGGACGCAGTAATCGTATACGTTCCGGAGACGTTGAAAGAGGCCGATATCGTCTGGTTGGACTGGATATTCGTGAACGGATAGGTATACGGGCTCACATAGAGTGCCGGTTCAACCGGAATACCGCTGACCAGAACGGTGCTTATCCGGTAACAGGGATTCGCAGTGATGGTGTACACAGAGGTGTTTCCACAGGTAACCGGCATGATTCCTGACGGGCTGATGTTCCCGCCCGGACCGGCAGAGGCATTGATAACAAAGGGACCGAGCGGGGAGAATGTGGCATGTATCGTCTGATTTGATGTCGCTGCAGCAGGCAGGGTGAACTGGTACGAACTGACCGGGCCGGCAGAGGTGCCGTTCACGAGGACATCATCAATACGATAGCAGGGATCAGGAGTTATGGCAAAGGTGACCGTCGAATCGCACAGGCCGGCCACGTTCCCGGAGGGGGTGATGCTTCCCCCGGGGCTGGCAGAGGCAGTGATGGTCCTGGCACATCCACAGAGTTTCCCGTACGAACCTTTCATTTCGTTCCACTGGACCAGCGTTTCTCCCTGGCTCGTTGACACGATGATCTGGGTGGCATCGATAACAGACGGATCAAGACCGGTGGCAACAGAGATGGTCTCCCCAAAGGACCAGGTACCCGGTTCTTCAGAGAGGTTCGTTCTGTACAGAATCTTTTTCCCCGCATCAAGGACATTAATCCGGTATGCTGACAGCCCGATACCGGAGCCGATGCTCTCTCCTCCCGTATGGGTCAGGATGATCGTGCCGTCCTCGTTGACACAGCCGGTATAACTGAAATGGGGCACTTCTCCAGGAGCCGGCTGACCAAGGAGCATGACTGAAAGAACTCCCATTAACCCGGTGATGACCGCTATCAGGAGGACCACCCCGATCAGTTCGGAGATAGCAGGGGATCTTCTCCTGAAAAGGGGGGGAGTAATGAGAGGGATTTTTTTCGTCATGGTCTTTGATCCAGCAGATCCGTTCATTGCATCGGATGAGGGGCCTCCCCTCATACAATGGAGAATACCTGAGAGGAGTAAAATAGTTTGCCTGTCCGGACAGGAGGGGAGATGCCACCGGAATGACGGGGGTTACCCATTGACCGCCATTCGCCCGGAACCTTCCGATCAGCCCTCACCTGACATCGGCCAGATCACTATCAGGTGGTTTGTGTTACCCGGCTGATCTTCGTCATCAGGGTCTCTCCACCCCCCCCGGTGTAGATGATATCCACCATGAACGGAGGCGGTGACCGGTTGTAAGAGAGCTGGATGGTACTCCCGATCCGCCATGTTCCCGAACCATCATCCTGAACGAGGGCACGGTCAGGGTTTCCGATAAGATAGCCGTTCACGAGTATCTTCGTATTATTCACAATGACCGGATCGCCGCCATCATGCACGAGGTTAATCGTGTAATTACCGGGGAGGCCCGGATCATGGTACCAGGCAATGACGGTGATCCCGGGAATCGCAGACGGGACGCTGTCCGGAAGGAGAACGGCACCAATAATCCCGAACGCAGTGATCGCAATCGCTATCAGGAAAACAATCCCGACAACCTCTGAAACGGCTGGTTCATACCCTGGAGAGAAGATCATCTCCCGCCAGGAGCGTGAGGTCACCGGCGGATGGTGTCTCCCGGCAGTCCCGTCCTTCATCAGGATCCTCACTATCCGCATGCGTATGGTGCTGGTATTTGTATGGGATCGTACATCAAATGCACCCGTAGCAGCCATAGGGATCATTACCGGGAGAGATTCTGCGTTATCAGGAGATATTTCGCACCGGTACGGGGACTGACATACACAACGGTGACCGTCTCGACATTGCCCCCGGGGTAGGTCAGGATGTTCCCCGGGTACGTCGTGTTTCTGCCGGGATACGTGGTATTTTCTGAGAACCACGGCGTGATGTCGACCTGCTGGTTTTCGGCAGTCTCCCGGATCAGGATTTCGTACTCACCCCATTTCAGCGGATCTCCTCCGGTTGGCCTGATGGTTATGACGTCTTCATAATTACGAGAGATTTCAAAGGTCGAATCGGGCATAACATCCGGGGGATACTGAGAGAGCAGTATTGCCAGGACTACACCTGCAAGCCCGACAAAAACAAGTGCAAGGGCAAGAGAACCAACGATCTCAGAGACCGCCGGCTCCCTCATCCGGTCCATCCCACCGGCTGAAGGGCGATATTCACTTCCACGTCCGTGTAGTCGACCGAGAAACACGGATAATTCTTCCCGATGCCGGTGGTATTATTCAGTTCCAGGACGACAGAATCTGCATCGTCCGAGATATAGACCCATTTTTGATTAAATCCGCTTGTCTGAACGGCTTCAGTGAGGATCTGGCCGAAGGTATCCTTCCACTGGGCAACCGATTCCGGAGTCAGGTTATCGAATGACAGCTTGAAAAAGTACACGTTATCAGGTTCTGAACTGAAAATGGTCGATTTTATAGCATTCCGGGTGATGTTGGTTACCCGGGTGACGACCTGAACCGGACTGGTGCCGCTCACGGAATCTTCCAGCCCGGTTATCCGGATGGACGTGACCGAAACCCGGGGAGTGTTGTTCACGGTTGTCAGGGCGATGACCGGAAGAACCCTGACCACCAGTCCGTCGGTCTGGGAGAGGAAGATCGCCCCGTTCTGGTATGAATACCGCTGGGGAATCCAGTAGTAGTTATTCCCCTGGTACGAAAAGGAACCCATGGCCTGTGGTTCGGTACTCTCCATGACCGCGGATGCGGTCATGTTGGGTGACGGGAGCGTCAGCCCACTCTGCATGCGGGGGGAGAAGGTCACAGTTCCATTTGTTGCCACGAGCGGGCCGTAGATATCAAGACCGTAGGCCGGATCCATGAGGTTGACCGGGATCGTATCTCCCAGTTTCACATCACGCCTGATGATAACCCGTTCAAAAACCGGAGTACTGTTGCCTGACTTCCGGAGGTCCATGACGAGGTTGTAACTGAGGTTGGCAACCAGGTTGACGCTATTAATTTGGTTTGGAGGAATAGTCCAAGAACCGTTTGGTTTGAAATCTGCGTCCCTGCTCAAATAAAATGAGAGATTCCAGGGATTTGAGATCGGGTATGCGGGATATATTCCCATGATCGGGATGGTTTGTCTATTGTAATTCGTGTCATATTCCGAAATGGGTACATTCACGGTATTCTGCATGGATCCGAGAACATAGAGCGACTGGTATACATCTTGATCAAACGAGGTGCGGCCATCCCAGCCGAATCCCCCAATTGTGATGTTCACCGTCCCAGTGCCCACACCGGTACTCACCGCCAGTTCGCCACTCGACCCGGCCGGATTCATCAGCGGAAGGAAGACAAACTGGCCCTGGGTAGACTGCCCCTGGGTTCCCATCTCGAGATTCCTGCTGATCGCCATGTTCTCCTCACCGTTGATCCAGAGGGAGTCAAGAGCGATCTTGTAATCTACAAACTGGTTCTTGACATAGGTCATATGCTGGATCTCAGCTTCACGTCCCTTCGCCGGCACCACGTACGTCATGTAGAGCGAGGCAATGACCATCATGATAGCAATGATCAGAATAAACCCAATCACCTCGGAAAGGGCCTTTTCCCTGTTGAAACCCACCATACCCAATCTCACTATACGCGGAGCAGGATAAATACCTTTCAAAGAGCAGGAGGGAATACCCATGGGGAAGACAAACCCGGCCTCTGCCACTCCGGTCCCCTTCCTGGTGAACCGTTAAAAGATACCCTTTTCCCCTCCTACCAGATACCATCCAGTCAGAACTAAAGTACCTCACAGGTGACTCCGGTGGACAAACCAGATTTGCATTATTCAATACCCGTACCCGAAAATCCGGGGAGGGATCAGGAGGCCGGGGAGGAATCTCCAAACGGGGATCTCTTCCAGAAAGGGCTTGCTGCATACAAGGAAGGAAACCTCGATGAGGCGACGAGACTGCTCCAGGAATGTGTCACTGCCGAACAGGATCATCACAAGGCATGGAATGCCCTCGGGGTAGTCTTCAGCACAGCACATAACTATCCGGATGCCGAGACCTGCTTTCAGAATGCTGCCACCCTGGACCCAGGAAACGACCGGTACAAGAAGAATCTCGAGACAAACAGGAAAAACATCGCCCCGCCGGGACTCACCGGCCGCATAACCCGAATAACTCAATCCCTGCGAACCCTTCCCGGGCTGAACGGGATGAAGGCGGTCATCATCGGTGCAGCCGCGGTGATTCTGATCGCGATTCTGTTCATCATCCTGTCAGGGATCCTCTCCCCGCCGCTTGCAGATACTGCCGGGCCGGTCGTCATCACCGGAACACTGGCCGGAGATGAGATAACCCTCACAAACCGGGGAGGAGCAGGCATAAAAGATATCGCGGCGTTCACATGGACCGTGGACGCGATACCGGTTCCCGCCGGATCAGGGACTGACCTGCCCCCCGTGGAAGGTGCCACTGCCTCGGTTGACGGATCAACCCTCCCCGGGGTGAACCTTTCCGATGAAACCATCGTTACGGTGACCGCTACCTACCGTGACAAGACAACACGACAGGTGGCAGAGATCGTGTTCGTTCCGTTCCCGGTTTACATCGAGCAGACTCCCGCCCCGGCAAACCTGTCAGCATACATTCCTCTGTACAAACCGGGATCGCTCCTCCTTGAGGAGGCCACCGGCATGTACTGGCTCGTCGGGGAGACCCTTCCCGAAGACCGGTACCGGTTGTCCAGGATGATCCGGAACCCCAACGACCAGTATGCAATCCGCAAAGACCAGGTGCTCATCAGGGACATGGAAGATACTGACCGGTCGGTGAGGTACATCACGGAGATCAACGTCTCCGCGGTCGGGGATGTGACGAGACAGCCATCGGCCCCCCGGCAGTACTCTGACGGGCAGGTGGTGTGGACGGGAGCCGGATCAATCGGGCAGCCGGACCGGGCAATGGTCGTCCTCGGGTTTGATCAGGAAGCGGATGCGTACCAGGCAGACATGATATACCGTCATTACAACGGAGAATGGGGATACCGTGAGAACAGGACCGCAGAACTCTATCCCCGGGCACTCTTCGAGACCACCTGGCCGCAGACCCTCACCCGGCTCCCGCTCAGCCAGATCACTGCCGGTGCAGACTCGCTTCCGCGGAGCGTGACGGCACATCGTCCGGGAGACATCCTCGCTACCGGCAGGGAGGCAGATGCCGGGACGATCATGATCCTGGGCTATGATGCCACCGCTTACACCTATACCTACCAGGAGGTGAAACAGAACGCTTCCGGCGGCTGGTACCGGACCGGGAATATAACTGACGGGAAAGCAGTCAGTATCCATCAGCAGTACCCGCAAACCGAGGGAAACCAGGATCCTGATTCGGTTCCCGTCTCATGAATCCGGGGACCCGCCCGTTCTCCCTGACCCTCGTGATGCACGGACCGGAAATTTTTGACAGGGGAGAGGCCGCTTGGCTGTTAGATCGCCTCCGGCCTGAAGAGGTTCTTGTTGCCGGAATCATGGCCAGAACCGCTGCCGAGGAATCCGGTCTGCCAGTCATCTTTGACGGACGGCGGCCAAGTGATATCCTCAGGGAATGCAATCCTGACCAGACCATCCTGGCCTGTTCTTCAAAGAACACGACCTCTTCAGGGAGGTTCGGCTCCATCATTGCATCCCGGCTCCCTTCAGGCCTGATTCATCTTGAGACAGCACAGAAAACCCTCATCCTCTGGAACCGGACAGAGGATGCCATAAACAGGGCGATCGCCCGCCGCTGCGCTCTCAGGGTGGTATCTGCACGATCTGAAGAACCCCTTTCAGGATCGCGGCGAACCATCGCCGGGTGCCTTCCCGGTGAACCGGTTTTCGTCAACGGGATCATCATCGGAACCGCAACCAGGGACCCGGTTGTTATCGAGATGGAAAACGGGACTATCAGGGCTGTGTCTGGTCTTACCATCAAGGACCACGGGATTGAGAAACTGCACCGGACACAGATCCCGGAGCTCGCTTCCGCCTGGTGCAAAAGCGGGATGATACGTCGTTCAAGTCCATCAGCCGGGACCGGTACACAAAACCATGGCCGCATTATCATCGTGGATCACGATGCCGCCGGCATCTATGAGCGGATATTTCCCGATGTCTGCGGAATACTCGCTGTCGGAGATGATACCTCCGCGATATCCGCCCATATCGGGATGCATCTCGGTCTGCCGGTACTCGGGATCACCGACGGGGATCTGGATGGGATTATCCCGGAGGGGGCAGCACCCGGAACACTCATCCTCAAAACATGCAATGAACGCGATGACGATATCGGAGAAGAGATCATCCGGCTTGTCCCCCATACCCCGGTCATCTGGGAAGAATGGGTGGCCGGGATTGAATCGTACCTGGGTGATCGCGTGATACCGCAGGTCCGGGTATAATGTCCGGGAAGACCGGAAAAATCAGCAGGGTCTCCTGAATCAGATCTATTCCCTCCGGCTACAGGTACCAGGATCCAAGATATGACCGGGAGGCACACATTGATCCACATAATATGGCGATGGAGGGGAATGCAAGGGTGAACACTATCAGGAAACGTACAAACCATGCAGGAGAGATCTCCGGAAAAACAGGAGATTGGGCCGGACAGGTCAGGACCGGTATCTCCAACCAGTGCCTGACCTGTTCTGACTGATGTCGCTCTGTATCTCATGCAAGGGAAAGGGCCTTTGTGGCAGGCCATCCTGCCCGATATCGGCACGGTTCCAGGCACAACTCAGGATGATCCCAAAGACGGAGTATGTCGGAACCGCTCCCTCGGTCTTCATCGGATCCTCCCGGTATCCGGCGGTCAGCGCGGCTCCTCTCCTAACCGGTGATCCGGATCATCCCCCCGGCTGGATGGCGGCAGGACTGTCTATCGATGATATCGTGACCATCAGGGCACAGACGATCCGGGGTAACTGCCAGAAGAGCCGGTACCGCGACGCGATAGAAGATATCGCCCTCTCATCGCTCCCCCTGACCGTGGAAACATCTTTTGACCGCCCGGTCTGGTACGACCTCAGGTTTGACGGGATGGTTGCTCCCGTGGGGATGACCGGTACTATCACCTCGTTCGATCTCATGGACACCCCGAAGATTGAACGGGCCGTGGACCGGGTGGTCTCAGATACCGATCTCAAGGCCGAAACGGCATGCCATGAACTGGAAAGCGATGGAACGGACACCTACCGGATCATCAGCCTCATGTCAGCCGGACTCCTCGGAGAGGAGCGAAACCGCCGGCTTGTCCCGACCCGGTGGGCGATCACGGCCGTTGACGATACCCTCGGAAAAACCCTCAAGGAAGAGATCTTCAGGTACCCCTCGTACGACAGGATATCGGTTTTTGCCGACACCCGGTTTGGAAACCATATCGCCGTCATTCTCATGCCCGGGGACTGGAATTATGAGATGATCGAGATCTGGGCAGCGAAATCCCTCTGGGCCGGTGACGAGGAGCAGGTGGTGGTTGACCGGGAAGGACGTAAGAAAACCGGATATTCACCAATAACCGGGGCATATTACTCTGCACGGCTTGCAGTGCTCGAACATCTCCGGAAAATCCGGCGCAATGCCAGGGTTCTCGTTGTCAGGTGGATATCATCCGATTACTGGGCACCCCTTGGCACGTGGGTGATACGGGAGGTTACCAGGAATGCCATGAATACCGGGCCGGTTGACTGCGAAACGCTCGACCAGGCGGTAGCATATGCCAGCAGCAGGCTTGGTTATGACCGGTGGATGCACCACAGCAGCCTTCTCATACAGGTTAAGACACAGAAGACCCTCGAAGATTTCTTCCTGTCCTAATATTCATCATCACCGGGGGGCAACCTACCGTAACGGATGGGATCTGAAAATACTCTGACGGTCATTGCTGTTACCGTGATCATCGTCTCGCTCATCACTGCTGCATTCATCACCCTTGAATCACGGCAGGACAGCCGTGAATCACCACCGGTGACATCACCCGATACCGGGGAAAAACAGACAGTATCATCAGAAAAAATGCGTATCCTCTGGTTCGACGACGAAGGGCACCGGTACACCTTTCATGACTATGACCTTCCCGGTCCGGTTGATCCCGCCACCTTTGATCCGGCTGCCATTCCTACCCCCGATCCTGCTTCTCCGTTCAGGCAGGCTGGCATGATCCGGTTTCTCACCTGGGACGGAACCATGGAGCGGATGACAGGATTAAAATACCTGGTCAGCCAGGACAGGATCACCGGGATACTGAACAGGTATACGCTTGTTGGAAATACCCCGCTGCCGGATATCACCCCTGCACCGGTCAGGGAACACGAGGAGGAGATCGAATACCCTGCACCGGAGCCGGGTATGCTCATTCCGCTGATTGGTCCTACCTGCGCCAGACCTGACCGGACCCAGGAGACGTCGTTCGGGTATGTGAACCGCCACGATCACCCGGTCCGTCTGCCGGTTGGTGAACAAAACCGGTTTACTCCCGGGGATCTGAATCGTGGACAACCGGAAGTGTTCAAACCAGGTATATACCGGGATCTCTTCTCTATCCGGTACCCGTCCAACTCGACCAACCTGATCTGGTACCTCAACGGGGCACAGGTAGCGGCCGGGGTTGTTTCTCCCGTCAGACCGGTGTTCGTTGCGGATCCTGCCGGTGGATATGCACCGCTCGAAATCCGTTTCACGGATCGGTCATCCGGCAGCACCCCCGATAACCCACTTACCGGTTCCTGGGATCTCGGCGACGGTACCACCGGAGCAGGCACGATCATCACGCACCGGTATGAACATCCCGGAACCTACCAGGTCACAAGAACAATCGGCAACCAATGCGAACAGGGTTCCATGACGATGAACATAACCGTCCATCCGGCAGAGTTCATCTGGAAGCCATCAGTAGGGGACCGGAATATGATTCTCTTTACACCTGAGTCGGGAGGTGATCCATCGATCTGGTTCTGGGACTTCTCAGACGGAAATACATCCTGGGAAGAGAAACCGGTCCATTCGTTCCCGGGACCCGGGTTGTACCCGGTGGGCCTGTCGATAACCGGTCAGGCAGGATCAGGACGGGTCGTCCACACCGTTCAGATCACCTGATATCACGATACATCACGTACCGCCGTTCACCATCTCCGAAATACCCGTCGATATCATCCTGAACCAAGAAGGAATGACTCAGATAGAACGAGACAGCACCTGTGTTTGCCGGTGAGACCGTGAGCCGGAGATGGCGCACACCCCGTTCTGAAAGGATGCACAGGAGGCGATTCATCAGCGAAGAACCGAATCCCTGTCTCCGGCACCCGTCATTCACCCGGACCCGGAGGATCCAGCTCTCGGCAGGAGAATCACTCCGACAGAGGGCAATAAGGGAGCCAACTATCCGGTCACCTTCCTGCGCGACGAGTACGGTCTCCGGACTGATGGTCATCATCTGCCTGACAAAGACCGCAGCCTGGTACCGACACCCGGTTCCCTGCTCGATCAGGCAGAGCGGACCATAATCCCGTTCTTCAGCAGACCTCACCAGAATATCCTCCCGTATTCGTGCCATACATCAGAACCGGCCATTCAGACCAGCAGTAGGGATCCCCTCAGCTTAAAAAAAGGATTCATGTTCCCGGGTACCAAAATTTCAGACCGGGGCGGCTCTTCCGGAAGGCGATCCAATCACCTTTTTCACCGCGGCGAGGAGATGCAGCGCAACATACGGCTTGACCACATACCCCCGTGCGCCCATCCTGCGGGCCAGTTCAACCATGGAGGTCTCGTTCACTGAGGTGCACATGAGCACTTTTGCATCAGGGTTTAGGTCCCTTATCTTCCTGAGCACATCGATTCCGTTTATATCCGGCATCATCAGGTCAAGCATCACAAGATCCGGTGACAGCCGCGAATATTCACTGATCCCCTCATTTCCGCTTCCGGCGGTTCCTGCCACAGGGTAACCGGCTGAGAGGAGGATGGACTTTAACAGGTTGCGATCAAACTCGGCATCGTCCACGATCAGGATCTCCTGGGATACATCCGTATCTTCCATCACCGCCCCCCGGTATTCATACTTGACATGACCGACGGATCTCCAATAACCCGTTTGACTGTTCTGAGCAGGGCTGCAGCCTGGTACGGCTTGCAGATATATCCCCTGGCACCACATTTCCTCGAGAGTTCAACAATCGGATCCGAATCTGAAGCAGTGCACATGAGCACATTCGCCTGTGGATTAAGATACATAATTCGCTGTAATACCTCTATACCATTCAATCCGGGGAGCATCAGATCAAGGGTCACCAGGTCAGGGCACATCTGTTTGAACAGGGAGATGCCCTCCTCGCCGGTGCGAGCCGTCCCTAACACCTCGTATCCGGAACCACAAAGGAGATTCTGCAATATACGCCGGTCCATCTCGTCGTCATCAACAATCAGAACGCTGGGCATACTGACCTCCTCATATCAACTCTTGTACTGTATTCTTTGAACCTGAAGTATTACTTCCGGTTATGAACATGTCTGATCACCCAGAGTAAAGGTAAAGGTTGCACCTTCTCCCACCTCTCCCTGAGCCCAGATCTTTCCACCGTGACGGTGTATAATCCGCTGGACGGTTGCGAGCCCGATCCCGTTCCCGGGAAAATCCTGCTGGGAATGGAGTCTCTGAAGCGGCATGAACAGCCGTCCGACATCAGCCATTGAGAATCCGGCTCCGTTATCACGCACGTAAAAGATATTCGTCATCCCCTGTTTATAGCATCCCATGTGTATGACCGGATCGGGTGTCTTACGGGTGTATTTCCAGGCATTTCCAAGGAGGTTGGTGATGACAATCTCCATGAGGCCCCGATCCCCTTTCGCCTCCATTCCATCCTCCACCGTCCAGGAAATGACGCGGTCTGCTTCCTCGGCGGCCATCCGGGAAAGATATTCCCGTGCCATGGCTGTTATATCGAGGTTTTCACAGATCAATGTCGCACGGGAAACCCGGGAAAGCCGGAGGAAATCACCGATCAGGCGATCCATATGGGATGATGCCTGTCGTATCCGGTGGAGACATTCGATACCGTCCTGCGGGAGGAGATGCCCGTGAACCTCTTCGAGGATCCGGGAGAACCCGTCCACCGCGATCAGGGGGGCACGGAGATCATGGGATACAGAATAACTGAATGAATCAAGTTCACGGTTCGCTGCCTCAAGTTCGGTCTGCAGACGGCTCCGTTCCCGTGCCATCTCGATCGTGGTATGAAGATCCCGTTCCCTGAAGGGCTTGACAAGATATCCGAACGGTCCTGCTTCTTTTGCTCTCTCTATCGTCTTTTCATCAGCATACGCGGTCAGAAAGATGATTGGAATCTTGTACTGGGCAGCGATCTCACAGGCTGCCGATACCCCGTCCATCTCCCCGGCAAGATGGATATCCATGAGGATCACATCAGGACGGGTCTTCCCGGCGGTGGAAACCGCCTCCTCACCGGTCGGAACCGGTTCGGGCACGTCATATCCAAATCGTCTCAGTTTTAACGCCAGAGATTCAGCTACTATCGCCTCATCCTCAACTATAAGCACCTGCGCCGTCATTTCCCCCCTTCAATCAGCCGGGAAGAGAGATATTCGCGAGAAAACCTTTTCCCGGTTCACTCTGGATCTCCACGGTTCCCTGGATCTGCTTGGCCAGGATGCGGATTAGTCGCATCCCCAGTGACCCGCTTCTGTCCATGTCAAATCCTTCAGGAAGACCGATTCCGTTATCACGATACTCAAGCATGAAAGACCCCTCAATCTGCCTGAGCCGGAGTGAAATCAGACCGGATGAACGCCCCTGAAAGGCATATTTCATCGAATTTACCATCATCTCATTCAGGATGAGCCCGAGGGTAACAGCCGTGTCCAGGCTGAGTGTTGTATCTCCGACATCTATCTCTGCCCGGATATCACTTACGGTAGCATAGCTGCTGATGACGGCATCTGCAAGACTCTCAAGATAGACCGCGAACGGTATTTCAACGAGTGAATCAGTCCGGTACAGGGTTTCGTGCACAAGGGCGAGCGAACCTATCCGCTGTTCACAGTCCTGTAATGCATTCAGAACGCGGGTATCATCGATGTACTCCTCCTGGAGCTGGAGGAGACTCGAGATGATCTGCATGTTATTCTTTACCCGGTGATGAATCTCGCGGAAGAGAATGTCCTTCTCCTCGATGATCCGCTGGAGATCCTCCTGGAACCTCCTGATATTCGTGATATCAAGGAGCACCCCCCTGACCCCGAGACATTCATCCTGCCTGAGGATCGGGGCAATGGAGATATGGTAATGACGGACTTCTCCGGACGGACTACGGCTTGCACAATCACAGGATCCCGGTAACCGGTTATTTTTCACGTCCTGAATAAGGGAGACAAACGTCTCACTTCCTTCACCCTGCACCAGGTTCTCAACCTGGTCACCCGGCTGGGCCGGCTGCCAGGTATGCGGCATCTGGTGGGCTGAGCGGTTGCAGAATGTAATAATTCCATCAGCATCAGCTTCGAAGACCGGTTCGGGAAGGAGGTCTGACATCTCCCTGAACCGTCGTTCGCTCTCCTGCAGGGCCTCTTCCTGTTCCCGGTGGGTCGTCTTATCCCTGATGATGATGAGCGTTGCCGATTCGCCACCGTGGGTAATCGGAACCGCGATCAGTTCCCCGTAGATCTTTCTCCCGGTAACGCTTCTCAACCATCCGTCACCGGTGAAAGGGGGCTGGTTTGAACTGGTTTCCCGAACAAACGCCTCAAAATGGGCATCAAACGGAGACTCGAGATAGGACGTGATCGGGCGGCTTGAAAAATCGGAGAACGAATCTGCCTCGAAGAGATGAAGCGCTGCCTGGTTCAGGTAGACAGGTTGCTTCCCGTTCAGAATCGCGATTGCATCAGGCGAGCATTCAGAGAGCTGCATGTACCGCTCCTCACTTTCCAGCAAGGCGTCACGCAATGCCTCCTCTGCTTCTATCCGCTGGATGACGTTCCCAATCTGTGAAGCGATTGATTCCAGGGCCTGACGACAGGCCATGGGAACCTCGACAATCGTGTCGGATGCAAGGATGAACCATCCCACCGTCTCATCATATCGCTGGATGGGGATGAAGGCCACCGAGAGGAACGGGACTTCATACCGGCGCATATCAGTCATGCTCAGGTATCGTGGGGATCCGGTGGAGACGGCCAGGTAGTCCTTGCGTTCACCCTCGAAAACACCCATATAGATCCGGAGTGCCTGAATGGATCTCCCCCGGCTGTACCTCTCCCGGATCAACCCGGAGTGGCGGTCTCTGAGGTACGTGATCCCGTTCTCCATGCCGGAGAGTTCAGATGCCGCAGCCAGCGAGAGATCAAGGACCGACTCTATCGATGACGCCATCGCCATCGATAGACCTAAATCCCGTTGAATCCGGATTTGTCTCTCCACCTCACGTTTTTCAGTTATATCACGTCCGACCATGAGATACTCGGTGATGGTGAAATGGGAATCATACAGAACGTGGACAGACCATTGTTGCCACCGGACAGCCGTTCTGTCGGTTTCCAGGTGAAGTTCCATGGTCGTTACTGCATAATCGGGATCACAGCACTCGATTGCATCAAGGATGCGGTCCCGTTCACTGCTGTAGAGATCAAAGAACGATTTTCCTGTCAGTTCACCGTCGCTGACACCGAGGTACGATGAGAAGACCGGATTTGCATAGGTGATGATTCCATCCGGGCTGAGCCGGCAGATGAACTCGGTCTGGTCCTCGATCAGGGCCCGGTACCGTTTTTCGCTGAGGATAAGAGCCTGCTCAGCCCGGTACCGCCGCACACAGCGGTCAATGTCATGGGCAAGCTCTGCAAACAGTTCATCGGCGTCACCGCCTTTCTGAAGGTAAAAATCAGCCCCGTTATTCAGGGCATCAATCACCACATCCTCACGGCTTTTTCCGGTGAAGACAATAATGGGAATATCGGGATTAATCGATCGGATCTCCTTGAGAAGTGAGATCCCGTCGATTTCCGGCATGTCATAATCTACAATCAGGCAGTCATACGTAAAGATGTCAGTGTTGTAGAGGGCCTCTGAGGCCGATTCTGATATTTCAACCTCAATCTGATGGATAATCTGAAGGTAATCACGTAATGCACTCAGCAGACCCGGCTCATCATCGATGAAGAGAACATGGACCGGTTTTTCAGATGACATACCCGTTCCTGCTCTTAATCAACGACCTGCACGGGAAAACCCCGTTATTTCATGATGTCTCAAGATCATACTTATCAGGATTGGATGGTTATACTGATCCGTTACAATCCATTATGAAGCAACACACATATTTCCTTCTCCTTGGCGTGATCGCCTGTATCGAAGTGGGTATCTTTCTCTGGTCAATAGAAAACCTCGAACCTCTGGTAATGTGTGGAGCCGTTGTTATTGGCGGACTGGCTGCATGGATAAGCAGGCAACTCGTGGACGAGATCGTCTCAGATGAACGGACCCATCTGATCATCGAGAAAGCATCCCTGCGGACATTGCAGATCGTTGCGGTTCTTCTCTTTGCATATTCTCTTGGCGGGGTGGTAATCAGCCTGAGAAGCGAGATATTCGGACCTTTTTCCTATCAGGTGGCCAGGTTTTCCTTCTTTCTTATATTCGTCGTCTTCCTGATGATCATCATCTATGTCCTTGCTATCTCCTGGTATGAACGTAAATACGGAGCCGGGGGGGAGGATGAAGAATAAGATCAAGGTATTCCGTGCGATGTATGATCTGACACAGGAGGATCTTGCCCATGAAGTAGGGGTAACAAGGCAGACCATCCTGGCAATCGAGAAAGGAAAGTATGATCCCTCACTTGACCTGGCTTTTAAGATATCTCGCCGCTTCAAGGTCACGATTGAAGAGGTCTTCACCTATGATGACCCTTCCGGCAATCCCTGATAACCAGAGAGATTACGTGCATAATTTCAGACAAAAGGTCAAATTAACCTACCTCATAGGAAAGTAGATATAACAGAATGTAAATATAACTATACATGCGCAGGCACACGGCCTGCCACCATCCACGGAGGTGATGAACACAAACGAGTACGTTCTGTTCCCTTACCTACCCATCCGGTAAGCCATCCTCGCCAGAGGATATTTCATGCCAGAAGAAACCAGATACCAGGATCATTCTGTCGGGCCAACCCCCATCCAGCACTCCCCACTATGCCGGCAGATTGTCCAAAATGCAATGGATACACCCCAATACTTTTTTCCTGCGCTGCCTGAAGAGTACCGCTGAAGTTCCCACGCGAACGATTGTCAGAAAAAATCCTGATGATCTGTAGATCCGGGTATACCACACGATGCCTGTGGGATGAGCGGGGAGAATTCTCCATACTGGAGCAGTTCTGCAGTTGACTCCAGTAATTTCCCGGAATGTACCGGCTTTTGTATTGCGGCAGAAGCGCCCTCGCCAAGCACCATGTCACGGATATCATCGTGCCAGAAACCGGTGCAGATGATGACCGGTATCGCCGGATCAGCCATCCTGATGATCCGGAGGAGATCGATCCCATTCATATCAGGAAGGATGAGATCGAGGGTGACCATGAGGGGTTTTTTCTTCATGAGAAATGTCAGTGTCTCGCCCCCTGAACCGGCCTCCCCGGCAACCGGGAGCCCGGCACTCTCGAATATTCTGCGGAGGATATGCCTCTGTCCCCGGTTCTCATCAACGATTAATATTCCTGGCATGTATGAGTAAGACAAATGATAGGTGCCTGCCAGGGGCTCTTAAATATATGCCATGCAATACCAGGAGATATCTTCTTAATAGTATCGCTTTTAAAAAATACCGAGAAAAATCCAGTATATTCCTGCCTGGATAATGGTGACCGGAAATCCGTATCTGACAAACTCGCGTTGCGTCAGGATGATCCCGAGTTGTTCTGCCCTTGACAGGACGATGATATTGCTTGCTGCGCCCAATATCGTCAGATTTCCGGCAAGTGTACTCCCTGCGGCAAGGGCAAGAACCTGTTCATCTGAGAGACCGGTTCCCGTGATGGCCGGTAAAAATAACGCCACAAACGGAACGTTGGAGATCAGCTGGGAGAGAATGATCCCCCCTCCAAGGAGAATGAAGGGGGAGAAAAGAACTGACTGCGAACTGATCGCGGAGAACACCCCGGTATCGTACACGCTCTGCATGAGGACAAACATCGCGGCAAAGAAGATGAGCGTCCTCCAGTCAAGTCCGGCAATAATCTCTCTTCTCTGCCGTGCCCCGGCGATTACCACCATAGCAGCGACAAGAGCTGCCACGGATAGGGAGATGCCTGAGTCATAGCCGGTGATCTCTCCCGCAGTTCTGATAAGGATCAGTCCGATCAGAACGAATATCGCCAGAAAAACCGCAAAAATTGACCTTCGGTCGGTAACCAGGGGAATATCCGGAACAACTGATTCACGGCACGAATCTGACCTGTTTCCATCATGCCGCATGATCATCCAGATGACAACCATGCTGAAAACCGTTGGTACGAAAAGTCCGGAGAGGAAAAGGGTGAATGGCTCAATACCGGGAATTGATGTCGCGATCAGGTAATTCTGAGGGTTTCCGATCGGACTTGGGACACTCCCCGTGGTGAGAGCAAAACAGAGGGCAAGAAGCATCATTTTCCGATCCAAACCGCATCGGTCAGCCAGTATGAGGACAAGGGGGGTTCCGATGATCGCGATGGTATCATTCATCAGGATTGCAGATGCAAAACCGGTCAGGACTATGATAACCAGCAGAATCACGTCAGGACGATCGCTCATTTTCCCGATCCATCCGGCAGTCATGTGAATCAGCCCGGCATGACGGACCCCTTCACCAAGAAGAAACATGCCAAGGAGAAAAAGCATCACATCCGGCTGTATTGAGGCGAGGGCACGTCCCGGGGAGATCGAACCAGAGAGGAGCGCAACGAACGCTCCGAGTGTCATGATCTGCCAGATTCTGATGGATAATCCACTTACCTGCCTGAATGATATCAGGATGAAGACACCGGCCAGAATGATAAGACTGATCTGCGTGCCTCAGCTTGCGCGGTGCATGGGTATCAAATCATCCTTCAGATGACTGAATGACGGGCATAGTCTAATGCACCGGGGAAGACCAGTACCGAATGCATATGAAGCTTCGTTCCCATTTCATCATCCTGATCACCATTCTCCTCCTTGTTCCGCTCGTGAGCGGAGTGGATAACAAGGTGCCGAAAGAAGGGACCATATTTGTCGGTGAAGAGAAACTGGACATTTCAGACTGCGATGTCAGGCCTGGCGATGAGATCGCCTGGTGGCAGTCGGGATCCCCCGGGGGAATTCCTGATGCACGGGCAAAAGTTGCCGATATCAGGCAGTTTGCGGTTGACCCCAAGTCCTTCAGTTCCCATACCGGGATGTGGTATGGTCTTATCAACCAGAAACCGGTTTTCAAGGTTGAAGATCCATGGATTCAGCTTGACCTGGTTGAAAACGGGCTGGATTACGAGAAAGAATGGGTCAAACATGGCAGCCTGGTCTCTTTTAAGATATCGACCAATATGGCCGATCTCAGTAAAAGGGCGGGTTCCGCCGGTGTCCCGGTCGAGATCACCCTGACCGGGCCGAATAATACGGTCTACGAAACCCTCGATTCTCCCCAGGGAACCTTTAATCTGAAGAATATTTTCGTGTACTACAGTCCGTATGATACCGGGGCAATCTGGGAGACAAAGAATACGGAGAAATACCAGGAGGGTGAATACCGGGCTTCGGCAAAACTGCTCGCAAACAACATATATGAATCAAATAAAGTCAGCGGTGCCACCTACACCGATGATATCGTCTTTACAATGAGCAAGGTCAAACCAGAGAAAAAGAAGGAAGATAAAACCGAAACAGAAGATAAGATAAAGAAGGATTCAGAAGAAGACGAGGAGGAAGAAGAGGAGACGGCAGAACCTACCGATACTCCTGAGAAGACAAAGACACCCACCCCCGAGCCGACCGAGATTCCAACCGAGAAACCGACGCCTCAACCGATCACCGAGATTCCGACCCAGGTGGCACCGGAAAAGCCGGCTCCCGGTGTAACCATCTCTCTCGACACGAAACCTGCAGAAGGTTCATCGGATAAATTCCCCCATCCGCCAAAACCCACCGCAAAGACCCAGCCCCTTCCCGGATTCCTCGTGACGGCCGCTCTCCTTGCAGCCATCCTGCTGGCGAACAGCCGGCGGAACTGATTTTTTCATTTTCAGACAGGTACCCTGATAATTCCTGAAGGTCTACCAGATCTGCATGAAGCGTGCACTCCTCTCGGTCTGGAACAAAACCGGGATCATCGACCTCGCCCGGGCACTGGCTGATGCCGGGGTTGAGGTGCTCAGTTCAGGCGGGACTGCAAAAACCCTCGCAGATGCAGGAATACCCATAATCGAGGTCTCAACCTATACCGGACACCCGGAAATGATGGACGGGCGGGTAAAAACCCTTCATCCACGGATTCATGGAGGAATTCTCGGAAGACGCGGGAAGGATGAGCACGAGATGGAGAAGAACGGAATCGAACCGATTGATCTCGTCGTCGTTAATCTCTACCCGTTCGAGGAGATGGCATCCCAAGCTCTCCCTCTTGATGAACTGATCGAATTCATTGATATCGGCGGGCCGGCAATGATCCGTGCGGCGGCAAAGAATTACCGGGATGTGGCTGTTGTAATCGATCCGGATGACTACCCTGCCGTCATTGAATCGGTCCGGACCCGGAAAGAACTCACTTCAGATGAACGCCTTCGCCTGGCCAGAAAGGTCTTTGCACGGATGGCGGCATATGACGGGGCGATCAGCAATTACCTCTACAGCCTTGAATCTCCCTTTCCGGAGGTATTTTCGGCCCAGTTCAGAAATGGTCGTGAACTCAGGTATGGAGAGAATCCACATCAGACGGCGGCGGTTTACGGCGAATCAGGGATCGGCGGGGCGGTTCCCGTGCAGGGCAAGGCGATGTCATATAACAATTACCTCGACGTTGACGCCGCTGTCAGGCTTCTTCGCGAGTTTGACACCTGTGCCGCGGTCATCGTGAAGCATAACAATCCCTGCGGGGTGGCACTCGGAAACACCGCTCTTGAGGCTTACATCGCTGCCCGTGACGTGGACCCGGTGTCTGCCTATGGGGGAATCGTCTCCGTGAACCGGGAAGTAGGGGTTGATCTGGCAACCGAGATCGCTTCCACCTTCATCGAAGTGATCATTGCCCCGTCGTATGCACCGGATGCCCTTCCGATCCTCGCGAAAAAAGAGAACATGCGGGTTCTCACCCTCCCGATGGAGAAGCCTGCCGACGAGATCAGAACGATCGACGGTGGTGCCCTGGTCCAGCGGACCACTATCACCAGGGAAGAGTGGGAGGTCGTCACAGACCGCGATCCCACTGCAGAAGAAGAAAATTCGATGAAACTAGCCATGAAGATCTGCAAGCATGTCAAAAGCAACGCGATCATCTTTGCAGATGGCAGGAAGGCGCTCGGGATCGGGGCAGGACAGATGAACCGGGTTGATAGTGCGAGAATCGCCATCAGTAAGGCACATGCATCGCTTACAGGATCAGTCGTTGCCTCGGATGCATTCCTTCCCTTTGCCGACACCCTTGAGGTGGCAGCTGATGCAGGAGCCACGGCCCTGATCCAGCCGGGAGGATCGATCCGTGACAACGAGGTCATTGCCGAGGCAAACCGCAGGCACATGGCCATGGTCTTCACCGGAACCAGATTCTTCAGGCATTGACACAGCCTGAATCATAGAGGCAGGATTATCCTTCCTGCCACCGATTATTCATCACGTATTCATGCAGCAGGATATCCCCGTAACCGAATGCTACCCGCTTCGTGAACTCATGATCCTGATGGCAACACGGATCGAAGAAGTCGCCCGGTCAGTCGACCAGAACCAGGTGGAGTGTTTCCTTACCGAGATCCTCAGGGCAGAGCGGGTCTTTGTCGTGGGTGCCGGACGATCCGGTTTTGTTGCCAAATCCTTCGCCATGCGGCTCATGCACCTGGGATTCACCTCCTATGTTGTCGGTGAGACCGTAACCCCCGCTTTTCACAAAAACGATACCCTTGTCGCTTTTTCAGGATCCGGAAAGACCAAATCCATCGTTGAAGCCTGCGAGACCACACGACAGATCGGGGGAAACATCTGTCTCATTACCGGAACAAAACAGTCACGGCTGTGCGATATCGCCACCTGCGTCGTGTACCTGACGACCGATGAGGAGAGCTGCCATACCGGTCCTGATCAGTTCTACCTCCGCCAGCTCAGGGGTGAACACCGGTCCACGAGCTGTCCGAGTACCCCGCTCGGTACCCTCTTTGAGACCTCCGCGATGATCTTCGCCGATTCTATAATCTCGGCACTGATTGAACTCAAGCACTGCAGTATCGACGAGATAATGAAACGATACACAAACATGCAATAGGAGAATCATGACTGATCCATACGAAATCTGGACAAACCGGGTGATCGCCTGGATGGGAACCATTCCAGTTCTCGTCTATATCATCGTTGCACTCTTTCTGACGATCGTTGCAATAATCTCGCTCGGGATGACATTCCTGACGATCACCGCCATGTTCAGCTCTGCTAACTGGGAGATTGGCATAATAAACGTCATCTACGCGATCCTCCTGACGGTTATCATCGTTGAGCTCTTCGAGACGGTCACGGTATACCTCAGGACGAGACGGGTTCCGGTCAGGGCAATCCTGATCGCCGGGCTGACCGCTCTTATCAGGCATGTGATTGTGATGAACCTCACCGAGTTTGATCCGGTGGAGACCACCGGGCTCGCCATCCTGATCGCGGTCTTTATCGGGGGAATCTTTCTCCTCAGGGATGATGGTCATTCACCAATCCTGAAACTGAACTGAATCCGGCTTTTTGGACAAGCCGGTATACCCTGAGTATCTCTCCATCCTCTGTTTTTTCTTCAGCACGGCATTGTGCTTCATATCCTGCCTCTGAAAAGAGATTATTACAGGCTGTAAACCCGTTCAGGGAGGAGACAAGGAGTAACAGCCGTCCGTCCCGGGAGAGAATACTCCTGACATCCCGGAGAAACCGCCTGATGACGAGGAGGCCGTCTTCCCCCCCGTCAAGGGCATACTCAAGCCAGTCATTCATCCGTTCACCGGGTTTCGTCGGAAGATATGGCGGATTGAAGATGACCAGATCAAAAAAGCACCGGATTCCTGACAGGAGATCGGTCCTGATCACGTTCACCCCTGCCCGGGTGGACATGAGGGCGGCATGCGGATTTATCTCGGTTGCCACCATGAGACGGCCAGGGGTGAGGTGTGCACTGATAAATCCACTTC
>CAZWTX010000006.1:20818-21058 GCA_964637135.1 uncultured Methanospirillum sp. | reverse complement strand
CTGATGAGATTGGCAATCGTCGCATAGTCCTCCAGGAATAATGCTTCAGGCCTGGACTGAAGAATTTCGGGATCCAGGTGTAAAAAAAGCCGATCGATTGCATCCTGGCCGAATTCATTTACGGTACCTTTGAGGATGCTCCGGACCGTCTTCCGCCGGCGTGAGAAGAGTACCCTCACGAGGTTTTCATACATCTTCTGGTCATCAACCGGGAAGAGGGGGGGGCGGGGCTCAATCCAG
>CAZWTX010000006.1:0-20808 GCA_964637135.1 uncultured Methanospirillum sp. | reverse complement strand
TTGACCATACATCGGGGGGAGGAGAGAACGAGGTGGGAGGGAGATCGAAAACCCGGCGTGCCCGTGCGCAGGTCTGAACCATCACCGTGAGCCGGCCACAATCACGGGTTCCTACCGGGGCCATCATCCGGTCTGCAAACTCCTTCTGATACATGAGGATAGCAGCTTCAAACCCGGTGTCCAGAAGCCGGAACGTGATCGGGGATGATATCGAATACGGGAGGTTTGCCACTGCATACGTGAACGGTGGCAGATCGACTTTCGTTGCATCCCCGGGGATGATGGTGAGCTGCCCGGCGGTGATATCCGCGGAAAAAGTATGGGAAAGGGCAGAAACAAGGCCAGAGTCAATCTCTACTGCGGTGACCGTTGCACCATGTTCAAGAAGGGCACGGGTAAGGACTCCCTGACCCGGACCAATCTCAAGGACTGATGCCCCGTCAAGCGGAAGAAGACCGGCTATCCGTTCAATCGCGTCAGGATCAGAGAGGAAATGCTGGTCCCGGTATGCCCTCATTTGGAGGTAAAGAGATGATACTTGACATTCGGATCAGAGAGTTCCTCAAGGATCCGTTTGATGATCATCTTGTCGGGATGGGGGATTGACTTGATTCTCAGGGATATATCAGCGAAATCGGCGAAGGGTTTCTTATTCCGATCCTCAATGATCTCCCACATCAGTTTCTTCCCGATCCCGGGGAGGAGTGAAAGCATGTGGAGCTTTGGGGTTATTGAGATGGAACGATTGTAAAAATCCACAAATTCCTTCTCACGTTCATGAACAATCTTCTCAAGAACGAACGGGAGCTCCTGCACTGCTCCATGGGTCAGTTCATCGTACCGCATCCGGCGTTTGACCCGTTCGATCTTGTCCCGTTCACCACTCCCGATATAGACACGATCTCCGATAGTGAGATCCAGCGTCTTTGGAATCAGCTCAAGAAGCTTGAACTGCTCAACACCGACAGCGAGAACCACGGGATCGCGTTTGTAAATCGGGCGTGGATCGTCCGGGTAGCCTTTCGGCAGAATATCCAGAACGATCGCGTTGATCTCTTTCTTCTCCTCCTTCATGATCCTGCACCTTAAATGAAATGGGTCATGACGAGCTCGACGATCTCGTCAAGTTCTTCAGTCGTGTGGGCAAATTTGTCACGGCCAAAAATCGCACGAACCTCGTCCCTGGTCCGTGGCATGACATTGGCAATCCGGAGTGCAATATCCGGTTTCATCTTGTTGAGCACGAGCAATGCGTCCACGAGCTCGCGTGACCGCTCGGAGGAGGTTTTGGAGATCTGATTGGCATGCTCTATGCTCCTGCGAAGCTCGTATGGCATCTCCTTCTCCTTCTCAAGCCTGACGGCCTCGACATTCAGGAGTTCCTCCTTCAGCTCGGGGAGGGTTACCATCGTCTCTTCAAGAACGCCTTTAATCTTCATGCCAACCTTCCTTCAGGAACCCTCAGAACTGTTGGGCACGAAGGTGCTGTGGGCGGGAGATGATCATCTTTTCCTTGTTCCCATCGGTGATGGAGACAAGCCAGGCACGACCCCGGCGACCGATAACTGATCCGGTCTTACCATGGAAACGGCGGTTTGGCATCCCCTTCTGGATACTTGGTTCACAGACTATGTGAACCCGCTGTCCGATCTCGAACTCCTGGATCACGCGGGTTACCGGAAGGACACCACGTGCCCGGAGGTCTTTTTTGAATTTATACCGTGTCTTCTTTCTCGTTCCATTATGAAGTGCCATTGATCTTCTCTCCTATTCGATCCCGTCCACGTGAATCACATCAAGTTGGTTCACGACAGCGGGTGTTCCCAGGATCTCTGATAGACTCGGCGTTGTCCGCCCTGAATCCCCGGATATCAGCTCTTTGATATACAAACCTGCTTCACCGGTTACTTCGAGTGCATACAGGCCACCTTCTTTCCCGGTATACTGGATATCAAGCACCACCCGATCGCGGATCTTATCCGCCCTCCGGTGGGCGACCCGTGCGGGGGTGCGCTGGTGTATCGTAGTTCCTGCAAGTCGTTTTAATGCTGATATAAGGGCGTCCTCAGGTACAGAACCGTCTATATCGACCAGAATCCTGTATTTTTTATGCCCTTTGTGCGTCTTTAAGGTTTCCACCTCACTGCGCATACTCCACCTGAGATCCCGGATCCCGATCCTTCCTGCTGCCGCCTGGTTAACGCTCTCCTCGATCAGGGCAAGATCAAGGAACCGTTTCAGGGGCTCTGATATCTCCATCACGAAAGGTCTGCCTGATCCAAGCATCACGGCATCGATATCTTCCCGCCCGGCCCCGTGAAGAGTTGCTCCGGTACCCTGGAAGAGGTCGATCATCGGCCTGCCGATCAGTTCCTCAACCGAGTCTGCATATTGTTTTCCGGTTCCGTTGCATGCTTCGCATCCTGCACCATGGCATGCACGGCAGTCCCAGTGTGTCTGAGGAATACCCCGCTCGTACTTCAGGTACCGGCCATAGATGAAGGCTGGCCGGATCTGGACATCAACCGTCTCATCCGCGATATTGAGGACGACAACCACATCAGGGTTTTTCAGTTCCATCTCAAGCCCTACCAGGGAAGATACGGCTTTCCCGACCTCCCGGTTGATCTCAGACTTAAGCGGTTCGGGATCTGTCAGGGAGAGATCACTCCAGACCATCTCTTCTGATTCGGCGATCAGGGGGGGAACCTTTGATCCCATCAGGAAGGTCCGGCATTCTGTTCCCTTGAGGGCTTTTGCCACCCGTTCTGCCCATACCCGGGTATTGTCAAAGAAATTGTCACAAATCCAGCATGGTTCTGCCTGAGGCTGGTATGGCTGGTTCAGTTCGATCGCGGCTGCGATGCGGATGGCATTTCCCCGCATGTCGTTTGAGAGCCCGAACGACCGTTTTGCCACCAGCCTGCCGAGGCAATGGTCACAGATTTCGCCGTATTCCATGACCTTTTGGTATAATTCTGTCAGTTCCATCCAGACCTCCGTCGGTCGATTTCATTCAGTAACAGGACAATCGCATGGTCTGCGTGAAGCACCGCAGGCCCCAGGGAAAAGCGGGGAAGTTCACGGATCAGGGCTTCTTCTTCGGGAGTGAAATTCCGGTTGTCGGAAAGAAGGAAGGCTGATGGGATATGATCTGTCCCGGCCTTCCGGATATCAGTTCCGTTCTCATCCAGAACCGCATGCGGGGTTTCTGCAAGGATCTCCGCAAGGGTTCCCTTCCTGACCCTGATCCCGGGAGCCACCTCCCGGAAGATGCTTCCGGCAGGGATGCCAAGGGCCATTCTGATGAAGGAAGCCACGTTCCGTTCATCAGGGCTCATGCTCCGGACAGCGCTGCCGTCAAACCGGACGATCACACCCGGCTTCGGGGGTCCGAGCAGGATCAGGGTACAGGTGACATCTTCCCTGATTCCATGGGAGAGAAAGAGGGAAGCCTGGATCGCCCGGCTGAGCAGGTCCATCCGGCCTGCCTTTCCCGGGAGATCATTGAGAGAAAAAGAGCTGTCCGTGGTTGCAGAATGCCCGATGACAGAGAACGAAGTCATCAGGTCTACGACATCCGTCCGAACTTCTTCATCAGCCGCTGCATTCCTTTTTCCCCGCCTTTCAGACCCTTGAATGTCCGCTTCATCGTTTTATGATATTTGATCAGCTCGCGGACCTCTTCAAGGGAAGCCCCGGCGCCCCTTGCAACCCGCTGAACCCGTGAACCGTTCAGGATACCGGGATCGTCGAGTTCCTTGTCGGTCATCGAGTCCATGATTACCTTGTACCGCTGCATCTTGGTGGCGGTCACATCAAGGGCCTCTGACGGCACCTCGACCCCCCCGAGCGGGAGCATTGAGAGAACCTGTTTCAACGGACCCATCCGGTTCACCGCCTCAAGCTGCTTGTACATATCCCGGAGGGTGAACTTCCCGGAGAGCATCGCGTTCACATCGAACTCCTGCTCCTCCATCGTCTCCTGGACCCGTTCTGCCAGGGCTTTCAGATCCCCCATACCAAGCAGCCGGGAGATGAAACTGTCAGGATCAAACCATTCGAGATCCTCTACCGTCTCCCCTTCCCCGACAAAGACGATCCCGGATCCCGTCTCGGCAACCGCTGAAAGGGCACCTCCTCCCTTGGCGGTACCGTCCATCTTGGTGATAATGACACCGTCAATTCCGACGGCATCATGGAACCGGCGTGCCTGGTCCCTCGCCTGCTGGCCAAGTGCCGCATCAAGGACGAGCCAGCGGTGATCTGCCTGGGTGATATCATTGAGATCGATGATCTCCTGGATCAGATCATCCTCAAGGGCATGCCGTCCCTGGGTATCAACGATAATCACCTCTTCCTTCAGGTGGGCGAGCCCTTCGGTGACGATCTTCCGTGCATCCGTCTCTTTTGGATCACCAAAGCAGGTGACATTCACCTTTTCACAGAGCGTCTTGATCTGCGTGTAGGCACCCGGGCGGAAGGTATCAGCACAAATTACTCCTACTTTCAGTCCTTTCCGCTTGAAAAAACGGGCCAGTTTCGCCGTTGTCGTGGTCTTTCCTGACCCCTGCAGACCGGCCATGAGGATCGTCTGTCTGCCAAGGGCTACTTCAACCTTCTTCCCTACAAGGCTCACCAACTCCTCATAGACGATCCGCAGGACATGTTCCCTGGCGGTGACTCCTTTCGGAGGCTGTTCATCGAGTGCCCGCTTCTTGATGGCCTGGGAGAGCTGCATCACCTGTTTGACATTGACATCTGACTGAAGGAGAGCACGCTGGAGGTCTTTGACCAGTTCCTCCACGGCTGCACGATCAATCACCGTCTTCCCGGCAAGCTTGCGGAGGGCATCCTTAAGGTTACTCCCGAGGTTTCCGAGCATCAGGCCTCACCTGCAAGGAGATCCTCGACGACTGACTTCGGGTTAAAGGGCATGATATCCTCGTATCCCTGGCCGGTTCCGATGAACAGGAGAGGTTTTCCGACCGCATGGGCAATAGATATGGCAGCTCCTCCCTTGGGATCCATGTCTGCCTTCGTGAGGATAACGGCATCCATTCCGACAGATTTCGCAAACTCATCAGCCCTGATGACAGCATCGTTTCCGGCGACTGCTTCATCGACATAGACAATGAGATCAGGACTGATGACCCGGCGAATCTTTGAGAGCTGGTTCATGAGGTTGACCCGGTTGTGAAACCGTCCCGCGGTATCCCCGAGGACGACATCGATCTTGTGGGCTTTTGCATACTCAACCGTGTCAAAGAGCACCGCAGTCGGATCAGATCCTTCCTGGTGCTGAATCACCTTGATTCCAAGCCGTTCTCCATGCACGTCAATCTGCTCAATGGCCCCTGCCCGGAAGGTATCTCCGGCACCGATAACAACCGATACTCCGTTTGACTGGAGATAACGGGCAACTTTTGCTATCGAGGTCGTCTTGCCCGTACCGTTGACCCCGGTAAAGAGAATCTTCACCGGTCGATCCCGTTCCCTGATAAACGAGACGATATCAACTCCTTCTCCAAGAACCGAGAGAAGGGCATCAGCAAGGGCATCCATGACCACGGCATTGACAGACGTCCCGATCTTCCGTTTTGATCCGGTCAGATCTGCACGTATCCGGTCCAGAATCGCCTCGGTTGCAGAGAACGCGACATCACTCTCAAGGAGCCCGATTTCGAGCTCGTTCAGTATTTCGTCGATATCCTTCTCAGAAATGATGAACTCACGATCCCTGACCAGGGAGACAACCTTCCGGGTAAATCCAGCCGGTTTCTTATCCTCTCCAGCCCGGACCGGTTCTGGTGTTTCGTTCAGTGGTTCAGATGTTTTTCCTGCCGGCAGCACTTCTTCTGCCGTGGCCGTTCCCGGCTGAGGCTCCGGGTTTTTCTCCTCTATCGAGGTTTCAAGTTTTTTCCGTACTGAAAAGAGTTTATCCTTGAGCGCCTTGAACATACGACCACCATTTTCGTGCAGGAAAAACAGGAAATGGATTACTGGGCTCTTGGACTGCCCATTCCCTGCTGCTGTTCCATCTGGGCCTGACGGTACAGTTGTTCGAGGCGCTTTGAGATATCTTTCACCTGTGCATCGATCTTCTGGAGCACTTCACCGAGGTTCTTTGCAGATGCCTCCATCTCCGTGATGCGATCCTTCAGGTACTCGACTGCTGCCTCGTTTGTCTTCTGGAGAATAATCTCCGAACCGATATTTACAAAAACCTCGTCAGGGGTCTGTACCGTAACCCGGATATTCAGACCGCCGCCGATCGGCATGAGAAGCGGAGCACCTTCTGCCCCGGCAATCGCCTTCAGGGTCTCGATCGCTCCTGATCCTTCCCGGATACCATCTTCCATCAGGCTCAGCTGACGGGAGTAGACCTCGGCCTGCTGATTATACTGGTTCAGGTACGTCTGGAGAGACTGGACCTCACGCGGATCAACGGGGGCCACCGGTTTCACTCTCCAGAGACCCGGGTTACGGAATCAATCTTGATGTAAGCGCGTTTCAGGTGGTGCTTGCTTCCGATAACGGTGTATACACGCTCGGTAGCCTGCTTTTCATTCGGTGCGGTAAGAACCTTGGTATACGGTTTCCAGGCAAATCTCTCCTGGAAGGTTCCTTTAACCTCAAATGTGAATTCACTCATAATAATCAGTCCTCAAAACCAAAAATATCCTCAATTCTTCCGAGTTCATACCCGCTCGTATCCAGACCGGCAAGGTACCCGCGGCTGTTCGCCACCAGACCGGTACCGACCATAGGACTTCCCATGTTTACCGATCCCTTACCAATCGGAAGATTGCAGATCTCTTCGAGTTCGGCTATCTCTGACGGGGTACTGCGGGGATTTACCACGATTCCGCGGTTCGTTGCAACAGCTGCCATCCCGACCGTCTTGATTTCACCAAGGGTCAGGGGGATGACAACTACATCCAGGAAATCGCTGAGGGCATCCTGTGCATCCTCACCCATGTCAGGGTGAACGGCTGCAAAGTGATCATTTGCCAGGATCACGTTACCGGCCGCGTTCATTCCCTCTTCCAGGAGCATGAGGTCACGGTATGAACTCAATGCTGCGATCTCGTCATCGGTTGCAAGGCCGGTGACCACAAACCCGTTACTGTTCCCTGCAAGGAGCGAGCCGATGATCGGGCTCCCCTGAAGGGTTGTCCTGACGATCTCAACACCAAACGCTTCTTCGTAGGCCTGCGCCAGTTCAGCCGGGGCATCCGGCGGGATGACGGCTATATCCTCGAAGACGCGGGTAAATACGCCGATGTGGGGTTCACCTGCAACCGAGACGATACGATCCATCTCACTCCTCAGCCAGTTCTGCCTGAACCTGGCCATCTTCGAGCTTCATTGCCCGAACACGGATCCGTGCCGGCGGCTTTTCGGCCCCCCGGCTCCAGATACGCTCATTGATGGACATATCAAGCCGGACATCCTCGCTCTTCATATGCTTTGCAAGGAATGCCCTGATGTCCTTCATTGCCTTTGCACTACGGCGCCAGCGCGGAACACGTTTTACCGGTCCGAGCGGAACCACGTAGACCTGTTCTTTCAGAGTCTCTGCCATAATATTACACCTTCAGGGTGCTTCTCCGCCAGCTGTGACGCTTCGGATGAGCCATAACTGCTCTGCTTGTTTTCACCATGACCCACTGCGGAACACGGCGGTTCTGCTGGGTAATCTTTGAGAGCCGGATCTTCCGGCACTTGGTAAGTTTGCTCATGATATACCTTCTTCAGTTGCGCCTTCCCCTGACGAGGGATTGCTGATGTGCTGGGGGAAAGAGAGGCCCGTGCCTGATTCCCCGGTTTTCAAGTTCCTGCCGGATCTCCCGTTCGTAATCACCGTTCAGGATCCGGCCGGTTTCTCCATATTCGATCTCGAAGTACCGCTCAGCCAGTCTGATGACTTCCCGCTTCGGAAAACCGAGCAGGGGCCTGACATAGGAACAGCGGTACCGGTCGCCGATACTCCTGACCTCATCATCAGTCAGCAGCGGGATCCGGTCCCCGAACCGGGTTCCATCTCCCACCACCTCATACTCATGTGCAAGCGACTGGATTGCTTCCCGATGAATCAGTTGTATTGCTCCATTCGGAAAGCCGACCCGGGTGATGAGATCAATAACCTCATCCATCAGCCCGTCCCTGAAGACACGAACGTGGTGAGGCAATCCGATCGCATTCCCGGCCTCCCTGATCGCTGTTACCGGAGTATCCGCGGAGAAGACAAAGGTATTCAGTTCAACCTCATACTCACGGGAGAGAAGGACCGCCGCAAGCGAACTGTCCTTTCCCCCCGAGTAGAGGATCCCTGCCTTCATCCCTTGCGCCTGATATTGAATTCCCGTTTTGCCGGGGTTACCTGCTGAAGAATTGTCTTCAGCTGGTCATCGTTGATCTTTGATTTTATCCTGCCGCTCTGGGCAAGCATGATCAACTGTTGTTCAACTGCCTTTGCAAAATCCGGACGGGTTAGTTTGATGGTATTGAGCCGTTCGCGGGCCTCCGGTTCGAGGATTTGCATGAGCGCAGACTGCATCTGGGCCTCTACCTGGCGTTGCCGTTCCAGCTCCTGCTGCTGGTACGAGGCCTGCTGCTGCATCTCAGCCATCCTTCGCCGACGGATGTCGGCCAGTTCTTCGTCTCCCATCGATCTCTCCTCTCCGTGGATCTGGTTACTCAGACTGCTGGGTTACTGCGTAGGCCGCATGGTCAAGGAATGAAGCGCCTGCAGGGGTCACAACCCGGCCTTCCTTCTGGTGGGAGACATACCCTGCTGCTTCAAGCTGCTGGAGTGCCTTTCTAAGAATGGAACCGCTTCCCTTCACCGACTTGTTCGGCTTTGATCCACGGTTTTTTGCACCACCGTAGACCGAACGCATTCGCTCTACACCCACTGGTCCGTCAACATATACACGTCTGAGAACTGCCGCTGCCCTGGTGTACCACCAGTCCGGATCTTCCGGGGGCATCTCCTTGTGGGCACCGGTCTTTGCAAACTTGGCCCAGTCAGGCGCGGTTATCTCAGGTTTTTCCTTCAGTTCTACTGCCACTTTAGCGATAAGGCGGTCAGCAGGAACATCATACACGGTTGTCATCGATAGTCCACACTCTCAATGCAGATTGTAGTCTTTACTTATTCGCAGGAAGGGATATTATATATTTCGAGGTTTGGATCTCCTTGAAAACTGCGGATCTGCAAGAACCATCGTTCTTCCACGCACCATCAGGAGATCTGTCCCGCTCTTCTCTGCTACCTGTCCGGGGTCAACTTCTGCCGAGGCCAGCCACTTCAGCTTGACTACTCCGCGTGACTTGGTTTGTCCCCGAATCTCTTCAATGATCGTCTCAGTAATTCCAGACTTTCCGATCCAGATGGTCGGCTTGAGGTCGTGGAAATGCGATGACGGAATCTCATGCTTCTTCTGGACCATATTATCTCCTCTGTCTGATTGGGTAACGGCGGGCATATCCGCAGCCTATACAGGTGACGGTCACCATTCCCCGGCTGATCCGTACCCGGGACGATGAGCCGGGGACAAGAAAACGGGAACAACGCCTGCAGAACTGCCTGGAAAAGGGGGCCGGGATCCGTACCCGCTCTTTCATGGCGATCTTCCGCGCATGTTCAACGCACCGGTTACTCCAGTCAGGATGCTCATGGTAAAACACCCCGGCCTGGTCAAACAGGATCGCCATTCGTTCAGCTGCAATGGCACGCCTGTCCGATCGCTGGTTTTTTCTCGCCATATCAGGGGAGAATCCTCACCTTCCGGCCTTCAATCCGGAGTTTATGCTCAAAGAACAACCTGACTGCCAGGGGATACACATCGTGTTCCTCGACGAGAATCCGGTCTGCCAGCGATTCCGGGTCATCATTTTCGAGTACCGGAACGGTCCGCTGGATGATGATCGGGCCTGCATCCATGTCCTCGGTCACGAAATGCACCGTGCATCCGGCAACTCTGACCCCGTACGCAATCGCCTGAGCCTGGGCATGCAGACCGGGGAAGGCCGGGAGCAGGGAAGGATGGATGTTCATCATCCGCCCGGTCCAGGCACGTACTATACCTGGTCCGAGAATACGCATGTACCCGGCAAGAACGACAAGATCCGGACGACAGTGCGAGATTTGGGCGATGAGTGCATCCTCGTATGCTGCCTTGTCCGGAAAAGACCGGAAATCAACGGCATATGCCGGAATACCTGCCTGCTGTGCCCGCTCAATGGCATAGGCACCGGGGTTGTCGGTGATAAGACCGGTGCAGCAGGCCTGGATACTCCCGTCAGCCACGCGATCCAGGATTGCCTGGAAATTTGATCCGCGTCCGGATGCAAGGACAACAAACCGCCCTTCCATCAGGTTCGATCCCTCTCGTTGTTTACACCATGAGGTTCCTGCGGGATGAGCATTTTTATCCGGGTGATCCGTTTGCCTTTCATCTGTATTACAATAAGCCTGATGCCATTCTCTTCAAGAAGACATGATTCCCCCATACGGGGGATATAGCCGAGCTGATCGATCAGAAGACCAGCGATCGTTTCGTATGATTCGCTCACCGGCAGGGATAGGGAGAGTTCCTTGTTCAGATCTTCTACCCACATCCTGGCATCAACCGAATACACGCCGTCATAGAGTGCGATCAGTTCCGGCTCCTCGGTATCAAATTCGTCAAGGATGTCCCCGACCAGTTCCTCGATGATATCCTCAACTGTGACAATCCCGACAAAACTCCCGTACTCATCGAGAACCGCAGCCATGTGGGTTTTCTGAACCTTCAGCTCCCGGAGGAGATCATCAATGTTCTTTGTCTCAGGCACGAAGAACGGTTCTGATGCAATCTTCGCTATTGGAAGGTGTGAGCGCTGATCCATCACAGCCGCAAAGACATCTTTCACATTCAGGATCCCCCGGATTGTATCCGTGTTTCCGTGATATATCGGAATCCGGGAAAAACCAGTGGATTTGAAGATCTCAAGGGCATCCTCAGGGGTTGCCGTATCCTCAATCATCACCACATCCACCCGGGTGGTCATCACTTCCCTGACCCTCGTATCACCAAACTCAAAGACCGAGTGGAGCATCTCCTGTTCATTCTTCTCGATCGTTCCCTCTTCCTGGCCGACATCGATCCATTCTTTGATCTCCTCCTCGGTCACCATGTGATGCGTGAATGGAGATTCTCCGGCCAGTTTCGTCGATATGTACTCGAATGCCATGATCACCGGGTAAAAGATACGGGAGAGGATATGGATCTTCGGGGATATCCACAGTGCAAAGGGAACAGAATTCCTGCTCGCATACATCTTCGGACCGATCTCACCGAAGATCAGAAGAAGGATAACGACCACCACCGTCGAGACGGTGACCGCAAGCCCGGTCTCGCCGAAAAACCCGATAGCCACTGCTGTCGCGAGCGAAGCACCGAGGATATTCACGATGTTGTTCCCGATAAGGATCGTGATCAGGAACCGGTCAGGATCCTGTTTCAGTTCAGCAAGCCGTGACGCCCCTTTCACCCCATCACTCACGAGGGTTCTGACCTTGGCCCGGGTAATGGAGAAGAGGGCAACTTCAGAACCCGAGAAAAATGCAGAACAGATGAGACAGATAAGAAAGAGGATAATATAAAGATAATATTCAACCATTACCCGATCACGCCGGATTACGGCACAAAACCCACCCTGATTCAATGGGATGGAACAATTCTGTATAGCATTTCGGGTCAGACCTTAATAACCTGTTTACGATAGGAACCCGCGAATGTAATCGATCTCCCTTCTGATGACCGCAACCTTCTCCCGGTAGTTCATCGTGCTATCGACGACAAGATCATTGATTTCAAGGGTGACAAGTCCACGATATCCGCTGTCTGCAAGAACGTTCAGGGCAGTCTCCCCCCAGGCGTCACCAGTAACCTGCCGGTGCATCTTCTGCCGGTCTCCCCCCGAAATATGCACATTTGCAACCCTGCCATCAGTCATGCTGAAGAACTCATCGAGTTGTCCGGCTCCGGCATCACGCACATGGCAGGCATCTATCGTACACCATAGCCACGGTCGTTCATCGAGAATTGCCCCTAACTCTTCAGGAGTAGTCAGAAGGGCATTCACCTGTGGTTCCATGTTCTCGATTGCCACCCGGATTCCGAGAGAACCGGCAGGTTCCTCTATCCGGTCCAGCATCGCCCCGAGTCTCCGGTAATCGGTGATCGTCGGGGGACGGCGGGCTGTACGCCGTCCGGGATGAATCGTGCAGACCTGCGCACCAAGCCGTGATGCCATCCCGATTGATCGTTCGATCCATGTCACGGACACGGCTGCCACATCAGGATTTATCGAACACGGGTTGAGATCAAGTACCGGGGCATGAAGCGAGAGCGGGGAATGAAGAGGGTTTTTTGAAAAGACAGATGACAACCGTGATTCGTCAAGCCCATTCAACCAGAAATCCGGCGTTTCAAGCCAGAACTCGCAGCTGTCAGTGCCTGCCTCCCGGGGAACCCGTGCTATCTCCTCAAGGGTACAGTCATGAAAAAACATGCTGGAGAAGGAGAGATCCATTACCAGTGATTATCTGCCTGAGCATAGATAACCGATCAGGAACTGATGCAACAGAAGACCCTTGACCAGTGGGAGCCGTCCGAAGGACCAAGAGTCCTCCGTGTTTCTGAAGTCACCGGGATTATCACCGCTCTTCTTGACCACAAGAGCCTTTCAAATCTCTGGGTTACCGGTGAGATCACCAACTACAAAAAACACAGCTCTGGTCATCTCTACTTCTCCCTTTCAGAGGTGACCGGAAAGGGAGAAACAGCAATCAGCTGCACCATGTGGAAACAGGCCGTGCGGTTTCTTCCCTTTACTCCCCAGGACGGGATGCGGGTGCAGGCATACGGTTCGATACAGCACTACGAGCGTGGTGGCCGGTATTCCTTTAACGTAACCCAGATCAGGCCTTCCGGAGCAGGAGAGAAGGCAATCCTGATCGAAGAATGGCGGCGTGAACTGACGGCAAAAGGGTGTTTTGCCCCCGAACGTAAACGAACCCTCCCCCGCTACCCGGAACGGATCGGCGTGGTCACCTCCCGGACCGGTGCCGTCCTCCAGGATATCAGGAATGTCGCTTCAGGGCGATTTCCCGTCGAGATCATCCTCTCCCCCTCAGCAGTCCAGGGCCCGGCCGCTCATGAGGAGATTGCCCGTGCAATCCGGCTGATCGGGGATTGCGTTGATCTTGTCATTGTAGGAAGGGGAGGGGGAAGTTTTGAGGATCTCTTTCCGTTCAATCATCCGGCAGTCGTGGAGGCGATCGCATCCTGCCCGGTCCCGGTCGTTGCTGCCATCGGGCACGAAGTTGATGTCACCCTTGCCGACATGGCTGCCGATGTCCGTGCATCAACCCCTTCCCATGCAGCTGAGATCAGCATCCCTGACAGAAAATCTGAGCAGGAATCCCTGCATCATCTGAGACAGCGGATGCGGCACCTGATCACGGAGAGACTGGCATCCTGCCTTGAAACAACGGATACCATCAGGGAGAGGATCTCCTGCGATCGTATGCAGCGGATCCTTTCTGACCGGTACCAGCATCTCGCTGATCTTTCTGACCGGTTCTGCGGAGCAACTTCCCGGTCTCTCGAACGGCGACACCTTCTCCTGGCCGGGCTTGGTACCGCGATAAAGGCAAAAAACCCGGCACAGATCCTCTCCAGGGAGATCCCTGAACGGAAGGAGAACCTTTCCACCCTTGCCGGCAGACTCATCCAGTCAGCGGGGTCATCGCTCATGAAGAGGCGGATGGAGATCGAGATTACTGCTGCACGGCTCGCATCCTGCGGGCCGGAGGCGATCTGGAACCGGGGATTCTGCCTGGTTATGAAAGAGGGCAGGCCGGTGCCAGGGGCAGGAACCCTTGAAGTGGACGACCAGGTTCTCCTCAGGTTCAGGGACGGGATCGCTGATGCGGTTATCAGGATGGTGAATACCCATGAAAAAGTATGAAGAACTCATTACCGAACTGAAAGAGATCGTGAAGAAGATTGAAGACGGCGAGACAAGCCTGGATGAGATGATCGCCCTGTATGAGCAGGGAAGCGCTCTGATAAAGGAGTGCGAAACACGGCTTGCCGATGCTGAAGCAAAAATTACCGAGCTCGGGAATGAGGCATGATCCGGTATACCGGTATCATCCTGATTCTTATCGGGCTCTTCCTCTCTGCAGGATGTTCGCAGTACGCCGAGCCTGAACTGACCCTTGAAACAGTCCTCACTCAGGTGTCGTCAGACCCATCAACTGGCGCTGTTACCTACGATGTGCTGCTCACGGTGCGAAATACCGGATCGAACAACGCATATGATGTATCCACATTGCTGGTTCTCGGGACCCCGAAAGACCTCCCGGAGTACCGGTTTGTCAGCAGTACCGTTGAGATCGGTGACGTCGGCAAGGGGAAGGAGATAATGGTAACAAAGCGGATGACGCTTGAGATGACTCCGGAGAACTATGATCTGATCAGTTCTGGTCAGGTTGTCCCGATGGCAGAAGCGACGGTTATGCGGATGAGTTCAAATGTCATGGGATAACCCGGGAGCAAGGTTCTCATGATCCCGTGACAGAGTATCCCTATGGCCTCCGCGAACCACATCCGTACCGGTCTTGATCTCCTCCTCGCCCTGGTGGGCTGGGTCATGATGACAATCGGGCTCACGGCACTTCTCAGGATCGGACTGGATTTCCTTTCATCCGGTACCGTTCCGGGTTTTGATACCGACATACTTGTCGCGATACTTCTTCAGATCGCGGTTGGCATCATCTGTGGCCATTATATATCTCATAAAGGAATCAAGGCCCTGTATATAATCGCCGTCTGTGTACCGCTCCTCCTGATGCTCCTCTCCCGGTTTGTGGTTACATCACCAGTCACACCCTTTTAACCTATCCCAAACGAGAGGCGCCCGTTCCCAGATAACCTCAAATCAGATCAGGCCAATCAGAAGATATGCGCACGGCTCTCTCCTTTTTACCCTGTCTTTATTGTTACCGGGCGTATAACTGAACCTGATGAATATGAATGAGGATGGTCAACCAAGATCTCTCAACCGGTGAAATTTCAGGGAGGCAATCCGGGTTTACCGTCTCAGCGGTCATGAGAGGGTAAACGATCACCCTCCGGCCAATGAAATCAGAGATAAACCGTTAATACAGGAACGCTGACGCCGTTCTCATACACACGGACAACATCAACCAGTACCGGATAGTCCCCCGCCGGAAGTGTTACGATTTCGGGTGTCTGGCTGATACTCCGGTTCAGTTCGGTTCCGCCCGGGTATCGTGCATGAATATCATATACCGCCCCCGGTGTGAGGTTTCCCCCTGCTGAAACCCTGATAAGACCGGTGACGGGATCATACGCAGCCTGAAGTGATGGTTCACGCTGATTGGCATGAATATCTGTCGGACGGGGGATCGGAGCCGGTGCAGTCTGGTTCGGAACCAGGGTCGCTGGCGGGGTGAGGGTGATACCAGGAATGGCCTCCACGTTGAAAAGATCCGGTTCTCTGCCTTCCTGGTATGCCTGCCACGGTTCAAGTGCCTGGGAGAGACCGGGAACAGCAGACACCCATTTGTGTTCCTGGACCTGCTCGTACTCGATGACACCGACAACCGTCAGGCAGAGCAGGATGAGAAGTATGGTAAGTCCCAGTGAGAGGGCAATCTGCGGGAAGGTGGCTTTTACAGTCCCTTTCTTCACATCCGGGACAGGTACCTCGATCCGGGTAACCGGTCTTGCGAAGTCATCAGGGTGTTCCTCGACAAGTTCCCGGTTGATGAAGGTCTGTCCATGCATCGTCTTCTCCCACTTGTACGGGGCCCGAAGCAACTGGAGAATTCCTTTCCAGGCTCCGATACTCATCAGGAGCCAGTATGCCGGAGAGAAGAGCGAGTAGATAAGCATGTCATACTGTTTCTCCCGCCACGTTGCAAGCAGCATCAGAACAAGGTAGAAGAGATTTCCAACGATCAGGTTGAAAACCGCAATAACCGCAAACGGCCAGAAATCAAACCAGCTCGCAAAGAAGGCAGGAATGAAAAAGCTCAGGCCGAAAACGAGCCAGAGCGGGATGTTCATCGTCGGCATGTAAAAGTTGCCGCCAAAAGCGAGGTGAAAGATGATGAAGTTCTTCAGCCCGATATCCCTGAATACCCTGATCGGATGACGCATCGTGACCAGCCAGGTAATGACAAATCCCTTTACCCATCGGGACCGCTGGCGTATCCAGGAACGTACATTGTCCACCGCCTCTTCGTAGGTATGGGAGTTCAGAACCCCGGTGCGATATTTTTTACGGGCGATCCGCATCCCGAGATCGGCATCTTCAGTCACGTTAAAGGGATCCCAGCCACCGAGTTCCCGCAGGGTTCTCACTCTGAAATGGTTGCTCGTCCCGCCAAGGGGGATCGGGGCATTGATCATATCAAGCCCCTGGATGTAGTAGTCGTAATAATACGAATACTCGATGGAAAACCACCGGGTCAGCATATTCTTCCGGGGGTTGTAGAAATTGAGGAGACACTGGATGCATACATATTCAATTCCAACTCTCCGGAAGGCAAGGTATACCTTCTTGAGCTGGTCTGGTTCAGGGTAATCTTCGGCATCGTAGATGACCACAAACTCCCCCCGGGAACGTTTCAATCCGTAATTACAGGCACGAGGTTTTGTCTTGATCTCGGCATGAGGAACGACGACCGGGTGGAAGATTGAGAGGAACCGGCGATACTCGTCCATGGTCATCGGTGAGATGAACTCCTGGATATTGCCAAAGAGACCCAGTCTTCTTGCCTTGCCAAGGGTCTCCTCGTCATCCTCCTCCATGAGGATCTTTACATCAAGTTTTTCATGCGGATAATCCAGCCGGGAGATATTCAGCATCACATGCGGGAGCATCTCGCTCTCATGGTAGAGAGGAACAAGGATCGTGTATATTGGCAGTTCATCATCGGTAATTGCCTTCAGATCCTCGTCGGTGACATAGATCACCTTCTTTGTCCTCGCCATCCCTTTCAGCGAGATATAGAACTTTACCGGATTCATGACGAAGTACGAGATATTGATCAGGGTGAACAGGACAAAGGCGGTAAAGAAGGGATTTACCACGATGAACAGCAGGATGATGATTCCGAACAGAACAATTGCCCATTTCTGCCAGGGAACGAGGATCCGGTATGCGGATTCATCGGGCTGACGTTCCATCAGCTCCATCAGTGCACTGTAACTCTGCTGGGGAGCATGGGACTGGTCACCGAAGGCATCGATGGCGCTTGCAGATGTAACCACCCGCTCAACGGTTTTCCTGAAGGTTGATTCCAGCCGGAGAAATATCGCGGGATCAAGTGGATTTGACGTGGCAACCCGCATGTATGTAGGTTTGATATCAAGAAGGGCGATCTGTGCCTCTTCTTCAACAGTAAACGGAAGCACTTTCCCAAGATCCGTCCGGGAGAGAAGAGCACCCCGATCGATGTATGCCAGACCGAGCCGGTCAGCAAGCCGGATGTAAAACTCTTCAGGGATCGGTATCTTGTACCGGTGGGCCTGGGTCAGGAGTATTTCAGCCGTGATTGCCGGATCACGAAGGGATGAGGTTTCAGAAACACCGGACTCTTCGAGCAGCCGGATCAGTTCTTCCTTTGATATCTGCTGCATAAGAGGTTCAGCGCTTCAGTCCGAGTAGTTGTTCTTCGAGGTATTCAGCAACCTTTCCACCATCAAGTTCAGATTCCCGTTCTTGTTCGTCTAGTTTTTCTTTCACGACCTCCAGGAGTTTTTCCGGATCAACCGGTTTGAGAATGAAGGCATCTGCTCCCTCATTCAAAGATTTCACCGAGTTATCAAGGCTGGCAAAGCCGGTTACCATGATCTTGCGCATCCCGGGACGTATCTTTTGAGCTTCGATAAGAAGGTCTGTCCCGTCCATATCGGGGAGCTTGATGTCAAAAAGGCCGAGATGGTAAAAAGACTCCTGAATCATCTGCAGGCCGTCGCGCGCAGTCATAGCGGTATCCACCTCGTATCCCTCAAGTTCGAGGATATTCCTCATACTTTCCACGATGCCTGCATCGTCATCTATTACCAGTATTCGTTTCATGATTATCCCGTTCTCTTCATGGTATAGGGGATAGTGATCTCAATGATTGTTCCGTCCGAATCGCTCCTGATCAGGCTGAGGGATCCTCCCATAACTTCAACGAGCCGCTTTGATACCGGGAGACCAAGACCTGTTCCCTTTGACTTCGTCGTGAAGAGCGGCTCAAAGATGCGTCCCTGGATTTCAGCCGGTATCCCCGTTCCGGTGTCCCTGACACGCAGTTTGATGCCTTCTCCGGTCTCTTCTCCCTCGATGGTCAGAAGACCTCCCGATTCCATCGCCTGAAAGGCATTCGTAATGAGATTGACAAGGACCCGTTTCAGAAGAAACGGATCACCGGAACCCTCGAGATCGGGAGGAATCCTGAAACTGACCTGCACGTCATCCGATCCAGGAACAGATCCGATGATCTCCCTGATGAATGGTTCAAAGATGATCCGTTCCCGTTTCGGAGATACCTCCCGGGCATAATCCTGGAGGTCGGACACGATCTTGTTCAGGTACTGCGTCTCGGCATTCAGCCGCGAGAAGAGTTCAGGAATCCCGTACCGGTTCAGGATCTCCGCCTCATCCTGAGTCATCATCGCCACTTTCCGCTTGAGCAGATAGTTCAGGTTCGTGATGACCTGGAGCGGGTTTCTCATATCATGCCCGATCATGGTTGAGAGTTCCCCAAGTACTGCAAACCGCTGGGCCTCTTTCAGCTGCCGTGTTCTCTCTTCAACGAGTTCTTCCAGGTGGCGGGAATAGAGTTCGAGCCGGTTGCGGGTGCGGTAGAGTTCGACTGCCTCGCGGATCTTCTGGGAGAAATCCGAGAGAACACGCTCGCCGGCCGGGAGGCTGAATTCTTCCCGCGAGGGAGAAGAATAAAAAATGAAGGGGGTGAGGATCGATTGCTGCTGGAGCTGGCGGTGAAGGGTGATCCCGTCCATGTCAGGGAGATCATAATCAGAACAGATTGCATCATACCGGCCGGTCTCCACACATTCCAGGGCTTTCCTGCCGCTCGCTGCAGTCGTGACCTGCATCAGTCCGGAAGCTTCCAGTTGCGACTTCAGGAGGGAAGCAATGTCTACGTCAGCATTGACAAGGAGGACATGCAAGGTTTCATTCTGACCAATTACCGGGGTTAAATCAGGGAACTGAACCAGTTATTTCACCTCACAGAAAGCTGTTATGGAGAGAACCGAAATGCATCATCCATCCGCATGGTCATATCATTCCGGATACCCTATAAGGGAGACGCCTGGTGTGCCTTTTTCATCCTCGTGATAACCGCCGGGTTCCTTTCTGCCGGATGCGGGGTCGCAGACGGGATTCAACCAGAATTATCAGGAAATAAAGAAGATCTCTTCGAAGGTGTCTTTGCACCGGTAGAATACCATCACTCTGAGATGGATGTGACAGCTGAAAGTATTGGATCATACCGTCAGGCGACTGGAAAAGATCTTGATTTCGCCATATTTTCGCATGAATGGAGTATGAACAGAGACTTTCCGGCGACCCAGGCAGACATGATCCATAAGAACGGGATGGTTCCCTATATTCGGCTCATGTTCAGGTCATCAAATCGTCATTACCAGCCGGAACCGGTTTTTACCCTCTCCCGGATCATCCAGGGGGCATATGACAAAGAGATCAGGGAATGGGCCAGAGAAGCAAAGGGACGAGTGTACCCGATCCTGGCAGAGTTCGGTACAGAGGTGAACGGGTGGTGGTTCTCCTGGAACGGGTACTGGACCGGGTCGGTGAACGGACCTGAACGATACACCGAGGCATACCGCCACATCATAGATATCTTCCGGGAGGAAGGGGCAGATAATGTTTTCTGGGTATACCATGTCAACTGGAACAGCGTGCCTGATGAACCGTGGAATGATATCAGGTCGTATTATCCTGGGGATGAGTATATCGATCTCCTTGCCGTCTCCGCATACGGGGCACTCACACCAGACTCACAGACCGGAAAACCGTTTCGTGAGATGATGGATTTTGCGTACCCGGCACTTGTAAACCTGAGCCCTGAAACCCCGATCCTGGTTACTGAAATGGGAACCGATATCAGGAATTCCCAAACCGATCCGGTTTTCTGGACAAATGCAGCGTTCAGCGATCTCTTCTCAGGAAGATGGCCGTATATTGCCGGATATGCCTGGTGGAATGCGGCCTGGCCGAACGATGCGAACCCAGTTCATAACACCACGATGCGGATCGAAGACTCGGGCATGCTCAGGGAGGTTTTTTGGGACTGGAACAAAGAGAGAAAACCTGACGACTGGAATGGAGAACCAAGACAGGCATGATCTGGCCATGATGCTATCCCATCACAAACGGTAAAATAAAAACCAAAAAACCTGAAAATAGTAAATACGATACACGGGTATGACCCGGAACAGAGCCTGATGCTCAATCGTTGACAATAACAAGAGTAATTTTCATTAAACAATAGCAGCGAAGATGCGTTCCCGAGGACTCGCGTACCTCAGTACCGGCATCCACGTGAGGTGTCTTAACTTCCGTGTTCGGAATGGGAACGGGTGTGACACACCTGCTGTGGCCGCTATTGAGAGCCAAGATCCGGATTTGAACCGGAGTATAGTTGATCTGCAGTCAACCGCGTGGCCGCTCCGC
>CAZWTX010000005.1:50181-124087 GCA_964637135.1 uncultured Methanospirillum sp. | reverse complement strand
TCACATCACCGGAGGTGTTCCCCGAGATATACCCGGTTGTGAAATCACGGGAAAAAGCCAGGAGAAGATCCTGGATATCATCCTGAACAGGAGAGAAGGAGCCAGACCTAATCTGATCCAGGGCATGGCGATAGATGGCGGTGACAGTGGCCACATATCGGGGGGATCGCATTCTCCCCTCTATCTTCAGGGAAGCCACCGGGAGAGAGATGATGGAGGGAAGCACGGGATAGAGACAGAGATCCCTGGTTGACATAAGGAATGCATTCCCTTGCGGTACCTGGTGATGATCGGTAATGCGGCCATAATTATCGCTGGTTCCGGCGACGAGATGGTATAACTTCCTGCAGGGTTGTGCGCACATCCCCCGGTTCCCGGAACGACCCCCGATGAATGAAGAAAGAAGGCAGTACCCGGAATACCCGTAACAGAGGGCACCATGGATAAAGACCTCAAGTTCAGTGCCATATGGGTTCAGGGCTTTGGCAAGAGACCTGATCTCTTCTTCCCGGAGTTCCCGGGCCGGTACTATCCTGCGGCAGCCGGAGTGTGCGGCAAGAACTGCTCCAGGAATATTATGGATCCCCATCTGGGTCGAAGCATGAATTTCGAGATCAGGACAGGTGTTTCTGATGACCGATAACAGGCCCCTGTCCTGTACAAGGACTGCATCCACCCGGATTGAATGCAGATATCTGATGAACCCGATGATGCCGGAAATTTCAGTATCATGAACCAGAGTATTGATGGTGACGTATACCTTCACTCCCCTGAGGTGTGCATGATTGACGGCCTCACGAAGTTCCTCATCGGAAAAGTTTTTTGCATACTGCCGTGCACCGAATGCCCGGCCTCCGAGGTACACCGCATCTGCCCCGGCTGCAATAGCCATGCAGAGTGCATCAAAAGAACCCGCTGGTGAGAGCAGCTCAGGGAGATGAATAGGGCAGGGTTTCATATGGCCTGTCCGATCAGGTTCCTTCCTCTCTCCAGGGGATGTCTGCATCGTACTGCATGATGGCGTCCATGAGGACGAGGGCTGCCATTGCTTCGGCAACCGGGACGATTCTCAGGGCGATGCAGGGATCGTGCCGTCCGTTCACCGATATTGTCACCGGGTTTTTTGCCCGGTCAATGGTCTGCTGTTCTTTTCTGATAGATGGCGTGGGTTTTACAGCAAGGGTTATGATGATATCCTGGCCCGTGGATATCCCCCCGAGAATCCCCCCTGCATGGTTTGATCCGAAACCGTCCGGGAGAATGGGATCGTTGTGTTCTGATCCCCGCATCCGTGCTGCATCAAACCCGCTTCCGATCCCGATCCCTTTTACTCCCCCGACACTCATCATGGCATACGCAAACAGGGCATCGAGTTTTCCAAAGACCGGATCCCCGATTCCCGGCGGACATCCGGCGATCCTGATCTCAATAATACCCCCGACCGAGTCCCCGTCTGCGATTGCCTGGCGTATCTCATCTTCATACCGGGCGGGTTCCCGGATGCCATGGATCTCTGTAATCCTGCCGGACAGAGTAATACCCCGCCGGTTGAGACATGATATGGCAACGGCTCCTGCCGCGACCCGGGCAGCAGTCTCACGTCCTGAACTGCGTCCACCTCCACGGTGGTCACGGATTCCGTATCTTGCCTGGTACGTGAAATCAGCATGTCCAGGGCGGAAAACAGATCTGAATGCCTCGTAATCACCTGATTGCATCGAGGTATTTGCTATCAGCAGGGCAACCGGAGTTCCGATGGTGGTATCCTCAAAAACTCCGCTCATAATCTCTACCCGGTCTGCTTCCTTACGCGGGGTTACCAGGTCTGATGAACCCGGTCGGCGTCGATCCAGGAACGGCTGGATATCTGCAGGAGTAAGGGGTATGCCGGCAGGGCATCCGTCGATGACCACTCCAATTGCCTTACCATGGCTTTCACCAAAGGTGGTGATCCTGAATCGTGAACCGAAGGTGTTCATGACATCATTTCCCTGATATGGTTGGTCGGAACCTCGATCCCAGTGAGGATTTTAAACTGTTCAGCAAGCTGGTGGATGAACATCTCGGTACCCGGGATAACGAAACATCCCCGCTCAAGGGCTGCCCTGAGGAGGGGAGTATCTGCCGGGGTGTATACGAAATCAAAGACCCTGACTCCTGGTTTCAGGACTGAAAGCGGTACGGGAATCCTCGAGTCATTTCCCATGCCGATCGGTGTCGTATTGACGATCAGATCGGGACGGAGTGATTCAACAAGCGATACCGGACCGGCTTCAGCACCAAATCGTGCAGCAAGGTTCTCTGCCCGTTCCACCGTCCGGTTCAGGATGTACGTCGAATATCCCCGCATGTCCAGTGCATATGCTGCAGCGGCTGCACCCCCTCCTGCCCCGATAATTACCGCCTTCTCTCCTCCGGCACCTTCGAGTGGCCGGTATACCCCCTTCCAGTCGGTATTGTACCCGAATGTTTTCCCGTCCTGGATGAGTACCGTGTTTACTGCCCCGATCGTTGATGCATCATGCCTGACTTCAGATAAATATGGTATGATTGTCTCCTTATGGGGGATGGTCACGGAAAGTCCGCGTATTCCTGCATCAGAGGCGCGTTCCAGAAAAACACCCGGATCAGGCATTTCAAACCAGGTGTAATGAGCAGGCATCCGGTATTCATGGAAGAGACGATTCCAGATTCGTGGGGAAAGGCTGTGCATGCATGGGTTTCCCAGAATACCGTACAGGATGATATCATTCCGGGCCTTTATTATATCAAGGATCTGCTGTTCGGTTTGGGGTATTTGGGTATTTTGTACGGCTGATATGAGATCAGATCGTGCATCTGCCTTCCCAGGGCCATGGGTGAGGTACGCCATGATCTCTATGACGCTCTCATCCGGGGAGGCTGCGGAAGTGTCTACCCTCACATCAGCAGCACTCCGGTATGCCGAAAGGCGGTCTGCAAGGACTGATCTCACTTCCTCTTCGGGAGGTCTGCCGGTCAGGGATGGTCTGCCTGATCCGGAAATTCTCTCCGCAATGACCCCTGGATCAGCATCGAGGTAGATCATCAGGCTGTCTCTTCTCAGGGAAGCGACATTTACCGGGTTCAGTACTGCCCCGCCTCCCGTGCTGATAATCATCATATCTCCGGGAAGGGTTCTGATGACCTCTTCCTCCATCTCCCTGAACCGCTGCTCACCATATTCTGAAAAAATATCTGCAATGGCCCGCCCTGCTTTCTCTTCTATGAGGTGATCGGTATCTGTACCAGTTCTGCCAAGCCGCTCCTGGAGGAGAGCTGACAAGGTGGTTTTTCCGGTCCCCCGGTACCCGATCAGCACGATTCGGCGGTCTGCCATATCTTGTTCAGCTCCTTCCAGAATTCAGGGTATGATTTGGATACACATCCGGCATCAAGGATCGTAACACCACCGATGGCACAGCCGAGTATTGCGAAACTCATGGCAGTCCGGTGATCGTTCCGGGCATGGATCACCCCTCCGTGAAGTGGTCGTGGTTGAACGGTCAGCCAGTCCTGAGATACCATAACTTCACCCCCGAGATCAGATAGACCTTTTCGGATCGCTTCAACCCGGTCACTCTCTTTTGATCGAAGATGGTGGATCCCGCGAATCGTGGACGGGCCGGTTGCACAGGCGGCAACGATACTGATGGTCTGGATGATATCCGGACAATCATCCATGGAAACCTCGATCCCGGTCAGGTTTCCCCCTGAGAAGAGGAGATCCTCCCCGTCCCAGTCAGCATGGCAGCCCATGGCGACAAGGATGTCGAGGATCCGGCGATCTCCCTGGAGGGAATCCTGATTCAGGCCGGTCACCCGGATTGATCCCCCGGTAACGGCAGCAAGAGCCAGCCAGTAGGATACCGAAGAATAATCTCCTTCAACCCGGTATGATACCGGCTGGTAATGCTGTCCTGCACTGATCAGGAACCGGGTATCCGAATCATTCCTGACCCCAACCCCGAACACTTCCATCATCCGGAGTGTCAGGCAGATGTATGGGGTGGAGACCGGGTTACCGGTGATTCGAATCTCAGTATCATTGCTGGCATACGGAGAAGCGATGAGAAGTGAGGATATGAACTGGCTTGAGATACTTCCGTCGATGGTGATCACGCCTCCAGTAAGGTGTCCAGAGATCCGGATCGGCGGGAATCCCTCATTTTCCAGAAACGTTATCTCTGCACCGGACTGGTTCAGCGCATTTACCAGTGTCCCAATCGGACGCTCTTTCATCCGGGAACTCCCGGTCAGAATAACCGGTTGATCGGCGAGGAGTGATACCGCAGTCATCAGCCGCATTGTCGTTCCGGAATCACCGGTATCAATCGCTGATGCAGGACTGGTGAGATGGTTCCCCCTGCCATGAACCATTATAGTATCCTGCGACCAGTCGATCCTGACCCCGAGTGACATGAGCGCACGTGCCGTCATCCGGGTATCATCTGCATCAAGCTGACCGGTGATGCATGAAGGTCCGTCTGCAAGGCCGGCAAGAATGAGTGCCCGGTGGGTGTAACTTTTTGAAGGGGGAGCCCGGATGGTCCCCCGGACCGGCCGGCACTTACCCATGGTTACTTCCATCTCTCACCTTCCCAGGTCCGGTAACATCCGAGGTGCCTGACCGTGGTCAGCTGTGAGAGTTGATCTATTGCCCGGGTCCATTCCCCGGCACAGTTCAGGTCAAGGAAAAATATGTAACTACCCATGCTTCGTTTTGAGGGTCGTGATTCAATTCTCGCCAGGTTGACATTTCCTTCCTTGAAGGGAAGGAGAAGATCGTAAAGAAGGCCTGCACGATTCTCCCCGGGATCGACAATGAGACTGCATTTTTGCGGATTATCCATGACTGCCGGCTCTTTTTCAATGATGATGAACCGTGTCTGGTTGGCAGGATTATTCTCGATCCGGTCCTCATGAACGGTGAGATGGTACTTTTCGGCAAGCAGTGATGAAATGATTGCGCCTGAATCCGGGTTTTTTGCTGCTTCAGCCGCACTCGCCGCATTACTCACGGTGTGAATAACCGGTATCCCGAGTTCCTCTATCTTCCTGCTGCATTGTTCATGGCTCTGTGGATGGGCATAGATTACCCTGATCTCGTTGAACTGACCCTCTGAGGCCAGAGTATGATGAACCGGCAGGTATGCATCACGGGTGATTGAGACCTCATACTGAAGCAAACCGTCAAGGGTTGCTGCAACGCTTCCGGCTTCGATGTTCTCTAGGGGAACGAGCCCGGGGATTCCGGTATTCACAACTTCCCTGAATACCTGTCCGATGGTCGGAACGAGAATGACTTCCTCATCGATCATTTCTGCGAGGATATGGGAAAACGTCCCTTCGGGACCAAGGGTGATCAGGGTCACTCCTTCACCATCCGATCGATGATATGGTTTGTCTCATCAAGGGATCGCCTGCAATAATCACCGAACCATTCCCGGTTCAGAAGGAATTCATGTTCAAATCCTGGAACGTTCTTCGTCTCAATGATGGAAAGGAGTTCTTCTGCTGCCTGAATACATGTTCTGAGTGTTTTCGGGACTTCCGGGTTATTAGTCAGGATATCTGCATAGAGTTCAGGGCTTTGTGCCAGCAGTCTTCCGGCAATACCCGTCTCTATCCGGTACACCGGACTCATGAACGGTTCGGTTTCTGCCGGAGAAACACCGAGCCGTCTCATCGCCCCTGCAAGAACGATGGCCTTGAAATGTGTCAGCCCCTGGATTACTGCCATCATCCGGTCATGTTCTTCCGGTGTTGATACGGTAATCCTGGCCCCCTGGTGTTCAAACACATTCATTATCCGGGTGAATGTCTCCGGTTTCGCCCTGACCGGTGTGGCAACAATTGTCTGCCCGGCAAGGGAGGATACCGACGGACCGAACATGGGGTGAAGACCAATGACCTCGGCAGGCGATTGAAGCATCGCTCTGACCGGTTCTATCTTCATGGATGTGAGATCAGTGAGGATCTGATCTCTGCGGAGGTACGGAATAACCGATTCGATTACCCGGACGGTCTCACGGATCGGGACCGAGATCATAACAAGATCTGCCTGCGAAACCAGATCTTCGGTGGTCAGTTCTGTTTTTCTTCCGGAGATGAGTACCTCCCACCCTGCTTTTTTAAATACATCGGCGAAAAAACTGCCCATCCCGCCGGTTCCCCCGATAATTCCTGCTATCATCATTTCTCGAGAATGGTCTCCCTGACTGCCATTCCGAAATGCCGGCCACCCTCCATGACAAGCCCGAGAATGGTGTCTCCCGGGGAGAGTTTCGTTACCGGGAGTGCTCCTCCTCCCGGCTGGGCCACCCGTATTGTCTCGGCATTCTGAAGGATTGCCGAGACCTGCCTGCCCTGGTATTCCGCTTCAACAAGGAGGAGGGGTCGCCGTTCTATCTTCACCCGTCCGACCGTGCTGATCCGGCAGGATCCGTCAGCATGGATGATGAGGGTCTTGTTCCCGGTCCTGATGTCTGCCAGGTATGCTGTTTTTCCGTCAGGAACCTGGAGATATGAATGAACAGCCCCGGCATTCACCCTGAAGGGACGGGATGCGACATACGGGTTGTCGAGGGTCTCTGCATGGACCAGGACAAGCCCGGATGAGGTGTTTCCAACGAGCATCCCATCGCCATCCTGCATCATCGTGCAGGTATCAACGCAGACCCGGTCTCCCATCCCGGCAGGCTGAACAGAACGGACTGTCAGCGGAACAAGAGGGATCCGGCAGGTCTCCTGCTGGATAAGGCTGGCAATATCCCGGATAACATCCGGATCACTCGTTTTCACGAGAACGCCGGATACCCCGTGCTCAAGAATGGTGAGTGCTGTTACTGCCTCTTCACGGGTTGTTACCGATGCAATGACTTCTCTTCCGACGGCTACGAGGTTTTCAAGCGGGATGATCGTCCAGTCAGGGGTATGAACGATGATGGCACCTCTTTTTGCGAGTTCCATCGCAATTTCCTGCTCCTCTGTTGACGAGATGGTTATCTCGTGGATATCTGTTCCGGGGATGAGATCCCCGTCCGGAGCAATGGTCAGGATCTTCCCGAGATCACTCACCGGTTCTGCGGATTCTACGAATACTCCGTCTGCCCCTGATTCAAGGGCGGTTACCACGAGTTCCTTGTCCCATGGTCGTGCATCCACAAAGAGTTTTTTCATGCAAGCGACTCCGGATCGGTTCCTTCATGAACGACCCTGCAGACCTTTGATACGAAGGCTGCAACATCGTTCCGCTGGAAGGCATTTCTTCCCATACATACGCCCGAGCACAAGGATACGTGGGCAGCATCTCGAATGGTCTGAAGGGTTTCGAGATCCCCGGCCTTCTCTCCTCCGGCGATCAGAACCGGAATCGAAGATGCCTGAACGATCTTCCTGAACGATTCGGGATCCCCGGTGTAATTCGTCTTCACGAGATCTGCCCCAAGTTCCTCGGCTACCCTGACCGCATGACCAACATGCCTCGGATCGGTCGGATTTATCCCGTTGCCCCGCGGGTAAACCATTGCCAGGAGCGGAATTCCCCACCGGTTACAGTCATGAACAACCCTTCCAGCTGATTCAAGCATCCGTGACTCCTGTGCTGCCCCGAGGTTGATGTGAATGGATACCGCGTCGGCACCGAGGGATATTGCTTCCTCGACCGTACAGGTAAGTACCTTGTCGTTGGGATCCGGATTCATGCTTGTTCCGGTAGAAAGGTGAATTATCAATCCGATATCACGCCCTTTTCGCCGGTGTCCGCGTTTTACCAGACCCTTGTGGAGGATGATGGCATTTGCTCCCCCGTCTGATACATCGGAGATCGTCTCGTTCATGTTCAGCAATCCGTCTATCTGACCAAGGGTCATCCCGTGGTCCATGGGAATAATCACCGTCTTGCCGGTGTTCCGGTCCATAATCCGCTCAATCCGAATCTCTTTTCCGATCATAATCCTTCACTCCTGAGTATCTCAACTGATTCTTCTGCGGTCATCCCTTCATGGATGATCCTGGCACATGCACGCACGAATGCAGCAGGGTTCGGATGCTGGAAGGCATTGCGTCCGATGGATATTCCGGCTGCACCGCCCTCCATTGCTCCTTCGATAAGGGTCAGGGTGGTCAGATCATCGGTCTTGGAACCCCCCGCTACCACCACCGGAACCGGACATCCCTTCGTAACAATCCTGAACGAGTCCGGGTCCCCGGTGTAATTTGTCTTCACGAGATCTGCCCCGAGTTCAGCAGCAACCCGTGCGGCAAGTTTTACCTGATCGACGTCATGTTCATCGGTGATTTTTCTCCCTCTCGGGTACATCATTGCGAGGAGCGGCATCCCCCATTCCATGCACTCGATGGCAACCCTGCCGAGATCTGAAAGCATCTGTGCCTCGGAATCCGCCCCGATATTTACATGCATGGAGATGGCATCGGCCCCCATTTTAATTGCATTGGTGACTGTATTCACGAGGACCTTCTCGTTTGGATCGGGACTGATGGCAGTTGATGCCGAAAGGTGCAGGATTAGTCCGATATCGTGGCCCTGTTGCCGGTGCCCGTGCAGGGCAAGTCCGACATGACCGATCACGGCATTTGCTCCCCCTTCAGCCACCGCATTCACGGCTTCCCCCATGTTGATCAGGCCGTCGATAGGTCCTGAGCTGACGCCGTGATCCATCGGGACGATGATGGTCTTTTTCGTGTTCCGGTTCATGATTCTTTCAAGTCTGATATCTTTACCTCTCATAACAGATCACTCCAATCTGGTGTCGGATGATCCGATTAGCACCAGAAATACGTAAAATACGAAAAGAAAAACAGGAAAAAGAAAAACCGTACAGAAATATCCGGATTAATCCCCAACAGACTATGGTCCGTCTTCTGCATGGGCAAATCCCCTGGTACTGAATGACACCCGTCCGCTCCGCTCCATGCAGGCATACCCGCAGGCCGGTTAATCCGGGAGATATTCATGTTCCAGAGGTCTACTGATGATAATATAAGGGTTATGTTCCCGTGCCATGATATGGCATGGCATTCTTTATCCCTTTATAAATCAATCTCTGCTCACGCAGAAAAAAAGATTACTTCTTTGCCTTCTTGATCTTGATCACATCGCCCATCGTCGTGGTCAGACGGGTGTGATGGAGATCCTGAACGTCCATGTCAGTACTCTCCAGCAGGGATATACTGAGTGCTTTTTCAAGTTTTTTCCGGACATCATCTTCAGGAATCAGTTCTCCTTTTTCCAGTTTTTTTATGAGGAGTTCTTTTTCCATCATTGCCAGTGCGAGATCCTTCTGGGTCATCCCGAGTTTCATCCTGGCTGTCCGGATCCGCTCTGCATAATCTTCAGCGAGTTCACCACCCATCTGGTCAAAGAAATCCCTTGGTTTTCTTGCCGGGGGAACTGCCGATGCATGGGATGGAGATATTCTGCCTGCTGCGCCTGATGGCGTCTTTGGTGCAGCATGAATTTCAACACCGAATTTAACACAATTATTACAGACAGATAACTCGGTGCCTTCTGTACGGATACGTCTGACAGGCCCTTTAATATCGGCCCCACACATTTCACATTGCATTTTTCGCAATCATCATATAGTCACTTACCCCTATATAACTAATTGACCGATGTCAGATACAGTGCGACAGCCAGAGGACCCGAAAACGCCTGAAGAACTCTACCGGTACCTGATAGAACGGGTGTCCGGGATGGAGTCCCAGAATCAGGAATTAAAAGAGCAGATACGGCAACTGGAATCTGACAAGCGATATATTGAAACCCAGAAGATCCGATACGAGCGGGAAGTCAGGAAGCTGAAGAGTGAGATCGAACATCTGAAGACCCCTCCGTTGATTGTCGGAACCATCACTGACATCATTGATACGAGCCGGGTAGTCGTGAGATCAAGTGCCGGACCCCGGTTCCTCGTACGGGTCTCCCAGTCAGTCAATCCTGACCAGATCAAGGCAGGTGTCAGATGTACCCTCAACCAACAGTCACTTGCCATTGTTGAGGTTCTCCCGAGCAGTTACGACTCCCAGGTATACGGCATGGAGGTTGAAGAACTCCCAACCGAGACCTACGAAGATATTGGCGGACTTGAGAAGCAGATCCTCGAGATCAGGGAGGCTGTAGAACTCCCGATGACACGACCCGAACTCTTCGAGAATATCGGGATCAGTCCGCCAAAAGGTGTTCTCCTCTTTGGTCCGCCCGGTACCGGGAAGACCCTCCTCGCAAAGGCGGTTGCACATGAAACCCATGCCTGTTTCCTTCACACGGTCGGATCAGAACTCGTCCAGAAATACATCGGTGAGGGAGCCCGGCTGGTGCGTGAACTGTTCGACCTGGCGAAAGACAAGGCACCATCCATTGTTTTTATCGACGAGATCGATGCAATTGGTGCATCACGAACCGAGGCCATGACATCCGGCGATCGCGAGGTGCAACGGACATTGATGCAGCTGCTTGCTGCGATGGATGGATTTGAACAGCGTGGTGATGTCAAGATCATCGGAGCCACCAACCGGATTGATATTCTTGATGCTGCCCTGCTCAGGCCAGGCCGGTTTGATCGCATCATCGAGATACCCCTGCCGGATACTGAAGGGCGTTATGCTATTCTGAAGGTGCATACCCGCGGAATGAATCTTGCCGATGATGCTGACATGATGGAGGTGGCCCGGCTGACAGAAGGAAGAAACGGGGCTGATCTCAATGCAATATGCATGGAAGCCGGTATGTTTGCAATCAGACAGGAGCATCCCAAGATCAGCCACGCGGATTTCATGATGGCCCTTGATAAATTCCGTCTAGATTTCGAGCGGGATCACCGTCTTACCACGGCATCAGAGATGTTTGCATGAGTACTGGGTGCTACCGGTAATATCCTCAATAGCAAACCTACATCTTTTGTAACCTTTGAAGTAATACCGGTACTACCATGAACTGCAGGTTTCCAATCCTGATCAGTATCGTAATTCTCATCTCTGCTGCCATTGTTTCTGTCGGCGCAGAAGAGGCGATATCGAAAGAAAACGACTCATTTGAAGGGGATGTTCATCCAGATTCCTTTTTTGATGTTAAGATCGTCTCACCTGAAATGCTCGATACCATTCGAAGTAACATGGGTCAGCAGGGCCAGGTCTTAAAAGCAGATCGTGGAGTTGTTATCGGGGTAATCGCCGGAACAAGTCTTTATATCCGGGGTGATCTCAACGAGGATGATTTCCCCCTTGAAAATATTGTAGAAGATGATACGAAAATCCGGATTGCAAACCATCTTCTGGATATTGTATTTGGTTCTGATAACCCGAAAATAACCCTCTTCAAATCTGATCTTCCGTATTATGTCTGGTTTGACCGTGCCTATTCTTCCGATGACATTGCGGTGACCAGGAAGTACCTCCAGGAGCTGAATAATCTCAGTGCAACAATGGAATTCGAAGAGGAAGAAATCGGACTCACCTTCCTGACACAGAACTATGATCCCCTTCCGTATCACTATTACACGATAAGCGTCATATCAGACGAAATGCTAAAAGATCTGGAAGAAGATAGAAATAAAGACCAGGATCATCTTCTGAAAGCGAAATCCGGGAAATTAATCGGAATGGTGAACCAGGATCATCTCTGGCTCTCAGAGCTGCTTTCCCGGGAGGAGTATGATTACTACATCCTGAAAGGACTTCTTTTCAGCATGGGATTCCACGGAGAAAGTGAAGATCCGAAGTCTTTCTTTGAGAGAACAAATGAAAAACCAAACCTTTCAGATCTCGACCGACAGGCAATCATGATGATGTACGGCGGCAGGATTACCGATGGGATGGACATGGATGCGGCAGAGATCGCACTCGATTTGAAGGAAGACCTTTCTACCTGAATACTTCGTACTCGGCAGGGGTGCACCAGACTTCAAGCCGCAATCCGGCAGGATCCTCTCCCGGTCCTTCCCCCTCTTCTGATCCGGCAATCCCGATTGAACTGGTTCCGTCATTGAAAAACGAATAAATGAGTACCCATTTCCAGGTATCATCATATTTCAGGTGCCTGGACTGGTACCAACTCTTGGCTAGTCCGACCGTGCAGTAGGTCCCGGTCTTGAATTCATAGAAGGTATCTGCTGCATACTTTCTGATGAAGTATTTCAGGTCAGCGATGAGGGAGAGTGCATTGGCGATTCCGGGAACGATAAGAGAAATATACTCCCCGCTGTCAACGGGCTCATAAAAACGGATAGCATGCCATGCGGTTTCAGACTGACGAAATTCTGAAAAGATCCTGATCCCTGGTTTTCCAATTATCAGGAGTTTCATTATTTCCGGGGAATGCCCTGGTTTACAGGAACATCCTCTCTTCAGATTCCGGACCCGCACGCCGGATCTTGGCGATGGCGTCGGTAAAGTCGTTCATCGCAACATGGAATGCATTCTTCCTGACCGCAAACATACCTGCTTCTCTGCAGACCGCCTGGATTTGGGCGCCAGTCAGTTCTGCGGTCTGGTCTTTCAGTGTATCAAGGTTGACTTCATCAAGTGACATCCGCCTGGTATGGATCTTCAGGATTTCAAGCCGTGAAGATTCGTCAGGGAGCGGTATCTCAATGACCCGGTCAAACCGTCCGGGCCTGAGCAGGGCGGCATCAAGCATGTCAACCCGGTTTGTTGCAGCCATGATCCTGACATCTCCCCGGTTGTCAAACCCGTCCATCTCGGCCAGGAGTTGCATCAGGGTTCGCTGTACTTCGGCACTGCCTGAGGTTCCGTCATTTGTCCGGGTCGATCCGATGGCGTCGATCTCGTCGATGAAGACAATGGAAGGAGCCCGGTCCCGTGCAAGGGTGAAGAGTTCCCTGACCATCTGTGCCCCTTCTCCGATGTATTTGTGGACCAGTTCACTCCCGCTCATCCTGATGAATGTTGCTTTTGCATTATGCGCGACTGCCTTCGCGATGAGGGTTTTTCCAGTACCCGGCGGACCAAAGAGAAGAATCCCTTTGGGAGGTTCGACGCCGATCCGTTCGAATACCTCAGGTCTGGTGAGGGGGTACTCGACTGCCTCGCGAACTTCCTCGATTTCGTTGGAAAGACCCCCGATATGTTCAAAGGTGACTTCCGGTGACTCTTCCAGCTCCATCACTCTCACCCGGGTATCATATGTCTCTTCAAGAACCTTAACCACGGAGAGGGCATTGTTTACGGCAACTTTTGAGCCTGCCTTGATGAGCGGACGCAGTTCATCTGCGATAATTGTGATGTACTCCTGGTTGTTCCCCATCTGGCGGAGGTAAATTTCGCCATTGGAGAAGACATCCACCACTGAAGCGACAAAGAGCGGCATTCGCTTCAGCTGATTATTCTCCCGTTTGAGAACGGTATTTTCTTTTATCAGTTCTTCTGCACGAATCGAGAGCTCAAGGTTCTGTGATTCGAGATCCTGTATCCGGATCTGGTACTGCAGACACTGCTCCGATATCATATGACTCTCTAAAGAGTCCATGCAATAGAAATTGACCTCCGAAGCAATAAAGCAGGCAGCTCATACTGGGTCGTCGGCATACTCCCTTTCAGCCGACCCTGCTGTCCGTGATGGCTGATGATACATCCCGGGATTATCCTTTCGATGAACAACCTCAATACGAACAACAGGTAACAATTGGGTATGAGACTGAAGGGTCGCGGAATATCCCGTGGAAAGGCGAAGGGGCCACTTCTTATCGGACCAGATCCCATCTCCTTTTTGTCAGGCGTCGATCCGGAAACCGGAATTGTGATTGAGAAAGGGCATCCCCTTGAGGGAGTGGATATTACCGGTTCAGTGCTTGCCTTTGAATTCGGAAAAGGGTCAACGGTTGGGAGTTATATTCTCTATGCCCTTGCACGGAACGGACACGCACCCGCTGCCATCATTAATACAGAGGCCGAGACAATCATCGCAGTAGGTGCTATCCTTGCAAAGATCCCGATGATTGATCGGCCGGGGATTTCTCTGGTTGATCTTCCCCGGGGGGCACTCGCGGAGGTAGACGGGGATACCGGGGAACTGGTCATCGCATCCTGAAAAACGAATGGATTACCGGATAAAAGAATATATATCTGCATCTTTTTTCCCGAGATACTGGTATCCGAAATCCTCCCCGTACTCATAGACACTCTTGATATCGGCAGTCATCTTCTTCTCAAATTCATCAGCCAGGTCCTGAAACCGTTTCACATTCAGTTCTGCTTGCCGGTCTCCCGGTTTCTCCTGCCAGTATACCGCCTCTTTCAGGTTCGCGGCAAACTGGTTTGTATCCATGATATAGCCGATATATTTCTTCAGGATAATCTCTTCCCGTGCGTTTTCAACATGGAATACCTTTTTCTCCGGCAGCGGCTGATCAAGGCCGAATTCCTGGATGATCTCACTGGTCCGGATTTCAAGATCGTGGGCTCCGGACTGGACACCGGTCCAGTCAAGCGCCACTCTTCTCATCTGAATCCCGTTATAGAGGGTTGTCAGTTCAGGGAATGTAGCCTCGATAAATCCTTTCAGGGTTTTTTCTCCGGTCAAATCATTAGGACCGCTGACTGGACCGTCTGCCTCATCTCCGGTATCCGGAGCAGGTGTTGCGGTGAGTGTCCCGGATGCCTCCGGTGATTCATGCGTAATACACCCTGCCGAAATGAGGAGAAGAATGAGTATTATTCCGATGATCATGGCTCCGGGTGAGTATTCCATGCAAGAATAAACTCATGTACCGGCAATAATCTTACTGGTGATCTGACCGGGCTCTAAGAGCGGATAAGGGCGAGATGTGGAACCCTGACAGCCGGACTCCGGAATCCGGTTTTATTTCCTGCAACCCCTGTTACCCTATCATTCATTATTTTTGAAAACACACATGATTTGTGGATATATTTTCTATTCTCATGATCATTGCAGGTCTCTGCCTGTTTGAGATCATCTGCAGTATTGACAACGCCATCATTAATGCCGAAGTGCTCTCCACGATGAAGCCGAAATTCCGGAGATGGTTTTTAATCTGGGGAATCCTTATCGCCGTATTTCTGGTCAGGGGCCTGCTTCCGTTACTGCTTGTCTGGCTTTCAACTCCTGATCTCACTCCATGGGAGGCATTTACCGCGATGTTTAGCGACCGGCCCGAGATCCGGGAGGCAGTTGAAGCCTCGTCTCCGATGCTGCTCATCGGAGGCGGAACATTCCTCCTGTTTCTCTTCTGTCACTGGATATTCCTTGAAGAAAAGACCTTTGGAATCCGTGGGGAGCGGTACATTCAGTCAAAAGGGATCTGGTTCTTTGCCGTCGTCTCCATCCTGCTCACGACGATTGTCTGGCTTGCCATCCAGAGAGAGCCGATGATGGCATTTGGAGCCGTGGTCGGGTCCACGGCATTCTTCATCGTTCATGGGTTTAGGCAGAATGCCGAACTCCAGGAACAGAAACTACTTGGAGGGGATCTCTCGGATATCAGCAAGATCATGTACCTTGAGGTTATCGATGCCACGTTCTCGATCGACGGGGTGCTTGGTGCTTTTGCATTCACCCTCTCCGTTCCCCTGATTCTCGTCGGAAATGCTCTCGGGGCAATCGCGGTCAGGCAGATCACGGTGAGCAATATCGACCGGATCAAACATTACCGGTATCTGAAAAATGGTGCGATGTATTCGATTTTTTGTCTCGGATGCATCATGCTGATAGACAGCTTCGGATACCACATTCCGACATGGGTTTCTCCCGTGATAACCTTCGGAGTGGTAGGATATTTCTTATATAAATCTATCTCAGTGAACCGGATCGAAGAAGCCGGCCTTTCATCCCCTAAGTAAATTTTCCTCTTTTTTTGGTAATAGAATCATGAGGGTTTATGTCTGCATACGTCAATAGTACTGGACACTATTCTCATCACCTTTTTCCGGAGGATAAATTTGTCTGATACCTATAATTCTGAAAATATTAAAATCCTCAGGGGGCTTGAACCGGTCAGAGAACGTCCTGCGATGTATATCGGTTCGACAGATACCCGTGGTCTGCATCACCTGGTATACGAAGTTGTTGACAATTCGATTGATGAAGCCCTCGCCGGGATATGTACGCATATCCTGGTTACCATTCACCGTGATGGCAGTCTCAGCGTGAATGATAATGGTCGTGGTATTCCGGTTGACCGGATGAAGGATAACGATAACAAGAGTGCTCTTGAAACGGTTCTCACGGTTCTTCATGCCGGTGGAAAGTTCGATAAGAACACCTACCAGGTATCAGGGGGTCTCCACGGGGTCGGTGTTTCGGTTGTCAATGCTCTCGCGGTCTGGCTGGTTGCGACCGTCTGGAAGGACGGGTATGAGTACCGTATGTCATTTTCCAGGGGCAAGGTCACCAGCGAACTTTCTAAAAGGGAAGAAACCCTTGAGGAGATGACAGCACGGTACGAAAACCGGTATGGCAGGGCACCTGAGACCGGTTTTTCCTCACGTGAAGAGTTCCTGGCCCAGCATCAGGCGGCCATCACCGGAACGCTCATCACGTTTCTCCCTGATGACACCATCTTCGAGACTGTCGAGTTTGATTATGACATTCTTGCCCACCGGATGCGTGAACTGGCGTTCCTGAACAGCGGAATAACCATAACCATCGAGGATGAGCGGTGTGACGATGAGTCACGGTGCCGGGAGGTCTTCTACTATGAGGGGGGAATCGTCGAGTACGTCAGGTTCCTCAACAAGGAGATCATCCCGGTTCACCCGACAATTATTTCGCTCTCGAAGAAAGACGAGGAATCCCGGCTTGAAGTTGACATTGCCTTTCAGTACACACAGAGTTACTCTGAAAAAGTATTCAGTTATGTAAACAGCGTCAACACCCGTGAGGGAGGGACCCACCTTGAAGGATTCCGGTCTGCCCTGACCAAGGCCATCAACAAGATGGCAAAGGAGAATAAGGCGAACAAGGATCCAAACCTTTCGCTCAAGGGTGATGATGTCAGGGAAGGGCTGACTGCCATCATCAGCATCAGGGTTGCCAATCCCCAGTTCGAAGGGCAGACCAAGATGAAACTCGGGAACAGCGAGGTGAAAGGGGCTGTGGATTCCCTTGTGTATGCCTCGCTCTGCGAGTACTTCGAGGAACATCCCAAGGATCTCGTTGCTATTGTTGATAAGGCGATTCTCGCCTACCAGGCCCGGGAAGCTGCCAGAAAGGCAAAGGAACTCGCACGACGGAAAAGCACCCTTGAATCTTCAGGTCTTCCCGGTAAACTTGCTGACTGCTCAGAACGTTCTCCTGAAAAAAGCGAGATGTACATCGTGGAAGGAGATTCTGCAGGAGGCAGTGCGAAACAGGGCCGTGACCGGCGGTTCCAGGCAATCCTTCCCCTCCGGGGAAAGATCCTGAATGTCGAGAAAGCAACTGTTCACAAGATTCTGAAAAATCTTGAGATCCAGTCCCTGATCTCTGCCATCGGGACCGGAGTCGGAGAGTCGTTTGATATTGAAAAGGCGAGGTATCACCATATCATCATCATGACCGATGCTGATGTCGATGGTGCCCATATCAGCACGCTCCTGATGACCTTCTTCTTCCGGTACATGCAGCCGCTTATCGAGGCAGGATTCATCTACCTGGCGCAGCCTCCCCTCTACCGCATCGCAAAGGGAAAGACGGAAAAGTACGTCTACACCGAGGATGAGATGCGCCAGGTGATGGCTGAGATGGGTGAAAAAGGAGTCAACGTCCAGCGGTACAAGGGTCTTGGTGAGATGAATGCAGGTCAGCTCTGGTCCACAACGATGGATCCCGATACCCGGGTCCTCAAGCAGATCCAGATCGAGGATGCTACCTACGCAAACGAGATCTTTGAGAAACTGATGGGGGATGACGTGGTTGCCCGCCGTGATTTCATTAAACGACATGCAAAGGAGGTGACCAACCTTGACATCTGATCAGGAACAGGCAACCCTCTTTACCCCGAAAGTACTCCCGATCAACATTGAAGAGGAGATGAAGACCGATTACATCAATTACGCGATGTCAGTCATCATCGGGCGTGCTATTCCCGATGCCAGAGATGGATTAAAACCGGTTCATCGCCGCTCCCTCTTTGCGATGTGGGAGATGGGCAATACCCATGACAAGGCATACAAAAAATCTGCCCGTGTCGTCGGAGATGTCATGGGTAAATATCACCCCCATGGCGATGCCTCAATCTACGATACAATCGTTAAGATGGCCCAGCCGTTCTCGTACCGGATGATGCTCGTAGACGGTCAGGGTAACTTTGGTTCCGTGGACGGAGACGCCCCGGCAGCAATGCGATACACCGAGGTGAGGCTCAAGGCAGAAGCTGAGGAACTCCTGACCGATCTTGAGAAAGATACGGTAGGATTCATACCGAATTTTGATGAATCCCTGGAAGAGCCGACCGTTCTCCCTGCAAAACTTCCCAACCTTCTCATCAACGGGTCTGATGGTATTGCGGTCGGTATTGCCACCAAGATGCCACCTCATAACCTCCGGGAAACCTGCAGGGCAATCTGTCATTACCTTCAGCACCCGGAATGTTCGGTTACCGATCTCCTCCCCATCATTCCCGGCCCTGACTTCCCGACCGGCGGGGTCATCATGGGAACAGACGGGATCCTCTCTGCATACCACACCGGTCAGGGAAAACTGACGGTCCGTGGTGTGGCAGAGATCGACGAGTCCGGAAAACGCGAGCAGATCATCGTCACCGAGCTGCCGTACCAGGTGAACAAGGCTCGACTGATTGAGTACATTGCGGAACTGGTTCGGGAAAAGAAGATCGAGGGCATTTCAGATCTGAGGGACGAATCTGACAAGGACGGAATGCGGGTTGTCATTGACCTGAAGAAAGGAAGTCGTCCGCAGATGATCCTGAATTTCCTCTTCAAGCATACGTCGCTTGAAACGACATTCGGTATCATCAATTACGCCATCGTTGATAATCAGCCAAAGATTCTCGGACTGCTCGGCCTGATTGAACAGTTTGTCAAACACCGGATTGTAGTGATCACCCGCCGGAGCGAATATGACCGGCGCAAAGCCGAAGAACGTGTCCACATCCTCCGCGGTCTGCTTCATGCAATGGATCACATCGATGCCGTCATTGCAACTATCAGGGCAGCCCAGACGGCTGAAGATGCAAAATTAGATCTTATTGCGAAATTCGATCTTGACGAGGCACAGGCATCGGCTATTCTCCAGATGCAGCTTCGCCGGCTTGCCGCCCTTGAAAAGCAGAAACTCGTCGATGAACGTGATGATCTTGAAGCTGAGATCCGGAAACTAACCGAACTGCTCTCTTCAGAACTGAACATCCGTGCCGAGATCTCTCGCGAATTGACTGAAATAGCTGATAAATACGGAGACGAACGGCGTACCCTCATCACCGTTGACGAGAGTTCGATTGACAAGGAGGATCTGATCCCGAACAAGCAGGTGCTTGTCTGTCTGACAAACCAGAACTATGTCAAGTACATGGACCTTGCCAATTACCGGATCCAGGGGAGAGGGGGTCGCGGTGTGATGGGTATCTCGATAAAGGAAGAGGATTATGTCGAGCAGGTCTTTGTAGCCAACATGCATGATCACCTGCTCTGCTTTACCACGACCGGCCGGGCGTACTGGCTCAGGGTATTTGATATCCCTGAGGGTTCGCGTCAGAGCAGGGGGAAGGCCATCGTAAACCTCCTTGACCTGAAGGACGAAGAACGCATTACCGCGGTAGTCCCGGTCAAAGGTTTTGAATCTGAACGGTTTTTCCTCTTCCTTTCCGAGAAAGGCATGATCATTAAGATCCCGCAGAATGAATTTTCTCGCCCGCGATCTACCGGGGTGAATGCGATTACCCTGCGGGAAGGAGATGCCCTTGTGCATGTCATGGAGACAGACGGAACACAGGAGATCCTGATCACGACCTGGAAAGGCCAGACACTCAGGTTCAACGAGGATCAGATCCCGCTCAGGCATCGCAATGCTCTGGGTGTCATCGGGATCCGGATGCGTGGCGGTGATGTTGTCCGCAGTCTGACTGCAGTTGAGGAAGGCAAGATGCTCCTTACCCTTACCGAAGGCGGGTATGGAAAACGGACAAACTTCGAGGAATTCAGGGGCCATGGCAGGGGGACGATGGGTGTCCGGAACATTATCGCCGCCCTTACGGGCGGGGTTGTCACCACCCTCTCTGTCTCAGCTGACGAGGAGATCATCCTCATGAGTGCGGATGGAAACGTCATCAGGACCCGGGTTGAGAAGATTCCAATCCAGAGACGCAGTACCCGCGGTGTCCGGATCATGCGGCTTGTAAAAGATGACCGGGTTGTCGGCGTTACTTCTCTCTCACCCGAGGAGCAGCAGGAGATCGACGATATACCGCAGGCTGAGATCGTTGATGAAGGCTTTGATGATAGCAATTACCCGGACCAGGACGAATCCTGATCCCTTCTTCTTGATAAAAGAACAGGACGACGGTTATATCCGCCTGAACGCATGAAGGGGAATGTTAATCTCGAACCGGACCCCTTTTCCTTCCGTACCGGTTTCTGATATCGTCAGTCCGGTGATAGCAAGAATCTCGCGGGAGAGGAATAACCCAAAACCGGTATTCTTTCCATACCCGTGACCGAATATCTTCTTCTTTTCTTTATCCGGAATGCCAACCCCGTCGTCTTCATACAGAAGGATAACCTGGTCTGCCTCCTCCCTGAGGCTGAACGTGATCTTCGTTAATGTGCCCCCGTGCATGAGTGAATTCGAGATGAGATTGGAGAAGACTTTTTCAAGGAGCGGGTCGGCATATATCTCGACTTTATTGAGTTCCTCTGACCAGGAGACCATAGTACCTTTCTTTATATCTCGTGCAATCCTGATCTTTTCCCCGGGAATCTGCCATTGTGGGGCAACCACCCCAATATCCTGATATTCCTTGGTAAATACGATCTGGTTCCGGATGGTCTGGGTGGCATCCACCTGTTTCTCGATAAAGGGAAGAAGTTCAGTATCGGTATTCTTTTTCTTGAGGAGATCGAGGTATGCGAGGACGATTGTAATCTGGTTGAGGACATCATGCCGGGTGATACTCGAGAGGAGGTTCAGCTTCTTGTTTGTCTGGACGAGGGCGTCCTGTGCCTGTTTCCGCTCAGTGACATCATTACCCATAACCAGCACAGCAGGTGTCCCATGCCATGAGACATACACAAGAGCAATCTCAAGCCACCTGATATCACCTGACGGGGTGAGGAGACGGATCTCTGATCCGGCATGGATCTCTCCCCCGGCTGCAGCCTGCAGGATGAGGCTGGAAAAGCGTTCCTGGTCATCGGGATGAACCAGGCTGAGCAGATTCATCCCGATGCAGTCTTCATCACGCTGGTTCAGAACAGAAGCCCCTTTGGTATTTACAAAGAGAATTGAGTATTCCTGCAGGACAAAGATTCCTTCATTTGCATTTGTAACGAGAAGCCGGTATTGTTCTTCACGCTGACGGAGGGCTTCTTCTGCCAGTCGCCGGTCGGTGATATCCCGTGCAATCGTCATCACAAGACTCTTGTCCCTGATCCGAATCGGGTAGGTCATAACCTCGGCATAAACCTCTTTTCCGTCCTTGCGGGAGATAACCACTTCATCCGGTCCGGTCGGCTTGCCAAGTGCGTTCTTTGCAAAGAGGACCGCAGTCTTGGTAATGTGCATCGATCCGATCAGTCCCATCGTGAAGATATTTTTTCCTTTCAGATCCTCTTTTAAAAACCCTGAAAGGGAAGTTGCTGCCTTGTTGGAATCGATAAAGGTCCCTTTGATGTCAGTGAGGAAGTACGCCTCGGGGGCATAGTCAAAGAGTATTTTGAGCCGTTCCTCCGAGTTCTTCACTTCCGTTTCTGCGGCTTTATGCTCGGTGATATCGGTGAGAACAACCGTGACAGATCGAACCTCGTCTGTTTCAGGATCGAGGACCGGGGTAAACCGCCTGATGTAATCCTTCCCGTTCCAGTTAAATTCATCGTTGAAGGATTTTTTCGTAAGGAAGATCCGTTTCACCCCTTCTTCGAACCGTTTCTCCTCCCCAGGCGGCAGCATCACCCTCATCCGCTGCTCAAGGTATTTATCGGCAAGATCTCCTATCTTCTGCTTGTGATAGGAGTTCATGAAGATGTAGCAACATTCCCGGTCGACCATGAAGACTGAATCGCCGGTTGATTCAACAACACTCCGGTAATTTGCCTGGGTCAGGTGCAGTGATGAAATGGTCTTGCGTTGGGAAGTGACATCGCGGAAACTCCAGACCCTCCCGATGATGGTCCCTCCGATCCGTTGGGGGAGGGTGAGACGCTCGAATACCCGTCCGTCACGGAATTCAAGAACATCAAAGGATTCTTTCTCCGGGGTTGATTTGATAGAATTTAGTTTCTGGATAAATTCTTCCCTGTTTTCGAGTTGGTCCTCGATGTAGGCCATGAGGACTTCCTCATCACGTTCCTCAATCACTGTCTCCGGAATAAACCACATGTCGAGGAACTTCTGGTTGTAACTGATGATCTTCCCTGCCCGGTCCACGACGAAGAGACCATCGGAAGTGGTCTCCATGGTTGCTGAAACAAGTGAAGCACTCCGTTCAACTTCGTTCTCAAGCCGTACCCGGTCGGTGACATCTGTTGAAACAACGGTGACGGCAAGGATCTGTGGTGATGACGGATATTTTACCGGGATGAATTTCCGGTAGTAATACCGGTCCTCTTTTTCATATTCTTCGATATAGAGGTTCTTGTTCGCCACGACCTGATTAAATGCTGCGATAAACCGGCGGCTGTCTTCTTCGGTATGGATATCGCGGTACATCTTGGATTCATAATCCTGCCCTTCTATTCCAAGCCTTCGCAGATGAGGGGTATTGATGTACAGGTACCGGTAGTGACGATCAATCATGTAGATTGAGTCTTCCGTTGCCTCGATGATCGTCCGGAAATTCGTATCTGCGTATGCCAGTGCTTCATCGGTCTGTTTTATCTTGATGATCAACCTGATGAACTGCCGAATCCGGGCAGATTCGAGTTCCTGGTCGCCGTTAAGGGAGTAATAGCAGTCTATTCCGGCTTTCAGGGCATCCTTTACTGTCCGTTCTTCCTGTTCTCCGACAAAAATGGTAATCGGGTTTGATTGAGCTTGTTTTTTCAGACGGTTAACGAAGTCAATGCCGTTCTGGTTATCAAGTATGAATGAAGCGATTATGACATCAGCAGGAGTTGACTGAAGTTTCTGCAGGCATTCCTGTGAGGTCTGGGCGGTGAGGATATTTGTTTTTGCTCCACATTCAGAGAACAGGGTTGTAATGAATGAAAACTGCTTTGGATCGCCAATAATCAGTAACGTAATCTGCGCCATTCTCCAAACCTCCCCTTCTGCCCCTTATGTATGATTATGCATCCGTACATAAATCAGTATTTATACCTCTACCCCTCTCTGTTCCTGCCTGAATCACCGGAGGCACATGAACTGATGATCTGATGAACCATGTCAATGGTCCGATCGTGATAGGATCTGGCACGTGAGATGATAGACTCGTATGATATCTCTTCGTTTGAGATTCCGTTTGCATAATTGTCCACCGTGCAGATTGAACAGAACGGTATTTTCATCTCAGATGCTATTGTGGCTTCGCTTGCCAGTGTCATCCCGATTACATCTGCAATCTCTGTAAACCATTTGATCTCCGATTTCGTCTCCAGTCTCGGCCCGGATGTCTGGATATACACGCCTCCCCGTATTGCTCCGGGAATTGCTTTGATGAGACAATCGGCGAGTTCCTGATCAATCTCAGGGGTATCATGACCGATGGAGTGATCATAAATGGTCGGAATGGGTGCATATGATATAAAATCGTCAGGGATGAGGAGGGATCCGGGTGGTATGGATACTTTAAGTGATCCGACCGATCCGATGGATACGATCCTTGTGACCCCGGCAATGATCATTGCAGCCAGGTGAGACCGGTAATTGAGACGATGGGGTGCTGTACGATGCTGGTGCCTGAGCAGGATGCAACAGGTATCAGAGATAAAGAGGTCAGATGAACCATACGGGGTGTGGATGGTCTTTTTTTCTGTTCCTGATCCGCAATAGTCAAGTAAAGAGGTACCCCCGATGATGCCAAGCATAATAGTTCGCGTTCCCGTATATATGTGGGATATTCTGGTATAACCGGTACTCCTTTTTTGTGTGTTGTTCAGATAATTCGAGAAGTATAAATATCCCGAATGACAACCTAGTATGGCGGGCCGGTAGATCAGTGGTAGATCGCTACCTTGGCATGGTAGAGGCCGCGGGTTCAATTCCCGCTCGGTCCATAAACCGCAAAAAAAATCCAATTTTGCAGCGCATATTTTTTCCAACCTTTAAATGTGGCTATGGTCGGTTTTTTCCGGGTATCTGCAGATATCTTTGAGGATGCAATCATGACATGCAGGGCGACGTGCAGTACATACCTTCCTCCCATGAAGAATGAAAAGCCCGTTAATCTCTCCCCAGTCTTTCTGGTCATACTGTGTGAGCAGATCCTGTTCAATTTTCAGCGGGTCTGATGATCCGGACAGTCCCAGCCGGTTTGAGAGACGGCTGACATGGGTGTCCACGGCAATCCCCTCTGTTATTCCGAAGGCATGGTGAAGGACGATATTTGCCGTTTTTCGTCCGACACCCGGAAGGGTCTGAAGGTCTTGAATCGTATCAGGTACGATCCCATTGTATCGTGATATGAGTACCTGTGCAGCAGCGATGATGTTTCTCGCCTTAACGTGGTAAAACCCAGTCTTCCTGATGATCTTCTCCACATCGCAGACCGGTGCAGCGGCAAGGGTCAGGGGATCCGGGTACCGGAAAAAGAGTTCCCTGGTGACCAGGTTTACCGTTTTATCAGTGGTCTGTGCAGAAAGAATGGTTGCAATCAGGATCTGATAGGGATTTTCATAGTGAAGAAATTCTGTCGCTGATGCAGAAAGATCATACCTGGCCTGCAGGCGGGTAAGGACAAGAGATGGTAATGAATGGTTCATTCATCCAATGGGGTAACGCAGATTTGAACTGCGGTCAAAGCGTCCCAAACGCTCTAGGATGGACCAGGCTACCCTATTACCCCGTGAGGTAACAAAATAGGGTGGCTTTTCATATATAATCTTCGATTCAGAGAGGGAACGGGCTTCTGCCATCTGCGGTTACGATAGTTCCCGGACAGGTATCTCCAGATATGGTATCATACAGATTATCAGGATCTCTTCCATCGATTACCACGAGCGGAATGTTGCACCGTTCGATCATCTTGACTGCCACGATATCCATCACCGTGTTCATCCCGGCAGAAGTCTGCTGGAGGACGATGATACTGAGCAGTTCGGATGGGGTAATTGTTCTGAATTTTTTTGCATCTGGATCTTTTCTTGGGTCTGCCGAATAGATACCATCAACAGAGGTTAGGTTTACGAAAAGTGAAGCTTTTACCCGTTCGGCAAGTACTGCAGCAACTGCATCGGTTGTCTGGCCGGGGGTGATTCCACCCATCACCACGATCTTTCCGCTTTCAGCAGCACATAATGCTTCAGTATGGTTTTCTGCCACCTTTGGCCACGCAGCGTCTCCCAGGGCACTGACAAGCAACTGGGCATTGATCCTCGTGACCATGATGCCAATTTCGTCAGCTGATGCCTCATCGACTTCAAAATCACGGGCAATTGTAATATATTTCCGGGCCTCACCTCCACCCCCGACTACGATAAAGAGGCGATGTTTCAAGGCTATTTTTTTCAGAACCGGAATATACGGGGATATATTGGGGCAATCCAGGCTTGGAAGAAGGATCGATCCGCCGAGTGAAAGAACTATCGAGGGCATTCAACCTAATTGATTGCATGAAAAAGGGCATATAGGTTGTCACCCGAATTACCGGATCATGCAGGTTCCTGACAGGAACAGTACGTATCATCCGGGAGTGTGCACATGATATCTTCCCCGGATTTAGGTTCAATTCCGGCGAAATTCTTCCATTCCTCCGATGGATCAATCGTTTGTGATCTCTGCAATCACCATTGTCACATCGCAGAAGGAAAAACCGGCCGGTGCGGGGTAAGGCGCGTATGTAACGGTACACTGATCGCAGGTACCTATGGTCTGGTCTCGGCAGAAGCGGTAGATCCCATCGAGAAGAAACCGCTGTATCATTTCCTTCCCGGAACTACCTCATATTCACTCGGAAGTATCGGGTGTAATTTCTCCTGTAGTCACTGTCAGAACTGGCATATCTCACAGGCGGAGACGGGTCGGGTTTCCCTCCAGGAGATACCGCCTGAAGAAGGAATACACCGGGCAGTCAGGAACCGGTGTGCCAGTATCTCCTGGACATACAATGAACCGACAATCTGGTATGAATATACCTGTGACATGGCTGTATCAGCCCGGGCTGCAGGGCTTGGGACGGTGTACGTGACAAACGGGTACATGACCGGAGAAGCCCTGAAAGCCATTGCCCCCTATCTGAATGCCTGGCGGGTCGACATCAAGGCAATGCGGGATACTTTTTACCGTGAAATCTGCCATGCACGGTTAGATCCTGTTCTGGAAACAACCCGTCTTGCCGGTGAACTGGGACTGCATATCGAGACGGTCACCCTCCTCATTCCCGGTGTTAATGATTCAGAAGAAGAACTTCGTGATCTCATCTCCTGGGTATTCACCGAACTCGGTCCAGACACCCCGATGCATTTTACCCGGTTTCATCCGGATTACCGGATGCAGGAATACCCATCAACTCCTGTACCGGTACTGGAAAAAGCGTACACCATGGCCAGGGAGATGGGTATCCGTTATCCGTACATCGGGAATGTGGCGAACCACCCCTATGAACATACCTACTGTCCTGAATGCGGAAAAAAAGTGATTAACCGATCCGGTTTCACGGCGTATCCCATTCAGCTTGACGGAACTACCTGTCTTCATTGCGGAGCTGACATTGCCGTTATCAGATCAGTCTGAATCTCCTCATGAGCCGGCGTTTATCTGTGACCGGATGGCAGGAACTCTCTGTAAATATCTCCGGTTTATGGGGTATGACACTCTTTCTGCCAATGATATCGGTTCAGGTACCCCGCAGGAAGATACCCATCTTCTCCGGATGGCAAAAGAACAAAACCGGTATCTGCTTACGCGGGATCGCGATCTCGCCGGTCGGGATGATCTCTTCGTGATCTATCTTGCATCTGAACGGATTGACACACAAATCCGGCAATTGGCCGGAATGGACCTCATCAATCCGCAGATACGGATGATCCGGTGTTCTCTGTGCAATTCTCTTCTCACGAAGGTACCAGGTGGAACAGACAGCCACACCTGGTGTCCGGTCTGCAGGAAAGAGTACTGGGAAGGATCGCATACCCGGCAGGTACGGATCCGTCTTGCTGATATCCTGCAGCACGATTGATCATTCTCAAAGGAACCTGGGTCTCCTACCTTCTGAATACCCGTGGATTTGGATGAGTGAGATCAGGGATGATCAGGGCATGCCCTGAGTTGTCAACCGGATTTTCGGTGGTTAATCCAAGATGCGTATCAATATCGGATGCAACCGCCTCAAGTTCGTCAAGGATCCTGTTGATGTCCTTCCTGACTTCCCGGACCGAATCAAGAAGGGTATTTCCCCGCATCCTGATGATCTTCTTGTCCCGGTACACCACTCCTGAACGGTGCAGATTCCTGAGATGGTGGTTGACCCGTCCGACCGAAATATCAAGTAATTCTGAGAGTGATTCAGATGTGACCGGTTGGTGGTTTCCGGTCTCTTCAAGGATCGAAAGGATAATTTCCGTGGCAAGTTTTTCCGTATCCCTCCCCGAAGAAAGGCCGAGCGTATCGCATAACCAGTGGGTATTTGTAATAAAATCCCGCCCTGGAGGATGGCGAATATTCTGGAGCGAGATACGCTGAGTCGTAGTCATCACCGTAGATTATCGAATGGATATGATATCAATATTATTGATATCAATTCGAGACGATGGGATAAATATATATAGAATTTTTAATCAATATCTATGTGCATTTATTGAAAAGGAGTTGAATTGATGTCAATCACCCCTATCGGTCCACGTGTTCTAATTAAGCCTTACAGGCAGGATGAAAAGACAAAAGGTGGCATATATATCCCTGAATCCGCGAAGGAAAAAAAGAAGCAGGGAGAAGTCATCTCGGTCGGAACGTTTGAAGACGGAAAACCGCTTCCGATTGCTGAGGGAGACACCATCCTGTACGGGGGGTACAGCCAGGAAGAGATCGAACTTGATGACGGTGACTATGTCATTGTCGAGTATAAGAATGTCATCGCAAAGATGAACTGAGGTCGGTTATATGGCAAACAAACAGATAATGTTCAATGAAAACGCCCGGAAAGCCCTTCTTGAGGGTGTCAACAAGGTTGCAAACACGGTTAAGATCACCCTTGGTCCGAAAGGCCGGTATGTTGTCATTGACAAGAATGCAGGTCCGGTAGTAACGAACGATGGTGTTACTATTGCAAAAGAGATCGAACTGAAAGACAAGTTCGAGAACATGGGTGCAAAACTGATCAAGGAAGTTGCCTCAAAAACCCAGGATACCACCGGGGACGGCACGACGACTGCAACCGTGCTTGCCCAGGCCATGATCAGCGAGGGAGTGAAGAACATCACTGCCGGTGCAAATCCAATTGAGATCAAGAAAGGGATCGACAAGGCAGTTGACGCGGTCGTATCAGATCTCAGGTCCAAGACCATCGAGGTCAGGGATAAGGATACAATAAAACGTATTGCGGTGATTTCCGCTAATAACGACGAGGAAATCGGAGCGCTCATCTCTGAAGCCATGGAGAAAGTCGGGTATAACGGCGTTATCACAGTCGAGAACTCTAAAACCCTTGAGACGATGCTTGAGCATGTTGAGGGGATGCAGTTTGATCGCGGGTACATCTCACCCTACATGGTTACCGACCAGGAACGCCGGATCGTGGAGTTCGATAACCCGTATGTCCTCGTAACCGACAAGAAGATCTCCAGTGTAAAAACACTTATTCCGCTGCTTGAGATGATTGCATCAAGTGGCAGACCACTTGTCATCATCGCTGATGATGTGGATGGAGAAGCCCAGACAGCTCTTATCCTGAACATCATCAGGGGATCCATCAAGGTATGTGCTGTCAAGGCTCCCGAATTCGGTGATGTCAGGACACAGATGCTTGAGGATATCAGTATCCTGACTGGTTCCACTTTCATTACCGAGACAAGAAATATCAATCTCGAGGATGTCACTGTTGACATGCTTGGCCAGGCCCAGACCATTAAGATCGACCAGGATTCGACGACTATCGTCGGAGGAAAAGGTGAGAAGAAGGAGATTGAGGCCCGGAAGAATCTCATCGAGTCACAGCTCAATATCGTCGAGAAGAAGTATGACAAGACAACCCTCCAGAACCGTCTTGCAAAGCTCGGCGGCGGTGTTGCAGTAATCAAGGCAGGTGCCGCTACCGAGACTGAGGTCAAGGAGAAGAAAATGCGGATTGACGATGCCCTGAATGCCACCAAGGCAGCCGTCGAGGAAGGATATGTCCCCGGTGGCGGAGTGACGCTCTTCAGGGGAACAAAGGCTCTTGAAAACCTCACCCTGGATCCCGAACAGATGATCGGGGTTAATATTGTTAAGCGTGCACTTGAGGAACCACTCCGTCAGATAGCATCCAATTCAGGTCGCGAAGGAGCCGAGGTTGTCTCGCTCATCAAGGCGAATGCAAGTACTTCCTACGGATACAATGCCAAGAAAGATACCTTTGAGGATCTTCTCTCTGCAGGAGTCCTCGATCCCACGAAAGTCGTCAGATCAGGGCTTCAGAATGCCGCTTCCATCGCCGGGATGCTCCTGACAACCGAGGCAGTTGTTGCTGAATTTGATGATGAGAAGGACAAGTTGTCTGCCTCAATCATCATCTAATCTTTCAGATAATTCATCTTTTTTTCCCGCTCTTTCTTACTGTTGATATACATCAGGCAGAAGAAGAGAGAGAGACTGAAACAGAGCACTGCTGCGATCATCATCTTCCAGCGGTCTTCGACAGCAGCAGTAAACGCCATATATACAAAGATACATCCGATGAAGAGGGACCCGGCCACTTCTGAAGCATAGAGAAACCGTTCTCCAAACTCTACCATGGTGGTTTTCTGTTAGATCCATCGATATATATGATATCCGATCCCGGTCAGGAGAGGATACCGGTATATGTGACGTTATCTCTCATATACACCCAGTAGGCTTCATACGGGGATAAGGCAGGATCCTTTCCGTAGATTCCCCCTGCCCCATTGATAATGGCGGGATCATACTGTTGTGCACTGGCATTATACCTGAGCAGACTCACCCAGGTGTCAATTACGGGATGAAGGGTTACTGATACCGGTGAGGTATTGCCGGTGAGCGATCCTACAAGATTCCATCCCGGTTTCAGGGGAAGGGTAAATGCCCGGTCATCAGGTATTTTACAGACAACCGGGATAGACGTCTCCCCGGCAGAGTACACGAGGATACCGGTCCTGGGATACGGTGTCTGGTCAGGACTGAGTGCCCTCCAGTCCCCGTTCTCAGCATGGTATGACCAGAGGGTATGTCCGTTCGTATTCACCGTCCCGATGAATTCTGACAGCGTTCTCCCGGACTGGAGGTACCCGGGAAGAGAGATGAAATTCCATCCCTGATGAAGGGGTATCTGGAATGCTCCGTTCCCTGCGAGATCCTCGGACCGTTTCATGAACGGGACGTTCTCTCCGGAAAGATTGTTCGTGATCTGCCTGTTCAGGGGAGCACGCCGGTTGAGCAGAATCTCTGCCGTTTTCCCGGCATTAACGATCCCGTACCCGTAATACATATCACGCCCCGATCTTCCCAAATCAACAGCTCCTTCTGAAAGAAGCGATCGTACCTCCTCTTCTGAGAGGGTGGGATGGGATGATGCAATCAATGATGCAATCCCGCATACCATTGCTGCAGCCTGACTCGTTCCTGTCCTGAGTTCATAGGTATTGTTCAGGCCGGTCGAGAGGATATCTTCACCTGGTGCCACAAGTTCGGTAAAGATCCCGTAGTTCGAGAAATATGAGAGGCCGTTGTTCCTGGCGATGGATCCCACCGAGATGACTTCCAGGTAGTCTGATGGGTAATGTGCCACGTTAGAGTCGTTGTTCCCTGCAGGAGCAATAATCATGACTCCGTTCCGTGCTGCGTCCCTGATGGCCCGTTCTTCTGCAAGTGAAGGACTGTTCCCGCCGTACCCGCAGAGAATGATGTCTGCTCCCCTGGTCACTGCATCATGAATGGCGACTGCAGAATAGGATCCCAGGATCTCTGTTCCATTCCGTGCGATCCGTTCGGGAATGATCCGTACCGGTGCTATGCCGGATATGCCGATGCTGTTGTTTGTTGCTGCAGCAATGATCCCGGCCAGATGGGTTCCATGTCCATCAGTATCTTCAGGAACTGAATCCTGGTCAGTCCAGTCATACCCTGCGGAGAGGATCCCATAGAGATCTTCATGGCGTGCCACGCCGGTGTCAATCAGTCCGATACTGATGTTTCTCTTTGGCTGGAGAAGATCCCAGGCCAGCGATACATCAGTCCGGTTCAGGCCCCACTGTTCCGGGTAGCAGGGATCATCCGGAATGGTGCTGGTACCTGATGCTGTCCTCCGGGGTGTATCCCGTTCTGCATGAGAGACCCCGGGAAGCCTGAGCAGTTCATTCGTGTAATAGGTCTCATTATCTGCAGGAACATCCACCGCGATAAAACCAAGTGAGGGCGATGTGAGTATCAGGGAAACATGAGATGGAAGCGTAAGATTATCAGAAGGATATGAGTACCCGCCGGTTACCGGATCCTCCTTTCCATAGACTACGATCCTGATATCTTCTGATTCTGCCGTCCCGGTCTGTACGAGAAAAAGCAGTAGTACCGTAATTATGAGAACGGGCACCAGGGGAGAGACGCATCTACCCTGATCACCTGTCCGATATGACCCCACCATATATCGACCAAGTACTCTTCTATCCGCTTGACAACCTAAATAATCTGCCGTTTGATCCCGGTCATTCCATCAGGACTGCCGGATTGTTCATATATACCCAGAATCCTTCTGTTGGATATATTATCCGTTCAGGAGAGAAGATGCCGTTTCCACCATTGATGATGGATGGACGGTATGACTGGGTCAATGGATCGAAGACAAGGATGTATGTCCACGCCGTTCCGAGCGGTGACATGAGAGAGCGGGCAGTCACCGGGTTTTTGCCGGGAATGCCGAGCGGGTTCCACCCGGGATAGAGGGATCGCGATGTACAGTTCTGAAACCCGTCCTCATAGGTGAGCGTGATTTCACTTTTTTCCCGGGCATACACCCAGATTACATCCATCTGGAAGAGCAGATCTCCTGGCTGGAGAGAAGCCCACCGTCTCTCTTCCGCATGGTACCGCCATATCGTGTGCCCGTCCGTGTCGACCGGGGAGAAGATGGATCCGGTGTCATGTCCGCTTTTCAGGGGAGAGGGAACGGCCATCATGTTCCATCCCGGGTAAAGGATGAGGGTTTCTGGCGAATCCTGTTCTCTCGGTGTATAATCCGGAATGAGGGAATCTGATACTGACGCCGCGATAGATCCGCTCGTCAGGATACCACTAATATTAATGCTCATGGCATCAGGTATCCCGTATCCAAGGGCGTTGTCCCAGGTACTGTTGGTTCCGGTCCCTGAAGAGAGGAGGAGGGTTTTCAGCTCAGAGGGGGTAAGGTTGGGTTCAGCACCCCATATGAGGGCTGCAAGTCCCCCGATATGGGGTGCTGAGGCACTGGTGCCTGAAAAGATGGCCGTCCTGTTTCCGTCAAGGGCTATGGTGACCCGGTCAGGGGCAGCAATGTCCGGTTTCTGCCGTTGTTCTTCGGCGGGAAACCGGATGGTCACCGGTCCGCGTGACGAGAATGGTTCTGCAGATATGGGATCTGATCCTGCCGCAACCGCTGCAACACTGATACACTCGGGAACGGCCTGTTGCCCGAATACCGAATCTTCGGGGATGTTCGGTTCAACTGTAACCGATTTCCCCCCGATTGGAAGAACATATACCTCCATGGTTCTGTTTTCAGCTGCCACACTCACCACTCCGACCCGATAACCGGCTGATTCTGAACCCATGTTCATAAATCTGACCCATTCCATCGGATCATCATCCCCGTCCTGCATGTTCACACTTCTGCCAATCTCATGGCCCGATGAATCATACAGGAAAAGATCATAATTATTCGCTGATTTGCCCTGGGGATCGTCCCACTGGAGGATAACATGTCCGGCGCACCCGGCAGGAGCAGTGAACACAAGATCGGTCTCATTGCCGGAACCCCTGAAATTATGCCAGAGATACCCGTCCTTCTGTATCCCTGAGAATGCTCCCTGGTAATGTTCGCCGGCGAAATTACCCGCAGACGTGATGTACACGATCCCGTAGGAGAGTATCCGGTCCCTGATATTCTCCGCCACATATCCGTCTTCAAAGAACGGTTCAACATAGGTGATATCATCACAGATGATCCGGCAACCGGATCTGATCAGGGCATCGATGGCATGGATATACTCTATCTGGCTTGCACCGCGGTCATGAAAGTAGAGGGAGGCTTCCGGTGCAATATCGTGGATGATCTGAAGCATGGCGGTTCCTTCATTGCCTCCGATGGTGTTGCTGAGTACGGTGAGATCTTCGGGCACTTCTCCGGCGGCTTTCATCTTTTCCAGAGAAGCAACACCGTCAGAGATGACACCTATTCTTATGCCCTGTCCATTCATCCCGTTAATGGTCCTGAACGGGGCGGTATTCATGAGAAGTTCCCCTTCCGTACTGATGGCGGAAACATGCGGTGGTAACTGGATCATCAGGGATACCAGAGCCGGTTCCATGGCGATCTTCGTTAGATTTTCAACCGGTATCCATCCCGCCATCCGCTGGTACGCCGTATCGGTAACGGAAAATTGAAAAAAAGAGTTCAGTGCTGTTGACGTATTTCTGGTGGTTCGTGCCGAAACGAGAACATACTCAGTCCCGTTTTCGGTCTTCATCTCTCCGGTCGTGGTCAGAAGGGTCCTGATATCCTCACGGTCCTGTCCGGGGGAGAGCGTGGTTTCATCGACGAGCTGAAGAAGATCGGTTGAAATCTTCTGTTTCCATGTTTCAGAGCCGGAGGGTTCGGGAGGTGAACTCTCCTTCTCCTCCAGAGGAATAATCGATCCCGATGTTACCGGGGGGAGAATACTCTCAACAGAACTGACGGCATCCATGCCGGCCAGGATCCTGAGATTAAACAGGGGTGTCCATCCGTGGATCATGCCGGTGGCGAGGTCTTCCGAATACCCGGAAAGAAGCGGTCTGATCGCCGGTAATGCGGTGGTATTTGAGATCATGACCGAAACGTGAGCCTCTCTCTCACCTGCCGGTGTTATCCGCGTCTGTCCGAACACCTCCATCTCCTCAAAGGCGGTGCCGGGAGATGCACCCGGCGAACAGTACGCAGGATCGAGCAACTGAAGGAGATCTGTCGATATTTTATCTTCGATCTGCGTCGTGTCCGGGATATCTTCCGGTATTTCAGCCGTGATCTTATCTGATACCCCGGCCACGCAGAGCAGACAGGAGACAAAAAAGATCAGCAGGCAAAACCGGTATTCTCTTCGCTCCATTCTCCCCCCGAAACCTTCTTTCTTTTTATATGAACAGTTATTTATATCCAGTCTCTATGAAACCTTCCAAGAAGCCTGACTGGTGCACCCCCCCGGGAGATACGGTTTGATTTTATGGGTGTCCGACGAACGCTGTTGCCATGGATGTGGAAGGCTATGTCCGGCGTAGCATCTCCCGGAACAAGCCGGAAGATGAAATAATTCATGAGTTAGCCCTCCGGATACAGGATATAAAGGATGTCTCGATCCCGTATGCCGAGACATTTGCCCGTGCCGTCCTTGAGGAGGTCAGAAATACAAGCAATCTCTCCGGTGATCTCTTCACGTTCAGCCCTGCAGGAGTTTCTATGGGTGAGTTCGGTGTCGGATCACGGGGTACCGGTGATTTTTACGCTCACCGGAAGATTGCCGAGATCATCGGCTCCACTGGTGCCGATGTCGGTGTCGACCAGATGGATGATGCCGGAGTCGTTAAGGCAGGAGGGAATTATATCATCTGCACCGTCGACGGGATGCATTCACGTCTCTCTGATTTTCCCTATCTCGCCGGGTTTCATGTTACCAGGGCAACCCTGCGTGACTGTTATGTGATGGGGGCACGGCCGGTCATGCTCTTTTCAGATATCCATGTTGCAGATGACGGGGATGTTGCAAAGATTTTCGATTACACTGCCGGGGTGACTACCATTTCAGAGATAATGGAGGTACCCCTGGTGGCCGGGTCAACTCTCCGGATCGGAGGAGACATGGTGATCGGTGAGCGGATGACTGGTTGTGTCGGTGCCGTCGGAGTCGGAGACCACATCACCGCCCGGCGTTCGGCTGCACCGGGTGACCTCCTTATTATGACCGAGGGGGCTGGAGGAGGTACCATCGCAACCACCGCCCTGTATTACGGGTACACCGGAGTCGTTGATCAGACGATAAATCTCTCTTTCCTGAGATCGGCAGATGCCCTGGTGAATGATCCGGTTCTGACCTCGGTACATGCCATGACCGATGTCACGAACGGGGGGCTCAGGGGTGATATCCACGAGATGGCCGAGACGGCCAGGGCACGGTTCGTTGTCGAGGAAGAAGCAGTACTCGGGCTGGTAAACCCGTCAGTAGGAACGATGCTTGATGAACTGGAGATCGATCCGCTCGGTGTCTCGCTGGATGCCCTCCTGATTGTCATCCCTGAAGCAGCAGCAGGCCCGGTTATGTCTCTTATATCGCATACCGGAGTAAAATCAGCGGTTATCGGAAGGGTTGAGAAAGGAGCTCCTGAGCCGGTCCTCATGAGGAACGGCGTTGAGACTGATTTCCAGCCAAAGTTCCGTGAGGCCGCATATACCCCCTTAAAGAAACTCGTCGAGAAACAGGTGCCCGATTTTGAAGGGATGAAGAGAGCAGTTGACCGGGCAGCGAAAGCTGCCATGGAGAAGAAAGAACGGATGATCCATCGATTGTCCCGGTAAATACCCCGGTCAGATTTATCATCTCTCCCCCCTGAAGGAGGTAATAATCATGACATCAATACCTCCTATCCCGGTAGCCCGTGGTAAGATTGATCTTGCCCTCATTCCCTCCATGTGTAACCGGCACGGTCTCATTGCCGGTTCCACCGGGACCGGAAAAACGGTAACACTCAGGGTTCTTACCGAGGGTTTCAGTTCTGCAGGGATTCCTGTATTTCTTGCAGACATCAAGGGTGACCTGAGTGGCATTGCCCGGCCCGGAGGAAATAATCCGAGGATTGAGAAACGGGTGGAGGAACTGCATCTTGATTCTTTTTCATATGCCGGTCTCCCGGTTGCATTCTGGGATATCTTTGGTGTATCCGGTATTCCCATGCGGGCAACGATCTCGTCGCTCGGACCGCTTCTCCTCAGCAGGATCCTCAATCTGAACGATACCCAGGCTGGAAATCTCTCTGCTGTTTTCAGGATTGCCGATGATCAGAAACTGCTTCTCATTGATATCAAGGATCTCAGGGCAATGATCACGTACGTCGCTGATCATACCGATGAATTCAAGGGAGAATACGGGATGATGAGCAGGAATTCCCTGGCAACGATACAGAGATCCCTGCTTGATCTGGAAGAGCAGGGCGGCGACGATCTCTTTGGAGAACCTGAACTTGAGATCGGAGATCTATTCGCTGAAGAAGCGGGATCTGGGATGGTCCATATCCTCTCGGCATCGCGGCTCTTTCAGTCACCCCGTTTGTACTCCACGTTTCTTCTCTGGCTGCTCTCTGAACTCTATGAGAATCTCCCGGAAGTAGGAGACCGTGACAAGCCGGTGATGGTTTTCTTCTTTGATGAAGCCCATCTTCTCTTTGACAAGTCCCAGGCTGTCCTGAAGGAGAAGATCATCCAGATCATCCGCCTAATCAGATCGAAAGGAATCGGGGTTTTTTTCGTGACCCAGAACCCGTCTGATATTCCTGATGATGTTCTCGGGCAACTTGGCAACCGGTTCCTTCATGCACTCCGTGCAACGACTCCTGCCGAACAGAAAGCCGTTCAGGCGGCAGCCAAATCGTTCAGGGAAAATCCGGGTCTCGATACAAAAAAAGCCCTGATTGAACTTGGAATTGGGGAAGTTCTCATGTCCCTCCTTGACCAGAACGGTGTTCCTTCTCCCGTGGAACGGGCATTCGTGTACCCGCCGAAAAGCAACCTTGCCCCGCTTGAATCCGGTGATATCCAGGCGATCATCGGGAACATGACCCGGTATTCAAGGTATCGTGAACGAATGGATCGTCATTCTGCGTATGAAGCCTTAAAGAGCATGAAACCTGAGGAGATACCTGAGAAGAAACCTGAGAAGCGTGTCCCGGCAGGGACGACGAGAGAAGCTCCGGTGTCAAAGAGAAAGACCCGCCAGCCTGCAGCAGTCGCCGGCGATCTTGCAGCCGACGTTGCCATTCAGATCGGGCGATCGGTCAGCAGGGAACTCGTTCGCGGGATCCTTGGTTCCCTTACCAAAGGGGGAAGAAGATAGCCGTGTTATGGTTTTTTTCCGCTCGCGATCAGGTTGTATGCGAGGTATGGTATCTTTTCCTCGATAAATGGCTCAACTTTTTTTGCCATACAGTAAAGGGGCCCGCTCATGGTAAAATGGGCAAATGAACATCGGAAAATCTCGATATCCGTGTAACCGGCCTTCTGCATGAGGAGATACATCTCGTCAGCCGAGTAATAATGCTCCACAAAACTTCCAATCCCCACCCGGCGGATTCGCATCTTCTCTCCCAGCCGGTAAATGACCGGGAGCCCTGATGTAAATACGTTTTTTCCAAGGGTACACAGAGCGATCCTGCCCCCGGGAACAAGAACCCTGATACAGTCACGAAGCATCTGTTCTGGCTGCTGAAGGTACGAGAAGGCGAGCAGGCTTGATATGGCATCAAATGAATCTGTTTTGAACGGCAGATATTCCGCGTTTCCGACGAGCAGATTCTTGTTCATCGGATGCTTGATTCGTGCTTTCCTGATCATGCCCGGGCTGATATCTATCCCGGTTGCCTCACCGCCACCCCTGAGGTACTTTTCAAAGAAGAGCCCGGTTCCACACCCGATATCCAGGAGTTTTCCTGAGTGATTCAGGTTTGAAAGAACTGCTTGGGAGATGTGATCATAATAGATCTTTCCCCGGTCCCGGTGATCGTACCGCTGGTCATATACATCGGCAATATCGTCGTAATGTGAGATTACCTTGTTCTCATTTTCCAGTTTCCGGGTCAGAGAAACACCTCGGAGACGATTCGTGCAGCAAGTGCATTCACCTGGATGTACTCATTCCCGGCATGGGTCAGGATATGGTCGGTATCCGCGATACAGGAGAGGATTCGTGGATGGTTGAATTCACGGTGGGCTGCATCCCGAAGCTGCATCATTACTTCCTGTCCGGAAAGACCGTATTCTATCATGAGCGTTTCCAGCCGGGTTTGTGCAGTACGTACATCCTTTGCCTGCATCGCCCTGAATGCCGCGGTGCCGATGATTCGTGTTTCACTCTCGTTCAGGGTATCCGGATCGAACGGCTTTTTGGTACTCACCCTGATCTGGAGATACATGATTGCTTTCCTGAGATCACCTGATGAGGCAGCAACGATGAGCCCGAGTTCCTCGTCATCCAGGGCATCCTGAACCTGTTCCGCGATGAGGATCTCTTTCAGCCGGGTTCTGATGATCTCCCGGGGGAGCGGGGTGAAGAAGAGCGGAAGACAGCGTGAAGAGATGGGGGGAATGATCGATGATGTGTGCGTCGAGACGAAGATGAACCGGCAGGTAGTACTGAACCGCTCCATAGTGCGACGGAGGGAGTGCTGGATATCGTGGGAGAGCGCGTAGGCATCCTCGAAGAGAAGGATCTTGAAATCTGCGTTTATCGGTTTTATTGCGGCATACGAAGAGATGATGTGTTTCAGGTTTGCCAGGAACGAGAGCTCAGGGTGGTATAGGTGCATGAAATGCTCCTCGTTCTCAAGGTATGTCCTGCCCCGGTCCATCAGGTCGGCTGTGTGAAAGATGGTTGTATTATCCTGCCAGGATTCTCCGTACATGGTCCGGAGCATCACTTCAACCGCCGATGACTTCCCGGTCCCGTGAACGCCGGAGACAAGGAGGTGAGGGAGGTTCTTCTGATGGGCGCACTGCATGAGCACCCGGCATACCTCCTCCTGCCCGAGGATGTCCTCAGGCTGCCGTGGTCGGTATTTTTCAATCCAGAACATTATCGAGTCTCTCCCTGATGATTGTACAGGCATCCTGCAGGAATTTTCTCCCGTCTATAGTCCGGGTGAGATTTATAGCCTGCTCCCGTGAAAGCGTTCTGCAATAACCGGCTATAACCGGGATAGCCCTGGTGACCTCGTCAATAACCGGAAGCGTAGCTGTTCGTGCCGTCCGGGAAAGCGGATTGAGGTCGATGGCAATGACGTGTTTTCCCATATTTATAAGCGCCTCGGCCCGGTCACCATCCTCAAGCGGAACCAGCACCACATCGGCACCAGCGATCCCGTCTTTGTGGCAGAGTCCGCGGTCATGGTCGAGCGGAATGAACCGATCAACCGGACCGGTTACCAGTTTCACCCCGGTATCAGAGAGGAGGGTCTCGATCTGCCTGACCCTGATATCAGTCCGATGGAAGAGATTCACCTCGACCCGGGCCCCGCTCGCGTCCTGGAGATCGGCGATCTCTGTCGCTGCAAGGGCTGCCGTGTTTCCGTTCACCGAAATGACCGGGTGAGCGGCACTCAGCAGCATGGCTGCCGCTATCATCTCAGCCTCACGTGCAGATGGCGTGGTGACTTCCCCGAGCAGGTAATCAAATGCCTCGCCCCTTCCGTGGGCCGTGAGCCCTTCCATGGCAACAATTCCTTCCTGTGCAAATCCGGCCATCCGCTCTCTGGTGAGCAGGGAGCGGTACCTGGGATGACTCTCCGGGATCATGTCTCCTCGATGATTTCCGGGCCATGGCGGGAGATGGAGAATGAGAATACCTCCCCGAACGATTTCAGGATATCTGCCCCTTCTTCTCCGAGCGTGAAAACGCCTTCCCCCAGCATGGTCATGCTTGCCGGAATATCATTATCTTCACATGCGGTTAGGACTTTTCTTATCCGCTCGGTAGCAAGCCCGCTCTGATCGGTAAAATTCCGTGCATACCTGAAGAACTCGTCAAGTGTCTCCGGTTCCTGCTCGGGATATGCCTGTGCGATGTTCTGGATCAGGTCACCAGCATCAAGAATCTCTCTGGTAGGGATGGGGCTGAAGGATATCGCATGGATCTTCCTTCTATCATCTCTTCGCCTGATGATCCCCTTTGGACCGGGAGACGTGCGCACGACCCATCCGCCTCCCTGTGAAGCTGATACGTCGCCAAGCCCTGACCGGTTCAGAACATCACAGATATGGGCATGCATAGTGCATTCGGCATCTGATAGCCCAAGGGAGAAGAGCCGGTTTGCTGCATGAGCCGCTGCAAGGAGTGCGGCTGCAGAAAGCCCATACCCGCATCCGGGGGGGAGGGGTGATGATGAGGATACCTGTGCAGTGACGCCGAGTCTCTCAAGGAGGAGGAAGAGTGCAGGAGATACCCTGGCCACCAGGGAACCGGTCCCGTCAGGCCGGGTGAGAAAAATCCTGATCGATGTTTCCGGGGCCGGGGCGATGGTAAGTGTCACACCGGCATCGATCACGATCCCTCCACCGATACTTCCGGCATTGCGGGGATTGGGATCCGGACAGGTCCTGAAGTATCCTGATATATGTCCGGGACAAAAAGCGGTAACTGACTGCATACGATGAGATCCCTCAGAAGTGCCTGGATAGGTACCGGGAAAAGATCCCTGTTGCGATCTGATCCTTTTGTCCTGCCAGCTCCTCCCTCCCGAGGCGATCGAGGAGCAGGTATATCCCCTCAGATGAGCCCATGGTTTCCGGGCGGTTTGCAAGAACGATATCGATCCCATCATTCAGCATTGCTTCCCCGTCAGACACGCTGGTCTCACCTATCTTAAAGGCGATGATATGCCTGACCTTCCCTTTGACGAGATCAAGGATCTTTGGGAGCGGGTGGAGGGTCACTGAACAGGGGGTTCCGCTGGGGATCTTTCCGAAGACCGGCTCCGGTGCAAAATCAGAGACCGCGGCTGCCCCGATGTAGAGGTCGTAAGCGGATTGGGATAATTCACGCTCTACGGCTGCCTTCATGGAAGCAGCCGTGCTGATCCTGATGTTGGTTCCAAAGGGAAGATTGTCCCGGTGGATGATGGTCACGTCAGCACCGAGACGGTATGCTTCAGCGGCAAGGGCTTTTCCCATGGTTCCCGATGACCGGGTGGTCAGAACGCGGACGTTATCAACCGGTTCCTCGCATCGGCCCGACGTTATCAGTACCCTCGTTCCGCCAAGAGGCAAACCTGACAGCATCCGTTCAGCGGTTCGTACGATCTCCGGGATATCTGCAATTTTTGCCTTTCCTTCCTCGATTCGTGGGCCGGCTATCTCTATTCCCCACGAACGGAGCCGGTCCAGGTTTTCCATCACGGCGTCATGACGAAACATCGCATGATGCATCGCGGGGACAACAAGGATCGGCATCCTTCGTCCAAGAGCGGTGGTGGCAAAGGTGGTGGGCGGGGTGTCGTCAATCCCATGTGCAATCTTACCGATAGTATTGGCCGTGCATGGGGCAATGATGAGAAGATCCGCTATTCCGTTATCCCCACACCATGCCACATGCTCAACGAGACCGCCAATCCGGGTGATTGTCTCCCGTCCGGCAGCATACGTGAGTGCATCCGGATGAAGGATCCCGGTTGCTGCAGCGCTCATTACCGGCTGGACGACGGCACCGTCACGCCTGAGCGCATGGATGAGCCGAACCGTCTCAACTGCGGCAATGCTCCCCGTTACGGCCAGCACGATCTGTTTTCCACTGAGGTGGTTCATGGTATCTCCAGATCATATACGAGATGCCAGAGGCGGGGGCCGGCTTTCTTTACCCGGTGCAGGGATATCTCCGCATGGTATCCAGAGTTATTGAGAATCTCATGGATTTCCCGCTCCCGGTCCCCAAGGGTATGGAGATGAATAGTCCCTCCCGGCCTGAGATGCTCTAGAGCGAGGGAGAGAAATGAAACCGATTCAAAATGACCCATGTGAATCCGGTCAAAGAATCCTGAAATAAGATCCCGGCAGTCACCGAGTGCCGGAACGATCCGGTCTTCAAGATGGTTCAGGATTCTGTTCGAGAGCAGGTACCGGTAGGCAGCCGGGTTAATTTCGCAGGAGAATACCCGGCCCCCGGCCTTGGCCAGCGGGAGGGAAAAATATCCGATCCCTGCAAACATATCGCAGATATCCTCTTCCGGCATGACCTGCGAAGAAACCCGTTCTTTCTCACCACGGTTCCCCTGGGAGAACATCACCTCTGCCGGGTTCAGGTGGTAGATGATTCCTGCTTCCCGATGAAAGACTTCTCCCGGTGTTCCGGAGAGGAGATGGACCCGGGGTCTGCGGATTAGTCCTTCGTGGGACGCGAGGTGCAGTACCGCACGGGGATGATACCTGGTGGTGATCTCATCCAGTTCCCCGTCAGACGGGGGCTTACCGTGGATGAGTATCACGTCGCCAAGTTGCTGGAATCCCCGTCCCGTCCGCTTTCGTTCAGGGAGTTCTTCTTCATACGGGTATCCGCCTTTCACCGGAACATATCCCTTTCCGCCAGAAACAAATGGTTTTCTCGAAGAATCAACCCATGGTTCGGCGAGAATGGAAGGCATATCCTGTTCCGGGACAACGCGGACGTTCATGATTCAGACCACGATGATCCGATCCTCATCCCTGATGATCCGGATCTCCTCCCCGACATCGATGTTCTTCCAGGTAAGTCCTTTTACCTCTTCGCTGACTCCTGAGATGGCATTCATTACCCCGATGGTATCGCCGTCGCGGTAGATGACCATCACCGGTTCCGCATCCCGGATATGGCCGATATGCCGGGCGGCAGTATTGTCAGGTACCGTCTTTGCCGTGCCGGTGCCAAGATCGAGATAGGTATAGGTCTTCGCATCGGCACCGAGAATCTCACCATAGGTGCCCCTGACCGCAAGGACATCTCCTTTCCGGTATCGGGGAAGACGTAGCGCATATGTTATTCTGAAAAGTTTTCTTCCATCCTTCTCTCCGACAAGGGTGGGATGAAGCGTGAATTTCCCTCCCAGCCTCCGGGTGATCTCCCTGGAGATCTGTTCTCCAAGAGCCTGGGAACCGACTATAATATCAAGTCCCTCCCGATTTTCATCGAAATTTGTGATGAAGGAGAGTCGATCCCCGTTCGACTGCATATTCTCTTCAACAGAGCATGCGATCCGCTGTGCCTCTTCCTGCTCCTCAAGGGTTGCTTTACGGCCGTCTGCCCTGACCTGGACAACACCTTCCCAGTAATTCCCGTGCTGCCGGTTACACCGGTCACATGACTCGTTGATCCAGATGATCTCGATGGAACAGGTATCTTCGACCGGTTTATCGAAGAGTTTCCCGCTCAGGGTAACCTGGGCATGAGTCCGGTTTGTACTGTACTGGTTGAGTTTTATCTGAAGATCCGGTCTCTGTACTTCTTTCCTGATACTGATGGCTGACCCGATTGCATCGTACTCGAGATCATCACGGGTTCTGATGCTGTCAGTCCATCCTCCGGTATCCCGGAGCGATCCGCAACACGGGCATCTCGTAATCTGGACGCGTGGCTCGCACTGGTACCAGGGTGTCTCGCCAAGACGACACTTCGCACAAATTCCTCCCGTGGGTGAGGGCTTTCCACACTTCGGGCAGATAGCTTCCTGCAAATCCATTTCAGAGCCCAAGGATGGTGACATGGTGGACACCGGCGATCTCGCGGCAGGATTCTTCCGCGATAAATCCGTTCCTGACTGCTATCTCCACGCACTTTTTTCCGAACATGTTGATATTTCCACAGGTCCGGAGAACCTCAAGCAGTTTCTCCTCCCTTATCTCATCTCCGCCAAAGAAGGGTTCACTGATCTTCACCGTAAGGTCTCCTTCCTCAAGTGTCCTGCCGAGAAGTTCCCGGTCGCAGATCGCGATGACTTCATGGTTGTCAGCAGAGCGGTGAATCCTGAGTAACATCTGATCATATCGCGTCATCTGGGAAGAAAAAAGTATCACCGCGCCTTACAACGAGATATCGCATCCGTACAGACGCATGGGAACATCGGCATGAATGCGGTAGATATCTTCCTCGCTCATCAGCCCCTCTTCATGGAGTTTCAGGGTATTTCGTGGTACCGACTTCGGGCCCATGACTGCCCCCGGCCGCGTGTTCTCGTCCATGTAGTCGCTTTCCATGGTAAACGGCCGTTTCTCGCTGCAGAACACAGGAACTGATTCGTGTTTTGCGATGAACGAGGGATGAAGCGGGGTATCAGGGGTTGCGTAATGTTTGATAATCCGTGACGGATCCATTCCACACGCCCGTGCACGATCCGGGATATCGCTGCACGGACCCGATTCGGCATGTATCTGGAGTGAACAGCCGGTTTCCCCGGCAAGGGTCAGGGCATGGCTGAGAACATCGTTGGATGCTTCCCTGAGATCATCTGTGATCTCATAGTGTGGACGGCCGGATTTCAGTCCGATGGCTTTCCCTTCCATGACATACCGGGATGCTATGGTAAGGCCGGTCTTCATCACCCTGACTGCCGCCTCCATATCCATCCGTTCCATGAGCATCGTCAGTTCAGCCGGGTGAACGCCAAGGATGGGGAAGACGATGATCCCGATGCTCCGAATCTCTTCTGCAACCCGTATCGTCTCATCAAAAACCCGGGTAAACTCTGTTCCATTTATCGGATGGATGCCGAGTGACCAGGATGGTTTGCTGACCAGACAGAGATGCGTACCGCCAGAGCGGAGAAAATCCTTGGCTGCTTCGATCCCCCTGCCGTTCCGCGGATCAATATGGATATGATCATCAAGAATCGGAAACTTCGGCTTCTTCATCAATATCTTCTATCCGCATCATCGGGTATTCTCCTTCAGGGGAGAGACAGGCATGACAGGATGCCTGGTTTACCCGTACGACAAGTTCCACGTCAAACATTATTCCTGATAATTCACAGTATCCAAACGTATTGGGAACCATCAGTTCACGGTTCAGGGTTACCGAGATGTCAGTGACATACGGTTGCTGGATGTGGGCATTTTCTATTGCCTTCTCTAGGGATTCGGCCGATTCACGGGATACCGGGGTTCCCACCCACTGGTGGTAGAGTGCCCCGAGTTTGATCCCGGCTTCAAATGCAGCCCGCTCCCGGTCAGTAATCATACCTTCAGGTTCTCACCGGATGAAGATAATGTACTGGAATCGTTTTCCCTGATATCAGATCCCTGATACACCCGGTTCAGATAAGTTTGATAACCCCGTGTTTTGGCTCCATTGCCTCGCCTGACCTGAGCATTGCCTTGATCTGACGGTCGACCTCCTCCCGGTCAAAGCCCATCTGCCTGACAATCTCCATAATATCCTCGATATGTGCCCGGCCGTTCTCATCAGCATTATCCCGGATGGCCTGTTTAATCGATCTGATCAGATCACGCTTGCTCTTTGAAACACCGGTTGCAAGCATGTCTATGTCAAAAGTCCCGCTCGAGGGATCGTATGCTACCTGGCGCAGACAGGTATCGATGATCCTGATGACCCGTTCTGCATCAGTCTTCTCGATCACCTGTGAGAGCCGGATCCGTGCACTTGCTTCGGCAAGACGTACGATCGCTTCCAGCTGACGTGCAGTGACCGGAACCGGTTTGTTTGCATCGGCGAGATCACGCAGTTTCATGTAGTATGCGATCAGTGCCCCGCGGGCGTCTTCAGAAAGCCGGGGAAAACAGTTCCGCTTGGCATACGCGACATATTTCCTGAAGATGACCGGATCGATCTCAGGGGTCACCGGCTTGAGCTGGGATTGGATATACTCCTCGTTCACCCCGTCCATTGGACTCCTCGCATGCTGGGCAATCAGTTCTCCCACACTGTGTGCCTTGATGATATGCTCGGCAATGGCGAGATCGCGTTCATGTTCCGGTTTATCGGTCAGGACAAAGATCAGGTCAAACCGTGAGAGGAGTGATGGCGGCATGTTGATCTGATCCCCGATCGGGGCGAAGTCATCAAACCTGCCATACTTGGGATTGGCAGCACCAAGGAGGGCACACCGGGATTTCAGGGTGGCCGTGATCCCGGCTTTTGCTACCGAAATCGACTGCTGTTCCATTGCTTCGTGGAGGGCACTCCTGTCATGCTTGTCCATCTTGTCCATCTCATCGACACAGGCAAGACCCATGTCGGCAAGGACAAGCGCACCTGCTTCAAGTGTCCACCGGCCATCTCCGAATTCGTCCTTAACCGCGGTGGCGGTCAGGCCGGCTGAGGTTGTTGACTGGCCTGACGTGTAAATTGCCCGGGGGGAGAGCCGGACGACGTACCTGAGCATCTGGGACTTGGCGATACCAGGATCCCCAATCATCAGGACGTGGATATCTCCACGGAGCCGGCTGCCGTCAGGCATCTCTTTTGCGATCCCTCCAAAAAGGGCCAGAGCAATGGCATCCTTGACATCGTCTACCCCGTAGATCGTCGGCGCGATAGAGTGGGCGATCTTGCGGTAGATCATCGGATCCTGAGAGAGCGAGGTGATCATCGCCTCGTCCTCCTCGCTGATCTCCACCTCCTCGAACTCTTTCTCTGCGACTTCTATCGAGTTGCATTCAAGGTAGATGTCAAAGATCGTTGACTTGGTACCGTAACTGTTCCGCTGGATGGATCGGAGGATCCCGTTTACCACGATCCGGTCCCCGGGGGCCACGATTCCGGCGATGTCATCGGTCACATCAACGTCAATTGTCTGGGGCTGCTCCCCGCCCCGGAGGCCTTCAGGTGACTCCTGGATACGGAGTTTCTGCGAATCCACGAACCGTGAGAACCTCGGGATAAGTTCGAGTTTTTTATGGGTACACCCGTCAGTTCCACATCCGTCAGGTTCAATAAACGGGCCGTATCCCTGGGCTTTCAGGGTCCGGTGTCCGGACGGGCACCTGAAAACCGCAAGGACTATCCTCGGTCTCACCTCGGTGGTCTTCCTGAGGATACCCTCAACACTGAGGAGTTTCCCGATATGATCTGACCTGATGTCGCGTATGGCGATCTTTCGGGGGAGGTTGAGAAACCTGATGTTCACCTCCTGGAGATCCTTCTCCTTCTTTGGTTTGATCAGGCGGTGATTCCTTATTGCATCCCTGATATCACCGATGACTTTTCCTGGATTTTCGAGGAGTTCATCTGCCAGCTGGGTTCCGATTCGTCCAAAGCTCTCAATGTCATGGTAGTTGATGTACAGGGAATGGCGGAACGGGTATTCACGAGATATTTCATCAAGTTCCTTCCGGTATCGTGTCTTTAAAAACCGGTGCCAGTCTGCATCGCGATCGGTTATCTCAACCTCTTCGGTCTCCGGTGATGTCATGGATGGTATCAGTGTCAGGTATAGATTGTTCAGACAGGTTCAGAAAGTAATCGAAACATGCATCAGATCCCCCGGGCAGGATGGCGGAGATCTGACGATGATATTTCACGGGGGTAATCTGGCAATCCCGAAACCGGGTGGATCATCAGGGGTGTTGCCGGTGTCAGGATTGTGCCGTCAGATCGGTTTACCAGAGGAGAGGACAAACTTCGCGATGAGTGCCTCCATCTGGATGTCGCTTGATGCCCCCTCGGAGAGCCTGAAATCAGTTTCTCCGAGATGATCGATCAACCGAACCTTAATTCCTTCCGGAAGATCCCTTTTTGTGATCGCCCGGTACAACTGTCCGATGATCTCAAGTGGTGCGATTCCCCGTTCATGGAGAAGATGATCGAGCGTTCCGGTTGCCTGTTCAAAGTTGCCATTGATGCAGAGATCGATGAGGTCTTCGATCTCTTCCGGTTTTGCCGTCGCCGCGATGGCATAGATCATATCTGCCTTGATCTCCCGGTCAAGAATTGCAGCACCCTGGAGGGCGTTGATCGCCTTGCGCATGTCCCCCTGTGCCACATAGTAAATGGCATCAATGATCTCCCCGGTCACAGATATTTCCTGATCTGCGGCGATCCTCTGAACCATCTCGGCGATTGCCTTCTTCCCGAGCGGGCGGAATCGGTATATTGCACACCTGGACTGGATGGGATCGATGATCTTTGAAGAGTAATTGCAGGAGAGAATGAACCGGCAGGTCTGTGCATATGTTTCCATTGTCCGACGGAGTGCTGACTGTGCATCAGAAGTCAGGGCATCAGCTTCGTCGAGGAAGAGGATCTTGAACGATGAACCGCCAAAAGGTGATGTCCTGGCGAACTGTTTTATCTGGTTCCTGACGACGTCTATGCCACGTTCGTCTGATGCATTCAACTCACGGAAGTTCATCTGCCAGTCTTCACCAAAGAATTGCCTGGCAAGGGCGACCGCGGCGGTGGTCTTGCCCACTCCTGCACTTCCGGTAAAAAGGAGATGTGGCATCTCTCCTTTTGCAACATAGGAGCGGAGTCGCTCAATAATGTCCGGCTGGCCGATGATATCCTCGAGTTTTCGTGGCCGGTATTTTTCTATCCATATTGCATGGTCGGTATCCATATTGACGTGCAGCTCCTCCCTTCAGTACTGAACTGCTCTCCTTATCAAGGAACTGGGTTGATCCCGGCTGGCGTATCCTGGGAAATTTTGTACCTGAATGCCTCCCGGATACCGTTTATCAGGTGGTGACAGCAGCCGGCGGGCTATGAAAAAAAGGGGAAGAATGCCGGGAAAAAGAAGATTATGCAGATTCTGAAAGTGAAGAGGTGTTGTTCACCGCATCAGTCTCTTCTGATTCCTGGGCTGGTTCTTCTGGTTCACCGGAAGGTGAGGTGTTTTCTGCAGTTCCTGAACCTTCGGACTGCATGGCCTCTTCGATGGTTGATTTAAGCGTGATCGCGATGTCCCACTCAGGATCAAGTTCAAGTGCCTTGTCGATTGCCGCTATCGCTTCATCATACCGCTTCAGGTTCATAAGGGCGACTGCCTTGTTTGCATAGAGGTCAGCGATTCCCTCATCAAGGGCAATGCCGGCATCGAATGCCTCAATGGCCTTTTCATTCTCATCCTGTTTTACGAGAGCCTTGCCCTTGGCATTGTAAGCCCTCGGAGCGGGTTCGATCTCGATTGCCTTGTCATAGGCAGAGACAGCATCTCCGAATTGTTCAAGGTTGGTAAGGGTATTTCCTTTGTTCAGCCAGTACTCTGCAGAGGAGTCATCAGATTCGATAGCTTTGTCAAAAGCAGATAATGCCTCGTCAAACTTGGAGAGATCGTTCAGGACTGCTCCGTAGTCATTCCAGACTATAGCGTTTGTCGCGTTAATCTCAACGGATTTTGCAAATGCCTCTGAGGCACCTTCGTTGTCATCAAGGTTTACCCGGGAGAGTCCGATCACATGGTAGGCGTTTGCCTGGAGATCCTCGGTGAATGTATCAGAGGTGAGGCTCAACGCCTGTTCCATGGAATCGATGGCATCCTGATAGAGCTGAGACTGGTAGAGATTCATTCCCTTGAAGTACCATGCATCGGCGAAATCAGGGCTCCTCTGAGTGACTTCGTCAAATGCGATGACGGCACCCTCGTAGTCCTTCCCTTCACCAAGCACGCCGCCGAGGTAATACCAGGCATCAGTCAACTCTGGATCGATCTCGGTTGCCTTGTAGAGATTGTCAGCTGCGGATTCCAGCTGCTCATCGCCAAGGTCGAGCCGTCCTTTCCAGTACCAGGCACGGGCGAAGTCTTCCTTCAGTCTGATTGCCTCGTCAAGTGAGGTGCGGGATCCTTCCCGGTCATCCTGGGTATACTGGATGACACCCTTGTAATACCAGGCATTGTGGTTCTCGGGATCCAGTTCGAGCGCCTTGTCAAAGTCTTTTAGGGCTTCTTCGCCGTTATCGCCGATCTCGAATTTGATCACCCCAAGACGGTACCAGACATCAGCATCGTTCGCTGTACCGTAGTTGAAGGGTTCAGCGCAATCTCCTTCAATTTCAAGGGTTTTCTGAAGACTTTGTTCAGCTTCTTCAAACTGTCCAAGCCGTGTTTCTGTATCAGCCCGTGCGTACCATGCATCCTTATAATCAGGCTTGACTTCGGTTGCCTGAACGAAGAGGTCAAGACCCTCCTCCATGTTCCCGGAGTCAGAAAGGGTTACACCTTTCCAGTATAATGCCCGGGGTGAATCGGCCTCAAGGGAGAGTGCCTGATCAAAGGAACTGATGGCCTGTTCTGAATCGTTGGCAAGAAGATGGGCTATCCCCTTGTTGATGTAGATCCCTGCATCGTCGGTGATGATTCCAACTGCTTTCTCATATGCATCCACTGCCCCTGTCGGGTTAGGAGGAACAGCATAGAAGAGATCCATGTTCCCAATCTGTGCCCAGGCACCACCCTGGTTCGGATCGATGGTGGTTGCGTTTTCGTATGCAGCAAATGCTTCAACCGGACGGTCAGAAAGGAAGTATGCACCGCCAAGTTTGAACCAGGCATCGGCATCCTCCGGGTTTTCTTCAATAACCGTGGTCAGGGCCGAGATGGCCTCGTCGTAATTTCCTGCTTCAAGGGTCTGGACACCCTGTTCGTATAAACCGGTCGTTTCGGTTGTATTCTCTGCTGCAACCATCCCTGCTCCCGAAAGAGTGAGAAAGAGTGCAACAAGGACCGGTAAGATCAAGCCGATCTTCATGCCATATATATCACGAAAATTAAGAAGATATACTTTCTTAGTTGGGAAAAAGGATTCAGACGTGATTGAGTGTGTCAGTGAGTTCCTTGTTCCATTCAGGGGAATAGCGGGAGATCATCTCCTGAACCGTCTCTTCGGGAACATCAGGAATAAAATACAGGGTCAGCTGGAGCCCGTCATTGATTGCATGGTAAATCGAGGTGTTGATATAACAGTTTTCAATATCCCTCTCTTCGAAGCATCGCCGGGGAGAGATGGTTCCATAATGCTGGTTTATCCGCCTCGCTAGATCCTGGCACCACCCGATGAAGACGATCCGGCGGTTCATGGTAAAAAGATAAGCGCCAGTATGTTTCCGGTACCGTTCCGGGATCCTGAACCTGCAGAATGGTCCCTCTCCCCATATGTGCAGGGACAGTCCCTGGCGATTCGGGAAGCGTTCCCAGGGATAGAATGCAACCGGGACTCCTGATCGCAGAGATTCCGGCAAAATCCGTGAGATGGATACGGGAGTGATATGGAAATCCCGGGTAATGGTATCTATCACCGGCCCGCCAGTCCGTTTCATATGGGATCAGTTGATGCAGAACGTTAAGAGTATATCCACATTTTCCAAGAATGGAAATATCATCAGGAGGGATATGGTATATATGGCGGCCGAAATATCCTATTTTTCAATTATCGCGATTATTCTTTTCTTTTGTATTTCTGTCTATTTTTTTGTCGAATTTTACCGGAAGGCAATCCCCTTTCTGTTCTGGATCGGACTGACATTTGCCACCCTGCTGATCTCCCATCTTATTGGTATTCTTGCCATCCCCTGTCTAGAACCATTCATGGTGCTGTTCAGTCTCGTCGGTCTGATGAGCGCTGTATATACCCTCTATCTTGTATATCTGCAGAAAAAAGGAAGATGACGGGATTATTTTCCGGGATCTTTTAATTGCTTGTGTTTTTCCTTCTTTTCTATTGAATCAAGACCCCGTATCATGAAACAGATCTTCGCTGCTTCCTTCTCCATCCGCTCATCATCATCTTCGAGTTTTTTCAGTGCACATTCCAGTATTTCAACAATTTCTGGTGCCGTACGGGTCTTATTGCCTTTTAGGAGGTCAAACACATCATCCAGATTCATTCCGGTAGCCTTTGCTACTGCTACCGGAGAAAAACCTCGCAGGCGTTGGAGCAGATCGGTGGGTATCGGCACCATCCAGGATATTTTTTCATGCTCCCGGGGATGATCATCATTAAGCCTGAAAAAAAGGATGAACACGATGAATATTGTTATATCGGTGAGGAATGACATCCCGCCAGGCAATGGAGAGATCATGTATCATAATCTCTATCTGTATCCATAAAATTATGTCTGGGTTTAGGGTTTTTGAACATACGTGAATAGTTCTGCCTGATTGAGGTATTTTGGGAAGGTATCATAATGACATGCGGGAAAAATATTTCAGTACTATGGCAACACCCTCATTCCTGGTGATTTTGATCGGATTGCTTCTGATAACCGGTTTTTTTATCCCCGGTTGTACTGAAAAGGTTTCTCATGACGGACCTTTGGATCCTGACTCATCTCCAGATCCGGAGAATTTATCCCCTGAACCTCCACAACCGGCTGCGCCTGAGGATGACCTGGTATCCGGGACCGGGACCATCACCTACATCGATCTCGAAGGGGGCTTTTTCGGAATTCTGTCCGCTGACGGTCAATCACTCCTCCCGAATGTTCTCCCTGGAGAATATAAAATAGACGGGTTGTCTGTCCGCTATACTGCCCGGCAAGATCCCGGGAGAATGTCAGTGATGATGTGGGGTACCCCGGTCACTATCATCAGTATTGAGAGAATCTGACCTCTTCCAACCCCATTTCCGTTCCTGTTCCAGACGGGAACAGAGATATATCATTGAAGATCGAACGAAACTATATCATCCGGAGAATCATTCTCCGGACCCGGAGCCAGTTGTATGTGTATTGCCATCCCTGCAGAAATAATCGAAATAAGAGAGAATAATATTGCCCTTGTAGATTTTGGAGAGTTACAACAGGATATCAGGATTGATCTCGTAGATGTGGTTCCTGGTGAATTCGTTCTCGTGCATGTCGGTTTTGCGATACAGAAATTAAACCGGGACGAAGCTCTTGAAACGAGGGAGTTATTCAGACAGTGCTATGCGGCCATGGAAGAACATCCGGGATAACCCCCCCCTTTTTCACTACGCGATGGCTGTATCCATCCGGATCGTTTCAAAAATCAGATCAATAATATGCGATACCTTCGTCAAGAGATGTGACATTATTCCATCCCGTGCATCCCTGGTTTGAACAGATCGTAAGATTGGGTATCACGGTATTGAATGAATGAGCCGGGAACCAGTACAGGCCATCTCCATACACCTGTTTTACATCAAAAATCCGCAGGTCAGCGGAACTGAAGGACATCCCGGTTATCGTGGCATTCTCAAAGGCAAGCAGTTCTCTGAGTTTGTCCTTTGCATCGTTCTCCCCGAAAACAAGCATGATGACGCGGAATGCCTCGTCAATTTCGTACTCCACATGGGCGTCCGCATAACCATCGCTCAGGTTAATCTGGAGTGACCTGATACCGATATACCCATGCGAATCGGGAACAGCTGCCTGCGCCTGAACGGTACAAACCATGAGCAGCCCGAACCATACGAGCCAGCAGCTGGTATTCATTCGTATAGGGTACGAAACAGAGTGATATATACCTTCGGTATAAAAAGGGATGGATTACCGGGTTACAAGAACTATCTCGATTGATGAAACATTCGTTTTTCCGTTTTCCGTATCAACCAGTTCGGTGGAAGTAGTGATTGATTGTTTCTCAACATTGTGAAGGAACCGGTTCAGCGCAATCTCAGCGGTATCGACAGCCCGTGATATGGCCTTGCCCCGGGCTTTTACCGCTACCTCCCTGGCTCCGTTGCCAAACTGGGTAACCACCGCCAGAACATAATTCATGACCGGCTTATTCCCGACAAAGATGATGTTATCGTCCTGCATGAAGCGAACCTAGATGAAACCCCTGTCATGGATTACTTCGGCATTCAGGACAGAAGCCCCTGCTGCTCCCCGAATCGTGTTATGCCCAGAGCAGACATACCTGATCTGTGGTCTGATTCTCCCGACCGAGACGGTCATCCCGTTTCCTTTCATCCTGTCGAGACGGGGCTGCGGACGGTCGGGCTGCTCCATGTATTCAACTGATTTCTTCGGAAGGGTGGGGAGATCAGAGAGCGGACATCGCCAGGTTCTGAACGCATCCGCTATTACTTCGACCGGTTCTTTGATATCGAGCCAGACTGCCATTGAATGGCCGTCTATAACCGGTATGCGGTGGCAGCTGGCACTCATTGAGAAGGATGCCTTTTGTATCTCCGCCCCGTCGAAGGTTCCCAGAATTTTGAGGGTCTCCCGCTCCATCTTTTCTTCTTCATTGGCGATATATGGCACCATGTTATCGAAGATGGACATCGCTGCGATTCCTTCAAATCCTGCTCCCGATATTGCCTGCATCGTGGCAACCCTCAGGTCGGAAAATGCAAATTTCCTGAGTGGTGCAAGTGAAACGGTGAGCATGATGGTGGAGCAGTTCGGGTTGGTCACAATGAACCCGTCCATTCCTGAATCATGCTGCAGGTCGATCAGTCCGAGATGATCGGCATTCAGTTCCGGAACCACGAGAGGGACGTTCTCCTCCATCCGATAGGTGGATGCATTGCTACATACACCGATACCGGCCTTGGCACACTGCATCTCCACTTCGCCAGCCAGATCTGCGGGAAGAGCAGAGAACACCAGATCAACCTTCTTCAGACTTTCGATAGAGGTATCAGATACTACTATCTCTCCTGTCTCTTCAGGAAAGGGAGCATCCAGTCGCCAGTTCACAGCATCCCGGTATTTTTTACCGGCACTCCGGGAAGAGGCAGTCAGAACCGAGAGATCAAAGAACGGGTGATCTGCAAGGAGCTGTACAAATCGCTGGCCAACCGCACCGGTTGCACCGAGCACTCCTACACTGATCATACCGGATAGATGGAACCGACCCGGTAATAAAAATGAGGGTTTTATTCCATGGAAATGGCTTCTGCAGGACAAACATCCACGCAGGAACCACAGTCTACACAAAGGTCGGCATTTACTGATGCCTTTTCATTCTCCATTTTGATAGCCGCGGCCGGACAATCATCTACGCAGGTTTCACAGCCGGTACAGGCATTCTTATCTACAATTGCCGTCATTGATATCTGTTATAAGGTACTCAAAAAGAGAAAAATAGGTTTCGTAAGAGGCCGGTATCAGAGCTGAAGGACATCTTTCATTGTGTAGATTCCCGGGTTCTTTCCTGCCACCCACCGTGTCGCCCGGACTGCTCCTTCTGCAAATACCGCCCGATCATATGCCCGGTGACTGAGGGTGATGGTCTCATAGTTTCCGGCAAACATCACTTCATGATCTCCGACGATGTCCCCTCCACGCAGAACATGTACCCCGATTTCATTGCCCCTGTCCATCATTCCCTCCCTGCCGAACATCTCTTCCCGGGGTCCGACTTCTTCCTGAAGGATCTGGAGAATCGTTCGTGCCGTTCCGCTTGGGGAGTCTTTCTTGTACCGGTGATGTGCTTCTGTCAGTTCGATATCATATTCCCCAAGTCTGCGTGCTGCTTCCCGGATGAGCATCCAGAACGTGTTCATGCCGATGGAGAAATTTGTTGTTATAACTGCGGGTACTTTTCCCTCGCCGATTGCCTGGTGTATCAGTGCCTGCTGGTCAGGGGAGAGCCCGGTTGTTCCGAGAATGATAGCTGCCCCTGCCCGTGCGGCTATCGGGACATTGACAACAGAGGCAGCGGCAATGGTAAAGTCGATGACCACATCAGGTTTTTTCTCTGCCAGGAAATCCTTAAACCGGTCTGAAGTGACCACCGGTACACCATAAAACTCTCCCGGCTTGATATCAACACCGCCAACCAGTTTTAGTTCAGGATCCTTTTCGACGATTCCTCCGATAATCGTCCCCATCCGGCCAAGGGCGCCGCAAATTGCTACTTTAATCATACCTGTTCACGATCTCCGATAGTCTGGTTGTGGTCGTTTCTGATGCCTCATCAAGCGGCAGTCTGAGCGGACCGGATGCCAGTCCGCAGAGTTCTGCTGCCTTCTTCACCGGGATCGGGTTACTTTCGATGAACATGGCACGGCAGAGCGGAGCGAGTGCAAAATGGATGTTCCGTGCTGTCGCGAAATCACCGTTCTGAACCGCATCGTACATCTCAATCATCGGCTTAGGTGCAATATTCGCGACAACGGATATAACCCCCCCTCCTCCGAGCGCCAGAATGGGGAGTGTCAGTCCGTCGTCACCTGATATGACGGTGAAATCTTCGTCCCTGGTCAGTTCTGCAATCATCGAGATCTGGTTGATATCCCCGCTTGCCTCCTTGATCCCGACGATGTTTGGGTTGGTTGCGAGTTCGGCAATCAGTTCGGGGGCGAGGTTCTGCCCGGTTCGTCCCGGGACGTTGTAAATGACCACCGGGATGTCAAGGTCAGCAAGCGCTGAGTAATGTTTGACAAGCCCCGGGCGGTTCGGTTTGTTATAATACGGGCTGATGACGAGGACGCCGTCAGCGCCGGCATCCTTTGCCGCCCTCGTGAACCGGAGTGCCTCGGAAGTATTGTTTGATCCGGTTCCTGCAAGCACCGGGACTTTTCCCCCGACTTCGTCAATAGTGACCTCTATGACTTTTTCATGTTCGGCAAAACTCAGGGTTGCTGATTCACCAGTTGAACCACAGGGGACAACCCCGTGAACACCAGCCTTGAGCAGAAAAGAAATATTTGAACGTAATCCGTCCAAATCCAGGTCTTTGTTAGCGTTTCGTTGAAAAGGGGTAATTAGTGCGGGAAAAATTCCCTCAAACATACGCTTATCTATACCAGTCTTCCGGTATTTATCTTTCTTGTGATGAATCCTGCAACGCGGTTTCGGACACGCTTACTTGGAATATTGGTTGCGGTCTGGACAACCTTCTTGTTCTCGTCAAAATCGTTGGAGAATTTTTCCCGGTGATACTCCAGAAGTTCCGTGCCAATGTTCTTGATATAGCTTGGTTTAATTCCCATTATCGAATCCTCGAAGGGTTTGTATCTATTATGCGCTCGGATATCTTATAAACTCTTGTTGCAACCCGGCCCGGATTCTCTGCAAGAATCCGGATCATCGGTTCTTTTCCCATTGAACCGGTGTCATAGATGATGTCAGGAATACCTTCCTCATCCTGGCAGCAGAATGCAACGCCCCAGTCCATGGTTGCAACCCCCGGAGGTTCCCGTGAGCGGTCAAACGACCTGATTTCAAGGAGAAGATCTTCGCAGATATCGATGATCTCAGGAATGTATCTGATATTCGCAGCTGATCTGATGGTGGGATCAAATCGCATCGCGGTCAGTACGACCCGTGCAATATGACTGCTCGCGCCGAATTCAACCGGGCCGACCGGATGGACTGCTCCTTTCACAATCACGATCCGGCCGCTGACAGCAGCAACATCTTCGGGCTTTTGTGCTCTCTGAAGGGCGTAGACAATGTTTGATCCGACTTCCGGGATGAGTGAAGGAGACATTTCCTGCACCAGATGGCCGACTGCTGTGCTGAGTTCACGGAGAACCAGTTCCTGTTCCTCATTCATGGAATCATCCTCACTCACCAATCATCCATTCCGGGTCATTATCATTAATGAAGGCAGGAGGACATATGTACATTGATATGAAACGCTGGATGCTCGATGCTGTCGTCGGACTGGGGAGTCTTTTCATCTTTCTAGGCCTTGTTATTGTCATTCCGATGATCATTCCGGGAGATATTGCCTATCTCATTGCTCTGCTGCTCTTTGTGGGAGTTATCAGTATCGGCGGGTACATAATCAGGAATACTGCCTGACCGGATTTTATCCGTTTTTTTTCCGGGTTGATCTTTTTTCCGTTTATCTCCTTCAATCAACCGTTTCTTGTATTTATAATACTGGAGAGGGTGGTTAATCCCATCGCAGAATGAATCCCGATGAATACAGAGCGAATGGGTCTTCATGGTTGAACACTGCGGAGAAGTGTATTCTGTTCCCGCTCCGCCTCGTCCGGAGATATGATCGACCTGGTACATCGTTTTCTGCAGGTCGAAATCAGGCACCCTTCCGTAAATTTCTACAATTCTCGTATTTTCCATCCCGATATTGTGAAGAAAGGCCGTTATGGCAAACCTACCCATATGTGACAGATGAGTATGGGCAGCAAGTGCCTGGATGATCGACTGGATACAAGGAGGGAACGCAGATTCCTCCACGGATCCAAATTCCTCCAGGATCTTTTCCTGCCAGAGCGTCGAGAGCCGATCGATCACCGGTTGTAGGATCGTACAGATGGATAACGGAATTTTCATGGGAAGATGGGTGTTCATGATAACCCTGAGCCGTTCCCTTGCCAGTTCGTCGATCTCTTCACTTCTGATGTATACCTGACCCTGCTCAACCACCCTGTTGATCAGCCTCCACCTGCTCTCCGGCATTCTGGAAGCGATCTCCAGGTACAGGGTCACCGGAATCACTCCTGCGGTACCGGGAAGATCCAGCGAACGGCGTATGTACTCCTTTTTCTCCTCTTCCTCTTCAATAAGACGATTATACGCAATCCAGGCCTGGTACCGGGATGTTTTCTCAATCAGTGAACGATCATTCAGACAGGATAAGAGAACCCGGGTAACCGGGTAGGCTGCGATGTAGATAACCGAAGATTCCGGGTCAGATTGGATTTCTGGGATAACGGGGGGGTTTTTCGGTGAGAACTGTATTGATGTCTCGATGATCCCGGCAGCTTCCCTGACCGCCAGTCGTCCCGACATGGAATCAAGAAACTGATCAAGCGAGGATGTCTTTTCGAGAATGAACTGCTGGGCTTCTTTTAAAAAAGGATATTTTATGAGATCCTTTCGATCAAGGGAGACCATTCATCAATCGGCTTCAATACGGGGAGCGAGGAGAAACTCGACATGCCCTTCGCCACCCGCAATATCAAAGGAGAATTTTACCGGGTGATCACTGCCGAGATCGATTGATACTGATGATGCATGGCTCATTACCTTCCCCATGTCCTTGAGGTAATCGATGGAGAAGAGGGATTTCGCCTGCTGCCAGTTACAATCAATCAATTCTGCCGGGCTGAATTCACGCCTTATATTGTCAGAATCCCCCTCGGCATACAGGGCAAATATCTTTGCATCCTGGTCGATGATGAACCAGATCTTGTCTGATACAATGGCAGCCGATTTTATGACATTGTACAGTTCTGAACCTGAAATTTTCACCTGGCCGGGAAGCTGGATATTGGGAGTATTTGGATCCTTCTTGATGGTGTTTGAATCGAGAAGGGTTACAGAATAATGGTAGCCCTCAAAGGTGACTTCGATCTTGTTGGCCCCTTCTGGGTGTTCGAGTGAGACATCTGCTGCTTTGCCCATCATCGTGAAGATATTCTTCATCTTTGCGATGTCAATCCCGATCTCTCCCGGGTTTCCTTCAAACGAGGAGAATGCACTTTTCTGCAGAGTGAGGTTAATCATAGCCACATTTGCAGTATCTACTGCCCGGGTCCAGATCTCTCCTTCTCCAATATGGAGGCGGCATTCAGTAACCAGGGCTGAGATCGCATCAATGGTCTCCCGAAAGGTATCGGCATTTAAGGTTGCTTTCAGCATCTACGCTCCCATCAGTAGGTTTTGGTTTTAAACAGATATATGTGCCGGAAGGAGAAATGTATAGAGAGCGAAGAGCGGGAACTCAGATTATGGGGTCACAATGGGGTAGGGACAAGGTATATCAAAAGGCTAAACAGGCTGGATACCGCTCACGTGCTGCCTTTAAACTCAAGGAAATTCTTCAGAACAATCTTATTCTCAGGCCTGATGATAATGTCGTGGATCTTGGAGCAGCACCTGGTTCCTGGCTACAGGTACTCAGATCAGAGACCTCAGGAACCATCGTCGGGATTGATCTCAATCCGATCCAGGCGGTTTCAGGCGTAACAACGATTACCGGGGATTTTACCGATCCGGTTCTTATCGCCCGGATCAGAGGACTGATGGATCCCGTCAATGTGGTCGTCTGCGATGCAGCTCCGAAATTATCCGGACAACGTTCCTACGACCAGGCACGGTCTATCGAACTGAATGAGAAGGCCCTTGACTTTGCCGTGAATGTACTCAAACCGGGAGGAAATTTCGTGATGAAATCATTCCAGGGAGAAGAATTCAGTTGGATTTACCAGAAAGTCAAAGATTATTTTTATGCGGTAAGAACCTATAAAACGCGCAACAGCCGGAAGGGAAGTACGGAGATATACATCATAGCCCGGAATTTTATCGGTGATCGGGAGAATTGAGAAGGGAGCAGGATGACGGCATTATACGACCGGTTTGATCGTCCGGTGAGTAACATCCGGATAAGTCTTAATTCAGGATGCAATCTTCGCTGTATCTATTGCCATCGCGAGGGTGAATGCAAACCGGAAAAGCGAATGTCTTCGGATGATATCAAGGCAATTCTTCAGGTTGCCGGAGATATTGGTATCCGGTCGGTGAAATTTACCGGAGGGGAACCCTTACTTCGTCCGGATATCATTGATATCATTCAAAGTGTCCCTAAAGGGATTGAGAGTTCCATCACTACAAACGGCACCCTTCTTGGCAAGATGGCTCATGATCTCAGGAAAGCCGGACTTTCACGGGTCAATATCAGTATCGACAGCCTCAACCGTGATACATACCAGAGCATCACCGGGGTCGATGCCCTGGAAGATGCATTGGATGGCATCAATGCGTCCCTTGACGCAGGACTCGTTCCAATCAAGATTAACATGGTTCTTCTCAAGGGATTCAACGAGGATGAGATAGATGATTTTATTGCATTTACCGCACGTGATCACCGGCTCATCCTTCAGGTCATCGAACTGATGGATCTTGGCAACTGCCCATACCATGCTGATCTGGGCCCGGTTGAAGAGAAGATTGCCACTCATGCCAAACGGGTCATCACCCGCCGGATGCATCACCGGAAAAAATACTGTTATGAAGGGGCTGAAGTTGAGTTTGTCAGGCCCTGGCACAATTCAGAATTCTGTAAATTCTGTAACCGTCTCAGGGTGACCTCAGACGGTAAACTCAAACCATGTCTTCTCAGGGACGATAACCTCATCGATATCAGGGGAAAACGGGGTGATGATCTTCTGGAAGCAATCCGGGAAGCGGTCCGGCTTCGGGAACCGTTTAATATCTGACCGCCCCCTCCTTTTTAAGTGTTCAGGGTGACATTTCAGTATGTCAGAGATCAATGAATATGTTCACGTTCTTCAGCATTTATATGGACGATCTCTTATTCTCGAAGATTTATCCGGATTTCACCCGGTCATGAAATTCTGGTATTTTGATGCGATGGCTCATCTCGATTTTTCGATCTCCATGCTTGCTTATTCTGCAGATTCTCCCCGCAATATTCTTTCCCGTGAATACCTGCGAACCCGTGTGGATGAGGCAGGATCCGGTGATAATGCATTATTTTCCGGATACATGGCCTGGCTTCAGGTTACCGAACCGGCAGAGTTTGAAAAATTCCCGTTGTTTATCCAGAAAATTTACAGCCCTGATGATCCGGCACAGTACCGATCATTCCGGATTATTCTTAATCCCGATGAGACCCGTCCGTTTCCTGCACAAACCTTCAGGATCATGATCGATGAACTGTTTGACAAGACATATCTCTCTGCCATGTACTCGGGTTCCCGTGTATGCGATCTCTTTGAAGAATACAAGGCATCCCGGTAGGCATATCCATGGATGTTGTCACCATCTGCTCAGAGCTCGTGAAAATACGATCTGAAAATCCGCCCGGGTTCACCGATGAAGTAATCGCGTATATCAGTGAAATCTGTGATTCTCTCGGACTGAAAACCTGTGTTGTATCGAGGGGAAGAAGGGCAAATCTTCTCTCGGAAAAGCCGCATGGAACCCTTCTCCTCTGCGGACACGTGGATGTCGTTCCTGCCCTTGATGCCGGTTGGGACCATCCACCGTTTTCAGGCCTTGTTACTGACCGTGTTGTCTACGGGAGAGGCTCTACGGACATGAAAGGGGGCTGTGCTGCCATACTTGCTGCCCTGTCGGCAGTTATCGACCGGCATGGTGAGTGTTTTGCTGATGTTGCCTTTGTCTGTGATGAAGAGGGAAACGGTGAATTTGGCATGGAACAACTGGTCACCGAAGGGATCATCCCCCCCTGTGACTGCCTGATAGCAGAGCCGACACCGCAGGATCTCCCCTGGGTCGGAGAAAAGGGGATATTCAGGGCTCATATATCTTTCTCAGGTGATTCGGGTCATTCTTCAGTCCACCCGGTACTGGGTAATTCGGCAATCATTCAGGCATGTTCATTTCTCCGGTTCTGCCATTCCATCCATGAGCAGACATGGCCGGTCGATTCTGCTATCACGGATGCCATTCAGGTCAGCATAGATACTCTTGCTGAAAACCTGGGCTGCACCGGAGATGATGCAAAAAAGATCCTTTCGCAGGTAACATATAATCCCGGGATTATTTCCGGCGGGGAGCGGATGAATATCATCGCCCAGCGGTGTGAACTGGACCTGGATATGCGTATCCCATGGGGATGTGATCCTGACCGGATAGAAGAGCTCGTCCTCAGTGCGATCCCAGATTCGGAATGCACCATTCTTGAGAAACGATCTCCGTCTTTTTCTCCTCCCGGCTGGCTGTCAGATCTGGTCTGTGAAGGGATTCAGGCCATAAGGAATGTAAAAAATCCGGTATATCCCGGAGTAGCCCAGGCTGCAAGTGATGCCCGTCATCTCAGGAAAAAGGGTGCTGAGGTGGTTTTATACGGGCCTGGGGATCTCTCACTTCTTCATTCGGTTAATGAATCGGTCCCGGTAAGGATGCTCACCGAGACTACCCGGGTATATGAATATGTACTTGAGCATCTCCCTGCCTGATCAGGTCCTTTTTTTCAGGGCTTTCAGTCTGATTTGTGCATCTTCATATGTGGGATCAATCGAAAGGGTGGTATGGTACCATTTTTCCGCTGATTCTATATTCCCTGCCTCTTCATAGGTATGTCCGGTATTATATGCAGCATCCGGATTATCAGGATGGTCGGCCAGGATCTGCTGATAGCAGGCGATGGCGGCATCCGGATCACCTGCTGCCGCAAGCGCATTTCCTTTGTTGAGTAATGAGAGGAGGTGTCCGGGTGATAATTCCAGAACTTCGTTATACCGATATATGGCATCTTCATATTGTTCCATTGCCTGGCAGGCATTACCGAGATTATACCGCTGTTCAATACCGAGGGGGTCGAGACGTATTGCTTCGATATACAACGGGATTGCTTTTTCATGCCATCCCAGGTTCTGGCAGGCAAGGCCCTTGTTGTTCCAGAATATGGCCGTACCCGGATCATGGTACAACGCCTTTTCGTACCATTCAAGTGACTGTGCATGCTCCCCGAGCATCCCGAGGCAGACCCCTTTCAGATTAAGAAGTACGGGATTGTCGGGATGATCCCGGAGGAGGGTTTCAAGGGAGCGAAGTGCCCTCTCCGGATCCCCTTTTTTTATCTCCCTGATTATCGTTGCCGCGAGGTGGGCTTTACGGGGCGAATTCATCGGTCTTCCTTTGGCTTCATCCGGCGGGTGTAGATCTGCCAGATGATAACATTAACGAGAATGCCGGTCAGGATCAGGAGAATCGCGAATCCCGCTGGAGTTTTTATGGCAGCTACCATGCCCCCGGCAATGGTTCCCGGCATTGCAACAATCCCGGTTATAAGCGATGAAGGCTGAACCGGGGAGGTATTCATACCTGGTTCAGTTTCGTCCGGTGTTGGGCTGGTGTTCTGACTGCCAGTTTCATCGGTGTTCACCTGCGAAGTCCCGATTGGTGTCAGGAATTCGGGAGTGCCCACTGTTGTATTATTGATCTGACCAGGTCCGGTGGTTATCTCTCCTGACCGGGTAGTATTTACAGGAATTGACGATACTGTCATTCCTGTTGAGAGATTACCCTGGGAGGAGTTGGTCGTGGTGGTATTGGGAATAAAGAGCGCAAATGAGGCAGCCTCATAGACATCACCGCGTACCTCTCCGGTAAAATGGCTGGATTCGGTATATACCGGTTGCCATGAACCAATCTGTGGGATGAATTCATAAATCACTGGTTTTGCATTCACGATATCGAAGGATCGTTCCGGTGGCAGATGAAGGATGAGAATCCCCTTTGGGTTAAAATACGTGTTTCCGGGGGTTACTTCGTATGCATACCCGGTAAATTTCATACCGGGAACATCAGGCTCGCGGGGGAGATCCGGAATATTTCTCGCTTTCACGGATACCTGCTGGAGGTACTGACCGGTCTGCGTAAAGATCATCGTTCCCTTTTCAAATGAAAGCCCGGCAAGTCCGTCATCAGAGGAGAATACCCGGTTAGCGTCCAGCCCGTAACTGATATGGGATCCAGATGTCTGTATGGATGGGGGTTCTGAATTATCACCTGACTGACGCGGTGATGAGTAATTGTCGACCAGACCGGGGGATCCATTGACTGCTGGTCCGGGTGTTAGAACCCCGGGATCTGTTCCAGCCGGGATACTTCCCGGTTGTAATGATTGATTGGTGAGGTACATTGATCCGTCAGGTTCAGGAGGAACTGCTCCCTGCTGAGCCGGGACTGCGGTCGGATAGGATCCACCCCCTGTTCCTCCGGTGGTCAGATCAAGCTGGGTTATCGCTCCGACATCATAGGTTGCTGTCTGATCTGCCCGGACTCCGCCGATCTGAAAGATGATCTCCCGAAATCCTCCAGAATATTCTTCTTCTGTTGCAGTAACGGTAAGTTTGTCGTCGAATATTCCCAGCCCGCCATAATATCCGTCAACGGTCGTGATGAGCGATCCCTTCTCCTGTCCGTTGATGAGGGCAGTAATCATCGTTCCGGCAGGTGCCGGGTTTCCGTCAATGGAAATACTGCCATAAAATTGTGCCGGGATGGGAGGTACTGCGAGACAGATCCCGGTAGTTCCGAGGAGAACCGCCAGGATGACTGTACATAGGGTACCAATACCTGATTTCATATGCAGAATAGTATATATTCACCCTCTCCTATATCGGCTTTCATCAGGCCGATTCTACTCCATGCACCGGCATGGCAATATCGGAAGACAACGGGGAACGATGTAACCCGGGAAGGTGCGATCCCCTGACAGAGCCTTTCCTTCGGGTTTGATTGAAAAAAGAGAATACGAGATATCCCGGGTAAAAAAATCGTTATGGTGTCATCGGAATTATCGGGGACGGGGGAACAGGACCAGCTCCTGAAATCACGATAGACCCGGTAGAAGTGAACGGGGAATACCTTCCTTTTTTATCATCGTCGATGATAAGGGGGGTAACCTGGATTTGTGCATATCCTGCACTCCGTGCATTGAGAATAATGTCAGCAAGTACAATCACGGCAGTTCCTTCCTGGATCTGCCGGCTCGTATCGGCAGCCCGGATCTGAATCGTCGTGCTGTTCAGGATCTCAGTGCTTTCAAGATCCGCCCATTCCGGGAACCGGATTGCAAGGATGGATGCCGTTGTCGGATCATCTACTGTGATCAGCAGGCTGTATCCGGAAAGGCCCTCCCCGACTCCTTCCATCATAAGAGATATTTCAGGGGTATCCCCCGGATTTGTCTCAACCACATCCGGGTAAAAAAACAACGAGCTTGCCGATCCCCCGGATACAATGAAACATGCGAGGATAACACCCAGCAGAATAGTTTTCCTGAATATCGATTTCATCTCCTGTCCCTCCTAAACCATCGATTTGAGGACTGAGACATCATCAAATCCAATGAATCCACTTCCGTCGAAGTCAAACTGGTAAACCGGCTGGTTTGCGATTGCATAATTCATCCAGTCAAAGAGCACCTTTGGATCATTAAAGTCAAGCCATCCGTTTCCGTCAATATCCTCGAATAATCCGTCATCATCCGGATCTGAGGGCTGGGGATAGTCTGTACCATCTCCTTTCGGGAAGGCAAACACCTGCTGGTATGGTGGTTTGACACGGATAAGATCGGCCTGTTTTGAGTATGCCTGGTACTCTCCCCTGCTTACCCGCAGTTCGACCGAATATTTTCCCGGTTTCATGTAGGTGTGAACCGGGTTTTTATCCACAGAACGAAGACCGTCTCCGAATGACCATTCCCATGCCTGCGGGGAACCTTCTGATCGATCCGAAAAACTAACCTTCAAAGGAACCGTTCCGGAAACAGGGCTTGCTGTAAAGTTTGAAACGATATAGGGGCCCGGCTGCCCGGTCGGAGTCGGAACCGGGGCATCCTGGTAATCAAAATAAACTGCTCCCTGACCAATATTTGATGAATTGACCGCTATTCTGAACCATCCGGATTCTCCCCATCCGGTTCCCCAGCTGTTCTTTGCGATGAAGTACTCCTTTTCATTCTCAATCCCCCAGCCAACAAGGATCACGGCATGGTCTGATGAATTTCTGGGGACCGGATCTTCGTAGATACCTGATACGTAATCATAAAAGGGATCGGCTACAGACATCCCAACTGCAAGCGGTCCTTTCAGGTAAATTGCCGCCTTTAATTCTCCGATTGTGGGTATGAATTCTTCAGGATCACCCTGAGTATCAGTTGGAATCCTGACAAAACCCCATTGTTCTGCCGTATACCGGGTATTGCCGGTAAGCGATTTGCAGGGTGATTCCATGGCGGCATACGGATATGCTATCTCCTGGACTGTCCCGACCCCCCCGTTCAGGTCAGGTTGATCGATAAAATATGGCATTGCATTGATGAATTCGCCACCATTACAACCCTCATCAGCACTGTCGCATGAGACAAGGTACTGTTCTGAGAAATCAGGATTAAGGGTAGCGTCCTGGTTATATCGTTCCCAGTATGATTCGTAAATCCCTGTGGTGGCGAATGCATAACAACTGCCACATGCGCCCTGGTCCCTGACGGGTGTTGTCCAGTCCCCGTTTTCAGATCTCCAGTCAAATGAGGATGGAAGATCTGAGTTTGTGAGGATGTCAGAAGAGGCATAATGACCTGATACTGCAGATGAAGAGGCGCTGGCCGGCTTTAATCCAAGCAGTCTCTTTTTCTGTTCCCCGGTTAGTGATGATTTGGACGTAACCCCGGCCGTCCAGTCAAGATCATGTTCCTGGTTATACGTGTTGATCGCATGTATCCTGGAATCCGCGAGATCAGAATAAGCAGTAATCCCGGCTGATGAGAATTCACTGGAAGAATAAGGGCCAAAACAGTCTGTGCATCCTGTTTCGGTTCCCGTAGTCTCTCCTCCTGCATATCCCGCAAGGAGAACACACCCCAGTATCAGGTACACCCACGTCCGATTTAATTTCATAAATAGACCCATCTAGATATTAAGCTTTTAATTAAAATAATAGTATAATAAAACTTTCTAAAAAATTCCGGTAACGAGTGAGTTCATCAGGGGAAAACCGGTATCCCTGCCTGATGAGGAGCATAAACATAATCCTCAGGAGTTCATCGGTGATGGTATCAGATGGCACTGGATTGACCCGTCTCCCGCATCACCCCAATGACAGTGCCGGAATGCTCTCCGAAGCAACTGCGGGAGCCTGAAAAAAGAGGTACCGGCAATGAAGATGGGAGATCAGCAGGCAGGTTCGATATCCTCTTCATCTTAGGTACTCAGTACCTGTTATGAAGATCCTGTGTGTTGTATGCCTTTTTGCATTGATCTGGAGCCTTTTTCCCGGAGTTATTGCAGATATTGCCGTTCCTGCGATTGTCGCATCAGGAACTGACTTCTCTGTATCAGGGATGACCAATTTCAATACCGATAACAAGGTTCTCATTGAGGTATTTCCGGCTTCATTTGGCCCAGCCGGAAAATTTGACTCCTCGATGACCGGAGGATCCTCCCAGGTTGTCCCGGTGAGAAAAGATGATTCCGGGCGGTTCTTTTGGAACGGAACATTCTCAACAGACAGATGGGGTGAAGATACCTACATGGTCAGGGTCGAGGTAATTGGCAAGGATTATCGTGAAACCAGGGTTTTCTCTCTTATCAGTTCAGAGTCAGCATCAGGACAGGAACCTGTACCCACACAAAAAGAAACCCCAAAGGTGGTTCAAACACAGGAAACTGCACAACAGACCACTAATGAGACGGCTATCGTAAATTCTGCGATACCAGAGGAGACGCATTCCCAATCACCCATGTCCCCGGGAACACTCATTTCTGCGTTATTCATTGGTACCGGGATTTTTCTTCTGGTCCATCGTCGATGAATTCCATCATTTTTTGTTTAAAGAATTCCTCAACCTCAAGCATAGTCTCCTTTTTCCCCCTGGCGGCGATGAGGTTTCGGATATCTCCTTCCATATTTGCAAAACTGATCTTCTCACCCCTGTCCACGAGTTCGATATCGAACGTATTGATGATCTCCCGGATGATGGTTTGCGGGGTACCCGGCGGAAAGATGAGATCATAGAGTTGTTCTGATTCTTCCATACGTAATTCTTTGATACTGTACCGGATGAGTCTTACGAATGGACTAACGGTAATAACGGAGATATTACCGGCCGATTGCCACCCGCCGTGAAAGAATACATTTTCCTCCCCTGATACCCCCGATTGGATTGCCGGGCTTACCCAGTGAATTCATGCACCGTCCCATCAGGGCGGCCCCCCGTGCCAATCCGTCGTCAACAAACACCAGGTGATCAATCGGATCTGAAAACAATTTCCGGTCAATAATTCCTTCGAGAATATATTCGGGTTTTTTTCCGGATATTGCAGCCCGGCCGGTGAACCCGATCGAGGTCTCCGGGTAGATGTGCCCCTCCTGGCGTGCGACGTCAACGAGGCCAAGGGCCATCTCTGTACAGACCCGGTCGATGATCTCGTTCAGAACCGGGAGCGAATGGTTCTTAATGATATCCTTCCCGATTTCTCCCAGCTCAGGGAGGGTTGATCCATTCACCCCTGCATCTATTCCTATCAGGCTGACTCCTGATTTCATTGCTACTTCTGCATATACCGGCACCATACCATAACGTGTCCGTTCAGGTGGAACAACCTCGATGCTGGTGAGATCCATACAGGCCCTGACATATTCATCTATTGCCGGGGATTTTTTCCTGATTGAGAGCGTTCCACTCAGTCTGCTCGATTCACCGAAGATATCAAGTGCGGTCCCGGTCCGCTCCTGTACCAGCCCGGTTCCCTTTACGATGGCATCCGGGATAGCACCGGCAAGCCCGCAGAAGTTACCAATCGTTCTGGCAAAGGGATTGGTTGCGTCCGGATCAACCGGGCTGGTGACCCGTCCGTCAAGCGTCGTCCCAAAATCGATGGAGATGCATGGGTTCCTAAAATCAACCGGGGTCCACTTCGCTCCTTCCTTGATTCCCGCCATGGCCAGTTCGCCTTCCATCTCGTTTGCCACCATCTCGACACCGGTCGTTCCCTGGGGAGGAACCACACCGGCAACCGCTCCTGAAAAATTCACCCGGTCAGCGAACGAGAACGGCTGAAGTTTTTCAGACTGGTTGGCCTTGGACATCGGGGGCGTCATTTTCCTCGGGGGAACTCCTGCTTCGAGACACCCGTTTGCAAGCGCAATGATAAAGTCTCCAACCTGATCAGGAGAATCCATGGCAGCAACGACTCCGGTACTCCTGACGACAAAATCAAGGTCTTTCCTGATATCCAGTTTCGCATCCTGGTGACAGGTGATCAGGGTGTTTTTTACCAGTTCGGTGACTGATTCCCTGGTGAGTTCAGTGCCGTCAAGTGTCCGCCCGAAGACTTCTTCCCCTGGTCTTGGCGGACGGACATCCCTGCTCATGCTCACGGTTTTGTTGATGACGTATGACATCCCGTTTTCAAGGTTTACTCCGGTGAGAATGCATTTCGTCGTGGTATTGCCCATCTCTACAGATGCAACGATAAAGTATGGTTTTTCGTCAAATTCCCGGAGTTCAACCCCCGGACCCCTGACAATCCGTGGAGGCGGGGGACTGGAAACGATATGGGGTTTTGGCGTTGATGTAAAGAAACGGTTAAAAAAGCCAGGGTTCATTATCAACCTGTAATGCCCGGATACCAATATAGATTTCGATATTATCAGGTTTGGTCTGATCATGTTTATCTGACCTGGCTGCACACATACAAAAGATATGGCTGATCCTCATTTCTGCCAGAACTGTCAGTTCTGTATTCCCATTCTGGGAAAAAACAAGGAAATAACCCGATTAGAATGCTGGAAAAGCCCCCCCACCCCGATATATGCCGGAACCGATCAGGCCGGAAAACCATTCATTATCCATGTTCGCCCGCGGATAGAGGGAACCTGGAAATGTTCTGAGTGGAAAGAGAAGAAAATGGGCTTCTGGTAAGCCTGATTCTTTTTTTATGAGATCTGATACCCTGGTAGTTATCCGGAAATGTTCCCGGACATGTTGTGGTTTTCTCGGGGGAGACTGTATCCTTTTCCTTGATACGGTCAGGGATCTCCTTGCTGCTTTCAGGGAAAAAGAAGCCCATTTACCCTACCCAGAGCGACAGGGACATGGGGTTGATACCGGCCCGGAGATCAGGGGGAGAACCGGGGATACGGTATCAGAACGGTACCGGTCACTCTTCCATGCGTTCCAGGTTTTGCCCGGTAGTGAAGCGCTCTCCCGGATTCCGGGTATCATTCCCTTCATCGCTGGTATCCCTGATCAGCTTTGGTTTGCTCCCGAACGGGATCTCTTCAGATATTCCCTGACTCCTGTTGCGACGGTTGCCAGTTTTATTTCGTCTGACTTTTACCAGGTACGGCTTGTTGCCTGTCTGAAATGGTGGTATCTCAATGAAGCCGGGTTATCAGATCGGGAGGAGTATCCCGGACTGCTCTCCATGGAACGGCTTTCGTTCCCCCTGGATGAAAACCTGATTCAGAAAGCGGTTGATCTCTATAATAATGGAACGTATGAACTGACTGGCTGGTAAAAAGAGGATTACCCGGTTAGGGTTCCACTGTCGGTGCAGTAGAGCCATCCGGCCTGGTAGGGGGTGACCTGTCTCCCATCATCACTGCCCCTGATGATAACCGTCTCGTATTGTTGTGTTCCCGGATTGAACATGACAAGATAGGTCCAGATGGACTGTACTGATTGTAAGGCATCTTTCGCGGTCTGTGGGGTATCCGATGCGATACCAAATGTATTCCAGCCTGCACTGACCTGTTTTGATACCTGTCCCTGGCTGCAGGTAACCGGTATCTCCATCTGTTGTTCAGAGAAGATCCAGTACCCGGTAAGCGGCTCTATCCGTGTTTGTGCTCCGACTGTACGCCAGCCATCCACCGGGGTATAGGTCAGAATCGAGTGTCCCCCTGAAGGCACTCCTGAAAAGAGTGAACCTGCAGTGTCACTTCCCGGTGAGAGCTGACAGGGAACTGAGAGGAAATTCCATCCCTGAAAGAGAGGTATCTTTTCCCCCGGAGAAAGGCTTCTTAACGCTGTAGCGAGGTTGAGTCGGCCGTTTGCCTGGTTTTTTCCCTGCAGGGCCGGGACCGGATCTGCTGTCCTGACGAGCAGATCCCTGATCTCCCGGTTTGAGAGAGCCGGGGCCTGTGCCTTGATAACGGCAGCAGAAGCGCTTACAAAGGGCGTTGCCATGGATGTCCCGCTGTCGTACGCATATCCGTTGCTTCCTGCCAGGGTCATCGGCTGGGTACTGTATATTGAACTTCCCGGTGCAGCGATATGTACCGATGATGCACCGTAATTCGATTTCATGGCCAGGGTATCCCGTGCATCACTGGCAGAAACGGATATGACATTATCAAGTCCGTATGAAGCCGGGTAAAACGGGGTGATATCATTATTCTGATCGCTGTTTCCTGCGGCACATACAAAGAGAGCTGATGAGGAGGACATGGCATCATATGCTGCCTGGGAATATGACGGACTTCCAAATGAACAGCTGATTACCGTTGCACCATGGGATGTGGCCCATCCAATTGCCTTGATGATGTCAGATACTTTCGCATTTCCTGATGCGTCAAGTGCCTTGACCGGCATGATCCGTGCCTGCCAGGCTACCCCGGAAACTCCGATACCATTGTTTCCTACGGCACCGATGATCCCGACACAACGGGTTCCGTGTCCGTTGTCATCACTCGGATCGGGATCATCGTTGAGGACATCGTATCCGTGGTTGCCAGCATCGTCGGTCCAGATGTTTCCTATAAGGTCGGGATGGGTATAATCAGCTCCGCTGTCAATAACGGCGATGATGACATCACCCGCTGAAGTGCTGATGTCCCATGCAGCCGATGCATCAATGTCAGATCCTGCGAGTCCTGCCGGGTATCCTTCACGATAGATCTGGCCGGAATTGATCAGTCCCCATTGGTTCGGGAGTCCGGGATCGTTTGGAACTGAGGCCTGTGACCAGATGTAGTTCGGTTCTGCATAGAGAACACCCGGCTGGTTTTCATAATATGCAACAGCTTCTCCCTCGGTCATGTTTTCGGGGGGAATGACCTTTTGAAGTCCGTCAATGCCGTATGCAGAATAATCCTCGACCGATACCGCGCCGATTGCACTATCTATCGATACCGATGATGCAGACATGGCACCGGCATCATCAGAGTACCGTACCAGAATCCCGTCTGCAACCGGGGTGTTCATCGGTGAGATCTCCTGTGGTTCAGGTTCCGTGATACTCTGTGCAGAGAGGTCTTTCTGTTGTACATCCGGTATGGTTTTATTAACCGGTGATGATCTGCCGATGTAGATGATCATTTCCGACGGCAGGGTATCTGCAGGAGCCGGGCTGATGCCCGGATCGAGAGATGCATCTGTTCCCCGGGCCGAAGGGAGCCAGCTTCCCGGTGGATCTGCAGAGACAACCAGGACCCCTGCCAGAACGAGGAGTATGATTGCCAGGGATACAAAGAGACGTGCCATAAATATCGCTGAGGTAAGATAAAGCAAACTGAATATTAAAATATTCCTTATTAATAGCAATCCCGAATGTTCATACGGCTCTGGCCCGGGATATCAGGAGCCAGCATGTTACGGGATCATACAGGGCGCCAGATCTGTTATTACCTCATAGAGTAATCTGGTCATACGAGTTGAAATTGATGACACAGACTCCAGTTCATGTTCCGGGAACAAATGCCCACCATGTAATGCTGTTTGCATTATCCACCTGTATCCATTGTAAAAAAACACGGGAGTTTCTTGAAGAACTCGGGGTAGGGTATGACTACCTGTATGTTGATCTCCTCCCCCGTGAGGAGATGGAACAGGTTATCAGGGAAATGGAGAAACACAATCCCCGCGGTTCATTTCCTACCCTGGTTATTGACCACACCACCGTCATCATCGGTAGCAGGCTTGATGAGATACGGGAGGCATTGTCCTGATGGAATCTGACGGCATTGAAGAGAGGATGAGGAAACGATATGAAGAACTCAACCGTGATGCTGAACGGGGAGGATACCATCTGAACCCGGACATGTCATTCACTTCCGGTCTTGTCAGGGGGCTCATCGTAAATGCTGACCGGTACGGGTATGAGTCCTGTCCCTGCAGGCTTGCATTTGGTTCGATGGAAGA
>CAZWTX010000005.1:0-50171 GCA_964637135.1 uncultured Methanospirillum sp. | reverse complement strand
TGATCCTGATCTTGCTGAATATGGTGCCTGTTATTGTGGATTGTATGTCAGCTCAGATCTCATCCGGAGGAATGAGCCGGCACCCCCCCTGCCTGAGCGAAGACCTGAACGGGGAAAGCGGCATATGTCACCAGTCAGTCGTCCGGCAGGAAACCTGCCGTACCCGGTCTGGCGGTGCAGAGTCTGCGGGTATCTCTGTGCACGGGACCAGCCACCTGATGTCTGCCCGGTCTGCAAGGTAGGCCATGACCGGTTTGAGCGGTTTATGTAGGCAGATACAAGCACTTATCTCTCTTCTCTTCCTTTTATAGACCGTGACTGAACAGATACGGCTTGAGATTGTTGCGTATCGGGACATGGAATGTTCCCCCTTTCCCTGCGATGAAAACAGGACCTGCGGACTGTCGGCCTGTGCCCCGACCAATCAGCTGATGGCTGCTGTTGATGCACTCCGCCATAAAACGGCCGAGACATTTCATGACTCCGTCGGGATCACATTAACTTTGCTTGATGATGGAATACCTGATTATATCAGGGAGATCTATGAATCACGACACCCGCCCCTTCCGATGATTCTCCTCAATGGAGACCTTCTCCCGATCGGCCGGATATCATGGCCGCAGATTGAGCAGGCAATCCGTTCTCTTAACAATACGACATCCTGATCAAAGGGTATAACTGAAAGGTATGAGATATACCATTTCAGGGGGCGATGGTAATATCTGAAGAGGAGATCTTTCAGACCGGGCCGGTTGTGGCCGTAAGACTTGATCCTTGTGATCTTTGGAAAGTTCTCTGGATTTCTGCGAATGCCTCCTCTTCCGGATTGTCTCTCACGTCGTCATCCTCTCTTCTTGATCTCATTCATCCGGATGACCATGATCTCATCGTACGAAAGGCCGGGGCCTCACTTATGCAGAAAAAAGACTCTATCGTCCTGCGGTACCGGCTCCTGATGAACGGGCAATACAGGTGGGTGGAACAGGTCTTTTCAGTGACATACCAACCGGATAGTACCCCTCAGAAGATTACTGCCGTCATCTGGCTCTCCACACTTCCGACGGAATGGCATCTCCTGACCCGGTGTGCAGAAGCCTGGAGTGTCATGAACTCGAAGGTACGGCACGATATCCTGAATCAGCTCACGGCTATCCTTGGATACCTTGAACTGTCCTCTGATGTCATCAGCGATCCGATGGTGATTGAGTTTACCCAGAAAGAGCAGGGTGCAGCAGAGAAGATTCGCGAAAAACTCATTTTCACCCGTGAATACCAGAAAGTCGGCACTACCGAGTTTTCATGGGTGCGGATTCAGGATCTTATAACCGAGATCCTGGGTGATCTCCCGCTTAATTCGATAGATATTGTTTTTGAGAACGATCTCGGGACCATCTTTGCAGATAAGTCATTTCGCCTGGCTCTTTTGAAGATCATCGAGAACATTCCCACTCATGCAACCGGCGCAACACGGGTCATATTTAACCGTATCCCGGGAAAAACAGGGAATGTACTGATAATTGAAGATAACGGGTGTGGTATCCCTGAGTCCCAGAAGATACGGTTGTTTGAATTTGGATTCGGAACGGGGAATGGCTTTGGTCTGTTTTTAGCCCAGAAAATCCTGGAAATTTACCGGATTACCCTGACAGAGAACGGGAAAGAAGGGGAATGTGCCCGGTTCATGCTGGAGATCCCGTCAGATATTATCGCGTAAGTCCCTTTTTTTGTGCAGGTACGAGGGTTAGGTATATCCTTCAATATATGGATCCGGAATGCTCTCAACAGAACAGATATCTATTCCGTTGTTTTCCATGTCGGCAGGAAATCCGCGGTGATGAATCTTTTTTCTTTCCCCACTCTATCTTCGGGGTTTCCTTACCCGCGAAGGTCCATAATTCCCACTCAGGATCTTGGGATGAGACATACAACAGATCATGATCCCCTGGTTGTAGATAGATAAAAAAACCGTTATCGCAGAGTGCTTCTGTGATTTTGGAAACAGGTCCGGTGATATCCCCCTGGATTCGAAGAAGAGAGGTTGATATCCTACCAGAATGTTAAAACTACCCGGTTTTCGCTGCAGCCCGGAGTGTGGACAGGCCCCTTGCATGTTCTTCGTGCTCCCGGATCTTTCTGAACCGCACTTCTTCAGGAGACGGAATTTCGCGAAGTGATTTCTGAAGCAGGGATCTGGGAGTAGATTCAGCATGTGTACCCGGGGAGGTGGTTGTGTATGGGTATCCGTATACCCTCCGGATAGTTAGGTATTATTTCCGCTATGACGAACCTATACCCTGTGACATCTCACCGGTATGTGAGATATATCTGACCAGACGAGGTTTTTGATGAAGAGAAATATCGCGATTGACATCCTGAATCAGACTCCGCTTGAACAACAACAGATAGAGGTGGTGGAACGAAAATGTCTCGGCCACCCGGACAGTATCGCAGACGGTATTGCAGAATCGATCAGCAGGGCACTCTGCAGGACATACCTGGATCAGTGTGGCGGTATTCTCCATCATAACACCGATCAGGGTGAAATCGTTGCGGGTGAATCCCTTCCCCAGTTTGGAGGCGGCAAAATCCTCAAGCCGATGTATATCCTTCTTGACGGACGTGCCACGAAAGAGTTCAATGGTGAGAAGATCCCGGCAGAACCCGTTGCCCTGAAGGCTGCAAAGGATTATCTCAGGACCATCCTTCCAGAACTCGATTTCGAACGTGACATCATCATGGACTGCCGACTCGGAACCGGTTCCACCGATCTCCGCGACGTGTTCAAACCTGAAGAAGGTCAGATCCCGCGTGCAAACGACACCTCTTTTGGGGTGTCTTATGCCCCGTTTTCAGAGATTGAAACCTGTATCCGGGAGATATCTGCATATATCGACAACACCCTCCGTCCGAAATATCCGGCATACGGACAGGACATCAAGATCATGGGTCTCCGCCATGGCGACAGCATCAAACTGACCCTCTGTTGTGCCATGGTTGACCGGTATGTCTCTTCCCTTTCAGAGTATATCGACTACCGGGAGCGCCTGAAGGATGAGGCAGAGAAGATTGCACGGACCTGTACCCGGCGGAACGTGGAGGTCTTTATCAATACGGCAGACTGTGACCATGAATGCAGTCTTTTCCTTACGGTTACCGGAACTTCGGCTGAGATGGGTGATGATGGCTCTGTGGGGCGGGGGAACCGGGCAAACGGGCTCATTACCCCCCACCGTCCGATGAGTATGGAAGCGACCAGCGGGAAGAATCCGATCAACCACATCGGTAAAATCTACAATCTTCTCTCAAGTGAACTCGCCCATACCTGTGTGAAAAAGGTTGATGGTATCGAAGAAATCCATATCCGGTTGTTATCCCAGATAGGCATGCCCATTGATCAGCCGCTCGTTGCCGGTATCCAGGTTATGCCCAAATCCGGGTTTACGTTAAAGGATCTTGAAAAGGATGTCTACGAGGTTATCGATAGCGGTCTTGCAGATGTCACTTCCATCACGGACCGGGTTATCCGTGGCGAACTGAAGACCTTCTGATGGCAAAGACCCCGGCATATGCCGGCCTTCAGACGGCCGGAACGGTCAGGCTCGCCATTCCAAACAAAGGAAGGATTTCAGTACCAATCCGTGACCTTATTGAGCAGTCCGGACTCGGCATCCTTGATAACGGAGACAGGACCCTCATTGCGAGAACCCGGGATCCACAGGTGGAAATCCTGTATGCCCGCCCGATTGATATTCCTGAATATGTCGCCTCCGGGGTTGCCGACCTGGGAATCACCGGGCATGATATGGTGGTAGAGCGTGGTTCTGACATCCAGGAACTGCTCAACCTGGGATTTGGAACAGCCCGGATGGTTCTTGCCGTACCGGAATCGTCGGGGATCACTGATCCTGCTGCATTAGCCGGAAAACGTGTTTCAACAGAATTTCCCGCGATAACACGGAAATATTTCAAGCAGATCGGGATCAGACCAATCATCGTTCCGGTCGGAGGTGCCTGTGAGGCAACTCCCCTTCTCGGGATATCTGATGCCATCGTCGATCTCACGAGTTCAGGGACAACAATCCGTCAGAACCGCCTGGTCATCATCGATACGGTTCTTGAAACGACGACCATGCTTATCGCGAACCGAAAGGCTCAAACGGAAAAATCACAGAAGATCGGAGAGATTCATCTCGCCCTTGAGAGTGTCATCAATGCCCGGGGAAAGAGTTACCTGATGATGAACGTTCCGAGAACTTCCCTTTCTGCTGTCCGAGAGATTATCCCCGGAATGAGCGGCCCGACGATCATGGATGTCGTCTCCTCTGAGGATATGGTTGCCGTGCATGCCGTGGTCGGGGAGGATAAAGTGTACCAGCTCATCAGCCGTCTCAGAGAGGCAGGTGCCCGAGATATCCTGGTGATGGCCATCGAGCGACTGATACGGTAAATCATGAACGTTTTTCCAGCGGTCGATATCCTGCACGGACGGTGTGTTCAGCTCGTTCAGGGAGATCGGAGTCGATCCACTGATTATGGAACTCCGCTCACCTGTGCCGAACGGTGGCTGAACGAAGGAGCAACTGCCCTGCATATAGTTAACCTGGATGGTGCGTTCGGGACCTCGAAAGAGAATGCCGGACAGATCCGGGAGGTCATCGTTCAGACCGGTGTTGAGATCCAACTGGGTGGCGGAATCCGGTCGCTCAAGGATGCATGTTCATGGCTTGATCTCGGTGTTGAACGGGTCATTCTTTCCACGTATGCGGTATCACATCCTGAGGCCCTGAGCGTATTGTCGGATGAATACGGAACTGCGAGGATCATGGCAGGAGTTGATGCCCGGGCAGGGGAGATCGTGGTCGACGGATGGGAACGCTCTGCCGGTGACTTTCTCTCCTGGGCAGAATTGTTTGTAGAAAATGGTGCCGGATCCCTCCTGTATACCAACGTAAATGTTGAAGGGCTCTGTAATGGGATACAGACTGAACCGGTTCACTCTCTTCTTGATCGCGTTTCCGTTCCGGTAGTCGTGGCAGGGGGCATCACCGGGATCAGTGATGTGACAACATTGCGAAACCTGGGATCCTGGGGAATAGTACTTGGGTCTGCACTGTATAATGGTACAATTGGACTTAAAGAGGCACTTGGAGCAGCAGTATGAGAACGGCACATGTACATCGGAAGACCGCGGAGACCGATATCACCATTGATCTAACCCTTGACGGCACCGGTTCGGGATCAATCCATTCCGGTATTGCCTTCCTTGATCATATGCTCTCGTCTTTTACCCGGCACGGGCGGTTTAATCTCGATCTTGCCGCTTCCGGTGATCTCGAGGTGGGACTGCATCATACCGTTGAGGATATCGGTATTCTCCTTGGTGAAGCATTCAGGGAAGCTCTCGGGGACGGGAAGGGAATCCGGCGGTTTTCACATGCCATCATTCCCATGGACGAGTCGCAGGCAACCATTGCGGTTGATACCGGCGGAAGATCCTATCTTGAATACCATGTCTCTTTTACCGGTCCGATTGAAGGGGTTCTCGATCCCGGTCTTGTTGAACATTTCTTCGAAAGCCTGGTTCAGCATGCACGGATAACTCTTCATATCGAGGGAAAAGGACGATCTGATCACCACCTCTGCGAAGCCATTTTTAAGGCGGCTGGTATCGCTCTTGGCCAGGCTGTTACCATCATTCATGAGGATGGCGAAATACCCAGCACAAAGGGAACGCTCTGAATTTCAGGAACAATAGAATACGTGGGACATTTACCGGTCACAAAAAAAATCCCCATCCAAACCTGACCGGATTATGGTAGAGAGAAGGTACTATCGGAAAAGTTGGAGAATGCCTTAGGCATTCTCTGCTGCCATCTTGACGTCTTCTTCCTTGATGGTTTTTCTTCCCGCATGCTGCGCAAGGCGGTTTGCTTCCTTGGTCAGGTTTGCAATATAGTCTTCTGCCTTTGCTACCAGTGCTGCTGCTGCGTCGCTTCCCACACGCTCAGCACCGTTCTTCTTTGCGATTCTAACAACTGCTGCAATAGGTAAGTCTGCCATAGTCCTCTACCTCAAAAAAAAGTATATTGTTATCTATTTAAACATTTCGAGATTTTCTGTATTTTTTTGGAATTTGAGACCTGAAAAGCAAATTTTTTTCATTTCCCAGACATCCTCTCATCAAGATTCGAAAAGGAGAAGCAATACATGATTATTAAAAAAATGGACAAATAAAAATCTTTCCCGGCTCAATCTTATCCGGACAGTGAAGCTGCAAGAATAAGGGCATTTGTATAATCCGGATTGACGCGCGAGGTGTCTACGAAGATTTTTTCGATATTTACCACCGGTGCCCCATGTGCTGCCCCCATCCCGGCAAAGGTCAGCGTTCTGAAGATCAGGTTTCCGGATATCCCGTCCGGTGCGATGATGAGACCGCATTCCCGAATGGCATCCTCTATCCTGATTTCGTAGTGACAGGCACCGGTGATGTGTGAGACAAGTTCAGCATCTGCCATGGTCCGGTCCACGATTTCATGCCTCCCGATATCACCAAGACGACCACCTGACAAGATCCCTACCTTATCCGGAAGACCGAACCGGGAAGCGATGATCCGTCCTTTCTCCACCAGAGAGATCTTCTGAGCGACGGTCCAGCCTTCGTCGACCCCGACCGGGGCGAGGAAAAAGCGAATGTTATCCCCGGTCTCAAGGAGAACGATCCGTTCGAGTTCCCTTGTGTTGAAAACCCGTTTCAGCTCCTGAAGGGTTTCATTTGCAGGGAGGGTTCCCCTGACTGCAGCGGCAATATTCCCGGATGCAAGATCCCCGATCATCCTGGCTGCAGGATGTCCGGAGACATCCACATGGAATCCTGAAAAATCATCAATGACACCGGGGAACGTGTAACAGATTACCCTGTCTGGATCAGGGTATCTTTCGATACTTTCGAGAACCCGGCGGCTCTCTTCAAAAACCCCGATACCGATTTTTCCTGTCATATCACCCGGTGCCAAGATGCATGATTCCCCCGTTTGTCATAAAATCGAAGACAGAGGTATCCTGATCATGGTACGTAATCCTGAGACTGCGGGTGTCGGTCACGACACCGATGCGGGATGCCGTCATTCCCACCCGGCCAAAGAGTGAGACGAGATCATCATATGACGAAGGCGGGACGGTGAGGATGAACCCCATTCCCGGGTATATACGAACCCATTGTTCGAAGTTAATCCCGTGTTTTTTCAGTTCGGGACGGGGAATTTTATCGAGATCAATTACTGCTCCTACTCCTGATACTTCAAGGAGCATGCCAAGTGTCCCAATAATACCCGGATTTGATATATCCTTCCCCGCGGTGACCAGGTGACGCCGGCCGATCTCTTCCATGGTCCTTATCTGTGCCCTGACTTCATCCGATGACCGCCCGGTTGCCGAATCCCAGTTTAAGATACAGGCCGGGTGAACCCTCCCGGTGAGATCAATCGCTGCGACGACGAGGTCACCGCTTCGTGCCCGGTTGCTGTATATGATATCATCAGGATGCACGGTTCCAAGGATGGCAACGTCGATGACACTGTACGGGGTATCTGGATGAAGATGGCCTCCGACGATGGGGACGCCGAACTGATATGATGCATCCCGCATTCCGGCTATTACCTGGCTCCGGTGTTGTTCGTTCGCAATGGAGAGAACATCAACCATAGCCAGGGGGCGGCCGCCCATCGCAGCAATATCATGGATATTAACAAGAACCGAACAATACCCGGCCCAGTACGGATCGGCATCCATCAGCCTGCTCCATATCCCGTCTGCGGCCAGGAGCAATGCCTGGTCCCCTGACCGTATTACCGCTGCATCTTCTCCAAACGAAGCAATAACATCTGGTGAATCATATTTCAGGGTTTTAACCATGGCCCCGATCTCGCTCTTCCGCCTGACCCCGTCATAATTTCTGACGGTCTGTGCGATCAGTTCGGTGGAACAGATATATTCTCCCATGGGACCAGAACTCACTCTCTCGTTTCTGTTTCATCTCACTTAAAGTGTCTGAATGCGTTATTTGCTATATATGGGGTGCAGGAGTTCTACCGGTATTGCCTGGACGGCCCGGTGGGTAGCGAACCTCTGGGTTCTGATACCACTCCTCTGATTGGGTGGTGTTATCCCCCGTCATGGTGAAGTATCAGGTATACGATGGACTGGGCTGAAAAATACCGTCCGAAACATCTTGCTGATATTGCCGGAAACAAAGAGGCAATCAGGCAGATGGTTCAATGGGCACAGAAGTGGACCTTCGATTCCCCACCGCTTATTCTTTATGGCAAACCTGGTATTGGAAAGACCTCTGCTGCACTTGCTCTTGCGAATGACATGGACTGGGAGATCGTCGAGCTGAATGCTTCAGACCAGCGGACCAAGGCAGTCATAGAACGGGTTGCGGGCACAAGCGCCAGTACTGGTTCACTCTCGGGTACAGGGCGCAAGTTAATTCTCCTCGATGAAGCCGATAATCTCCAGGGAAATGCTGACCGGGGAGGGGCGAAGGCGATCGTCGAGGTGATTCGTCAGGCCAGGCAGCCGATTATCCTGATAGCCAACGATCTGTATGGCCTTGATGCTTCCATCCGGAATGCCTGTGAAAAGATCCAGTTCAAAGCCCTCCAGGCACGATCCATAGCTCCACGTCTGAAGGAGATCTGCCTTCTCGAAGGAGTTGGCTGTGACTCACAGGCACTTGAAGAGATAGCAGAAGGATCGAGTGGGGACTTCAGATCGGCAGTAACCATGCTCTATGCGTCCACCATCGGGAAGGATTCGCTTACCGGTGACGATCTCATTATCTCGCGTAAGGATGCCCGTTCAACTATATTTGACCTGGTTTTAGCCACGATTAGTTCTAAGCCTCATGATCTGCTCTCCCTTTCCATGACCGTCAATGAGATGCCTGATGTGATCCTCCAGTGGCTTGAGGGCAATCTTAGTTCGTTCAGGGATCCCACTGCCATGACTCTCGCGTATGGTGCCCTGTCCCGTTCTGACGAGTACCTCGGGTACACGTTCCGGGAACAGTATTACACGCTCTGGCGATATGCAACTGCGATAATGCTTCATGGAGTTCATTATGCAGCTGGTCAGAATGGCGATCGGACCGGCGGGTTTACCCGGATAATGCCTCCCGAACGATGGCGCCGGATGTCAACTGCAAGGCGGCAGAAAAATGCCCGCGAACAACTCGTATCGCGGCTCGGTTCTGCGACACATCTTGCCAGCGATTCCATCCGGAATACCTACCTGAGACCCATTTCAATCCTTGCACAGAACGATCCCGGGGTGTATGCCCGGTCATTTTTCCTGGATGTTGATATGCTCGATCTTTTGATCCAGGATCCTGATCTTTCGAAAAAGATCATCAGGGAAATAGAAGACGAAAAGAAACGAGCGGAAAAGGAACTGAAAAAGAAACAGAAAGAAGAGGCGGCCGCAGCGAAAAAGAAAGGAAAAATTGAGGAGAAGGCTGTCCCTCCCTCACCGGAGCCTGACCTCCCTCCCGGGGAGGGGGCCGGTCCGGAACCTGAATGCCGGGAGAAAAAACCCACCCAGTCCACGCTCTTTAACTTCGGCTGAAGTACTGGTGAAGCGGTACCCGGCATCCCGGAACCGGTTTTTGCGGGCCGTATCCTTCGAACCCGAGGTGATACACGAAGAGGTCTGCGTTTACCTCCCGTGCAAGTCTGATCATCGGATCGATCATCTCTTCCACCGGACGGATTGCATACAGACATTCACGTCCGGAATAGATGCTGGTATCAGGATCTGTTATGTCATCACGGTAATATGGCACGATTATGAGGCCCGATGGGAGGATCCAGTCGGTACAGATGATATCTACGCCGGCTCTCAGCAGGAGGGAGGCTGCATGGAGGTTTTCACCCGCCCCGATTTCAGCGGCTGAACGGAATCTCGCGGCAATGAATGCAGCCACAGATGTTTCAATATGCTTATAGCCGCTCATTACTCAGATTAAAGGGAATGGGTATCCATATTTTTTGGGATCGGGGAATCAGCCAGGGACTGGAGATCCCGGTGAGTCGTCTTATTACTCAAATCCTGGATCTCCCGGTGGAACCATCATCAAATCCGATACTGTACAATGGATTTGAACGTTCCCGTGAACAATTTGATGCAACATCAATCCTCTCTTCAATAGATACCTTCTCCCGGAGAAACTCGCTTGAAAACCCTGTTCTGCTCGTAATCGGTGATGATATCTTCCGGCCGGGGACACGGTATGTTTTTGGTCTGTCCCGGCCCCGTACCGGTTCCGCGGTGATCTCTGCTGCCAGGCTGCGTAACGAGTTCTGGGATCTTCCCCCTGATGATACCCTCCTTATCGAACGTCTTGCCAAGGAGGGTTCGCATGAGGTCGGTCACCTCCTCGGCCTCAGGCATTGCACCGATCCGGCATGTATCATGTCAAACCCGGCATGTCTTGACGATCTTGATACCAAGAGAACCTGGCTCTGCGGACAGTGTGCAGAGCTCATCAAAACGCCTCCCCTGGTACCGGCGGAAGGTGCCGATCTCTCCTGAAAATGAAGGTTTTTGACTGCTGGATGTGCATGTTCCCGTTTCAGGCTCCAGGAGCACCGAAAATTAGCAATGCCTTCTGATACGGTCCACGGGGAAAATAAATCAGTTTTCATCCGGGGATTATACCTCATCATCCCTCTAACAGGTCTCCAATCCCGTAATTCGGGGACTAACTATTTCATTCATTTGAAATGGCATTCTTTTCGACACCTTCGCAGCATTACTCCTCTCATCGCGCATATCTCTCTGATAAGTCACTGCAATAGCCGTTCAGTCTTCAAAGTTTTCCAATAAGATAGATTCATTACCTTATCAGTTCATTGCTCAATTGCGTGCATAACATGGGAGTTTTGAATCCGAAAAACCCTGGTGATTCATCCGGATTTACTTTCGGGATTACCGGTGATAATATGGCAATTTATTCGGATACCCCTTTTTTTCTTTCCAGTTCCGGTTCCGTCCCGGACTGGCGGCACCCGTTTCTGACGGCTCATTCATTTTCCCGGGAGGGTGGATGATCTCTATTCTCCTCGTTGACGATGAACCAGTTCTTCTGGACGTCATGACACGGTTCCTGAACAGGAACGATCAGTACCGGACCCACGCTGTTCAATCAGCCAGGGAGGCCGTGTCGGCCCTGAGTGCAGGGATTTTTGACATTATTCTTTCAGATTATGCCATGCCGGAGATGACCGGACTTGATCTGTTAAGGCACGTCCGGCAATCAGGCATGGATATCCCGTTTATCATATTCACCGGTCAGGGTGGAGAGGAGATAGCGATCGAAGCACTCAACCAGGGGGCTGATTTTTATCTTCAGAAAGGAGGCGATCCAAAGGTACAGTTTACCGAGCTCACCCACATGATCGAACGGTCGGTGGGGGCTCATCGCGGTATCAGGATGATCCGGGAGAACGAGATAAAATTCAGGAATTTTTTCGACTCGGCAAGTGATGCTATTCTCATTTTGGATCATGATGCCATCATCGATATGAACCGCCAGGCAGCTTCCCTGTTTGAAGTCCCTGAAGAGGATATCATCACGCAATCGGTCCTTGATTTCTCTCCCGAACGCCAGACGGACGGATCTGATTCCCGGGAACGGCTCATCCATCATATTACCCACGGGTATGCCGGAAGACCGGTCCGGTTCCCCTGGCAGTTCATCACCCCGGAGGGGGGGATCCGGTATACCGAGATCAGCATGGTGACCATCCCGGTCAGGAATACAACATATCTCCATGCGATAATACGTGATGTCACCGGGAGAATACTTGACGAAGAGCGGAAACGGATTACCGGAATCCGACTTTCTTCCATGCTCACCCTGTACCAAATGATTTCACACCCGCTTCGCGAGATTATGGAGTATGCCCTTGAACAGGCCGTGATCATCACAAAGAGTGCATTCGGATTTATTGCATTCATTTCGCCGGATCAGGATCGGCTGGAGATCGCAGCATGGTCTTCTTCGGCACAGCAGATGGTTCTCATGAACCAGATTCCCTTTACGTATGATCTCAGGAGTCCTACTGGTGAACCGCTCAGCGGGGTTATCTCCGAACCGTTCATCATGAACGGACCGGTTAGCAATGAGGCAGGAATCGTCAGATTACCGGAAGAAACCGTGCAGGTAACACGGATGATATCTGTTCCGGTCACTGATTCCGGAAAGGTCGTTCTTCTTGCCGGTATGTACAACAAGGAACGAGCGTATAACGAGGATAACCTGAAACAATGCACGCTGCTTCTGAGTGGTCTGTGGGGAATTATCCAGCGGAAACGGACCGAGGAGGAACTCAGGCAAAAAAATGCCGAATTATCCGATGCACATACCGAGATTGCCAGGACCAGAGATAAACTTCAGGAATCTGTTCAAAAACTTGCGAGTATTGCTGGATCTCCAGATGAAACTGAAACCTGCCTGAAACTGATCGCAGATAGTATCCCCGCTTTTATCTCTCTTCATGAAATATCCGGTGCCGTCAGGTATGCAAACCGGCACTGGACAGAACAGATGGACGATACCGGGAACCTCCACGCGTCATGGAATCTTCTTGTGGTTCCCGCGGACCGGAAAAAGATACATGATGCCTTTTCGAGTCGGTTCGGGAAGATCACTTCGTTCTCTCTGAAGTATCGGATCAGAACCCGTGATGGAAGGAAGATACAGATAAGGGCGATATTTCAGCCGCTGATAGCGAAAGACGAAACCTTATCCGGTTATATCTGTTCAGCTGCTGAAACCGGCAGGAAGTAAGCAGGAGAAAGACAGGGCATCATGAACTGAGTGCATGGTGATCTATTGCTTCAGGTGATCCCGTACCATTGACAGGACCATATCCCGGGTATAGGGTTTCACGATGTATCCTGCAGCCCCCACGCGAAGGGCGAGATCGACCACCTGTTCAAGACCGGCTGCCGAACACATGACTACCGGGATTTCTGGAAACCGTTGTTTTAACAGTCTCAGCGTCTCTATCCCGTTCATCTCGGGCATAACGAGATCAAGGGTGATGAGATCCGGTTTTCCCGTATCACAGGCAGACAGGCCCTCCGGTCCGACAGAGGCCAGTTTCGTTGAGTATCCTTCTTGAGTCAGGATACCGCTTAGTTTCTCCTGGTCTTCCGGATTGTCATCGATAATGAGAATTGTCGCCATATGAATCCTGTTGGTATCGCACCTCATGAAGCGACGCCAGGTACTGAGTTAATAGGCGGGATGGTCTTATCAATCTGCGGAGGGCGGGATCAGATCTCTTTTCACCTTCTGTGCAAGAGATGCGGTATGCGATACTACCCTGATCCTGCCCCCGCGATCAGTATGGCAGATCTTATTCCGGTGATCAGGAATACCTTCCGCGATCATGCAACCGGTAGTTGCATCATGCCTCCAAAATCGTATGTGATGCTCCCCAAAGGAGATTTCCGGGTGATGCCGGCGTATCTTCCCTCCATGAAAACTGCCGGAATGAAACTCGTGAATGTACACCCTGGCAATGATCAGGCCGGCCTTCCGACAGTCATGGCTGAGATCATTCTTCTCGATCCTGATACCGGTATGCCCGTCGCCATTCTGAATGGTACCGGCCTTACTGCGCTCAGGACCGGCGCATCGGCAGCAGTCGCAACAGAAGCACTATGCCCGAAGAAATCCGGGAGTATCGGGATCATCGGGGCCGGCCGGCAGGCAGAATATGGACTGATGGCAATCAGGGAGGTATTCAGACCAGAGGAGATCAGGGTCTGGTCACGAAGGGAAGCATCCGTTGATCGTTTTATCGCGCGATTTCCTGAAGAAGATATCCATCAGGCTTCACTGCCGGGAGCGGCTGATACCGATGTTCTCCTCACGGTCACTCCTTCCACGGTTCCTCTGATCAGGAATGAATGGATACACGACGGAACGCATATCAATGCGATGGGGGCCGATGCTCCGGGAAAACAGGAACTTGATCCTGCCATCCTGAACCGTGCTGAAGTTTTTGTTGATGATATGGCACAGGCCATCCATTCAGGGGAGATTAATGTCCCGGTGCGGGAAGGGGTATTTGAACCTGCTTCGGTACAGGGAACGCTCGGAGAGGTGCTTATTCAAAAAAATTCACGAATCAGAGCCGATTCTGTGACGGTGTTTGATTCTACCGGGATCGCAATAACCGATCTTGCCACAGCGGTTCTTGCGCTGGATACGGCATTCTCTATCGGGATTCCATTTCCGGTCCAGACCGGCCGGTGAGAACCCGTCAGAGAATATCAGGGTTGATCAGGTTCACCGTTGCTCCTCCGATTCCTTCAAGGGTGAGCTGAACCGCTATCGCAGCGAGTATGAGCCCCATCAGTCTGACCAGTATCTCGATTCCCTGGGTGCCGAGTATCCGGGCAAGCGCATCTGACGAGAGATTGAGCAGAGTTATGATTATCACGATGGAGAGGATCACAACAAAACCTCCGAGGAATGCAACCTGGGATGGTGCACGGCTTCCGAAGAGGACAGCTGCGGCAATGGAACCTGGTCCCACGTACAGCGGTATGCCGAGGGGAGTGATGATTGTCGGAAGGATCGATGACTGCTGGCCGAGTACTGATGCATCTGTCGATTCTGAAATAACCCGGTTCATGGTCATCGTGTGCGTACCACTCATCATCGAAAGGCCGACGGTGAACAGGATGATTCCCCCGGCTATCTGAAACGAAGGAATCGTGATACTGAAGAAGGACAGGACCATCTGGCCTGAAAAAAGGAAGAACGTCATCGCAAGGAGAATAAATCCGGATAGCAGGAATGCCATTCTCCTGATAACGGGCCGGGGCAGGTCACGGGTATACGCGAGGAAAAACGGCATATTGCCAAATGGATCAAGGATTGCGAAGAATGTCCCGACGGTCCCGATGATATATGCGAGATCTCCTGCCATACCAATCATCAGTACTGATCGAAGATAAATATCCGGAATTAAACCGGGAAATGATAGTCGATCCCATCCATAAAGAGGTGACGGTGTTGCCGGAAGTCATATTATTACCGTGTACCCGGCGCTGTGAAGGGTTGTGATCACAACCCGGTCCCATTCCTCATCTGAAAGGCCACGCAGTGATTCCGCAAACGAGTTCCATATTCCAGTGAGTATCACGTTTTCGGAATGAAAGAACCGTTGTTCCATGATCCGTCCGACTCTGTTCCCGGCTGAATTCAGGATGAGAAGGCGCCAGCATCCGTAGTCACGACAGATATCAGGCCTTGTCAGATGACAGGTACAGTATCCCCGGCGGTCATCGTGTGCGATTCTGAAGAAGGGACATGCATCCGGGTGATGGTCAAAGATTTCTTTCTCATCAAAGAGCGTGTATTTGTCCGGATCGACTTCCACGATGGTTTTCTCCCCGGTGTACTCGTTCAGCACGGTGAAGGTATACCGGCCCCGGGTCTCACAGATGGTATGTACGAGACCAAGATTTGTGCAGCATTCCCCGCACTGGATACAGTAAAAACTCATGGATGTTCCTGGTTGATCAACCGGTCAATGCCCTCATACCTTCTTTGCCTGAGGTCAGGGGTGAGCGTCAAGGGTATTCGTGATAGAGATCATACATTTCTTACTAATGTCAGTTATTATCCGGCAGGCGGTCAGGGAAGACTGCCCGGGAATGATGGATCTTATCCGTGAACTGGCGACCTATGAACGGGCGGCAGACGAGGTGGAAGTCAGTCTGGCTCATTTTACTGAATCCGGATTTGGGGAAAACCCCGTGTGGTGGGCACACGTTGCCGTGAAAGACTCTGATATCATCGGAATGGCCCTCTGGTACATCCGGTATTCAACCTGGAAAGGACAACGGCTGTATCTCGAGGATATCGTCGTTACCGAAACCTGTCGCGGACAGGGTATTGGAAAGATGTTGTTTGAGGCGGTTCTTTCCGATGCAAAAAAACGCAATCTTAACGGGGTGATGTGGCAGGTGCTCGAATGGAATGAACCGGCCATTTCCTTTTATCAGAAATACCGGCCGGCATTCAACCAGGAATGGATCACCTGTACCATCGATGAATTACCGGTCTTTTCTGAAGAATAACCCCTTTTCTGCTATACCCGGACTGTGAAATCCGCATCCATATATCGGGTTGTTTTTCTGAAAAAAGTCATTATTCCCCATGCGATCAGGTAACAGCCGATAAATATGGTGATTATTGCGAGCCCTCCGGCAGGTGCGAAGAGAAGGTATAATCCCATCACAATACATGCGATACCGGCAGCGACCGTATAAAGAACGTTCCACCGATCAGAAGAGATGGATGATGCATACCCGATGTGGGTTCCTCCAAGGAGAATCATCCATATCCCGAGCAGTATTCCGAGTATTGAAATTCCTGCCCGGGGATACGCAAGGATACTCCCGCCGATGATACATCCGGTTATTCCAAGAAGGATCAGAACCGGTGATAACCCGGTACCCCTCAGGGATATCCCGGTGATGACAAGAATCACTGATACAAGCAGTACAAGGACGGTCATGAGCACAACGACGAGGCCGGGTATGAATGGGGAGAGCGCGATAATAAAAAGTCCGATGAAAAAGGCAGTTATTGCAGAGGTCTTGTTTGCCTGGGGTGACGATGTCAGGATCACCTGCATACAGGCTGATCAGATCGGGATCCATTTATGGTTATCAGATCCAACACATGGCAGGATACCTCGTCATACCTGCCTGGTACATCAGGTGGTTCTGGTATCCGACAGATGGCTGGTGAGGTTATGTCTGATTCCAACAGTAGATCACAGCGTATGCAACCGGGATGCGGTCTTCTTCTGATATGCCTGATATTGTGCATCCCCTGCATCTCGCAGGGGGCCGCCCTCGCGTCCTCTGACACTACGCTCGGGGAAGAGATATCCGGGCTGTTTGCGAAAGATCCGTATACCGATGCATCTTATGGCATCCTCGTTTCCGATCTTGAGACCGGACGGGATCTCGTCATGAAAGATACCGAACATCTTTTTGTCCCCGGTTCTGTCACGAAATTGTTCACTGCTGCAGCACTGCTCGAAACATTCGGCCCTGATTTTCGGTTTGAGACACCGGTATATTCCTCGGGGAAAATGATTGACGGAAGTGTGCTTGACGGAATTCTCATCCTGAAGGCATCCGGCGATCCGAATCTTGGGGGAAGGGCTGGGCCGAACGGGACGATATCATTCACAAACATGGATCATGGGGAAGCAGATACGTTTGATACGGTAACACTGACCCCTGGTGATCCTCTTGCCGGTATCCGGGAGATTGCCCGCCAGGTAAAGGCCTCCGACATCAGGCAGGCTGATAATGTCGTCATTGATGACCGGATGTTCCCGGTTCAGAGGAATGAACGAAACCCCCCGGTCAGCCCAATCATTGTCAATGACAACCTGATCGATCTGACAATCACGCCAACCGATCGCAATACTGCCGCATCGGTCCGCATGCGCCCGGATACGAAGGCATTCGTTCTCAACTCTTCGGTTGTCACGGTTGCAAAGGGAGATCCAGAAATCCTGATATATGACGGAAAACCCGGGGAGATCGTGGTAACCGGAAAAATAGCCGAAAAATCACCTGCTATTAACAGGACTTATATCATCCGGGATCCTGCTTCCTTTGCGAGAGTCGTGCTGATTGAAGCACTTGAGAAGGAAGGGGTTATTATCACGGCAGATACCGGCACGACAAACCCGTCACACCTTCTCCCGTCAGACTCTGCATACCCGGAGACAAACCGGGTGGCAACGCTCACCTCTGCTCCCCTGATGGAGGAGGTGAAAATGACCCTGAAAGTTTCCCAGAATCTTCACGCTGATACCTGGGTGATGCTCATGGCCGTGCATGATGGCGGCACCTCCATGGAAGTCGGTATGAAGGCAGAACAGAAGGCCCTTACCGCCCTGGGTATCGACACATCGAAGATCAGCCTTGCAGACGGGGAAGGCGGTGTGAGTGCCGACCGGCTCTCTCCCCGGGTTACGAACCAGCTGCTTACAGCAGTGTTGAAAAAACCCTGGGGAACTGCATTTCTGCATGCACTCCCGTCCCTTGGCATTGACGGAACCCTTGCTGATACCGTTGACGGTTTAGATCCTGCTGCAGGGAAGGTCCATGCAAAGACCGGTACCACCCTTGCCGGTGATTATCTGAACGACCGGGGGTACCTTCTTGGAAAGGGTCTTGCCGGGTACATGACCGGAAAATCGGGAACCCCGCTTGCCTTCACCATCTTCCTCAATAATGTCCCGGTCACATCCATATCAGATCTTGAAGTGATCTCCCGTGATCTCGCCGGGATCAGTGCCCGTATCCAGCAGTCGCTGTAAAAATGGGATTATTCACTGATCCTTTTTGCCATGACAAGGCCGGCCTCATATGCCATATCAAGGTCTCTTTCATCAGGAACATACAGCACCTCGGGCAGGTCTACCGTGGTAAACCCGGCTGAATCCAGTTCCCCGGCAACGATCTTCGGTGCTCCTCCTTTTCCGCCCATCGATCCGAAGGTTAAGGCATACCGTTTGCCGGTACGGTTGAAATGGAGTCCTTTCAGGTAATAAAGGATATCCCCGATGCTCGGGTACGGGACATCGTTGATCGTCGGGACACCAACCATTATCGCCTTTGACTCAAGGATATGTTTCACGATCTCAGATCGCTCATCATCGTGAAGATTGAAGATCTTCACGTCGCATCCCCCACCGATGACTCCTTCTGCAAGAGCATGTGCCAGCATCCGGGTGGACCCATGCATCGTGTCGTAGATGATCGTCACCTTGTTCTTCATTGCCGTACCGGTTGCCCACCCGACATATGCGTTGATGATTGCCGAGGGATCGGTCCATATCTGGCCATGGGAGGGAGCGATCATCTTCACCTTTTCGAGGAGTCCGAGGTTTTTCAGTTCGTCTGCCTTTTTGAGGAAGAGACCTGAGAGGGGTACGATCAGGTTTGCATAGAATTTCCCGGCAGCATCCATCAGGATGGTTTCTGGTATATCGGTGTCATATCTTCCGGTGAAACAGAGATGCTGGCCGAATGCATCGTTTGAGAAGAGGATCCCCTCTTCTGCAAGGAGCGTGAACATTGAATCTGGCCAGTGAAGCAGTGGCGCTTCGACGAAAGCGAGGGTCTTTCCTCCGATATCAAGGGTCTCGCCGGTTTTAACCGGGTGAAAAACTGTTCCCGAAAGGGATGGGTAATGCCTGAGCAGCCCTTTCTCGCAGATGGCTGTGCAGTAGACCGGAGCATCCGGAAACCGTTTATGGATTTCACTAAGAGCACCTGAATGATCTTTTTCCACATGGTTCTGTACAATGATATCGATCCGGAGATCCCGTCCCTCCCTGGCACAGGCATCTGCTATCCGTCCCCACATCTGGGCAGACTGTCCGGGGTATACATTGTCAATCAGGACGGTCTTCTCCCCGAAGACAAGGTAGGCATTGTACGAGGTTCCGTCAAGGGTGTACCCGTGGTATGTTCTCAGGTCCCAGTCAAGGGTTCCGACCCAGTATACTCCCTCTGAGATTTTGGTTGCATGTGCTTTCATGTGTTTCACATCGTTCGTATAGTATAGAACATTCACCTATTGGCGAACAATATTTATCAAGATTCTGATCCTTCTGTATTATGTGACTGGAAAGGACGGTTCCGATCTGTTATTACCGAAGACAGATGTTCATCTTTTTTCAACAAAAACAGATATCATGGCTGTTGACAGCCCGGTGAAATCTCAGATCCTCGATCTTCTTGCGATCCGTGATCAGTATTTTGATGAGATAGTCACCCGCACCGGGAAAGCCAAGTCAACGGTATCCGTGCATATCCAGGATCTTGAACAGGCAGGACTTGTCAGTTCAGTGCCGGATCCGAATGATATGCGGAAGCGGATCATCTCACTCAGATCTGAATCCATCGGACGGCTCACGAACACGGATCGGGATGCACCGGATCGGATGATTCCCGGAGAGGTTATCCCCGAATTCGGGAAGGGTGATCCGGTGGCATTCTTCAGGTATATGCTCAGCATCTTCCGCTCAGAGGCGATGCATCTCGGGATAAATGTTGACCCGGTATTTTTCCGGACAGGAATGAAGGTTGGAGAAATCCTTTCATCTGTCCTGACTGCCGGATCGACGGAGGATCTCGTTGCAGAGATGAACCGGTTCTGGGAATTGAACGGTCTTGGGAGTATCCGGCTTGTTCAATCTGATCCGGTGGTTATCCAGGTCGAGGGATGTTTTGAATGTAAGGATCTCCCGGTCACCGGTCATGGTGCCTGTGCCTTTGATACCGGCGTTCTGATGAAGATCTTCCGGAAGCATCTCGGGGTTCCGGTGATCGTCTCCGAGGAGGAATGCTATTCGTCAGGGTTCGATCACTGCCGGTTTCGTATCCAGCCTGAACAAGCTGGCTCGGGCTGAACCATGATATGTGTGTATAGCCTGGCTATCGTATTGGATGGCTGGTATATGATGACCACGGAGACGGAAAATTAAATCCTGATCCGTGAACTGAGAAAAGAGCGGTTAGTATACGGATTGCATCAGAAAAGAGGAGAGTTTAGCCGAAGAGGGCTCCGAGCCCTGCCATTCCGCTCTCTTCTTCCTTTTTCTCATCCTTTGGTGCTTCTGCTGGAGCTGCTGCGGCTGCTGGTGCGGCACCTGCTGCGGCCGGAGCGGCTGCAACTGCGACCGGGGCAGCTGCTGCCTTGCTGATGGCGTCTTCAATATCCACACCGTCAAGGGCGGCAACAAGGGCCTTGATACGTGCGTCGTTAACTTCGATACCGGCGGCAGAGAGGACTGCCTGAACTGAGGACTCAGTGATCTGTTTTCCTGCCTTGTGCAGGAGAAGTGCTGCGTAAATATACTGCATGTTTTTCACCTGTTTTTGTTTGATAGACGTTTTCTGACTCGATTTATCCGACTACTGACTGGAGGGACCGTGCCTGTCTCTCGGCTTTCCCGATGACCGCATCGATCACATCGCTGCTCTCGATGGCTGATTCAACAGCAACACCGCGGGCTTCGCGGACTGCCTTCGTGATGATGGCAGCGGCGGTGTCCTTCGTTGGCACGCATGCATTCACCGAAAGGTTGAATGCTTCCGTGGCAGCGGCGATGATATTGTTGTAGAATGCAGTCTCGTCTATGGCGAGCACATCGGATTCGTATACACTGCCTTCATAGAATGCTGCCTGGAGCATCAGACCGACATCCATCGGCTTGACGTCAAGCTTGGCGAGTGCATCAGCGAGTTTCTTGCTGATCTCCTGGCCTGCCTTTACCACCGTTTTTGTTTCGCGGATGGTGACCTTCCCGGCTTCAATGGCGGCGGGAATGCCGGCCTGCTGGAGTTCTCCTACAATCGGACCTGGCTTGAATGAGGTCGGACCCTTGGGCACAACGATGTCTTCCGGTGCTTTTTCACCGGGACGTGCTGCCATCTTCGTCTTGGTCCGCTCAAGCATACTGTAGAGCTTGAATGGATTCTCATTGGTGAAGATGAGCGCGGCGTGCCCCTCAAGATGCGACGTAAGGTCCCTGACCCCGCCTTCCGCTTCACCGAACGCGTGTTCGATGAGCGTGTTTCTGACCATCTTGAGTTCGGCCTTCCCTTTCAGGTTGCGCCTGATATCCTGCACCTGCTGGGCAGGGATACCGTACATATCGACAAGTCCGGTGAGCTTGAACTGCTGAATGAGATGTTTGATCTCAGAGATCTCATCCTTCTTCCACTGGGGCAGGTGGTGGGTGTACAATGCCATATTACATCACCTTTACAGCCGGTCCCATGGTCGTCTTGACATAGACGGAGCGAATCTGCATGTCGCCCATCTCAAGTTTGTCGTGAATACGTTTCAGGATGGCATCGATATTTTCAGCAATCTGTTCATCAGACATGGATGTTGCTCCAACCTTAAGGGAGAAGTTCATCTTGTCCTTGGTCCTGACCTTGACCGAGCTGCGAAGCCGTTCGATAAGCGGACGAATGTCCATTCCTACCGGGATTGGCTGTGGCATTTTACCTCTCGGACCAAGCCGGGGACCGAGCCAGCGACCTACGAGGGACATCACCTTCGTGTCGGCAAGGAAGAACTGGTACGTGGCAGCTACCTTCCTGGCTTCACGAGGAACACCCCCGAGCCGTTCAATCTCATCCGGTCCTATGATCAGGTCTGCCTTTGCATCCTTGGCCTGGGTGATCATGTCACCGGTTCCAAGTACGGCAATTTTGGCAACCCTGCCATTACCGTGTGGGAGAAGAATCGTCTCATCAATACGGTTCTTCGGCTGGGACATATCGATATTCTTCAGATTGATAGTGATATCGACACTCTCAGTGAATTTCCGTTCAGGCGCCTTCTCTTTTGCCTGTTTTATAGCGTCGAGAATGACGTTTTTCTCAACCATGTAATTCCTCCATAGTGAAACGACCGTGAGGATTCACGATCTTCTATGGCTACTATCGATTCTATCCCATGAGGACCGCGTCATGAGTGCCCGCATTGATCTCTGCGATCATGTCTTTGGGGCTTTTGCCAGAAACGGTGACACCTACGCTGACGCAGGTTCCGACGACCTCTTTCACTGCGTTCTTGAGGTCATACGAAAGCATATCATCCAGTTTCATCTTGGCAATCGTGACAGCGGCCTCGAGCGGCAAGTTTCCAACGGTGGAGGTGTTCGGTTCTCCCGAACCCTTCTCAATGCCAGCCTCTTTCATGATGAGGGCAGTTGTTGGCGGAATACCGACTGAGATGGTGAAGGCTTTCTTCTCGTCCACCTCAACACGGACAGGAACCTGCATTCCGTTAAAGGATGCAGTCTTCTTGTTAATCTCGTCAACAACAGCTTTGACATTGATACCGAGGGGACCCAGCGCCGGTCCGAGTGGCGGACCTGCGGTGGCCTTACCGCCGGGTACGAGTACCTCGACAACTTCTGCCATTGTTATCACCCTTGAGCAGCAGCAAATATGCTCTGCCTGGGTTCATAAAGGTCGAAGGGGTAGGATAAAAAAGCTATGCGTGGGACTAATCCTGACAGGGATCAGTCGTCTGACTCGCCGCGGTCGATAATCCGGACATGATCTCCCCTGACGGTGATTGGAATCGGCAGGACGCTTTCATATAATTCGACCGTAATTTCTTCTTTCGATGAATCGACGCGTTTCACTACCGCTTTCTCTCCCTTGAACGGTCCGGCGATAAGCTCTACGATCGTCCCCTCATCAATACCACTGACAGCCGGTTTCGGTGTGAGGTAATGCCCGACCTCTTCCAGGGAAGTTGCCCCGGGAAGCACGATGCGCGCACTGGGAACGTGCTCTATCAGTTCCTGTATCCGGGCAAGCGGTTCATCACTCTCCACGAGGACATAACCCTTCAGTTCATCGGGGGCAATGATAGCCATTACCCGGATATCATTGTGTGAATCACGAACCGCTTTCTCGATATTGTCGGCAACGGAACGTTCTGCTCGGTTTGTCGTTTTTATCGCGTAGACACGGGTGAGACAGGGTTCAGTCTCCATGGACATCATTGTGGGAGGAGTTCGAATATCTCGTAAATGGCAAACCCGATAATCCCAATCAGTACAACACCGGCGGCTGCCACAAGGGCAATCTTGGTGAATTCATCGCGCTTGGGGAACCGGGCAAGCTTGAGAACACGGATGTATTTGCGAAAAAGTTCTTCAGTCAGGTTAAAATTCAGTTTTGGGACTTCCATATCGTATCACTTCAGAAAATCTATCTCGAAATGTTTCTGCAATTTCGGGTTATTTCTTTCATTTCTACCATATATTTGTGGCGACCGGACCCCGGTCAGGATGAGGAGAGTCCGGATGCTGTTCTGCATGGTCGGATCGATTTGTGCACCCCAGATTATCCGTGCATCCGGGTCTATCAGGTTGTACACCTCTTCGACGACACCTTCTGCCTCGGCCATGGTCATGTCCGGGCCGCCGGTAACGTTCACGAGTGCTGCAGTGGCGCCGGAGATATCGATGTCAAGGAGCGGAGAGCGGATTGCCTTTCTCACCGAGTCAGCCGCCTTGTCCTGGGCGTCGCTCTCGCCCATCCCGATCATGGCGACTCCGCCTTTCTCCATGACAGCCCTGACATCGGCAAAATCCAGGTTCACGAGACCCGGAACTGTAATCAGTTCGGTGATGCCCTTCACTGCCCGCATGAGCACTTCATCGGCAACCTTGAACGCCGCTGACAGGGGGAGTTTGGGTACAACCTCCATGAGCCGGTCATTCGGGACGACGATGACGGTATCGGTCACGTCCCTGAGGCGTTCAAGACCTGCCTCTGCATTCTCCATCCGTATGGCCCCTTCGGCAGTGAACGGGAGGGTAACTACCGCGATAGTCAGGGCACCATCTTCCTTTGCTGTTTTAGCGACTACCGGTGCACACCCGGTCCCGGTCCCCCCGCCAAGACCGCAGGTGACAAACACCATATCAGAATCCTCAACTGCCCTTCTGATGTCATGTTCGCTCTCAAGGGCAGCTTCCTCGCCGACCTGCGGGTACGATCCTGCCCCAAGCCCACGGGTCCGTTGTCTTCCGATGAGGATGCGATGATCAGACCTGACCGTCGCCAGGTGCATTGCATCGGTGTTGATCGCATAGAGGGTCGTTCCTGCAATCCCTTCATCTTTCATCCGGGATACGGTGTTTGATCCTGCCCCTCCGCAGCCGATGACCGCGATCTTGGTCATCATGCCTCTGAGCACTGCATCAAGATCGCTGTTGTTCTGCGGCTGGTCTGACTCCGTTTTAGCCCTGCTTAATGCCTCTTCTACGATCGATCTCATCATCTGCCCCATCTTGGAATCTGAATGCTCTTCTCTGCCGGTGTCATCACCATGTCCGGTCTGATCACCTTCCCGTCAACCACAATCTCTCTTCCCGCCATCAGTTCTCCATAGAGAGGTCCGGGTGAGATACCAAAGGATCGGGCCTTATCGGGATCAAACCGGTTCTTTGAGATAAGAAGGGTATTCCCATCCATCCTGCATGTATGATTCCTAATTAAGATTGAAACACAGAGACGTATTAAATCATCCGATATTGCGAGAGCATTTGACTGATCGGTGATGAAGACCGGCAGGCAGGCTTGTCCTCCCCCGGCAAGGCTGACAATCTCCATCCGGTGCACTCCTTCAAAGAATTCCTCCTGGTTCGCTTTTATTGTTTCTTCCAGGAGGTCGGCAGGAATCGTGATGATATCCAAATCTGTTCCGGCAGGTGGTTGATGTACCGTGATGGTCGATCCAGGTGCATGCTTTTCAGCCAGGGTCCGTATATCCAGGTACTGTGAGAGATCCATCCGGTTCAGAACGGTGAGATCTCCCATGCCGAGAACCGGGATACCATTCTCTTCTGCAAGAGTATTTACCCGTGTTATCTGGTCTTTGTTCAGTGCTTTGCGATCGATATAGATACCCTGAGCCATGTTCATCCGGATCATGTCCACAAACCGGCCGGGAGTCAGGGAACTGAAATCTCTCGTGGGCATGATATGGCCGAATCCTCCCCTGGTGGTCAGGGTGATTTCGGTCTGACGCTGTGCATAATGAGTACCGCCGAAACCGGCAAGTCTGATGACATCAGCCGGAACAGCACCGATGACCGCCCGTGCCACGGCTGCTGCGGCATTCCGGTCATGCCATTCCTGTTCACTGCTCCCCAGTTCGACGAAACAGGAGGGGAGCGTGAGGCCGGTCGGTCCGTGATGGGTGACTTCATATGTGACTTCATACCCGTCCGGGGCATACCGGCTCATCAGGATAAGGATGGCATGCATCATGGGCACGGCTGCCGGTGTCAGGGTGCCAGGATCACCTCCCAGTTCTGCCGTGCCATAATTTCCGCTCACATGAACGGTCAGTACCGGACGGTGCTCCCGGCTCGAATGCCGGGAAAGAAAGAGGATACAGGATGCGGTATATGGCAGGTCATCATTTTCAAGGTAAATAAGTCGTTTATCCACCCGGTGGTGGATGAACCGGCCGGTCAGATCGGGCTTTTCCAACAACAGGCGATCTATCTCTTCATGGATGAGGGAGCCTGCCGGGTCATGGAGAGAACTGACGAGGAGAACCGGTTCAGAAACAGTCATCACGTACTGATTGGTGGTATACCCTGATAGTGTTCCGTACGAAGATGGCCGCTCTTTTGATACCGTGCATTCGGTCGGAAAGAACTAGAACCCTTATGAATATTGTCGAATAATATGCCACTATCAGGAGAATTATCAGGAACAAGGATCCCTTCATGGTTCAGATCCCCGTCGCCGGATCCTGGTGAACTGCTCCTGTTTCGATGAGTATTCTCGCTGCCGGAATGCCCGGCAAAGGATGTACACGAGGCTGAAAAAAATGAAAGATATCTATGAGAAGATGATTCGGGAAGCAATGTCAGCACAACGGGCCGATGTTGACGTGATTAAGAAGAAACGCGGGACTTCTTTTTCTCTTACCGATGCCAAGGTCTATATGGCCGCGGTTGACAAGATGACCGCTGCCAAGGGTCAGAGCAAGGCGGTTATCGATCTGCACAAGGAATCAGTCAAGGCCCATTACACCATCCTGAGCAAACTTACCAAGACTATCCGTCCTGAGGATGATCCCTTTGTTGAGCATTACCAGACTCCGGTTGTCCTGGAGATCCTTTGTGACCTGGATGCTTCTTTTAAAAAATCGGTAGCCGCATTTGTCAGGCAGATCAAGAAGAGCGATGATATCATCGGGAAGGAGTCAGCCCGCCGGTATGCCGGTTTTTACGGACCCACCTGCGTGGTAGACTTTGCCCTGATCCCGGGTAGTACCTCAAATGTCGTCAATCAGATTCTGAAAAAGACTGATATACCGCCGGATCACAAGAAAGCACTTCTTGCCGCAAAATCCTGGGGAATGAACACGAGTTACGGGATCGGCGATGTTTTTGCCCATGCACTTGAAGCAGGCGATACCCTTGCCATTGCAACCAAGAAAGAAGTCGACATGCTGGCGTCCATCTATAATCATCCGGTAGATGCCCAGGCCGAACTGATGGACAGTCTCAAACATACCTCCTTTGATGTCAGGAAATACATGGCCGAATACCGCAAGGCCATGGAACCGGTGGTGAAAGCAGCAGTCGCCGACAAGGTGCACTATGCAAATATCGTAACCATCCCGGCCTACTGTGTCGGGGATGTCGCCCACCACATCGCGCAGTCCACGTTTAACATGTGCAAGGATGACATGGTCATGGCCATCATCGAATCGGTCACTGATGTCATTGAAAAGAGTCTTACCGGTTCGGTTGCCAAGTTCAAGACGCCAGAGCAGGTGGTCGCCCTTGCCACCGGGGCAAGTGCAGCGGCAACCGAGTACATCCTTGAGATGGACGGATTCAATGCCCTGATGATCGTCGATCTGCTCACGAAACGGTACCATAATTTTGTCCAGCTCAACCCGACCCGGGGAGCTGCTGCAGAACTCCATAACTGTGACTTCATGGACATGATCTACCGGGGCTGGGGAATTATCGACCGGGCCCGCAAGATCAGAAACGGGTCCGGAAAGGATCTCAGGCCGACTGTCTCCGGTCTGCCGGTCGATCTCTCTCCACTTGCCAGGAATGAGATCCTGAACAATCCGCAGTGGTATGCCTATCCGGCCTGTGCAATCACGGTCCGGATGTCAGCCCTCATGCGGCTTGCCGATTATCCCTGCCTACTTACGAGCGAGCCGATCACGGCAACCCTGATGACCAACATCATTGCCCTGAAAAAGGAGATCCCGGCAGCACCCGCACGGATATGCAAGAACTGCGCATCGGCTTCCTGCGTTGATTTCAGGCATGAATACTGCCAGTACAAGGACGCGGTCTGATCTGTCATGAAATGCTATGTCTGTGCGAAACTGGGGATTACCACCGATGCAGTGGGAATCTGTATCGTATGCGGTATGGGGGTGTGTATGGAGCATGCCATTCGGGAGGAGAATGCTATCTGGGAAGGGGGGTATCCCTTTCCCATGAAGAAGAAGTCATCAATTCCCCGGATTCTCTGTCCTGAATGTTACCATTCCCTGAAAGGTGACTGAGGATGGATCTCATCCGACGTTGTATGGCAGAAGCCATCGGGACATTCCTGCTGGTATTCTTCGGGGCCGGGTCGGCTGCTGTGACCCTGATGATCGCTACCGGGACAGAATCCAAAACTCCGTTTAATATCGGTATCGGAGCCCTGGGAGGACTCGGTGACTGGCTGGCCATCGGTCTTGCATTCGGATTCACCATCACCGCGGTTATCTATGGGATGGGCCGGATATCGGGCGCCCACATTAACCCGGCAGTGACCATTGCCCTCTGGGTGACGAAACGGCTTCCGGCACGTGACATGGGTGCCTACATCGTTGCCCAGCTCGTGGGGGCATGTGCGGGCAGTTTCCTCTTTGCCGCAGCAGCCGGGATGGATGCCGTGACCATCGGAGGGCTCGGTGCAACTGCCCCGTTCCCGGGAATTTCCCCCTGGCAGGCCATGCTTGCCGAGGGAATCGGGACATTCATCCTCATGCTTGCCATCATGGGTGCCGCTGTTGACCGGAAAGCTCCCCCCGGGTTTGCCGGTCTCGTCATCGGGCTGACCGTTGCCGGTGTCATCGTTACCCTTGGGAACATCTCGGGAGCCTCGCTGAACCCGGCCAGGACGTTTGGTCCGTATATGGGAGATATGCTTCTTGCCGGATCAAACCTCTGGGCACACTTCCCGATATACGTCATCGGTCCGCTTGCAGGTGCCATCTCTGCTGCACTCGTCTGGGACTGGATGACCCGGGAATAATCTTTTTTCAGGATTTCGTATTTTTTGTCAACCCGGATTATATTGGATCGTGACAATCTGTGCCATGACAATAAATAACACTCATATGGATATGGCACTAACTTGTTACTGGTGCATCTTTGAATCTATATTTGTCTTGTTTTCTGGCTATTCTCCCGATTCTGGTGATATTTGCCGGACTGGTATTCTTCCACCAGTCGGGAACCCGCATGGGTATCGTCGGGTGGATTCTGACGGTGATTCTCGCCGTTGCATTCTTTAACACCTCACCCGAGATTGCTCTATACGCTTCATTCAATGGTATCCTCGCCTCCTTTGGGATATCCCTGATGGTATTGTTTACGATCCTGCAGGTGACCATGATGGATATTACCGGTGCTATAACGAGCATCACCCATTATATCCGGAGTATTGCCGCCGAACGGTACGAGCAGATCATGCTGCTCAATGTCGGATTCGGGTCATTCCTCGTCTCTATCGGGGCAACACCGGTCACCATGCTTCCGCCGATCATGCTGGCACTCGGGTTCTCCCCGATTGCCGCCGTTGCCCTGCCCTGTCTCGGGTATGATCCGCTCACCTCGTTCTCACTCCTGGCCGTACCGATAACCCTCCCGGCAGCTGTCTTTAACATCGATCTGAAGACATTCGCTACGCATATCTCATATTTCCTCCCGGTGATTTCGACCGGGTTTGCCTTCGGCATGCTCTGGATCTCAGACGGGGTGAAAGGAATGAAGGAAGGATTCATACCAGCTATCCTCTCCGGTCTCTCCCTGGGCTTTTCAGCAATTTTCTTCACTGCCATCCTCCCGCCATCGGCAGTCGGACTTGTCGGTGTCTTTTCCGGGCTGGTTACCATCGTGGTACTCTTCCTGTACCGGTTTATCAGGGGTAAACCGCTCCTCACTTCCATTCGCTCTGCCGGTAATACGAACGGGATTCTCCCGCTCTGGAAGGCATCATTTCCCTGGCTCCTGCTTGTCATGTTCTGCATCGTCATCAGTATTCCCATCATCCAGAGTGGATTATACGCAATGCTTGGTGATCTCCAGAAGATCCCGATTGTTGCCAACAAGGTGGTTGACTTAAAACTCCTCAACCAGGCCTACTTCTGGGTGATGGTAAGTACCATCATCTCAGCCCCGGTCCTGATCAAAAAGCCCGGAGAGACGAAGAAGATCCTGAAAATCTGGGTACGGCGGGCATGGAGTCCCACCCTTGCCGCGATGGTCTTCTTTGCCATCGCATATACCATGGACTGGTCAGGCCAGACGGTGATGGGGACGACGCTCGGATTCCTTCCCGGAACCGAGGATCTCAATATGAATGCCGTCATCGGGCTGACGCTCGCCCTCACCTTTGGCATGACCTTCCCGGCGATGAGTCCGTTCCTGGGCATGATAGGGGCATTTGTATCAGGCAGCGAGGCTTCCTCCAACGTCATGTTCCACGGAATTCTTAAGAAGGCCACTGATGTGCTGAACCTTGATTTCATCCAGGTGTATTCTGCCCATGCCGTTGCCGGTGGTATCTCCTCTGCTATTGCTCCCGCAAAGATCGTCAATGCTGCGGCAGTTATCGATCATGTCGGCCTGGAAGGCGAAGTCATCAAAAAATCAGCCGTGGTTGCCATCATCCTGACCATCATCACCGGTCTGATGCTGATGGGCTTCCTTATCTTCCTCTGATTTTTTCCTATGCCTTCCCGGTCATGATGGCCGGCCTTTCATAAAAACCATGAAAAACAATACCGGGCAGGTCTGACCCCAGGCAGATAAATGCCCTGGTTGTCCGGTGGTCCGGTTCAGTTATGGACTGGATAACACCGGTATGACAAGGGTGTCGCTCTCTGCTGCCGGCAGGGTATCCGTTCCTGCAAATATGGCCCGGTAGTAATGATAACCCTCTTTTTTCGGGGTATCGTTCAGGCTGAACTGCCCATCAGTGTCAGTGATGGCTGACCCGTCTTCTGAATACATCCAGGTAAACCCATCCTCTGAAAAGAGAAGCGAGAGATTCTCGCCACCAAGGGGTGATCCGGTAGTGTCATGGAGTGAGAACGTGATCCTCGTGGTATTTCCCGGGGATACCAGCGGGGGATCCGCACGAATCTCCAGTGAGATCCCGGGGGCAGGAACCGGAAGGTCACCGGCCGGACTGACCACTGTCAGAGCGAGCAGGTTTGAAAAGAGCGGGCGGTTACCGGGTTCATCCAGGCTGATTGCAGCAAGGTAATACTGCCCGGGGAGATCAGGTGCATTGGTACGGATGACAAATCCCCCGTTCCGGTCGGTTAATGCATCAGTTGTCTCTTCAAACCGGTCCCATCCCCCGTCATGGATATTATACTGGAATAATCCGGGTGCAGCTCGAATGACCGGGTCTCCCCCGGCGACAAGGAACCAGCCGTACACCGTCAGGTTCTCTCCCGGTAGCGCCTGACTGGCTGAAACAGAAAGATCTATCTGCCGCCGGGATGGGATCACCTTTACCGGTGGAGTATATCCGTTCCGATCCCAGGTTAGGGAACGGGCATCAGAGAGAATGGCCCCGGTCTTCTGACCGGTTGATACCGCCCTGACCGTAAGATCTCCCGTTCCGGGGAGATGGTATGATACCGCGTATGATCCATCCGTTCCGGTCTGGACCGGCATTCCCGGAAGTATTTCGGAATCAGGACTCTCCCGGAGGAAAATGCTGTTCCGTGACAGACTGGTGCCCCGGTCGGTCCTCAGATAACCGCTGAACGTGACATTATCTCCGAATGAATTCTGTTCAGGGGCAACATCAAGGGTGAGCGTCGGACCCGCTGACGATTCGCTCTGGGTACGGGTATGGTCAGGCTGAAGAAGAGCCGATGGGGTATCCTGGCTGCTGGTCTTCCCGGTATCTCCGGTTACCGCTGCCTCCGGAAGATACCCGGACACGACTTCATATGCCCTGCTTTCAATGACATCCGCCTTCAAGGTGCCATTGGTGGTGAATCTGAGCTGGTACCGGGTGGGTCCCTGGTCTGATCCGGGAATGACAAAGGTGACAAAACCTTCCTCATCGGTTACATTCTGTCCGATAAGTACATCTGCAGATTCATTCACCTGCAGGAGGTCTACCGGTTCGTCTGCAACCGGGCCGAATACGCTTTGCAACCGGCCGGTCAGGGTAATATCGCCGGTATTCTGGTAATAAAGATCAGGATATATGGTACAGTCAAGCATCAAGCCGATCAGGCGATTTTGATCAGGTGATACTTTGAGTATTTCTTTCCATTCGTCGACGGTATGCCCGTCAACGGGAAGACCTCCGGCTGAAACTCCCGGGACGAGGAAGAGGAGGATGAAAACAGGATATAGACCGGTGAACCGCATACATAGGCTCCCGCAGGTTAATGCCCGACCGTTCTGACCGGGAGGTACCGGTACGAGGTGTACCTGGCCTCAAGATCCCGGATGGTCCGGGGAGTATACTCTGCTGAATGCTTCTCCAGTTTGGTCGTGATATCGGAGGACCTTTCCGGTCTTAATGCCATGGCCTGCGTGTAACTCGTCACCCCTTCGGTATAGAGATCCCGGGTCATGAATGAGGATTCTGCTCCTGCCGAAGCTGTTGGAATCGTCAGGAAGACGAAAATCACATCTCCGCGTTTTTCCCAGGTAAGCCCGTCTCCTGGATTTAGCCTGAGTGCCCTGGTGTATGCATCATAGGCCTGAAGATAGATCCCCTTTTCAAGGGCGACATCTCCGATGATGACCAGATATTCGGGATTATCGGTTACCTGGGTTAATATCCGGGAAAAAACCTGGTCGGCTGATTCGAACTGGTCAAGCTTAATGAACGATCTGCCTTTCAGGTTCATTAGTTTCACATTCCCGGGATCACGGGATAATGCCTCATCACAGGCAGTGATAGTATCCTCGTACCGGGACGCGGCAAAGAGAGCCTCTGCCCGCTGCTGGTAGAACTGATCATTGCCCGGGAATGCCATTATCAGGTATTCATACACGTCAGCGGCGGTTGACGGCCTGAACGTGAGGGATGCCAACCCGGCAAGGGCAATCCCGGTGTTCATCCTGAGATCCGCAGAGATAACCTGGGATACCGGTCCGGCAGCAAAAATATTGAGTACCGGAACCGGGAACAGGATGGTGAATAATATGAGCAGAACAAGAATGATACAAAAGATCCTGAAGAGACCCATGTGAAAACCCCTTTATAAATTAGATCCCGTCTGGTATAGAATCTCTCCGGGTCTGATCAGGATATCAGATGTTGATCCTTCGGGTAAAACTGCCAGTTCCCCCCGATCTGACCGGTCTTCCTTCAAACCAGGTATCAATGGTTCCCGGAGTGAGGAGACGGGAGAGAAGTTGCATCTCCCTGATGCTGTACTGGCCGGGGGATGTCGGGCTGTCCACGTAGCAGTACGTGAAGAGCGAGCCGAAGAGGGCAAGCAGGGGTCGGGCATACCGGCAGCGTTCCCCGGTCACGGATACGATAATCGGTTTTTGTTCCCGGCAGGTGAAGTCCAGCAACCGGAGGAGATCCTCCTGGTTCTGTGGTTGGACCGCGATCTTGGGGATGTCGCCGAAAGACCGGAGGTCACTGGTCAGGTATGTGAGATCCCTGTCGGAAGGCATGGTGTTCAGGTGACAGGAGGCGATAACTTCAGCCCCGTTTTCCCGGACCCAGGGAGCGAGATCACGGAACTTCGACTCGAGATCGATGTAGGTAGCAACCGGCAGGAACGGAGTAACCTGTTCCCGGTATCCGGCACTGTCACCGGCAAACGCTCCTCCTTCATCGCTGCTCCTGACGGTCAGGATGATGGGACCGGTAAAGCGGATCCTGAGATCGGCGAGAAGGTCGCCGATCGGTTCGGTGATAAGGTCGAGTCGGATCTCTATCGCGTCCGCAAAGACAAGATCAGGATGTACAACCTGTCGCGGACTGGAGAGGGAGGCAATGATCCGGATGATCCTATCTGGTTCGCTCACGGGAAAGGGAGTTTCCATGTTATGCCCTGCCGACAATAGCCGCATTCCTGATGGCAACGGAGGGGACGATCAGTGAACCAAAGGTTCTTGTCTCCCTGCTGCAGCCGTCGATCTCGTGGAGCATGCTGAATATGTTGCCTGAGAGCATCCCGGTCCGCACCGGCCTGGCCAGTTCTCCGCCTTCGATGATGAACGGGGACGAGAGTTCGACCGAGAAGTCGCCTGACATCGGGTTCGCCGTGTGGGCACCGATCAGGTCATGAATGTACAGGGAATTATCCTCCATGAGGTTCTTTTCCTTTCCGGCAAGGATCAGGTTATGAAAACCAATCGACGGAGCACCTCCCTGCCCGCCCCGGGTAGCGCTACCCGTCGGTTCTGCACCGTACCGGTAGGCTGTCCGGAGATCGTATGCAAACGAGGAGAGGATGCCGTCCCGGATGTAGTCAACCCGTCTGACCGGAGTTCCTTCGCCATCCCATGCACAGTTCCCAGCTCCCCGGGGATCGAAGGGATCATCATAGAGCGAGATGGTGGATCCTGCCACGGCAGTCCTGAGTTTTCCGGCAAAGTACGATCTCCCGGTATGAACGTTCCTCCCGGATAATGCCGGAATTACTGCGGCATCGAGAAGATGGGAGATTGCCATCGGTGAGAGGACAATATCGTATGTACCGGTCTTTATTTCCTCCCCGGATTTCCCTTTCGAGGCGAAGAATGCCGCAGTCTCCCCGATATGTTCAGGATCTATCCGTGAGAGCTCCCAGGAAGAGTCAGATTCAAATCCGGTTGACTGCCCTGATATCATCTCAAGCCCCAGGGAGACATGGGTCTGTGTGGTCTCGTACACCAAATCGTTCGTATTTGCGATGGTATGGGTAACCTTGCCAAGACTGACAGACCCTGATGTCACCCCGGCATCCGGATATTGCTGTGCTCCGCAGTGCATCCGGTCGAGAAGATCGTTCAGAAGACCGGGATCTGCCCGGACCTTTGGATCATATGCAAGTGGTTTGGTTTCAAGAGGGGCCGGTCCGGGCAGTCCCTTCCAGTCAACCGGGTCTGCCAGACGTGCACTGTGTATTGCCGCATCGAGACAGGCTTTCCAGGAAGCGGGATCATCAGACGAGGATACCCCGATCCTGCCGTCGGTGATAGTCCTGATGACGATGCCGGAGTATGAGGCGAGACTGCCGATGGCTATATCCTGTCTCTTCAGATCTGCCGATATCCCGGTTCCGGATACGAGCATCACCTCGGCTTCGTCAACAAGTGATGCTGCCACCTTCAGGATCTTATCAATCAACATCGCACCCCCCGACGACAGCATTGTCAAGCAGGATATGTGGGGAGCCATCTGTCACCGGGACGCTCTGACCACCTTTTCCGCAGTACCCGGGATGCAGGGCCTTGTCACCGGCAACCATCCTGACGGCATGAAGGGTTGCAAGGATCTCTCCCGAGAGGGAGACATCCCTGACCATGGTGGAGCATTCTCCGTTCTCAATAAGGTAGCCGTACTCGGCGTTGAACTGGAACATGCCCCGGCCCGGGTCAACCTGCCCGCCCCGGGATCCCTTCAGAAGGATGCCGGTTCTGCATTCTTCAACCATCTCTTCAAACCGGGAATCCCCGTTTTCAATGAACGTGTTGCTCATTCTCACAATCGGGATCTCGCCTGCCATACCGCGGGCATGGCCGCATGCCCCGTCACCGACGGCGGCAAGTGTCTCTTTCGAATGAAGGTAGGCAGAAAGCACGCCCCGTGAGATGATCTCGGTACGGGCAGTTGCCGAACCTTCGTCGTCGACCGGACAGAACCCGAACTCGGGCAGGGACGGGTCGTCTACGATGGTAATCAGGGGGGATCCGATGGCAGATCCCATCATGCCCCTGAGGACCGAGCTCCCTTCCTTGACAAGATCACCCTCTGCTGCATGCCCGACAGCCTCATGGGCAAAGACTCCGGCGAGTTCGGGGTCAAGGATCGCATGCATCTTCCCCCCTTTTGCCGGTTTTGCATCGAGGAGTTCAACAGCCCGGCGGGCTGCTTCACGTGCGAGGTCTTCACGGTGCCGGATGTTCAGACCGGATATCGAGTGATCCCGTTCGTATCCCATCTGCACAACTCCTGCCCGCGATGCGACGGCAAGAACGTTGAACCCGCTCCGGCAGATTTCGTAGGCATATTCATTCCCTGATGAATCCTGGAAAGACACCTGGTGTGATTTCTCGATATAGGTAACCCGGCGGGAGACAATGGTATCGCCGGTTGCGGCTTTGTCGAGATCGAGGAGGATTTGTGCTTTCTCCTCGAGGCTTACCTCCCGGGGGTCTTCCTTCAGGGGAGGGACCGGGTGAATTGAAGACGGAGATGACGAGATTTCAATCTGTTCGGTGGTGATCTTCGAGGCTTCGTATGCCCGGGAGAGGAGATCATCAGTGACTTTTTCTGCCTCGGCTTCAGCGCCGGTCAGCGAGATGATACCCCATCCGCGTTCACCGAGAACCCGGAGGATTGCCTTGTCGTAAAAAGAGGTGCCGGCCTGGTCAACCTGGCCGTTATCGATATCAATCTGGGTGATCTCGCCGTATACCCGGCGGAGATCGTAGTACCTGATCCCTGAATGCATCAGATAACCGTCCGGTGCAGGGCCAGGTCTGAAGAGAGGAAGTTTTTCCCGGTGCCGGTGATGGTCTTGAGCTTGTCAAGGAATCCATCCCGGTTCTCCGGGACAAGGGCGATATCCAGGACTTCCTGGATATGGACCACCGGGATGATCGTGACGACCTTTGCATACTCATCTTCGATGAGGACATCTTCCATGTTTGCCTTCGGAATGATGACCGTCTTTATCCCGGCCTTGACTGCCGCTTCTATTTTATAGGTGACCCCGCCGACGGGGAGGACATCCCCCCTGACCGAGAGGGATCCGGTCATCGCGAGATCCTGCCTGACCGGGATCTGTTCGAGGGCGCTGATAGCGGCAGTTGCGACGGTGATAGAGGCCGAATCTCCCTCAACACCCTGGTAGGTGCCGATGAACTGGATATGGATATCGATATTGCGGATGTCCTTGCCGGTAAACCGTTTCAGGATGGCACCGACATTCTTGATAGACTCCTGGGCGATCTCCTTGAGCAGTCCGGTGGCAATAATGTTGCCCCCGTCACCCTGGGCCGGGGTGATGGCTGCCATGATCGGGAGAACGGATCCGGCGTCGCTTCCCATAACGGCAAGACCGTTCACCCGTCCAACCTGGGTTCCCTCGACGACGGCCAGTTCATACTCGCGGGTCCGGCGGATAACCTGCTCTGAGATCTGGTCCTCAATTGAACGGGCGGTTTTCTTTGCATCAATGACGTGGGTCCGGGTGGTGAGTTCAGCTTTCTGCTGGCGGGCAAGATCGCCTGCCACCCTTATCAGGCCGCCCATGTCACGCAGTTTCAGGGTCAGGTGTCCTTTCCGGTTCGAACGGCGGCGTGCCTCATGGAGGACCTCGTCGATGGCGTCTTTATCAAAGTGCGGGATCATCCCGTCGTTCTTGATCTCCTGTGCGATGAACCTGATAAATTTCTCTCGGTTCTCCGCGGTATCAGGCATCGTCTCTTCCATGTAGACCTCGTATCCGTTTCCGCGGATACGGGATCGGAGGGCCGGGTGCATTCCTTCGATGGCATCGAGGTTTCCTGCAGCGACCATGACAAAGTCACAGGGAACCGGTTCGGTCCTGACCATGGCCCCCGAAGAACGCTCGCTCTGTCCGGTGATCGAGAAGGAGCCTTCCTGCATGGCAGTGAGCAGGCTCTGCTGGGCAGGAAGTCCGAGGGTATTGATCTCGTCGATGAAGAGAACGCCTTTGTGTGCCCGGTGGATAGCGCCGGCTTCGACCCGGTCGTGTGCCGGGGTTTCAAGACCGCCTGACTGGAACGGATCATGCCTGACATCCCCAAGAAGTGCCCCGGCATGGGAGCCGGTGGCATCAACAAAGGGTGCCGTGGTAATCTTATCGTTTGAAACGAGGAGTTTCGGAACCATCTGCTCCTCACGGGGGGTGGCGTACCGGAGTGCCATGAAGACGAAGGCAGCCGCAATGATGCCCATCAGCCACTGGTACGTGATGAATGAATACCCGATGATCCCGAGCATGAGGATCATGATCAGGGTGTTTCGAAACTGTGTCTTCTTCCTCGCTTCTGCCTTGTGGGCAGAGACGATCTCTTTTCCCCTGCCTGATTTGACCGTCCTGATGACCGGTTCGTTGTTGTCTTCCGAGTTCGGGTAGACAAGGATATCCTGCATCTCCTCCTTTGGAAGAAGTTCTGCCATTGCCTTGGCTAGCATGGATTTTCCGGTCCCGGGTGTTCCGATCATCATGACATGCCGTCGCTGGGTTGCTGCTTTCCTGATGACCTCAACCGCGTGGTCCTGACCGATAACCTGGTCAATCAGTTGTTCAGGCAATGAAATGGATCGCGAGGTACCATCATCCACCGGGGTTGCCGCAGCTTCCTGAACAGGTTCTTCCCCGGGAGAAGTGTCCGTATTGAGTGGCGCAGAAAGGATGTCTTCAGGCTGACCATCCTGTGTACGACTATCCCCGGGAGGGGTTTGCTGCTCGGCAGGATTATTTCCTGCATTTTCGATATTGTTCATAAAAAGAGAGGTCGATTCCACCGTATTCATCAGAGTCCTAACACCTGTACTGCCGCTTGTGGTATTAATTACATGAACAATGGTTTAAGTACTTTCAGCAGAACTGTATGCAGGCATGAAGATCATCAGTACCAGGCGATCCCAGGTCCTGGCCGGTCGGCTGGCATCCCTCCTTAATATTCCTCTCATTGATATCAAATGGCAGAATTTTCCTGACGGCGAGATATACCTGCGGGCTGCCGGGAGTGATTCCGAGGTCATTCTGGTCGGGAGCATTGTTACCAGCGATGACCTGGTTGAAATCCTTCTCCTGGCTGATGCTTTTCGTGATACCGGCATAACCCTCGTGATCCCGTACATGGGATATGCACGCCAGGACAAACAGTTCAACGCCGGTGAACCGCTCTCGGCACGGGCGATTGCAGCAGCAGTCGGCCAGGGAATGAAGGAGATCATCATGGTGAATATTCATGAAGATACCGTGCTCGATCATTTCCCTGCTCCGGCACGGAACCTTTCTCTTGCCCGATCTATCGGGGAATTTATCAGAACACTCCCCTGTTCATCCCCCCTCATACTCGGCCCGGATATCGGGGCTGCCATTCTCTCCCATGATATTGCCGATGTCGGCGGGTGGGAATCGGACCACCTCCACAAAGTCAGGATCTCCGGAGAGGAGGTGAGGATCGAACCGAAGAGCATCCCGGTGAAGAACCGCGATGTGATCATCGTAGATGATATCATCTCAACCGGCGGAACCCAGGCAACAGCAACAAAGATGCTGTACGAACAGGGAGCCGCTTCAATCCACACGGTCTGCGTTCACGGGGTGTTTGCAACCGGGGCATATGTCCGGCTGCTTTCCGCCGGAATCCGGTCAGTCACCTGCAGCGACACGATAGAACAGGCATGCAGCGGGTATTCTGCGGCTGCAGTCATTGCAGAGGCCCTGCACAACCGGTAACATGGCCACACCGGCAGGGGTATACATCCTCGACACCTCTTTTTTTTTCATCCATCTCTCCCTTGATGGTGATCTCATCACCGTTCCCCGGGTCGTTGAAGAACTGAAGGATCTCAGGAGCCGGGCACGGCTCGCCGTTCTCGAATCAGCCGGTCTCCGGGTCTGTGACCCTTCTCCTTCCTCTTTCGAACGGGTACAGGCCGCTTCGAACCAGTCAGGCGATGCGTCCGTCCTTTCGGCAACCGACCAGGATCTTCTTGCCCTGGCGCTTGACCGGGAAGGAATCCTTGTGACCGACGATTTTGCCATCCAAAACACAGCAAAAAAACTGGGGATTCCGGTAAGGCCGATTCTCCAGCGGAAAGCAAAAGCCAGGCTCTGGAATCTCCGGTGCACGGGATGCGGGAAGACGTATGAGACCATGCCTCCCGGTGAGTCCTGTCCTGACTGCGGGGCGACGGTAAGAAGAAAAATTAAGTAGGCCGGACCAGATCTCTTTCTGATGAGCACCCTTGAAGACCTGATCCAGAAAGCCCGGCACCTGCGGAGTGAAGGCCACAGCCCCGGCCAGATTGCTGATGAACTCTCGCTCTCGATGGAGACGGTAACCTGGCTTTTAACCCAGGAGAAGGGAACGATCACCCCGAAGGATGTACATATTGACTGGACCGCGGTGAGCGGCGAATCAGTTCTCCTTGAAGGGAATGCGAGGATGCTCCTTGCACGATATCATCTGGCTGAACCGGAAGCAACCGGAAGAGTTGTCTTTGTCGGGATAGCCCATTCCGGTATCCCGATTGCCACCCTCATGGCCCAGATAGAACAGAGCCGGCTTGCAATATACCACCCGTCAAAGCAGGCTGCTCCCGATAATCCGATCGGTTCCATGAGCGGGAATTTCGATATCCGCTCAGGGGACCGGTGCATCATCGTCGATGACGTGATCACCTCGGGAAATACACTCCAGGAGGTGGTGTCGTACCTGAAACGGAACAGTTGCGTGCCGCTTGGATGTTGTGTACTCTTTGATAAGCGCGGAATCCGTGACGTTGAGGGGGTGCCGGTTTACAGCCTGTACAAGGTCTCAAGAATTGATTAGGTTCCTCTTTTTTCAGATCACTTCAAAAATTATATATAGAACTTTAAATCACCTGTACTCAGACGGAGGATATCGTATGCTTGCGCAACAGCCCGTAATCATTCTGAAAGAGAATGTAGACCGCACCCAGGGCTATGAAGCCCAGCGCTCCAATATTGCCGCTGCCAAGGCCCTTGCCGAGGCAGTACGATCCACGCTTGGACCACGCGGCATGGACAAGATGCTCATAGACGGAACCGGAGATATTACCATCACGAATGACGGGATCACCATCCTTGATGAGATCTCAGTCCAGCATCCCGGTGCCAAGATGGTGATCGAGGTCTCCCGGACCCAGGATGAAGAGGTCGGTGACGGAACCACTACTGCCGTGGTTCTTGTCGGTTCTCTCATGGAACAGGCAGAAACCCTTCTTAATAAGAAAATCCACCCGACGGTCATCACCCGGGGATACCGCCTCGGAATGCAGAAAGCCCTCGAGGTTCTCAAATCCATGGCATCCACCACTGATCCCTATGATAAGAAGATCATGGAGAAGATCGTCGCGACTGCCATCACCGGCAAGTCCATCGAGGATGTCAAGGACAAGATCAGTAAGATTGCCGTTGAAGCGGTCATGACCGTTGCAGAGAAGGACGGCAAGAAGATCACCGTCAACGAGGACGATGTCCAGATCAAGAAGCAGACCGGTGCAACCATGGACGATGCCGAACTGATCCACGGGATTGTGATTGAGAAGCAGCGGGTCAACACGGAGATGCCAAAAAAGGTCAGGAACGCCAAGGTTGCTATTGTTATCAGTCCGCTCGAGATCAAGAAGACCGAGGTCAAGTCCAAGATCAAGATCAGTTCCACTGAACAGATGGAGGCATTTGCTAAGCAGGAACGCGAAACCCTGAAAGCCATGGCCGATGCTGTTGCAGCAACCGGTGCAAACGTACTCCTCTGCCAGAAGGGAATTGCTGATGCCGCCCAGTTTTACCTGGCAAAGGCCGGTATCCTTGCCATTGAGGATGTTCCTGAGAAGGACATCAAGTTAGCCGCACAGGCACTCAATGCAACCATCGCCCAGAAGGCATCTGATCTCACCAAGAATATGCTCGGACAGGCTGAAGGTGCCGAGCAGTTCGAGGATGCAGATATGGTCAAGATCTACGGGGTCAAGAAGGCAAAACTCGTGACCATTCTCCTCCGCGGGTCAACCATGTACCTTGTTGATGAACTTGAGCGTGCCATGGTGGATGCAACCCGGGTCGTCATGGATACCATGGAAGATGCCGAGTATGTTCCCGGTGGCGGAGCGGTCGAGACCGAACTTGTCATCCGGCTCCGCGAATATGCAACTAAGGTCGGCGGACGCGAGCAGCTAGCCATCGAGGCTTATGCAGATGCGTTCTCAGCAATCCCGATTACCCTTGCCGAGAACTCAGGGTTCAACCCGATTGACAAGCTCGTCGAGCTGAAGTCTGCCCATGCCAGTGGCAAGAAGAACTTCGGGCTGAATGTCTTCACCGGGAAGATGACCGATATGCTCAAGGACGGGGTCATCGAGCCTCTGCGGTGCAAGAAACAGGCTATCCAGAGTTCAGGAGAGGCCGTTGAGATGCTTCTCCGGGTCGATGACATGATGGTCTCCCGGTCCCATGCACCGGGCGGCGTCAGTCCGATGGATTATTAACCCCAATTTTTTCGATATCCTTAAGAATTTCAGAGTGCTACGAATACGAGTATTGCCGAGGTAGTCTAGTCCGGGAAGGCGGTGGTCTCGAAAACCACTGGTGCCACGCACCACGGGAGTTCAAATCTCCCCTTCGGCGTTTTGGGAGGGAGTTCAAATCCCTTTATAATTTATCACTTTTTATTAGAGTCCTAATTAGATTGAACGGAGTCGTAAATCTGAATCCTATCTACTGTCGAGAGGATGATATCGTTTATCCATACTCGAAGGATTCAGGTTATTTCCGTGTGAATTAGAGGGAAATGATTTTCATGAATTTTCAAGATAGAGTGATCTACTCTTTAATACAAAAATGTCCCGATAACTCATACTATATTGGGTTACAATAGATGCCTTTTCCTTAATCCTGTTGACATTTGAGCAATATATAGACATATTTTAGGGTCTTACGAGAACCTAATAAAAAACAAAAATCCTTTTGGAATGGACAATAATATTAGAAGGTAGTTTTTTCCAAAGAGATTATATTTAGTTCAACTAATTTTTTAATAGAGAGATATGTGGCCATCACATCTGATGAAGCATCATGTGCATCGTCTATATTTGAATTGAACAATTTTAAATACAATTCGTTTAATTTAGGCCATTTAAATACTTCTCGATATTGATGTTTAATTTCACAGAAATTAATTATATCTTCAGATTTCATTGAACAAAAGATGTTAAATTTCTCAATGTTAAAATCTAAATTGAGACGAATGAATTCTGCTCGTAAGACATTCATATCAAAATCGGCATTATGAGTGATTATCCAATTTACTCCATCTAAATCCATAATAAATTGACCTACAATATTATAAATTGAAATACCATGTTCTTTTGCATATTCATTATTAATGCCATGAATTTTAATGGAGTCTAAAGGAATTGTAAATTCATTCGGATATCGGAGAAAATTTCGGCTTTCAATAATGTTGAAATCATTATCTGCTATTATCCAGGCAATTTGAATAATGTATGGCCAATTTGATAAGGATTCTCTTGGTGATATCTTGAAATTTAGTGGTAAACCTGTAGTTTCCGTATCGATGAATAATAACATAGTAATCGAGCAATTGATATGATAGTACAATATGTATATGATTTAAATATTATAATAATTACATTCTTAAAATTAAATGACACCTAATTTAGAGGAAATATTTCAATTATTAAAAAGTGAATTATACCATAATTCAGATAATTTATTTATTCGTCAATTAATTGCAGAATATGTTTCTGATAACAAATTAGAGATAGATAAGTTAAAATTTGAAAAAATATGTAATGAATTATATTTAGAAAATTGTAATTTTGAGAAGTGCTTTAAAACGTGGTTTAATAAGATAAAATATTGTATTTTACCTAAAAAAATTAATGCGAATCCAGAGTTATTAGAGAATTATAAAGATATTAATCATGCAAATATTTTAGGTAAATTCATAACAAATGAAACAGATTCTGAAGAGTATTCTGTAGATGGGATAAATTTTTTTATTCTTCCTCCAGTTTTTTTTTTATTTTTTGATATATTATGGGTTACAGAGATTGGAAAATATCTTGATCGAGAAATATCTCATTCCTGTTATGCCAATCGTGTAGATTTTGGTGATAAAGAAGAAAATAATGCAAATTATCACCTATTTCGATACTTCGTTCCACAATACTCAAAATGGAGAGATAGTGCTATCCAAACTGCTGAAACCTTATTGGATGATGGTAAAAATATTGCATTATTATTGATGGATATTAAAGGATATTATTATCATGTGGATATAGATTTTGATAAATTATTGAATGATTCAGAATTTGCGATTAAAAAATATAAAAACGAAATCCAAGACAAGGATAGATTATTTATTTCTAATTTAAATCAATTTTTAAAACTATTTTATTTAAATTATACTGACCTCATTAAGAAGTATTTGCTACATACTAATAATATTGACGAAAAACAAAAAAGTGTTTTACCCATTGGATTATTTTCTTCAAAAATCCTTGCAAATTGGTATCTAAAAGAATTTGATGATTTGGTCACTACAAATTTAAATCCATCATATTATGGGCGATATGTGGATGATATGATTATTGTAATTCAAAACCCTTCCTTTTCTGAAATAAAGTTCAATAATGAAGTAGAAACATCAAATAATAAGAATAACGAAAGAAATATTCAAAATTTTTTTTTAAGATATTTTATTAATTCAAATCTTTTAAATTTTAAAGTAATTGATTCAAAAAATGGAAAAATTATTGAACGATTTAATTCTATTTGTAAAAGTAAAAATTTACTAGAATGTGTTGAGATTCTAAAATCAGATGAAAAATTAATAGATTTTGTAGAAAATTTCAAAGAAAATTTTAATAAAAGTCAATTCGAATTAGAATATTATATTAATAAATATCCAAATTTAAAAATACAAAGTAAAAAATTAGTGCTACATTTTCTAGATAAAGATTATTCTAAAGCATTAATATCTAAAATTAAAGAGCAATTGAGATTAAATAGTAGTGCATTTCGATATTTGCCTGACAAAGATTTAGAATCGCAATTTGATGAATATTCTTATCAGTTATTATATACTGAATCTACAAACAAGTTGAGAAACATAGGGGGTATTTCTTTAAATTCTCAAAAATTGGCAGTAAATTTAATTAAAACGATTGATATGTACTCTATATGCAATGATGATGATATAACACTAAAAAATATTTTTCAACAAATTGTTCATTTTTTTAAAGGAGAGAATTATTTTAATCACTATACTAAATGGGAAAAAATATTTTCGTTGTTAATAATTAAGGAAAGAGATGACGATATTTATAATTTTTATCGTGAAATTTCGGCATCCATCAATAAGATAATAAATTATGATGCAATAAAAGATAAAAATGTAAAAATAGAAATTTTAAAAAAATTACGTGAAAATTTAGAAGAATATCTTGCTCTTTCAATTTCGATCCCATTAGGTTTGCTTTCAATTAATCAACGTGATTCTCTCTCTGAAAAATTAAATTCAGAAACTATATACAATTTATCCGATTGCTTTCGCTCAACATTTTTTATTCGTGAAAGATATGTTTCATTTCCATTAATTAATTACACCGGATATTCAGGTTCTTTATTGGATTCAGAATTTTATCGAGATGAATTTTTTAAAGATGAAAATAATTGGGAAATATCAGAAAATATTAAAAAAACACCCCGTTTCATTCATTTATGGGAATACCAACTGTTTTATGTCATGAAACAAATTACTCTTGATTTATTCTGCCATGATGAAGATTGCTTAGAGCCAATTAAACAATACATTAATGATATGTATTTTGGAAACGAAGGAAAATTTTATACCCATCATCAAATATTAAAACCAAACATTCATAAAATTTCATTCTATAATCAAAATAATGAATATTGTGTTCCATTTCAAACTAAAGATCTAAATAATCAAAAAGAAAAAAAACAATCTACCATTAAATCGATAAAAAATCCAAATGATATTATATCAATTATTCCAATATGGGCCCATAAATCTGAATCATTAAAAATAAAGGTTGGAATTGCTAATCTTCAGGTGAAAGAGAGTGATATTGATACAAATTTATGTCCAATAAGTCAACCTAATTGTTCTTCAGATAGGCTAGATAATATTTTTAGAATCCTTAATTTGGCAAAAGAAAATCAATGTGAATTATTAATATTTCCAGAACTATCTATTCCTCATTCTTGGTTGAAATATTTGATTGATTATTCAAGAAGGCATCAGATGGCAATAATCTTTGGGGTAGAGCATATACTAGTAAATTCTTTAACAAATTCTGGTGATGATTTAACAAGAGCATATAATATTCTTGTTGTTTCCCTTCCATATTCTATTAAAGACGAATACAAATCCTGTAATGTGTCATTTAGGTTAAAAAACCATTATTCACCTTTAGAAATAGAAACGCTTAAAAGATACAGATATAATATTCCTGAAAATGAAAACCCAATTTACCACAAATATAATTGGAAAGGTATTAATTTTTCTGTTTATAATTGCTTTGAATTAGCAGATATTTGTCATAGATCAATTTTTAAATCAAAAATAGATTTACTTGTGGGATGTACATTTAATAAAGATATCAATTACTTTTCTAATATTATTGAATCTGTTTCAAGAGATTTACATTGTTTTTCAGCTTTTGTAAATACATCAACATATGGATTATCAAGAATAATTCAACCAACTAATAATGAAGAAATTAATATTGCGCAAATTGGAGGTGGAATAAATAGTGCTGTGTTAGTTGGTGAATTGAATATTGAAGAATTACGAAAATTTCAAGTATTAAACTACCTAAGTTCGGATAAAAGGTTTAAACCCCTTCCCCCCGGCTTCAATCAAGATTGTGTAATACAACGTTCAAATAAAAACAATTAATATCCTTTTTCGTTGTTCTCTGATTACTGATATTTGATAATATGAGGAATGTTTATAGAGTATTAAAATAATTTGATTAAAATTTATACTGAATTTTTTAGTTACAGAAATGAATCAAAACCTTTTATCAGTTCTTTTAGCAATTGCGTGCATTCTTACTTTGCCAATTGCATTTTTCTCATCCTCCCTTACAATCCGGATGATACTCTTCTCTCACCCGGCCCCGGAATGTCTCCCGATCATACAACTTACCGCCATTCTTTCGAAAGCCAGTAGATCTGATCGCACATCACCGAAATTACGTCCGGATCATGCGAGATGAAGACATATGCAACACCCGTCTCGTTCTGAAGATCTTTCATCAGACGCAACATCTGGGCCTGAACCGAGACGTCAAGCATTGACGTCGGTTCGTCGGCAATGATCAGTTTTGGTTGCAGAGAGAAGATCATGGCTAGCACAGCACGCTGCACTTCTCCGCCGGAGAGCTGATGCGGGTATCGTGAAAGATGCTCGTTTCGAAGCCTGACTCTCGAAATCAAGGGATCTACGGCATCGATGGCCTTGTCAAAACTCATCTGGTTATGCACGATGAGCAGTTCGGTCACGCTCTCGGCCAGGGTCATCCTCGGATTGAGCGAGACCTCCGGATGCTGAAAGATCATCTGGTACGACTGCCTGAACTCCCTGAGTTTTTTCCCGGATAACCGTCCAGGATCGATTTAATCAAGAAGAATCGTCCCCGAACTCGGCCGTTCGAGCTTCATGATACATCGGCCAAGCGTTGTCTTTCCACAGCCGCTCTCTCCAAAAAGCCCGACCGATTTTGCCTCACGGACCGAAAATGAAACATCGGAAAAGACATCCCCGTGTCCGTACCACTTTAAGAGTTCTTTCAACTCTAGAACGTGTGATGGCACCGGACATCTCCATCTGTTGTTCCCTGCACAAGGTCAGGATGGCAACGTGTGCATTCATCAGCAGCAAAATCGCACCGATCTGCTAACGAACATCTGTTCGGAAGGTTAAACAGGTTTGGACTCTGTCCTTTGAGAGATCGAGTTCTGTGACCAGGATAAAATTCTCCTTGATTTATGTTTTGTAAAAACCCTCTGTAACTTAAATTTTGCAGAATAGGGATGAAAATTTGGGAATTCTGGGATGAAATTCTAGTCCGGAGAGAAGATATGGAAATTCTGGTATTCTGGATGAGTGGATGTATTTGTAATGAGTTAAAATGAAAATCATTATCGTATCGATTTAATTAATAGAATTGATCAATATGGGGAAATGTGCCAAATGTGGAAAAGAATTGAAAGGTAATTATTGTTCGCGTTGTGGTCTTCAGGACAAACCTGAATTTCATCAGATTAATGACCTTCTAAAAGTATTGCTTCTGTTAATTGCAGTAATTATCGGAATGGTCGCCATTGCAAGTATTTTTGATTAATATGGCATCTATTTGCCCAGATTGTGGAAATAATCTTGAAGAAGGTGATCGATATTGTTCTAATTGTGGCTGGAAAAATAAATCGATAATAAAAAAAGATGTAGAAAAGACTCTTGATAAAATCTCCTTAGGATATAGCATTTTCACATACGGTCTTTTTGGAGGAATCCTATTTATAATTGGGATAATGTTCGTTATCTCGGCAATAATTACCGGTTTTCTAAAAATGATTAATTCCCCACTCTATGCGATCATTGGTATAATCTGGGGTATTGTTATTGGGACGATTCCTGGAAAAATTGGTCAATGGTTGATTCAGCAGATATCTGATGAAAAAGTTTCAAACACTATTCTTCAAGGTGGAGCAGTTATTGGGTTTATTTTGGGACTTTTTCTTGTTCCCTCATATCTTGCAAAGGTAAGTCTTTTTTATTAAATTCGGCTCTCTTTTCCTTTTGTTCCCATATGTTTTGACACTATTTCGACAATCTCTTGAGATGATAGATTATCCGCCCAAATATAAATAGAAAAAGAAATTTAATTGAGATTTACAGTACAATGTTTCCATGGGCTACAATGTGTAGGAGTTGAAACTTATAATTCTACAATATTAGGATCTCCATAATCTGTTATACGCCCATTTCGATTTTGAACAGCAAAGACAGATGAATTCCCATCAAATAATAGAGGGTCTGTTTTTCGTAGATATCATAAGAGGAATCTTTGGATAACTTCAATCAGGCATTACCCAAAAGATCCCGGGCTAATGCAATTCTTTGTTCAAGATCATCTCTTTCCATCTCTTTCACAACAGATTCAAGAACATCAGGAATGTCAATATGCTGGGGGCATTTTTCAAGACACTGGCCGCATTGAATACATCTTGATGCAAATTCGGCCTCTCCGGTAGTAACCAGACCGCTGAGTTACACCATATAGAAAAAATCTGCGTCTTCCGGTTTTTCGGAGAGATACTTGTTATTGTACATTTCAAAACAGTGGGGGATGTTCACGCCTGCCGGACAGGGCATACAATACCGGCAGCCGGTGCAACTGACTTTCATCAGTTCCCGGTACTTGTTCTCTACCGAGCCCACGATCCGAAGTTCCTGCTCGGTAAGGGAATTAAGAAAAGCCTCGTTTGCAACCCGGAGATTCTCTTCAACATGACCTTCATCATTCATTCCGGAAAGAACGACGGTAACCTCCGGATGGTTCCATATCCACCGGAGTGCCCATTCAGCAGGGGTTCTTTTTGATGGAGCACTGTCCCAGCTCTCCTGCACGACCGGCGGGATCGTATTGGTCAGATTTCCTCCTCGCAGAGGCTCCATGATGATCACTGCAAGACCCTGTACCGGGATATGCTGGATGAGAATGAATCAACAGAAGTCGGTGATACGATCGGCACCTTCGGACACCTGACCGGAGGATACGATGCAGGATATTACAGTTATCTCTGGTCAATGATCTACGCGATGAATATCTTCTCCCGGTTCAGGGATGAAGGAATCGCGAATTCATCAACCGGGGCAGATTACAGGAGATGGATCCTCGAGCCGGGAAATATCCAGGACGGCATGACACTGCTAGAGGGATTCCTCGGCAGGCAGCCGGGTCCCGAGGAGTTTTTCTGGAGGCTTTCGGGCCAGGAATAATTATCTCTTGTTCATCAAACAAATAGAATTCTTTTTCAAAAACAGATTGTTTCATTCCGTTTCAAACAAAGGAAATCCGGGTTTTTGAATTATAAGGAGGAAACTGTAGGTTGATACAGGAGAAATCTGAAAATGCAGACCCTCCTAATACATGCCATAATCCGGAAAGTGAATTTTCGGTTTATCTTTTATCGGCTCTGTTGAGATCCTCATATAACGTTGAAAACTCTTTGAATTTTCGAAAAC
>CAZWTX010000004.1:61923-124153 GCA_964637135.1 uncultured Methanospirillum sp. | reverse complement strand
TAATCATTGATGACAATGGGTTCATCGCAGATGCCATACCCGTCCACATCATCTGCCTTGTCCGATTCTCCCTCAAGACCGGGAGCAGAACCCCAGTAATTGCCGCCAAGATACGGACCGCCAAGGATATTCACTCCTGTCTGGAGCGTGGTATTCCATACAATCCCGGAACTGATATCATCGATGGCAATATTGGTGACACTTCCGAAGTAATTGTCAGTCACCTGCACACCGCTGACATCATTCCCGACCACAAAGACAGCACCGGTCTCAGTTTTTGAGAAGTTGTTCGAGGTTATTTTTCCATCCCTGATATTGTCAATTCTGAGCGCTGCATAGGTGTTATCGCTGATACTGTTTCTATTGATGTTAAGGTTTGTCGAATCAGTCACCTCAACCCCGTAAACCTTGCACGAGTTGACGTTATTATCACTGATAGTGGCTTCATCCGTATTCAGAACGGAGATACCGACTCCTGAATCCTTGATCGTGTTCTTTTCGGCAAGAATATTCGTCGAGAGGGATTGAATCGCAATGCCGGTCGAGGTTTCACGAATAAGATTGGATTCAACGGTCACATAATCAGAGTACTTGAGGTCAACAGCTGTGTTGGTGTTGATGATATCACAATTGGAGATGAGATTGATATCCCCTTCAGTCCCTTTCACATACTCGTACCCTACCCCGGTATCCCAGTTCTCAAGCTTGAGATTTTTAACCGTGACATTAGTGATGGAACTCCCGTACTTGTTCACGAATACCCCGGCAGACTTGTCACGGCTTGTTCCCCCAACAAAGTAACTCTGTCCGTCAATGGTCACGTCAGAAGACTCAATCTTGATTCCGTATACATCATTGATGCCCCTGGCATCAGCAACCAGTTCATAAGTTCCGGGGGCAGTAATGACAACCGGAGGAGTAATCGGCTGGGCTGTCGCCACCGTGACCAGAACGAGAAGCAGGAGGAGCACCCCTGCACAATAATATCCCATCGGTTTCATGCGGTTTCACCTGACAGATACCGCAATCAAACCATTGCAGTATCTTCCATGTGTATCGTTTTGTGTAGGTCCCTATAAGGTTCTCGTATTTTCCACCAGGTTTTAATGATTTTATCAGGCTTCCGGTCATATGAAGGGATATAAACCTCTTCAGAGAGATATCCGAAGGGGAATATAGAACTGCCTGAATTTAATTAAAAAATCCAAAAAAACGAGTTGTTTTTCCATTTTCTTCAGGAGGGATCCTGAGCCAGCGCCCGTACCATCCTGATATTCTCATCATCCCCGCGCCGATCATCAACCGGCGTCTCGCAGATGAGCGGAACTGACCTCAGGGCAGGATGATGAAGGATCGTCTTCATTCCCGGCATCCCGATCGAGCCGAGACCAATATGCTCATGGCGGTCAAGCCCTGTTCCGAGTTCTCCCTTTGCATCGTTGAGATGGATCAGCCGGAGATGGGAAAGACCGATACCGGCATCGATCGCCTCCACGAGAGCATTCAGGGCAGCAGGGGTCCGCTGTTCATACCCGGCTGCAAAGGCATGGCAGGTATCAAGGCAGATCCCGATCCGGTCCGGCATACCAATTCCGGAGAACACGGTTGTGAGATCCTCAATCCGGCTTCCTATCGAATTTTTTTCCCCGGCTGTGTTCTCAAGCAGGAGCATAACAGAACCATCATAATCCCCGTAAACCTGCAATATCGCTGCTATTGCCCGGGCACGTCCTGAATCCGGGGAATCCCGGGCATGTCCGAGATGGGTCACGAGATACGGTATCCCAAGCAGATCACACCGCCAGATTTCTTCCAGTAATACACGGATGCTCTTCTCATGCAATGCCAGATCTGTCCCGGCAAGATTCGGAAGGTAGGGCATATGGGCAAAGACCGGCCCTATGCCTGAGTGCTGTACTGCCTTCCTGAACCGGTCTGCATCAGAATCTGTAATCGGCCTGGCAGCCCATCCCCGCGGATTACGGGTAAATATCTGGAAACAGTCGCATCCACGTTCGGCCGCCCGCTCAACAGCCTTATCAAGTGAACCGGCAATGGAGACATGCACACCTACCCGTACCATCAGGTACTCCTGATCAGGATCGTCTTGTCCTCAAGATAGTGATCCAGTGCACGTATCCCGTTTTCTCGCCCGTGACCAGACTCCTTCATCCCTCCGAACGGAACCTCCGGAGGGATTTTCAGGTGCTGGTTAATCCAGACAATACCGGAGGTGAGTTCTTCACTCGTCCGGGTTATGGTTTTCAGGTCCTCTGTCCAGACCGAGGCACCAAGCCCGTACCGGGTATGGTTTGCCATCTGTATCGCATCATCTAGTTTATGATACCTGATAACCGGAAGGACCGGTCCGAACACCTCCTCGGTGACCACCGGGGCATCCGGACTCACATCGGTCATAAGGATAGGATTCAGGAAGGAACCATCCGGGGAGGTCCGGTCCGGCAACGCCTCACCAAGGATGATCCTTCCCCTGCCGGAAGAGACTGTCCGTTCAACCTGGTCTAAAAGCCGATCCCGGTGTGATGCAGTATGCATCGGGCCCATATCTGTGCCCGGGACAAGGCCGTTTCCCACCTTCATTGCAGATATCCTCTCTTTCACCCGTGAGATGAATTCATCTGCAATGATATCATCAACAAAGAGCCGTTTTACTGCCGTACAGGTCTGCCCGCAATTAAAGAATCTTCCCGAAACAGCACCCGATGCAGCTGCACCGATGTCTGCATCCCTGCATACGATCATTGCATCACTACCGCCAAGTTCCAGAATCAGCCGCTTCATCGTCGAGGCAGCCCGGGTGGAAACCCTGATTCCCGTTGAGATCTCTCCGGTGAATGAAAGGGCCCTGATATCCGGATGGGCTGCCATCGCCTCACCGATCACTTCCCCCGGCCCGGTGAGGATGGAGAGTACCCCTTCCGGGATCCCGGCAGTGACGAGAATGCCGGCAAGGGCGATACAGGTGAGCGGCGCTGTCGTGGCTGGTTTGAGTACCATGGTGTTCCCGGAAACGAGTGCCGGACAAATCTTCCAGCCCATGATGAGAACCGGCATGTTCCACGGGATGATAGCCCCGCAGACACCGAGTGGCCGGCGGGAGACAATAGAGTGACCATACAGGCGGGAATACGAATATTCACCACGAAGAGAACCCGAGACAGACGCGTAGTACTCGAGGACGCGGGCAAAACCGGCTATTTCGTTTGCTGATTCCTTTAAGGGCTTTCCCTGCTCACGGGTGAGGAGTGTCGCAAGATGATCCTGTTGATCACGAACCATCCGGGCAGCGGTAAAGAGAACTTTCCCCCGATCAACCATATCTCTCCGGCTCCATGAGGGAAACGCAGTCAGGGATGCTTCAACCGCCTCATTAAGGTCTGACGGAGTATTACCAGGAACAGTCCCTACTAGGGTTCCATCAGCGGGATTGAATACAGGAATCAGGGTATTATCTTCCCGGCCACTCACTCTCATGTCTACCCATAGGTAAGGGGAATAAAAAATGGGATCCATTCAGCAGCCAGATCTGTAAATCATGATTGTTTCCGATTCCGGTAAAACACGTCCATAAGAGACCGTCGTTCATTGCGGGTCATCCAGGAGATACGAAAAAAGAAAAATCAGGCGGTGATTCCGCAATACATCTGATCAAGGCGCCGGGCAATTCCTTCCCACCGGAAATTCCGATATACCTTTTCCCGCCCTGACCTGCCGAACCTGAGAGCACGGGATGGATCATCAAGGGTCTCACAGATCCCCCACGCCAGGCTTTCAGGAGAGACGGGTACCTTGATCCCATCCTGGAAGGAGTCAATGTTCTCGTGAAGACCTCCGACATCGCAGGCAACAACCGCTCTTCCGGCACTCCACGCTTCTGGAAGAACGATGCCAAACGGTTCGTTGCGGCTTGGAATCACCACCAGATCAGCTGCATTCAGGTACCTGACGTATTCAGAGTCAGATATGTACCCTGGAAACCGCACCGGAAGACCACGATGCCATGCCTGTTCCATGAGCCACGGCCTCATTCCCCCATCACCTGCCATGATCACCTGGACTCCCCAGAACCGATCCTTAACCCATGGAAGGGCTTCTAGAAGGATATCCGGTCCTTTCTGATATGCCATCCTTCCTATGAAGAAGACGGTCGGGGCGTACGGGTGGATACCAAGTTCTTCTTTTACCCTGCCCTGGTCAAGAATGACATCATACTGCTCGGGAATGACACCGTTCGGGAAAACGTTAATCTTCCAGTCAGGAACATGGTAGAGACTCATCACCTCATTCTTTAAAATGCCGCTTACCGTCGTGACTTTTTTTGCGATAAGACCGGCATACCATTCTTTTCCGGATATCTCACGGTACTCCCACCAGTCACCATGAACATTCCCATTCCTCCCGTATTCGGTTGAATGGTAGGTAAAAACAGTATTCCGATCCTTGAGAAGATGAAGGGCTTCAGTCACATGCCAGTCATGGAAATGGAGGATATCAAAACCAGGTTGATCAAACTCATGAAACCGGTCTACCATCTGGTGAGACATATTCCTGCAGTACTCAACCACATCTCCTCCCTCGGGACGGACCGTATGGTAATGAACTCCATGAAAGGTGAAATCACCAAGACCACGAGTAAAGAAATGGACTTCATTCTCTTTTGCCAGTTCCTGGGCGAGATATGTCGTCGCATTTGCAAGGCCTCCCACGCGATCGGTGTAAAGGGATTCCCAGCAGAAAAAGGCTATCCGCTTTCGTTCCATGAATATCTTTATGATTACAGGTATTCCCGGTACAAGTACCGTGATCGACAGGCTCTCTCTTGATGCCGCGTCAGGTGATCCGGAGATACTTCCATGCAACGAACAATCCGGATGATCCTGGAGATATCAGTATTACCAGCAGCCGTCCCGGGCTGCTGACATGGCAGCCATGCTTAGGTTTACATAATATATATTAGTGTTGATTGCCCGGATATCACAGGAAATATATTAACCACCCACATACACCTTATTGTCCCTTTAAACAACATTTGTGAAATGATTGAGCATCCCAGAACAATTTCGGAAGACTAATAGTGGGCGCAATTACGAGATGAGAATGCGTATGAAGTAATAATACAAATCAATACTTTTTTGCATCGCGCTAAACACTAAAGATCAGCAATGTATATAGATATACAATAACGTACAGATGAGTATGACATTGCCTATTCAAAACAAGGTGATGCCGGTGGAATGGTAACCGGTACGGCGGGTAAAACCCCGCTCCAGGAAAAGAACAACCCGCTCATGGGCAGAGATGAACCTTCATCATTCATCGGGGCACTCCCGGTTTCGGTATCTATCCCGATGCCGGCTGCTTCTCCAGCGGCGATATTCAAAGCCCTGAAGGGAGAGACCGGTTTTCTCCTCGAATCAATGGAAGGAGTGCCCCGGCGGGCGGTACGATCCATCATCGGGCTGGAATCAGCAGGTATCATCTCGATAACAGACCGGGTAACCATTACCGGTGCAATAGCACCCCTGTTTCCCCCCGGGGATGAGACGACTGAAGAAGGGGATCCGGTTATCCACATGAAGAAGGTTGCAGAAGCATTCCGGATAACCGGGAACCAGGATACGGATTTCTCAGGCGGGTTTGTCGGATACTTTTCCTATGACATGGTCAGCAGGATGCATCACGGGCTTGTTCCTGAACACGAAAAACACGGCACCTTTGCCAAATTCCTCTGTTCAACCCGGTGCATTATATTTGATCACATCAGGGAGAGATGCACGATCACCATCACCGCGATCCTGGACGGAACAGAGGACCGCGAAACAGTACTGACAAGAGCGAGGAGAGAAGCTGAAAACCTCGCTGGGCAGGTTTCATCGGTTCCCACCGGAGATATCCGGATTCCCGGGATTCCTGCAGGAATGAGACCTGACTCAATTCCCGGTGAAGAGGAGCAATTTGCCCGAATTGTGCAGAAAGGGCTTGATCATATCAGGGCAGGAGATATCTTCCAGGTCGTTCTTTCACGCGAATTCAGCCAGCCGTTCACTGGTGATCCCTACCGGGTATACGAGGTGCTCAGACAACTCAATCCTTCCCCATACCTGTATTACCTTGCATTCCCTGACGAGACGATCATCGGATCAAGTCCTGAAATGTTGGTCAGGGTAACCGGTGATCAGGTAACCACGGTTCCAATTGCAGGTACACGCCCCCGGGGAAGAGATCCGGCAGAAGATAACGCCCTTGCAGAAGACCTTCTTTCAGACGGGAAAGAATGTGCAGAACACTTGATGCTCGTTGATCTCGCGAGAAATGACATCGGACGGGTATCAGCATTCGGATCAGTCCGCCTGGATGAATTCATGTCTATCGAGAAGTTCTCACATGTCCAACATATCACTTCGACAGTCACCGGAACGCTTCATGAGGGCTGTGATCAGTTCGATGCATTTGCTTCCTGTTTCCCTGCCGGAACCGTATCAGGGGCACCGAAGATCAGGGCGATGCAGATTATCAGCGAACTTGAAAACCGTCCCCGTGGCCTGTATGCCGGAGCAGTGGGGTATATCGGTTTTTCCAGAATGCTTGAATTTGCGATCGCCATCCGGACCATCATCATCTCCGGAGAGAACGCGTCGATATCAGTCGGAGCAGGAATCGTAGCAGATTCAGATCCCTGCCGTGAGTATGAGGAGACAAATGTAAAGGGAGCGGCCCTTGCTGCGGCCCTCCATATCGCGGGGGAACTTCCATGAATGTTACCATCATCGACTGCTTTGACAGTTTTACCTATAACCTGTACCAGCTCGTCGGATCACTTGGTGCCGAACCGGTGGCTGTAACCTGCAACAGAACGATTGATGAGGTTAAAAATACCGAGCCAGACCGGATTATCCTCTCCCCCGGTCCGGGAACTCCCAAAGATGCCGGGATATGTGCAGATGTGATAAGAACCTACTCCGGTAAAATCCCGATACTCGGGGTCTGTCTCGGACATCAGACAATTATCCACACGGAAGGAGGGACTATCACCCGGCTTTCAGTCCCGGTTCACGGGAAAACCAGCCTCATCGAACATGATGGAAGAGGTCTGTTCCAGGGACTTGAATGCCCGATCAGGGCAACACGGTACCACTCCCTCACCGCTGACCCGGAGAACATCCCAAAAACCCTTTCGGTTTGTGCCCGTGCACTGGATGATAACAGTATCATGGGTGTTATCAATCCGGATCAGGCAGTATACGGACTCCAGTTCCATCCGGAAAGCATCATGAGTCCCTCAGGCACTGCCCTGATGAAAAATTTCCTTTCCCGGAGGGGGGAATAATGATCAAGCCGATACTGCATAAACTAATCGCGGGAGAAGATCTGATTGCAGGAGAAGCATCTGCGATTATGTCTGCTATCGCCTCAGGCAGCATGACTGATGCCCAGATAGGCTGTTTCATCACAGCAATGCGCATGAAGGGGGTAACCACCCCGGAACTGACAGCATTTGCACGGGTTCTCCAGGAACATGCCATCCCGGTCGTACCGGAGAAGGATGAGATACTCGTGGATACCTGCGGTACAGGAGGTGACGGGGCAAACACCTTCAATATCAGCACTGCTGCTGCCATTGTTACTGCAGCAGCCGGGGTCAGGGTTGTCAAACATGGCAACCGGAGCGTCTCATCATCCTGCGGATCTGCCGACGTGCTTGAAGCGCTCGGGGTTCCGATTGAACTGAATTGCGAGGAGGCTGCCCGCTCGGTCACTTCAAGCGGTATTGCGTTCCTGTATGCACCCCGGTTTCATCCGGCGATGGGCAGGGTTGCACCAGCGCGAAAAGAGACCGGATTTTTCTCGGTCTTCAATATCCTCGGACCACTCCTCAATCCGGCACGGGCACAGGCACGACTGATTGGTGTCGGAGATAAGAATCTCCTCTCAACGGTTCCTGAAACCCTGAAAAGCCTTGGAATTCCCCGTGCCATGGTCGTCCATGGGAACGGTACCGATGAGATAACCGTCTGCGGCCCGACCGAGATCGCGGAGCTGCATGACGGAACGATCCGGCGGTTCAGGATAGTACCTGAAGAATTCGGTATTCAGAGGGCATGCCCGTCTGATCTCACCGGAGGGAATGCCGCAATGAATGCAGAGATAATCCACGGAATTCTGGGAGGGATGGCCGGACCGAAACGTGATGTGGTTGTCCTCAACGCTGCAGCCGCCATCATGCTCGGTGGGGGAGCTGAATCTCTCCGCGAGGGAGTTGTTGCGGCAGAAAAAGCGATTGATTCAGGGAGAGCTGAAAAAACCCTCGAACTCCTGACCAGGGTGCATGGGACATGATCCTCGACACCATCGTTGCAGATTCCGGCAGGCGGGCCGAACTTCTCCCAGAGCAGTTCACCATCCCCTCATACCATCCGATTAGCCTTGAACACTCGATCAGAAATCAGACTGACAGAAATGCAGTGATTGCCGAGATCAAGTTTGCATCGCCGTCACGGGGACAGATCCGGTCTGGTATCAGTCCATCTTTCATTGCTGACCGGTATATTTCAGGAGGATGTACAGCCATCTCGGTTCTGACCGAACCGGCATATTTCAAGGGAGATGCAACCACCATTCCCTCGATCAGGGAGTGCTGCCCGGTTCCTATCCTGAGAAAAGACTTCATCGTGGATCTGAAGCAGATCCAGGAGACACGGGCACTTGGTGCCGATGCACTGCTGCTCATTGCAGCCGTTCTTGAAGACAGACTTGATGAGTTCGTATCTGCAACCTTCCGATCAGGGCTGGAGCCACTAGTTGAGGTCCATACCAGCAGGGAAGTTAAAATGGCACTTGATACAGACGCAACAATAATCGGTGTGAATAACCGGGATCTATCCACCCTCCGGATAGATCTCGGGACCACTGCCCGGCTGGGTCCGGCCATACGAAGTGCAGGAAAAACCGTGATCGCAGAGAGTGGTATGATCTGGCCATGTGATATCAGATCGCTCAGGCGGTATGCCCACGGGTTCCTGGTCGGTTCGGGGATCATGTCGGCAAAAAATCTAAAACAGCGTCTGGAGGGATTTGTATACGCGTAAAGATCTGCGGAATCACCCGGCCGGAAGATGCCCGGGTGGCAGAAGCAGCCGGGGCGGATGCCGTCGGGGTAGTCCTCTTTTCAGACTCCCCCCGGTCGGTCAGTACAGAGCAGGCTCAGAAGATATTCTCAGCAACCGGGCCATTTATCGCCAGGATCTGTGTCTCCCATACTGCTGATCCTGAAGAACTCAACGAGATCCTTGCCCTGCGACCGACCGCAGTCCAGATATCGGCGTCACTGTCTGTTCCACAGACCGTGACCCGGGTCATCAGGGTCTGCGGACCTGAACATCCTGTCGCCGGAAATGCTGATGCACTTATTATAGATGCCAGCATGGGACGGGGAACCTGTTATGACGAGGAATTTGCCAGGGAAATGATCCGGACTGCATCGGTCCCGGTTATCCTGGCCGGAGGACTCACTCCGGAAACCGTCGGGCATGCAGTCCGGACGCTTCATCCCTATGCAGTGGATGTAGCCTCCGGTGTGGAAACACGCCCGGGAATCAAGGACCACGAAAAAATACGTCAGTTCATACGAAACGCCAGAGAGGCATCTGAATGAGATTGGAAACACGATTTGGCCCATACGGGGGCTGTTTTGCACCGGAAACACTCATGTATGCACTCGAGGAACTCGAAGAAGCATATCTCACGATCACCCGGGAAGAGGTGTTCAGGACCGAACTGGAATGGTTCATGACCAGTTATGCCGGACGGGCGACGCCGCTCACATTCTGCCGCAATATGTCTGCAGATCTCGGATGCAAGGTCTATCTGAAACGCGAAGATCTTCTTCACTCGGGAGCTCATAAACTGAATAATGCTATAGGTCAGGCGTTGCTTGCCAGACACATGGGAAAAAAACGGCTGATAGCTGAAACCGGTGCCGGACAGCATGGTGTAGCGACTGCAATTGCCGGGGCAGCCCTTGGATTGCAGGTTGACGTATACATGGGCTCGATTGACATCGCAAGACAGAGCTTGAATGTTGCCCGGATGAAGATGATGGGAGCCAGGGTCATCCCGGTCGAGAGCGGGACGAAAACACTGAAGGATTCAATCAACGAGGCATATCGGGACTGGGTGGCAACAGCAGAATATACCCATTATGTCATCGGAACCGTAGTCGGATGTCATCCCTTTCCCACCATTGTCAGGGATTTCCAGAGTGTTATCGGAAATGAAACAAAGAAACAGGTAATTGAAGCAGAAGGACGCCTCCCGGACGTGATTATTGCCTGCATTGGTGGAGGATCAAATGCAATCGGGATGTTCCATCCATTTCTCTCTGATCCGGTCCGCCTGTTCGGTGTGGAAGCCGGTGGTGAGGGACTTGACCGCCGGCATGGTGCAACCCTCTGTGCCGGAAGTCCCGGTATTCTCCACGGAAATTACTCCTACATCCTGCAGGATCAGTACGGTCAGATCCTGGAATCCCATTCAGTCTCAGCAGGGCTCGATTACCCTGGCGTGGGACCCGAACATGCGAACCTGAGGGATACCGGAAGGATCACCTACGATATTATCACCGATAACGAGGCTCTTGATGCATTTCTTTACCTTTCACGGACTGAAGGGATTATTCCAGCACTTGAATCATCCCATGCAGTCGCGTATGCCCGTAAGATCGGTCCCACACTCGGAAAAGACGGGATACTGGTGATCAACCTCTCAGGCAGGGGAGACAAGGACGTAACAACCGTAATGGAACTCATGGAGGGGCAATTATGAACCGGATTGATGAGGTATTCAGACAAGCAGGCCATCCGGTTCTTGTCGCATTCACAGTGGCAGGAGATCCGGATGAGAAACAGAGCATCGAGATTGTACGGGCAATGATCCGGGGCGGGGCTGATATTATCGAGTTCGGACTGCCGTTCTCTGACCCGACCTCAGACGGTCCGGTTATCCAGCGGGCGGATCTTCGTGCCCTGCAGTCAGGAATGAACGCTGACCGTCTCTTTTCAATGGTCGAAACCATCAGAACCGAAACGGCTATTCCGATTGTTATCCTGACCTATGCAAACCTGATCCATGCCTATGGAGCCGAACGGTTCTATGTGCGTGCTGCAAAAGCCGGAATTGACGGCGTGGTCATTGCCGATGCACCGATAGAGGAGTCAGAACCATATCAAACGGCAGCAGTGGCTGTCGGGATGTATACTATCCTCATGGCAGGAACTACGACGTCGCCGGACCGGGTGACCCGGATAACCGCTGGAGCCCGTGGATTTATCTACATGGTAGCCGTTCTCGGAGTGACAGGGACCAGAACCGGGGTAGATAGGAACGCCATTGAATTTCTTCAGTCATTGAAAAAAGCAACTAAACTGCCGATCCTGCCGGGATTTGGTATATCCACACCAGAACAGGTACAAACCTGGGTTCAGGCCGGGGCTGACGGTGTCATCGTCGGATCAGCCATTGTGAGAGAGATCGAAGAACACCTTGGAAACCCTGAAGCAATTCCTCCTGCTGTAGAGCAGGAAGTTAAGAGACTTGTTTCAGTGCTCAGGGAATAACCATCCTTTTTCAGGGTTGAACTGCTGACCGGAGGGAAAGGGTGAAGGTACAGCCAAACCCTTTCCCCCTGCTGGTTACCATGACCGTTCCCCCATACAAGCCGACCAGTCTTCGGACGATTGACAGGCCCAGCCCTGATGAACCACGATCATGTCGGGAATCATCGGCCATGTAAAAATCATCAAACACATGCAGTGCTTCATCTTCCGTCAGCCCGACCCCGGTATCCTCAAAGGAGAGAGATACTTCATCTCCTGCCTTTTCACCGTGTACCCGGATTGAACCACCTTCATAGGAGTATTTAACCGCATTCGAGATGAGGTTGTCAAAAACAATGGATGCATCACGGGGGGAGAAGAGAATGAGGGTATCATCAGGAACCTCAAGGACAATCTCAAGATTCTTCTTCCCGATGGATATCGTGTGATCCTGAACTATATTGCGGAGAACCGGCAGAATCCGGACAGGCTCTGCGATAACTTCGGTGTCATCCCGGTTCAGTCTGGCAATCAGGAGGATCTTCTCTACGTGATCCCGAATAGAATACACCGATCTAAGGAGAATCAAGAGGATCTCTTTTTGTTCCGGATTATCCTCTTTCCTGGCAATATCCGGAAGCAGGGCGATCAGCGGGGTGAGCGGGGTTTTTAGATCATGGCCAAGCTGGTGGATGAGCATATCCTTCTGGTGAAGAAGACGTGACACTTCACGGGTCCGTTCACTCACCCGTTTATCCAGCTGGTGATTCATCTCGATGAGCTGGTTGGTGATGAAATCAAGTTCCTTGTTCTTGTCCACCATCTCATCAGCATACTCCCGCAACCTCGCCTCAGCCTCCTTTCTCCTGGTGATGTCCCGGATGACCATCAGAAGAGCAGGATCGTGTTTATAGGTTATCAGTAGGACAGAGATCTCTGCATAAAACTGATCGCCCGGGATCGTTGTCATGCGTGTTTCAAGCGGGATTACCGGGCCGGAATCTGCTGAATAACGGGAGAGGGAGAAGATATCCTCAATCACGGAAGGAAGAGATAAGAACCGCTGAAGCGGAAAGCCGATGATTTCACCGACCTCCCTGGCTCCAAGCAGATGAACACCTGCCGGATTGACATACACGATCTTTGTGCCGTCATAGACCATGATTGCATCGGGAAAAAGTTCTACCAGTCGACGGTACCGTTCCTCGCTCTCCCGGAGGGCTTCTTCGGCATGTCTCCGTTCGTCTATCTCAGATATCATCGTCCGGTTCAGTTCCAGGAGCTCGGCTGTTCTGACCGCAACCCGCTCCTCAAGTTCAATCCTGGCCCGGTTCAGTTCATCCTCGCTTTTTACCCGTGCGGTGATATCCCGGCCGCTCTCAATCGCTCCCACAACAGTACCCCGGGCATCCATAAGCGGGGTGGCAATACTCCACAGGTATATTCCTCCTTTGAGGCCGGGAATATATGATTCACCAAAGATAACATCCCCCTCTCGTTGTGTTCTCAGGTACCCTTCCTCTTCAGGATTCGTCGATAATAGTGCATGATCAATGAGTATGTCCCGTTTTACACCGTAAAACGGGATACTGTAGGAATGGTCACCTTTTCCTATCATCATCCGGGCAGGCACCCCGGTCAATTCCTCGATGGCATGATTCCAGGCAGTGACAACCCCTTCTTTATTGACTACAAATGTCGCATCAGGCAGGAACTGGATAATATCAGAAAGGCGGCGTTTTGATTCTAAAAGGGCTTCCTCTGCCTGTTTCTGCCGGGTCATGTCGATAATAACCCCGCGGATTCCAACTGGCACCCCGGAAGAGGATATTGGTGAGGAGTGAATGATAACCGGGAATCGTGTTCCATCACGCCTCATTACGGCATATTCATGGGGAATGTCCCGCCCGGTGGTGATTATCTCCTGGAGGAGGGTTCTCGTAAGATCGTGATCATCCAGGCTGATGAAGTCAAATATGGAGAATGCCGAGATATCTGCCGTATCATCGACACCAAATTTTTCCCGGGCAATCCGGTTCACATACGTGAGAGTACCGTTTAAATCAGCTTCAAATACACTTTCAGGAAGGAGATCAGCAAGTTCACGATATCGCTGCTCGCTTTCCCTGAGAGCATCAGCAGCCTGCTTTGATGACGTTGCCAGGAGTATTTTATGGGCAAGTTCCGCAAAGGTTGCACGGTTGTCACCCCCTTTCTGCAGGTAATAGGTAACGCCTGAGTTGATAGCTTCAATTACTACCTCTTCACGACCTTTTCCGGTAAACAGGATAAATGGTGTCGTGATGCCGGAGGCACGAACAGAACGGAGCAGGGAAAGGCCGTCCATCTCCGGCATCTGATAATCCGAGATGATGATATCAAATACCTCGGAACGAAGCAGAATGAGAGCCTCCTGTCCGTTCTGAATGACACGTATGGAGAAATCACCCTGTTTCCCGAGGTAAATGCTGAAAAAGTCGCCGAATTTCAGATCATCATCGACGTAGAGAACCCGGATCACAGATATCATCCAGCAGAGATACATCTGGTTCACCATCAAGAGTTAAGAATATTCACCAAGCCCGTCAACGAGAAACTACTGCACACCGTTCAGGCCAATCCACCTGCGAAAGGAGGAATATATACTGGGAAACAATCCATTCCGTTTCAAACCAGTCCTGCAATCGCAGGAGGACAGGTCTGGATGAATACTGGTCCAGGGAGGTATGATTCATGAACTATGATACCAGACAGAGTACCCGGTCTCCACCCGGCTTTACCTCCGGATGACACCGCCTGGTCGACTGGGAGGATAAGAGGACGATCGACCTCATGATCCCGGGTATCCCTGATCCCGGAGCATGGTACGCCTGTTTCTTCCGTGATCTCGGGGACGGGATCTGCCGATCGGGGTTGGTACCTGCACTCGCAGGCGAAAAACCGTTTCACACATCCTTTCAATCCTGCTACATGGCTGGTTTCTGATATACGATAACCATTGCACCATGCCTGTTCTGGATCCGGCCATCTTGCGGATATCAGACCAAACGGTTTTTGTGAGACAAGTTCTGATGTAGTAAAGAGAGAATCATGCTTCTCATCACACGGCGATCTATCGGTGAAGCCCATGAGGAAGTCATACGGGTAATCATTGAAAGGAGTAATGGAAATGTCCGGGTAACCGAGGATGAGGAGATCACATACGACCCTGAGGAACCGGTCTGTATCCATATTGAGGAGCCGTTCTCAGAGCCGATGCGATCGAGTGCATCACTCTTCGGGGAGAGATTCTCAGAACAGTACCAGGCATCTCTCTACACGATCACCCCAAGACGGGAAGACGGAACTGATGCCGTGTATACCTATGGAAACCGGCTCAGGGATTATCCCCATCCGGTTCAGGAGATGGGTATGGAGAGCCAGCCGGGAATTCTCCGTAAAATCACCGACCCGGTATTCAGAAAGCTGGGATATCTTCCGGCATCCGGAATAATGACCCTTTCCTGGAAGGGGGATGGAAGAACCGGTGGCATAGACCAGATCCAGCGGTCACTCATTAATCGACTCATAGAAAACCCAAACAGCCGGAGGGCTATTGCTATTACCTGGGTTCCAGAGTTTGACATCAGTCGTGACGAGCCGCCGTGCCTTCAGATCATCCAGTGCATCATCACCCGGGAGAACAAACTCAACCTTGTCTGCCTGTTCAGGAGCAATGACATGCTCTCTGCCTGGGGACAAAACGCCTACGGTCTCGCGCATCTTCAGAGATATATTATTGATGGAATCAATTCAGGAAGAAAGCGGGGAAGCCCGGAGATATCCCAGGGATGGCTCGAAACAATCTCAGTCTCGGCACATATGTATTTTAAGCGGGATCAACTGGAACTCATGCAATTCACAGATAAAAATAAGGTTATCGATGCATTTTCCCGGTTCCAGAAGATCAGATGATGATCATATGCGAACCCTTTTTGTTCCCCAGGAAAATGGTACCTGCACCTGTGAAACATGGCCCCTCTCTCCGAAACTCCTATACGAACCATCCTTGAGGACATCCTCGGCGGCTACAGGATAACGAAAGCCGAAGCCATCCGGTTATTCCAGGAATCGGGAGAATATCTCCATCTTATCCTTGATACAGCCAACCAGAAACGTGCAGACATCTGTGGTCCGGATGTCACGTATGTGCGGAACCAGAATGTCAACTGTACCAATATCTGCGTAAATTCATGCGGGTTTTGTGGCTATTCACGCCGTACCGGAGATTCCGACGCATTCCTCCTCACTCCGGACGATATCAGGCTCCGGGTAAGGGAGGCACAAACCAGGGGGGTAACCGAGATTTGTACCGTGAGCGGGCTTCATCCGGATTTTTCAGCCGAATCATACTGTTCCATCTACTCCACCATCAGGGAGGAGGCGCCCGGACTTCACATCCATGCCTCCAATCCCATGGAGGTTGCATATGCTGCAAGAAAAAGTGCTATCCCGACGACCGAAGTCCTCGAACGCTTCAGGAACGCAGGCCTGAAGACCCTCTGTGGAACCGCGGCAGAGATCCTCTCGGATCCGGTCAGGGAGGTCATCTGTCCGGATAAGGTAACCACATCAGAATGGATCAGGATCATCACAGAAGCGCATCGCCTTGGTATCCCTTCCACCGCAACCATCATGTACGGATCCTGTGAAACACTCTCCGACCGGATAACCCATCTCGACATTATCAGGGAAATCCAGGACAATACCGGGATGTTCACCGAGTTTGTACCGCTTTCATATGTTCACGCAAAAACCCCGCTATTCCTGGAGGGGAAAAGTTACCCGGGAGCCACCGGAAGACAGGATCTTCTCATGATCGCAATCAGCCGGTTGTTCCTGGATAATTTCAGGAACATCCAGGTGTCCTGGGTAAAACTCGGTCAGAAGATGGCCCAGCTCGGACTTCTCTCCGGTGCGAACGATCTCGGGGGCACGCTCTATTGCGAACAGATCTCAAGGAGCGCCGGATCTGATTTCGGGGAATACCTCGAACCCGGGGAGATGGAATACATCTGTTCAGACATTCACCGCCCGCTCAGGGAACGATACACCGATTATACCCTGGTCCCATGAAAAACAGACTTCTAAAACCACTCGAAGAGAAGATTGGCGATCTTTCCTGTGCCCAGCGGGCACTTCTGACCACCGATGGATCGGTGACAGCTCTTCTCGAAGCCTTTGAACGATCTACGATTGAGATCCTGACCGATCACCAGGAGATCCACCCGGCAGGGGTGGCCGATGCTGACCTTCTCGCCGTCTCGCCAGGAGATCCGGTGAACTTCAGGGAGGTCCTGATCCGGGCGTCGATCACCAAAAAACCACTTATCTACGCAATATCCCGGTCGGCGGTCGAACGGATGCCAGGATACGCCATGGATGAATTGACGAGGGCAGACCGGCCGATCGGGCATATCCTCAGGGATGCCACCCTTGAATCCCGCCGTGAACTGATCAGTATCAGCACCGAGAACGATAAGCACGATATCGCGGTGAAACTCGGTTCTCATCCAAAATTGCCCCTATTAACCCGATCTTACCGGATTATCAGTAATCAGAAGCCGCTTTTTCATATAACCGAATACCTCTCCCCGTCACTATATGCTGACCAGCGGGTTGTTCATGTCAAGACTCCGTCACGGCTCCATCTCGGCCTGATTGACCTCAACGGGACAACGGGGCGGATTGATGGAGGGGTAGGAATCACCCTTGCCGATCCTGGATTGCACCTCTCGGCACGCATGGCAGAGGAGTGGTCAGTGAACGGTGCAGGCCCGGCCCTCACTAAGAAGATAGAAGGGATATTCAGACGGATACAGACCGATATCCCCGTTATTCCCGGGGCAGCCATAACGGTACATGATTATATCCCTGATCATGAGGGCCTGGGCAGTGGGACGCAGACCGCTCTTGCAATTTGTTCGGCGGTCATGGAACTCTATGGTATCAGGGCAGACCAGACCACCCTTGCACGAATTACCGGCAGGGGAGGAACCTCGGGAATAGGTCTTCAGTCCTTCATCCAGGGGGGTGTTATCGTCGACGGGGGCCATTCATTCGGCCCGGGAAAACAGAAGGAGACCTACCTCCCCTCATCAGCCTCGGTATCCACTCCGCCGGCTCCGGTACTCGGGCGGTACCCATTCCCGGAGTCATGGAAAGTTATCCTCGCCTGCCCACGATCCGGGTGCCAGATATCGGGAGAGAGAGAAAAGGACATCTTTACCCGGTATTGCCCGGTTCCGATCGAAGAAGTCAGGGCCACGGCACATGCCGTCCTTATGGGACTCATTCCCTCAGTTATTGAAGAGGATCTCGACGGATTTGATACTGCTCTCCGGACTATCCAGCAGAACGGATTTAAAGCCAGGGAAATAGCACTGCAACCGGAACCCATCCGTGAAACGCTCCGTTTCATGCAGGATGGAGGACTCGGGGCAGCCGGCATGTCCTCATTCGGGCCAACTCTCTTCCTTATTACCGATACCGGTGAGCGAAAAGCAGCTGAATCGATAGATTCCTTCCTTTCCGAGGCCGGGGGAGGATATACCCGAATCACCACCGGGCAGAACGAAGGGGCGTCGGTGATCCCCATTTCCTGATCTGATGGGGCGGGTGTCACGGTCATAAGAGAATCCCTTTTATTCAGTAACATAACAGATCAATCATGCACCTTGCCGAGTTCCGGGTCCAGAACTATAAGATCATCCAAGATACTGGCTGGGTTCCGGTTGACAGACTTACGATCTTTGTCGGGAAGAACGAGTCTGGAAAATCTGCCATCTTCAGGGCCCTTTCAAAAATGAATCCCTCTGACGGGGCAGGATATGATGGATTGAAAGAGTTTCCAAGACAGCGGTATGCATCTGAGATCACCCGGACCGACTGGCCTGTGGCTTCCTGCAGGTTTGTCCTGAACGATAAGGAGCGACAGGATCTCGCCGGAATATCTGAACTCTGCCAGGATGTTCAGTCTGTCGAGGTCACCAGGCACTACACGGGAAGATACGGCATCACCTATCATCCTGACATCGGGATCGACCTCATTACCAGTAAGGAGCTCATCCATACCATTGAGGTTGCCGTAGAGCAGATCAGGAATCTCTCCGCACCAGAGGGACGGGGAGAAACACTCGGGAGGATCAAGGAGACCCTGCTCATATTCCTCGAAGAACAGAAGACAGCCATCCCAGAAGAAGGGCAGATCCAACGCCGTCAGGTCACCGATTTGATTAATGCCCTTAAAAGCCGTGCAAACGAGCCCTGGCAACAGGAGATTCTCAGCCCGATAACCGAACCGTTCTACCGGCTCAATCGTCAGATTGAGATTTACGAAAGTCTGATGACCGCAAACCGGTATATCATCGATCACCTCCCGAAATTTCTCTATTTCGATCAGTACAGCGTAATTGAGAGTGCGATTCACATCCCAACTTTTATCGCCACCCTCAAGTCACATCCTGACTCACCCGGCTTGCGGGCGACAAACTGCCTCTTCAGGCATGTGAATCTTGACCTGGATCTTTTGGATAAACTTGGTTCTCACAAAAATGCAACCGATGACAACCCGATAATACGAAGGCAGGTTGATGAGCGATCCATCCTTCTCTCAACTGCATCCAACCTGATGACAAAGAAGTTCGAGAACTGGTGGGAACAGCGGCGGATACGGTTCAGGTATGACATCGACGGCGATTATTTCAGAGTATGGGTCTCTGATGACCTCGATCCCTCTGAAATCGAGCTTGAACAGAGAAGTGCCGGACTCCAGTACTTCTTCTCGTTTTATCTCATCTTCCTTGTGGAATCAGGAGATGCCTACCATGACTGTATCCTGCTCCTTGACGAACCCGGTATAGAACTACACGCCACATCACAACTCCATTCGGTCAAGTTTTTTGAACAGCTCTCGCAACAGAACCAGATCATGTATTCTACCCATTCTCCGTTCATGATCGATCTTGATCATCCGGAACGGGTCAGAACGGTCTTTGAGAGCGAGGACGGGACCACCAAGGTGTCAGTCAGGGATTGGCCGAAAGACCGTGACTCCCTCTTTCCCCTCGAAGCAGCTCTTGCATACCGGATCGCCCAGAAAATCCTCGTCACCGGAAAGCAGGTGCTTGTTGAGGATCTCGCAGATCTCTGGATCCTCCAGGCGATGAACTATGTGCTGTTAAAGCAGGAAAAAGGTGGGATAAATCCTGCCATTACCCTTACCCCTGCCGGAGGGATCATCAACCTCATTCCCCTTGCAACCCTGATCAAGGCCGGCCGGCACCAGGCAGTTGTTCTCCTTTCAGGAAAGGAGATCCCGCGGGAGATGCTCGATCACACGCAGGCAGACGGAATAAAGCGGACAATACTCCTGTACAACCAGTTTACACCGGTTCGCGAGGCTACCGTCGAGGATCTTATCAGCAGTGATCTCTACCGTTCGTGTGTAACGGAGATCTCATCCGGACTTGCATCCGGATTGATCACCCCGCCAAGCTCGGACGGGTTCCAGGAACAGGGCATACTCTCCCGGATCGAGGATGTAATCGAACAGAGACGGGGAGAGAGATTCGAACGGTGGAAAGTAGCCGAGTTGCTTGCCGATCGTATCTGCGAAGCTCCCGGCACGGTTGACGAAGAAACGGTGGCTCAATTTTCACGCCTTTTTTCCGAACTGAACCGGTTATGTGGCGAAACTGATATTTAATACTATTTTACAATATCTAGACCCTTTTTCCAGTATTCAGAATCTCCCTGAAAACAATCCGATATGAAGGGACCTGAAAAAGGGTCCCCGGGTGATCCACGCCGGACTCTGAACCTGATAATCAGATGTCCAGAGCATCCACTGCCCCGATGACCCTGAGCCGGGCAAGAACAGCCTCCCCCATCTCTGCGGTCCCGGCGGTCCCACCGAGATCCCCGGTCCGGATTCCGTCTGACAGTGCCTGTTGAATCGCTTTCTCGACCAGGCGTGCACGATCCCGCTCACCCACGTACTTGAGGAGGAGAGAGACACACCTGATAGCAGCCACCGGATTTGCTGCTCCCTTGCCGGCAATGTCAGGGGCACTCCCGTGAACCGGCTCGAAAAGGGCATGCTCTTTCCCGATATTCGCACTTGGCAACATCCCGAGCCCGCCTTCAAGGTATGCTGCGGCGTCGGACAGGATGTCGCCGAAGATATTGGTCGTGACAATCACGTCGTACCGTGCAGGATGCTGAAGTACGTCAAGAACCAGTGCATCGATATACTTGCGATCCACAGAGATTCCCATCTTTTCAGCCTCTTCAAGGCAGATATGAAGGAAATAAGCATCAGATTTCAGTACATTGGCTTTATTTCCAATGGTAAGATGCCTTCTTCGCCGTTTTGCACAGGAACTGGCAAACCGGGCAATACGACGTGAACCGGATTCACTGACTACGCGGAGGGTACATGCCCGGTCCTTCTCTTCCCATTCTATCCCAGAGTACAGGCCTTCGGTGTTCTCCCTGACGATCAGAATATCAAATCCATCCCCGAATACAGGACGCAGGTTTGCATAGAGATCAAGTTCCTTCCTGATCCTGAGGACCACGCTCTGGTATTTCGGATCCGGGGGCGTGGTAACCGCACCAAAGAGGATAAGATCAGCATCGCGAAGAACACCGAGGGTGGTATCGGAAAGGGCATTGCCGGTTCGTTTCCAGCATTCATACCCAAGATAGACCTGCTGGTACTCCCATTCAGGGTGGAAAAACCTGAGGATATCAAGTGCAGGAGGAATAACCTCCTGGCCGATCCCGTCACCGGGTGCCACGACTACCTTCATTTTTCCGTTCATTTCTGCCTCCATTGTCCAACAAGGGCATATATACTGTCAGTAATCTGTTTTGGTGATGAACCCCAGTGAACAACCTGTCCCTGTTTTCCATTTATTGTCTGCCAGCCGGTCCGTTCTGCCCGGCAGCACCGTGCAAGAAACGGTTCTTCCGCTGCCACGTTGGCCGGACAGATGTCAATGACCGGAAAACCATTCCCGTAACACTCAGAGAGCACCTGACGTGCCGTCATACATCCGGCAACCTGTTCGGAGCCTCCAAGATGATCAGAATCAATGGTTTTCGCAAAACCCCCCGCCCGACACGGATACACCTCGGCACCGGTCTCCCTGATGTCCCGGATATGATATTCAAAGACGATCTCGAGTTCACCGAATATCCCGGTCGCTTCGAGGGTTTTCACGGTCTCCGCCAGGTGCGGACGAGGCGGCATAACGTCATAGACATGAACAGTGAGCAGGGCAGAGAGATCGGGATCACAGACAAAGATCATGTGTTCCTCGATACCGGTAAAGACCGTGCACCGTTTTCCGGTTCCTGCTGCCCGTCGTATCAGATCAGCCCGGTTATGGAGCACAACGCGTTCAGGATACACACAAATCTCGTCAGATCCTGCAAGTGTACGGATGGATCTGATCGATCGCATCATTCCGTCTCCATCTTCCGGTTCTACCGCAAGGATCTCAAACCCCCCGCCAGTTTCATGGATGAGATACCGGGAGAGAAAATAGACCTTGTCACCAACGGGTTTGTTCCCCGCATACCCGATGCATTTACAGTGAGGGGGAAAGATCATCACAGTCTCCGTCTCCAGTATTCCACAAGCCCGCCTTCACTTAAGATCTCCTGCATCCGGGGAGAAAGGTGGCGGCACTGACAGGATTTGCCATTCACCGTGATCACTCCTGCCATACAGTCATAAGAGATCGTATCTCCGTCATTGCAGACAAAACGTTCACATTCGAGAGCAGGAAGACCGACATTGATGCAGTTCCGGTAAAAGATCCGGGCAAATGAAGACGCTATTATCGCCAGTACTCCTGCATACTTCAGCGCCTGGACTGCCTGCTCGCGCGAAGAACCGCAACCCATGTTTTTACCGGCGACAAGGACGGCGCCTTTGAGCCGGGGTGCCAGGGCGGGGTCGAGATCCTCAAAAACATGTTCTGCCCAGACCTGCCGGTCCTTGGTCCTGAGGTATCGCCCGGCGATGACCAGATCGGTGTCTATATCCTCACCGATGCAGACCGAATGGCCACTCCCGGTCAGCATGAACACACCTCACGGGGATCTATGATTTGTCCGTATAATGCAGAAGCGGCCGCAGTCGTCGGGGAACAGAGATAATACGAGGCATCGATTCCCATCCGGTTCCTAAAGTTGCGGTTTGCCGTCGAAAGAGCAACCTCGCCCTTCCCGAGAACCCCCATGTGCGCCCCGAGGCACGGACCGCAGCCGGGCGGGCAGACAACACAACCGGCAGCAATCAGGTCTGCGGCAATACCTGTCCGGACAGCTTTCAGGTAATCGCGTTCAGATGCCGGAACAACAATGGTCCTCACCGAGACACGCCGTCCGCGAAGGATATCCGCTGCCCGTTTCAGGTCTTCATACCGGCCATTCGTGCAGGTTCCGATGAATACCTGATCAACAGGTGTTCCTGCATAATCAGGGACCGGATAAACCGTGTCAACCCGGTGAGGAACAGCCAGGAGGGGAACAAGGTCATTTAGGGAGAGATCGATCTCCCGGGTATACCCGGAGTCTGCAGGTATCTGCTCGGATATTTCTGTTCCAAACCCGGCAAGATAGGTTCTGGTCACCGCATCTGCATAACAGAGTCCGGCCTTTGCCCCGACCTCCACGGCCATATTGCAGAGGGTCAGGCGGGATTCCATGGGAAGAGCGGGGAATGCGTCACCGATGAACTCAATTGCCTGGTACGTCGCACCATCCATTCCCAGGCTTCCGACATAGGACAGGGCTATGTCCTTTGCCTCAACTCCTGCCCTGAGGGAACCGGTAAGCCTGACAGCAATCGTTTCCGGTACCCGCAACCAGGTCTCTCCGGATACCCAGATACCGGCCATGTCACTTGCCCCGACACCGGTCGCGAAGGCCCCGAGCGCACCAAGGGTACATGAGTGGGAATCAGCCCCTATTACGACCTCTCCGGGCAGAACCAGCCCTTCGGCCATCACCTGGTGGCAGATGCCTGCCCCGATATCAAAGAAGGTGACCCCGTTATCCCGGGCAAAGGACCGGAGTTCATGCTGCAGGTCTGCAGTCTGCCCGTTGTTAGCCGGGGCGATATGGTCGTATATGATGTATACGCCGGTGGGATGAGCCAGACCTGGGGCACCCATCTCATCATAGATTACTTTCGCCTGGATTCCCGTACCGTCATGGCAGAAGGCCCGGTCAACCTTCCGGTCTACGAATTCACCGGCCGGGGCACCCAGAATTCTCTCGGTTAATGGCTCCATTGATGATATCCTCTCCACATACCTTGTGAATGATCGATGCCAACACCACCGGGGTGATCCTGCACTTTCCCTCGCTCTGTTCCTTGATCTCATCCAGTACCGCGATTACCTGTTCATCTGCCAGGTGATACCCGAATGTCCCGAGGATATGGGTAAGTGCCCGCTTCCCGGTGTGTTTTCCGAGAATAAACCGTCGCTCCAGACCAAGCAGTTCGGGAGGGATATATTCGTATGTTGAGGGATTCTCCAGGATTGCCGCGATATGAATCCCGCTCTCGTGGGCAAACGCATTTGCTCCGACAACTGCCTTGATTGCCGGCATGCGGATTCCCGTATACTCCTCGACCTCAGCCGAGAGACCAGGGAGAACAGTGAGATCATACCGGTTAATCCCTCCTTTCAGGACAAGACTGACAAGAACCTCTTCAAGCCGTGCATTTCCTGCCCGCTCTCCAAGACCGTTGACAGTCGTATGTAACTGGAACGCTCCTTTTTCTGCTGCGATGATCGTGTTCGCGGTCGCACAACCGAGATCATTATGTGCGTGTATCGCAACCGGGACCGGAACCTGCGGGATAAGATCGTCCATCACCGTTGCCACTTCAAGGGGGGTAAGGCGCCCGGTGGTATCGGCATAAGTGACATACGTAGCCTTACGGTCTGCAGCTTCACGGTACACGGAGAGGAGAACGTCACGATCGGTCCTCGACGCGTCTTCTGCCCCGAACCTGACGATCAGTCCATGGTCAACGGCATAATCAAGTTGTTCAAAGGCCTTTGCAAAGACCTCCTCGCGGGGTTTTTTGTACTTATGCCTGATATGGAGGTCTGAGGTTGCAACAAACAGCCCGATCATGTCAACCTCGGCCTCCAGGGCGGCATCCACATCCTCCCGGCAGGCACGTGAGAGGCCGCATATCTTTGCAGAAAGACCCATCCGGGATATTTCCCGGATGATCTCCTTCTCGTGTACCGATACGATCGGGAATCCTGCTTCGATCACCTCGATTCCGATAGCATCAAGGCGGGAAGCGATCTCCATCTTCTCTTCGCGCTTAAATGAGACGCCGGGGGTCTGTTCCCCGTCGCGCAGAGTTACATCACAGATCTCAACATTCCACGGTTTCATGACATATCACCTCTGGGCAGCGGCCCTGTACCACGATCACACGGAGACGACTGACGGACATGAGTGCAGATGCAATTGACATGACATCACTGGCATCGATGATAAGGGGGTCAAAGGGTTTGAGGTATGGAATGATGTCACCCACCGGTTGACCCCCGGTCATCCCCATACACCGATTCTGCATCACGATACAGAGCAGCGGGATTGCTTTTTTCCGGGCATCGATAAGCGCCTGAAGCCCGGAGTGGAACAATGCCCCGTCACCGGTCAGGGCTATTCCGACGCTCCTGGCTGCGACAGCAGCTGCAGAACCCATTCCATAGCAGGCAAGCCCGAATCCATAGGGCGGGTTCATGGCAAGCAGACTACAGCCGGTATCGCAGATCACCTCCTTTCCAAGATCCCTGAGCAGGGCAAAGAGCATATGGTACGGGCACTCTCTGCACAGGGTCCGGCAGGTGCCCCGGTCATGCCTGCTGACCGGGTTTCCGGGGAGGGGGGCCGGAGGCGGGTACTGTCCCGTTCCTGGAATCAGGCCCTCCTCAGCCATCAGGGGATATCCTTCTGCTGCCTGTTTCGCCCGCCCATACATCGTGAGGCCGGGATCGGCCAGGGATCCCGGGGGTCTGACGGCGTTCCTGCCGTCCGGGCTCTCTGGACAGGAAGAATAGGTTTCCATGGATTCGGGGGTCATTCTGACGAGGGCGATCCGTGAGTACCGTTCAGATGCAGTATATGCATCCCGGATATGAAACGGAGAAGCAGGACCGGGAGCGAGTACCGGTATCCCGGCAACCGGCCCATAACATCGGGAATCCTGAACGGTAAGGGTGTTTGCCGCGACCGGATCATCGCCTGAAAGAAGGACAACACCTGCTTTCAATCCCTGGAAGGTCGCATGGGCGAGGGGATCGGCAAGCGCGTTGACGCCGACATGTTTCACGATGACACAGGCACGCCGCCCGGCGAGAGAATCACCCAGGGCGTATTCAAGAGCGACCTTCTCGTTGATGACCAGTTCGGCTCCTGTTTTTTGGATCAGCCGGGTAACCGGGTATCCGGGAACCCCGTATACCCGGTCAGATGATGCCAGGATATCGCTGACCAGATGATCCATCAGGCATCCCTCCCTGGAATGAGATCACATCCGGTACATGCCGGGCACATGGTTTTTGCCCGCATCGGGTCAAGACCATTCTCTGCAAGGGCACGGGTCAGGTAGTCATGCGTTGCCATCAGTCGCTCCGGGGACGGACGTGAAAATCCAGCCAGGTCACCCCCGGGATTGAGAGGTCGAATCACGGGAATTATCCCGTTTTCACAGAGGAGATCAATACAGGTTCTGATCTCGTCATCGCTTTCTCCGAGGCCGATGATGATATTTGAGAATACATGCCCTTTCCCAAAAATCGGTACAGAGGAGACGAGAATCCTGAATACCTCCCCACGATCAAGATCAGGACACATCTCCCTGAAGAGGGCGTTGGTTGCCGTCTCCAGGTTGAATTTGACCTCGACGGCACCGGCATCGTGAAGTCTTAACGGACCGGTTCTCGTCGGATAGATGGACACCCCGATCGGAAGACCAAACTGCGAGAGCAGTTTCACGATACCAATGGTATATTCTTCTTCTTCTGATATGGAGGAGAGCACCCCGGATGTCAGAGAGATGGCATCAATTTCAGGGAGAACCGAACGGACCATGGCTTCAATTTCTTCAGGGGTTTTCCTCCCAGAGAGAGTCGGGACAACACAGTACCTGCAGCGGAAGATACAGGCGCTCGTAATGGTAATGAATGCCTGCCGGGGACAGTGTAAAGCGGGTTTTTCAAGGCTTCCTGTAAGAAACAGATCATCATATCGGAGTTCTACGAGGCCATTACCGAGATGGGTGATCGTAACCGGTCCGTCAGGGGCGATACCCAGCCTGACCCGTCCCTTCCCGTCAGAATAAAAGACAGCACCAGCACTTCCTGCTCCCGGACCTGCAGTGGAACGGGCAATATAGGATTCAACCGGTTCTCCGGTGATCCGGACAGTCCCGGCATATAGCAGTCGTGCCTTTATTTCCGGACGCACAATTCAAGCGCCTCCCTGTACCGCGTTGCAAATGGTATTGCCGCAACCGCACCGGTGATTCCCCGGCCATCAATAGAGATGGAGAGATCAGGGCCGGCAAGAGCGAGGGCTTCGTCAGGGCTGACCTCTCCCTGTTTAACCCTCCAGCCATAATCAAGCAGCCGTTCCGGTGAAAATCCGGTAAACACTGCCATCCCGGTCTTGTCCGAGAGAGTATACCGTTTCAGGAGATCTGAAAACCGATCGGCGAGAACTTCAGGATTCGTGGAGGCAAACTCTGCAACTACCCCGACACAATTCTTGGTACGATATTCTACCGGGAAGAACTGCACAATGGTATGCGAGAGGTACTGGTGTGCGGCATCGGCTACCTGCGTGGCAATGTTATGGACAAGCGTCCAGGTTGCCCCCTCCTCGGGAGTATCGGTGTCATCCACACCGATAAGAACCCGGCGCCGGCGGGGGAGAACAATCGTCGCACCGGCAACCTTTCCTCCACCGGAATCCTCACAGGTCGAGCGGAGCACTCCCTGGGCAGTAGCACGGCAGATCGTGGCACCGACCCCGCCTCCCCCCATCCCGATATATGAGATACTGATCTCCTCACCGGAGACGGAAACGGCAGATATCCCGGCCGGGAACCGTGATCCTTCAAGGAGAAGATCCACCGAGCCACAGGTGAGCAGGTACCGGTTGGTGGTTCCGATCGTCCTGATCGAACGGACGAGAGGGGACTGTGCATAATGTTTCTTCACCCACATCGCCCCGCCGATACAGTCAAAACACTCGATCAGTTCGACTTCGTTCCCGTCATCCGGGCTTATAGCACATATCCAGGGATAATGGATGACATACGGTTCAGAGATGTTCTCCATACAATCCTGCAGCCTCCACACCGAACGGTTCCCAGAGAACCGCCCCTAATGCTCCAATTCGTCCTTTTCCCCCGGTTGTATCGATATACCGGACACCGAGCCGTTCTGCCTCTTCTTCCGCATCACAAAGGGAGATGATCTCTTCTTTGACCCGTCTTATAAACCCGGTTTTCTCTTCGCCATAATGAATCCCGGTGCGGTACGCAATCCCGGATTCACCCGATACTGCATGCTGCTCGATGAAAGACCGGACATATTCGATAAGATCTCTCGTAGCATCGCTTCGTACGGCAAAAACCAGCACTGCACCCACGCAATTTGTCGTTTTGTCAGGAACCTTCGGATTAAGTTGAACAAGGCGCATCCGGATGAAAACAACTCCCGCTATGGCACACTGTTCCGCACATTTCAGGGCGAGAACCCAGGTAGCACCCCCGTCTTTCGTGTCAGTATCATCAATACCGATGGTCACCTTCTCATACCGGGGGGATATGATCTTCGTACGGCAGATCCGTGCGCCACCAGGACTCAGGTCTTCATCCTGCGGATACTCGGTCCTGATGACTCCAGGAGCCTGCGGGAGGCAGGCAGCAATGCCCACCCCTGCACCGGCAATTCCAGCCCATCCGGTTGCCACCTCGGAACCTGATACAACCACTGATTCAAGGGACTGACCGCCAATCTCCTGCTCTGCCGGTCCGAAACGGGCCGGGTATTCTCCAAGGGCGGCGATCATGGTCAGCGTGGTGCCCTCAACCGTCGCTGCCCGAATCGCTCCGCCGGCCCGCCGCCTGTTCATTACATCCCATTCAATCGTTCCCTGATGACGACAGGACTCGATGATCTCAGCAAGACCTCGTTCCTCATCCACCATCACCAGAAACCGTTCTGCAAAGAGCGGCCCGAATCTCTCCCGTACCTGGTCCGGAGTCATGACTGGCATTTTGTCACCGAAAATTTCGTCAACAGGTTTTTCGTCAGCAAAAAAGATAAGATGATCGTTCAGGAAAAACAGGGGGTTTTCGGTAAAAAGAAAGGAGATTGATTAATCCCGGTTATTCACAGGTCAGACACCAGGAATCCTCGGTCCAGCCGACAAGCAGCACCATGTGCAGGCACATATCACGAACCTGGTACCTCCCGAATCGCGATTTATACGAGTACCCCCCGACCACCGATTTGTACTGCGCTGGATCCTCGGAGAAGAAAGACGGGTATTCCCTGATGACCCGTTCGAATTTTCGAGGTTCCTTCTGGAAGATTGCCTGAACTGTCTGTTCAAGGACCTGGTACCAGAACTTCACCGGGTATGCAGTGCCCTGCACGGTCACCATAACCGGCCGTGCCCGTTTCGGGATCTCCCCCTGGCGCATACATGGCGAGGATTCATGAACCACAGCCGGAATTTCCGGCGGTAACGGTACCGACGGCCAGATCTTCCTGCAAAAAGCCGCAAGAATCCCGCTCCGCTGATCAATCTGGAATCTTCTCCAGATTCGGATACTTTTCATCGAAGTATTCAGCAGAATTGAGTCAAGCCCATACCAGGCCTTTTTCGTCTCAAAATCAGCACTTTTTACTGCAGGGTTCTCCAGGGTGAGGGTAAGGTTCCCAAGCCGGTGAAGAAAATCCTGGTGCACGGTCGAATAATCCTGGCCAAGATGTTCCTGCCACCAGCCGGTGACGGTCTCTGGCATGATATGATCAATCATCCGGGATGCCGGCCCGTCTTCAAAGAGATCAGGTTCGCGTGCCTGATCAGACCGGCGTGACTGGTCATCAAAGAATTCCTCAAGAGACTGGAGGATAATCCAGACAAGGATGTTATCCCCTCCGGGCTGGTAAAGATCTGAATGCCGGAGATGATCATCAAATTCGTCATCGTCAGGGCATGCATGCGGTTCCCGAAGGCCGGTAAAAAATGATGCAACCCTGCCTGGGTCGGGCCCTCCATCACGACTTTCGCGGCAGAGGTCTGAAAAGACCTGCGTATACCCGCTGTCAGACCGGTTACACACGGCTCTTCGGACCAGGTAACTCTCACAGGTGCGCAACACACGGCAGAGGTCTTCATCCGACAGCCGGTTTCCTGAATCTGATGCAGGATCATTATCTGCAAGACAGAGCATGAGAAACGGGCAAATCTGATCAGGACCAAGCAGGCGGATTCGGATCAGACTGCGGATTATCATCCTGAAGATGGGATCCTCGGGTATCTCTTCTTCAGGATACCATATGCGACGGTAATAATCCGAATACCGGTTCAGATCCTGGAGTAACTGGCGTATCTGGTCGGTTGACGAGTGCAGGTATCGTTCACGAATTGCTTCGAACACTTCACCCGGTCGGATAATCTCCCCGGTCTGCATCAGGAAATGACGGATAAACCGGGAGATGAGTTCCTGGTCATTGAACAACCGCTCTTCCATCGGTTTCCAGTACTGATCATACTCTGCTTCAGCGATCTCGGGAGATTCAAGGCATGCAAAGAAGAAATTGCGGATCAGATCAGACTCTTCAAGGGGGACTCCCCGGTAATTCAATGCTTCGAACACCTGATTCGGGTTTTCACCCTCATCAAGTTCGATATATACAACACAGAGATCCTCGGTGATCACCTGCTGAAGGATATTAAGATCGATTCCCGGGGTACTGTCAAGCGTGCGCCAGAAATAATCAAAGCATTCAACGATCCGGGAATCCTGTTCAAAGGTATAATCCTCGTTAAAAATGTGATACAATGAGGGTTTGTCCACCCGGGTGGGGATGATCACATACTGACCTTCTCCTGTTTTAGGTGTATTGCGCAGAAAATCAGATATCTGACCGTACAGTTCATTCATTCCCCGTTCCCTGGCAAAAGCCCTGATAACCGCAAGGAGAATGCTGATCGTGGTGATCCGCTGCTGACCATCAATGACCGTAAACTTATCGAGGTTCTTCTCGTATTCCCGTACCACGACGATAGAGCCAAGGAACCGGGCAGTTTTTTTTACCCCGGTACCGCCCCGGATCTGATACTGCTCCCAGATATCCGTCCAGAGCTGCTCCCATTGATCCGGTGACCAAACGTACGGCCGTTGAAAGAGCGGGACCACGTATTGTTTTGCCCCGTTATAGAGGTCCCAGACTGAGGCTCGTGCTGCTTTCATGCCTCCTTATATCCCCAGTTCAGATTAGTTCTTAAATAGGGATAGGCTCACCGGTTGGAATCGGGGAATATCGGGGGTCATTATATAATAAACCCCATTATGTAATATCCAAGGGCCGGTAATCCCGAAATCCGTACCAAATCATCCCCCTCCATTCAAGGAAGGATTCAAAACCCACGATTGGACCATCTGCCAGAAATGGGAAGAGGGGATTTACATACATCTGAACATGTGAAACCGTGCTGATACACCATACTTGTCAGTTGCAGATGGGTACCGGTTGATCCATTCAGGGTAGTGGATATCACAAAAACGATACTATGGACCCTTAATGTCGATACAACACGTGTAGCGGTTTGAAGGAGTAAAAAAAGGGACGATGAACAAATCCGGCCTGAAACGGTTTATTGTGACGATTCGGCCCCCATCTTCTCGAGTCGTTTTATCTCACTCCCGATCTGCATCAGGAAGACATCGATCACACCAAGGTATTCTTCAACCAGATGATACCGTTCCTGCTGGGACTCATATCTGTCCAGCTTATCCTGAATTGTATCCCGTTTCAGGGTATAATATTCGATCAACTCCTCCTCTGCAATTTTCAGGTCATGATACGAATCACTCGTCAGGATTCCCCAGGGAGCGGATATGTTTGCGTCCCCTATTTCTTCTTCAAGAACGGTCAGTTTTGAGAATTCATTCTTCCCGGAGATGATCCGGGCGTCAAGATCTGATGCCTCTGCGTGCAGTCTGGAGACTGAAGTATCTTCAATCTCGCTGGCGATCTCCTGGTATTCGTCATTCAGAAGAGTACGGAGCTCCCGGGCATGATCCTGGTACTCCCGGTATTCATCAAGGACAACACCAGGATCTTCGATTATCACACTGGCCGGCGGGGCGTCCGGTGACGGTACCGGTGTCGGATCTAGTGTAGGAACCGGCGTTGGCGATGGCTCTGGGGTCATGGCAACCGGGCCGGTTCCGGTCTGATTCTTATCCCCTGTTCCGGTCAGCCGGTGATAGACAAGATCACTCACCCGGATCGCTTCTTCAGGTACCAGGATTTCCATCTTCTGCTTTCGTTCTACATAGGAGGGCGTGCAGTTTTCTTCGTCGAGGATCCACTTCTTCACAGATCCTTCTGTATTCACCCGGAATTCCGTATGCTGGTCCACCCAGCCACGGATAGAGGTATGAATGGTTGTCTGACTGGAACTGTCAAGAGGCTCAGTCCTCTGGACAATCGTCCCCCCGGGATACCTGCTGAAGGGGATACTACCGGTATCCCGGGATAACGACCATCCACGGTAGGAATCTGCTGATTCAAAGATGGGATCAGAAACATTCTGATAAATAACACTCGCAGAGACTTTCAGATAATCACCTGCGACATCCGCGACCTTCTTATTCATTGGCGGACAGGAGATCGGGATATAGCCGGCCCACCGTGCCGTCGTATAGAGGCTCTGGTATCCACCGCTCTGATCGGTAAGCGCCCACGGATCAGTGATATCAAGCCCGGGAGTCACTTCTTCACTCTGCGGAAGTGCTTCAGGGAGTCCGGAATTATCTGCAGTTATTCCCTGAATACCGATCAGAATGATGCACATGATACACCAAAATACGGGTTTCCACCTTTCCGGGGCCACTTTCATCTTCGATTCACTCCTATACCGGTCCTGATATGAGATCTCTCCAAGTTCTCACGGATAATGCTTATGTTACCATACTGGCAGCCCCTGTGGATACTCCCGGATTCTGGAAGGATTTTTTCATCCGGTTTATCAGCTACAGGATGGGTATCCCGTTACCGGTATCTGTATGAAGATCCCACCAATTATCATGGCAGGATATCCCGAGTGGCAAATAGGGGCACTCGTTCCTCATGTTTTATACAGGATTCTTCTGGTATGTTTCCTGGCTCATGCCGGATCAGCATCGCTCATCCTCCCGGATGGAACTGAAGTTTTAAAAGAGACCATTGCTGACTCAATACCCGGTATTCCCGCTGAACGATTACCTGTAGCCCCGTCAGGAGCCGTCATTGCCCTTGACTATTTCTATGATCATGAATGCCAGTCATGCAGGGATTCGCTCACCTATCTCCGGGATTACGCCAGGAAAAAACCACAGGTCAACATCAGATTTCACAACCTTGCCATTGACACGAGGAACGAGGAACTCTTCAACCAGTACCTGGACCGGTTCAATACCACAAAAATCTCATACCCGGTCATCTTCCTGGGAGATATTGCGCTTACAGGAAGCAGCGACATTATCAGGTTCACCGATCCCATCCTCTGCAGGGCCTGGCAGAATAAAAATGAATAGTAGAATAAGCCAGCCCAATCAGCATTTCATCAGAACCGGCCCGGTTCAGGTATAACCGGCAGTTCAGTATATCTGAATTTCCCGGCTGGATACACCCGTTCCCATTCACCGGGAGGGTAAAATCCAGCCGGATCTGCATCCTACGAATCCTCACCTTTCCGCCGGGGAAGATGAAGGCAGATTGTTCCTACCAGGCCTCTGCATAGGCAGCGTTTGTATAGATATCCTCAAGCCGGGCTTTATGGCCTCGTTCCATCTTGGAGAGTTCCAGAAAGATCTCTTTCTGTTCCTTGTCCACACTCGCGTCTGCAAACTTCTGATACATCTCCATGGCTTCTTCTTCCCTTTTTATGGCGAGTTGAAGCCCTTCGAGAGGTTTCATATCGATCGACGGCTTGGGCTTTTCGATCATGTCAGAGAGATGGTAATCCTTGACTTCATCAAACGTGATCTGTTTTTTTGCTCCTCCGGCGAGGTACTCTTCCAGGGTCCTGCGATGAAGGCTCTCCTGTTCGGCGAGATCGGCAAAAATGACCTTCAAGGCTCCGTTTCCGACTTTTTCTGAAACGGCACGATAGAATGCATACGATTCAACCTCCTTGTCAATAGCGGCAAGGAGGATTTTTTTGTACTCTTCATTCTTCATGGGTACCTCCGAACTGACATGGTTCTCTTTACCCTGGCAGGTATAATTGTTTCTACGAGCGGTTAGAGTAAGAATTGAATCTGGATCTGTCGGATATCAGGCAGGATTATTAAAAATAAGAACGTGATTGATCCTGTGGTCATGGCAGGATCAGAAGAGTTCCTTCAGCTGGAATTTAAAAGGTCCCAGTTTTCCTTCATAGTTACCGGCACTGATGAACTTGACTCCGGGAACCGTAACGGCAGCCCTGATACCTGCTGCCATGGCTTTCTTGATTGCGGCTTCGTCCACCCCGTTGATCACGAGTTCATAGATGGATTTGATACCTGCCGGAACCTTGGTGTCAGGAACCTTCTCCCGAATAGAGGGGCAGTACTGTTCGTTGGTCGTTGCCGGAATCGGGAACTTGTAATTCTTTGAACCGACTTTTGAGCCGGAAGCAACAATACCTCCGGCAAAACTGGTGATCGTTCCTGGAACCTCAAGAATGGCATCTGCTGCTGCTTTTGCTCCCATAAGGGCAGCCATCTGGTTTTCTCCCATCACGAAGAAGTTACCACCGGCAACACCCTTGATCATCCCAAAGACTTCCTCTCCGATGTAGTCACCTTCCATAATCGGAATCTTCCAGCACTGTCTCCCGCCTACTTCCACCTTGGATTCAAACTTGTCTCCAAAGAAATGGATCTTGATGTCGAATTTCTCTTCTGCATCCGGCATGCCGTTAAAGACAGACGTCGTGGCTGCAGTCAGAACACATTCGGCTATCCGTTCCATGACCTGTTCAGGGACTTTTTTCTTGGAAGCACAGATCAGGATGGATACACCCGGACGGCCGTCAGGAGTCTGATCTGCGTTGACATATCCCTCAATTCCTGCTTCACAGGGACAGCCAATCGCAGAAGTTGCAAACCCGGTAGCTTCAGTTGCAGCGGTCATTGCCCATTCACGGGTTACTGCAGTAATGATTATTCGGGAGATCCAGATTGGAAAACCCTCGGCAAACGTGTTGTCAATCGGTACACCGTTCAGTTCCATGTATAGTCCTCATTCTTTTGTTGCCTGAGCTGAAAAATAAGTATTTTGTAATGATCCAAAGAATGTCACGGCTTGTCTTTATCCTTCCGGACTAAACCCACAGGCTTTAAGGACATCCCTGCCATCAATCAGACCTGATGGATCCGCCGAAGTTACGACTGAAGAGAGATCGATAAGTGAGCGGGGGAGTTGGAAACCGAAAAAGTCCATGGACTCTACCGGGATGGCATGAGAGAGAACCGTTTTGCGAACGGTGCCTCGATCGATAACAATCCCGAGACTGTTCATCAGCAGGGCAGCCCGGGAGTACGATGAGTCATGCGATAACGCAATACAGAGATCAACGATTGGAGATCCAAAACGGGATTTCTCATAAAACGGGGAGGGTGCGTAACAGAGATTCCTGCATACCGGGCAGTAAAACCGTTTTACATACACATACACGTGCTTCGGACCCTCCGGTGTTAGAACAGTAGAAAACCGCCTTCGCTTCAGGTCATGACTGACGGGAAGGGTTCCGCAGGCGCTACACGGGATAGCATCAATAAACTGAACCCCTGATACCCCGCTGACTGCCTGGTATACCAGGTCGGTAATAATCGGGGGAATGAGGATCATATGGCGCATTGCTGATGTACCACTTGGTTGATCAGGCCTGAGAATAACTCTTCGCTTTTGTGTCGCCGTACAAAAACTGTTAAGACGGGATTTTTTACCTAAAACCCTGATAAAACCTCATAAAATCACCACAGGATTCAGGGTACTGTTTCATGGGTTTTCCTGGGCCCGGTGAGGATGAGTCCGGAGCCGGGTACCAGGATCAGCTGAATCGTGTATGCATTCTCACAAGCAATACCACCAGGGTTCCGATATAGAGGATCTGTAAGAGGACAGATGGACTGATACCCATACCATAGAAGATGATTCCTGCATATACGGGAGTTATTGCAGAAACGATATCGAATTTCGGCTTTTTTAATGCCAGAACTGCCATAACACAGGAAGCAAGGATGCATCCGAAGAAAAATGCACCGGGGTCGGGGACCAGGCCCATCAGGAAGAGAATATATCCGAGAAACAGGCCGCCAAGAGAACTGATGAGGATCAATGCGGATAAAATCCTTTCAAGGAGATTATTTCCGATGAACGATGAGAGTAAAATCAGAATCATGCACCTGATTAGAGTGGGAATCCCATTGAATATAAAAGATATATCCCCGGAAGTCAGTTGCAATCGCCTTCAAACCGGATCGGTTATATGAGCCGGAAGAAAAATCATTGAATTGATGCCTAAAAGAAAAACATAGCCCAATTGTGCACTCAATTGAATTCAAAAGTGTTTAATACTTACACAAAATACTTATTCTTTAAGCCTACCAAGCGTGTGTGGTTTTTGGTTAGGCAAATCTCGTGAAGGTGTAGCAAACAATGGTATTTCATCCACCCGTACAAATTATCGCCAAAGGCGCTGGTGCAGGAAAGTATAAGACAGGATTAGAATGGTGGAACATGGTCCTTCGTGGCTTTATGTCCGGAGCTTATATCGCCATGGGAGGTGCCCTCGCCACCGTCTGTTCTACCGGGGTTGCAGATGCCCTTGGTGACGGCTTTGGCAGACTCATTCTGGGATCTGTTTTCCCTGTCGGACTTATTATCACCGTACTGACCGGTGCGGAACTCTTTACCGGTGACGCCATGCTGGCACCCCTTGCCGCCTTTATTCACAAGGTCAGCTGGGGCAGTGTCCTGAATCTCTGGATATGGGTTTATATAGGGAATATCATCGGCTCGGTATTCTATGCCTATATCATGGCAAACGGTCCGTTTGTTGCTTTTAATGCAGCTGGTGCTGCGACGGTAAATGCCTTCGGGATAACTGCCGTCAAAATTGCGATCGGAAAGGTCAGTTATGTTGGTGCCGCAGGCATGTGGTCTGCATTCCTCAAGGGAATTGGCTGTAACTGGCTTGTAAACCTTGCAATTCTCCTGGGTATCTGTGCGGATGACCTGATTGGCAAATTTTTCGGAATCTGGTTCCCGATCATGGCTTTCGTCTCATCCGGGTTTGAACACTGTGTCGCAAACATGTACTTCATCCCTGCGGGGATCATGACCGCGGGATACCTGAATGCAGACCAGGTGGCAACGATAACAGCAGAAAAACTGGCGACCCTGAACTGGGTTACAATGTGGACGAATAACATTATTATCGTCACCATTGGCAACATCGTCGGCGGACTGCTCTTTGTTGGTTTAATCTACTGGATCGCCTTCAAGAAAGAGATTGAAGCACTCGAGTAACCCCCCCTTTTTTTCTCATGCAGATACAATCTCTACAGATGAGACCATCGATCCTGCATCTCCTTGTCTTCGGTTTTTTTGGTGTTCTTCTGCTGGTATATATCATATTAACCGGCAACAGCGGGATTCTGATATGGGCCCTGCCTTCGCTTGTTCTCCTCCTTCTCATCCCCATGGCACTGACTTGGATGTCACAGAAGGAGTATGCGGATCTCACCCCGATCTACGAGGAGAGTGCAAAAAATCTAAAGATCCGTGATATTTCCGAGAAGATGGTTGGAAAACCGGTACGGATCGAAGGTCTTGTTGAAGAAGTACGATTCCGGTACCTGAACAGGCCTCATTTCATCGTGGCTGATAAAACCGGCGTTGTTCCAGTCAAGATGTTCACCGCCCCCACAACCGACATACGAAAAGATGATATCGTGGAGGTTTATGGCCAGGTGATCCGCCGGTATATTGTCGCTGGTGATCCCATCGTCAACGGGGTCCTAATCCGGAAACTGAAATAGTTCTCACTATAGCAGAAAGCAGTTTTTTTCATCTCACAATGCGGGGAAGGATTACTTCCCCTCCATCACGAGGAGCCGCCTTTTTTCAGGGAAGAATTCCAAGGAGAACGGCAGTGATCACCGGGATGACCAGGTTGTCATCGAACGGGCTGTATAATTCTACAATTCCTGCAATTACTGATAATATCAGGGCAGTTTCAGGAGTAAACCAGAACAGGAGAAGAAAGAAGGTGACACAGACAGCAGCACCACTTCCTTCCAGTGATTTATGATTAGCAATCCGGATTCTCCCATATCGAATGCCGATTATTGTAGCAATCCCATCCAGGACCGCAAGGACAAAAATACTGCATGCTGCATCCCGGGCAGGAAAGAAAAGGGTGACGAAAAGGGCAGAAATGATGAAAAAAACCGTCCCTTTTCCAGGAAAAACCTCATCCCGTTCAAATTGCTGGATAAGGAGACTAATGAGAGGGATATGCGTCCCTTTCATCAGGAGATCTATAATAATGCATCCTCCGAGCAGTCCGGCTGAAAGGATGAATACCATGTCTGTCCGGGAGAGAAGACAGATCAACCCGGCAATGAGCAGCCCGAATACGAGATGGATCGTTTTTCGGCCGTATTCATCCATGTAGTGTAATTTCCTCCCAGGTATCCATAATTTAGCTCAGTACAGATATGTACCTCATGGTCCTTATGTTAGACTCAAACCGACTTATCCCTATAACACCATTATTATGCTCAATTATTGAAATAAACCGATCCCGGGGAATTTCGACTGGAGAATATAATCATTTGCATTGTGGCCACCTCATATAATGAAAATAAATACTACCCGGATAACCTTCTTTTGCTCACTTTCTCACCAGTTAATCTTGGGAAAAGCCGAGCATTAATCTCCGGTTTATCTGATCTTTCCCGAGGTCAGGTAACATACAAGCGGAAACAGAGGGAGGGAATCTTTCCCTCTCATATACAATTCCCATGATCCGGTATAGCGCACTACCTGTCCTTTCGTTCTTTTGCGTGAATACCTTTTGACCGCCGGATTTCTCACCAGTCAGCCCGATAAGGCCCCATTCTAAACACATACCAGATGGCAGAGGGAAACTTGTTTTAGTTACAATTCTGTCCGAGTAAAAAATTCCCTATTATTGCCTTTTAAACTGAATTTCGGTAAATATATCACCTTCTCTTATAAAGTCCTGTTATGCTCGTCATTTGTTCGAATTGACCAGATTCATTTATCAGATCACCGTACGGGATCCTGTCCATTCAGCCTTTGCACAGGATTTTTCCCCGGGAAATCGTGCCGTGTGTGAATAACGGGAAATTCACCTAGGCTTGAGATAAATCGAGAACAGATGGTGAGCTAAGGTGCCCATGGTGCCTTTCCGCTTGTATGAAGAACTCGGAGAATGCAGATGAAAACTGATCCTGATGGATTGATACAATACGTTCGGACAACCTGCCCCTATTGCGGGGTGGGTTGTACCCTGAACCTCGTGGTAAAAAATGAGAAGGTTGTGGGTGTCGAACCCTGTAAAAGAAGCCCGATCAACGAAGGGAAACTCTGTCCGAAAGGAGTAACCTGCTGGGAACCGGTGCATAGTCCAGACAGACTGACAACCCCGCTCATCAAAAAGAACGGTAAATTTGTCGAAGCGTCCTGGGATGATGCCCTGGATCTTGTTGCAAAGAAACTCAAGGAGACGAGCGACAAGCACGGACCAAAGGGATTCGGGTTCCAGGTCTCGTGCAGAACGGTGAATGAAGACTGCTATATCATGCAGAAATTCGCCAGGGTTGGTTTTAAAACCAATAACGTGGACAACTGTGCCCGTATTTGCCACGGTCCGTCCGTCGCCGGTCTCTCTCTCTCTTTCGGTTCAGGTGCAGCAACAAACGGATTTGAGGATGCACTGAATTCTGATTTTATCCTGGTCTGGGGATCAAATGCCCTTGAAGCCCATCCGCTTGCCGGCCGGCGTCTTGTCCAGGCTAAACTGAAGGGAATTCCCATCTGTGCCGTCGATCCACGACTTTCTACCACAGCAAAGATTGCTGACAAGTGGATCCAGTTTAATCCTTCAACCCATATCGCCCTTGCAAACTCGATGATGTACTGGATCATCAAGGAAGGCAAGCACGACAAAAAGTTCATCAGTGAACGGGTCAACGGATTTGACGAACTCAAGAAGACGGTTGAGAAATACGCTGATGTTGAGAAGATTACCGGTGTTCCCACATCTGTTGTAAAGGAACTCGCTTTTAAGTATGCAGAAGCCAAGAATGCAGTCATTATCTACTGTCTTGGAATAACCGAACTGACCACCGGTACAGACAACGTCCGTTCGATGGGTAATCTTGCCCTGCTGACCGGCAACGTCGGCCGCCCGGGTGTCGGAGTCAATCCCCTTCGTGGACAGAACAACGTGCAGGGTGCCTGTGACATGGGTGCATATCCAAATGTCTACTCAGGGTATCAGAAATGCGAGGTTGCCGAGAACAGGGCTAAAATGGAGAAAGCCTGGGAGATTACCGGGCTGCCCGACTGGTACGGGGTCACGCTCACCGAGCAGATCAATCAGTGTGGTGATGAGATCAAGGCGATGTACATCCTCGGTCTCAATCCTGTCGTGACATACCCAAATTCAAACCACGTGAAAAAGCAACTTGAAAAACTGGATTTCCTGGTTGTTCAGGATATCTTCTTCACTGAAACCTGCAACTATGCAGACGTTATCCTCCCGGGAGCCTGTTTCGCTGAGAAAGATGGAACATTCACCAGTGGAGAACGCCGTATCAACCGGGTCAGGAAAGCAGTGAATCCGCCAGGTAAGGCAAAGGAAGACATCTGGATCTTTTCAGAACTCGCAAAGAAGATGGGGCTGAAGGGCTTTGATCTTCCGACCGCGAAGGATGTCTGGGATGATATGCGGGCGTGCACACCGAACATGTTCGGAGCAACCTATGAGAAACTGGAAAAGCCCGAATCCATCGTCTGGCCATGCCCGACAATCGAACACCCCGGGACACCCATTCTCCACATGGAGAAGTTTGGTACCGCTGACGGGAAAGGTAACCTCTTCGGCCTTGAATACCGGCCCCCGGCAGAGGTTGCAGACAAGGAGTACCCGTTCACGCTGATGACCGGCCGTCTTATCTTCCATTACCACTCGCGGACCCAGACCGACCGGTGTGCAGCCCTCCATTACGAAGTCCCGGCCTCATACGTGCAGATCAACACGGATGATGCAAAGCGCCTGAAAATCGCCGAGGGAGAGAAGATCCTTCTAAAGAGCCGCCGTGGCCAGACTGAAACCATCGCACGGGTCACCGATGAGATCGGCAAGGGCAATCTCTACATGACCATGCACTTCAACGAAGGGGTCAACAACCTGACCAATACGGCACTTGATCCGCTCTCAAAGATGCCAGAACTCAAGCATTGTGCTGTTTCGGTAGCGAAGATATCAGGAGGGAAATAATATGGCAGCAAAAGGAGATCTCCTCTATGCATGGACCACTGACAGCAAGCTGGCAGGAAAGGCCGAATGCGGGGGTGCCGTAACAGCCCTTCTGAAATATGCCCTTGAGAACAAGATAGTGGATGCTGTTGTTGCCGTAAAGAAAGGGCATGATATCTATGATGCTGTCCCGGTGGCTATCACCGACGCAAAGGAACTTGACAGGACCGCCGGTTCACTTCACTGTGGAACCCTGCTTCTCTCCACGTTCATCAAAAACTACCTGGACGGGGCGAAAAAGAAAAAGATCGGAGTTGTGGTCAAAGGCTGCGACCTGATGGGCCTTCTTGAAGAAGCAAAGCGGAATGATGTCAACCTGAAAAACATCCTTACCATCGGGGTAAACTGTGGAGGATCGGTCAATCCAATCGTAGCACGGAAGATGATCCGGGCGAAGTACGGTGTCGATCCTGATAAAGTCCACAAGGAAGAGATCGACAAGGGCCAGTTCATCATCGAGTATGAAGGTGGTCACAAAGGAATTTCTGTCGATGAACTCGAAGAGGAAGGCTTTGGCCGGAGGAGCAACTGTCGCCGTTGTAAGTACAAAATTCCCCGGCAGGCTGATCTTGCCTGCGGTAACTGGGGTGTGATCGGTGACAAGGCCGGTAAAGCAACCTTTGTAGAAGTATGTTCTGAGAAAGGAGCAGACCTGCTTTCGAAAGCCGTAAAGGACAAGAAAGTCGCAGTTGAGGCGGCATCCCCAAAGGGAGTCGAGATACGGGGAAAAGTCGAAGGTGCCATGCTGAAGCTTGGAGAAAAATGGCGCAAACATGACTTCACTGCCCTCAGGGACAACCTCTGGGAGACGATAGACCAGGAGACATCAAGGTGCATCAAGTGTTATTCATGCATCGAGAAATGCCCGGTCTGTTCACCAACTCCGTTTGAAGGAAGAGATGCATCCATGATGGTCCGCCCGGGATTCCTCCCCTCGGATCCGATGTTCCATCTGCGCAGGTTTGCCCATATCTCTGACAGTTGTATCAACTGTGGGCAATGTGAGGAACTCTGTCCCATGGAGATCCCCCTGGCCCTGTTCTCACATGCAATCAGGGTTGAAACAGACAACGCCTTTATCCCCAAACTCGGAAGTTCGGACTATACCAATTAACGCTGTACAACACACCAGAAGTCCGCTCCCGCATGAACAGGGATAACAGGTACCAGGATGCGGGGATGCGATGAATCCCTTCTTCCCATCCCCGATCCATCTATTACCCTCTTTTCACGGTAGATCCTCCTGACTCGTCATGCCTCTCTCACGGAAACAGAAAACCCAAGGTAGCGCTCTGAAGGCGCATCATGCAGGAAGACAGGATGGTACCTCCCTGAAACACAGATAAACAAGGCGTATTATCAGGATGGATTAACCGGGCACAACCCACCCACATTACATAGCATTTGTTATTTTACCGGATTTATTGCCCAATTTTAAAAATCTCTGAATTAATCCCATATATATATTCCTGTTCAGTAGTCCGATTGCATGCACTCTTCAAGATATTATGACCAATGAGAACATGGAAAAGCCGGGAGCCGGCTGTTATCTTCAGGTACAATCTGGAACTTCCTTGGATCGGGGATATACACATGAAACGGATATATTCATGAATCGTGCCTGATGTCATCAGGTTTCAAGGAATCTGATTCAGGATACCACTGTCCTGAAGGACAATCCATCAGACAGGATGGTCAGTGAAGGAACCTCCCTGTCATCAATCATCACCAATCCTTAACTTACCACGAACGGATACCGTTTATCAAATTACCTCAAAGGCATTGTTGAAACCATGACCGATCCAATTATAATAAGTTTGATCCTTTTTTTCGCTGCAGCCCTTGTTGCATTGGAAAAACGGGGAACAAGAATATTCCAGCCGTTTATTCTGACCGGTCTGGCCGGTCTGGTTATCTCGGTCTGGGCAGCCATCCGGTTGTACACGGGAGAGAGCACCGGGATTGCCGTAATGAACCTCACCACCCAGTTCCCGCTAATCCTCGGTGCAGACCGGTTATCAGAGGTCTTTATTCTGCTTCTCGGGATACTCACGATTGCCATATCCCTGTACAGCCCCGGATACATCATGAGAATGAATCCGGAGAAACAGCCGTATATCCTTCCTGCCGCAATCCCGGTATTCCTGGCAGGAATGCTACTGGTGATACTGTCGCAGTCTACCATCCTTTTTCTTGCCAGCTGGGAAATCATGGCAATCAGTTCATTCTTCCTCGTCCTTACAGAATATGAAGAAGAAAAAACCCGATACGCAGCCTTTTTTTATTTCGCGATGACCCAGCTCTCAACGGTATGCATCTTCTCTTCAGTTATTGCCATGTACCTTCTGACGGGATCATTCGTGTATCCGTCCGGGATTCCGGGGACCACCCTGCTGGCATGGGGGGCTTTTATTTTTCTCTTCCTCGGAGTGGCAATCAAGGCCGGGGTCATACCATTTCATAAATGGCTGCCATATGCACACCCGGCAGCTCCATCGATGGTTTCGGCCCTGATGTCCGGAATGATGCTCAATACTGCCCTTTACATCCTTTTCAGGGCGATAACAGGCTTTTTTCTTCCGGAGACATCATGGGGACTGATCATCCTCTTTTTCGGCTGCCTGACTGCAACACTCGGGGTGATGTATGCCCTGAAGGAGAGAGATCTCAAAGGGTTGCTTGCATATAGTTCAATAGACAATACTGGCGTGATTCTCATCGGGATGGGCCTGTTTGTGGTTCTTTCCGGAACAGGACTGCCTGCTATAGGAACCATGGCATTGATCGGGGCGGTATTTCATGCATTCAGCCATGGCCTCTTCAAAGGACTGCTCTTCCTCACTGCCGGTTCAGTGGTCCAGGCTGCTGGAACACGAAATATCGATGAACTCGGGGGCATCCTGGTCAGAATGCCGATGACTGGTGGGCTGTTCCTCGTGGGAGTATTTGCAATATCTGCATTCCCTCCCCTGAACGGTTTTGCCGGTGAACTGCTCATATATCAGTCATTATTCCTCGCTCTTCAGCAATCAGCTCCGCTTATGCAGGTTCTTATGGTCATCAGCCTCTCACTCTTCGGCCTGACCGGGGCTATTACCGCAGCCTGTTTTGTAAAAGCATTCGGAGTCACATTTCTTGCACTTCCCCGTTCTACCCGGGCAAAAAAAGCATCAGAGGTCCCCATCACCATGATCGCCGGCCCGGCTGTTCTTGCCGGCTGTTGTATCCTTTCAGGAGTGTTTTCCTCACAGATCCTGGATTTTTTTGGATATTCTGGATTCCTTCCCGATCTCTTCCAGGTATCGGTTCTTCTCATTTTGGCCTTCGTGGCTGTTGTCGCTACAGTATACCTGACTGCATCACGGGAGACAAGAATCGCCCCCACCTGGGACTGTGGGATGTATGCCCCTGACAGCCGGATGGAATACACCGGATCAGGATATTCCCAGCCGGTAGTGAAGATCTTCACCCCGGTATACCGGACCCGGATTTCCCTGAAAAAAGATTTTTTTGATAGTTCTGGATGTTTCTTCAGGGCAGGTGAAGCACACCTACACCTCATGAAGTTCTTCGAGGAGTACCTGTACCTTCCGGCAGCCTCATGGGTCATGCGATATGCAAACCTTGTGAACGGCATACATACCGGGAGCACGGATCGGTATCTCCTCTATGTCTTTATCATGGTTATCGTGATGATCCTGGTCATCGGAGGATTCGTATGAATTTCGAACCGATCCTCTTCGGATTGATCAACCTGGGTTTCATCCTGCTCGGAGCACCGCTGTACATGACCATCGTGAAGAAAGTAAAAGCCCGGGCACAGGGACGGTATGGCCCCCCCCTCCTCCAGGGATACTGGCAGATCGCAAAACTGCTGAGGAAAGAAGTCATTTACTCAGAGTATGCAAGCCCGATTTCACGGATTGCTCCCAATGCAACACTGGCGATTCTGATGGTTGCATCGCTTTTTGTTCCGGTTTTCTGGATCCCTAACGACGGAATCGGCGGAAATATCATTATCTTCCTGTACCTCCTGGCAATGACACGGTTTCTCCTCGCTCTCCTCGGGCTTGATACCGGCAGCACGTTTGGCGGAATGGGCAGTTCACGGGAGATGAGTCTCTCTGCAGTCATTGAGCCGACGACGATCATCGTCTTTGCGGCTATGGCCTTTGTGACCGGAACGCTCTCGATCCATGAGATGTTTGCCAATACCGCCGGGGCCGTAGGGACATTCAATCCAACCATCATTCTCCTCTCGGTCTCACTCTTCATCCTTATCATCATCGAGACCGGAAGAATTCCGGTGGATAATCCGGAGACCCACCTGGAACTGACCATGATTCACGAGGGAATGCTTCTTGATACCTCCGGAAGAAACCTTGCCCTTTTTGAACTCTCCCATGCCGTCAAACAGACCCTGCTGATGGCGCTTCTGATAAACCTGCTCATACCCCTCGGTATTGCCCTTGAATGTACCATTCCTGCGATACTTATCGGCATAACAGCGTTTGTCATGAAGGGGAGTCTCCTTTCGGTGATAATCGGGTTAAGTGAATCGTCTTTTGCGAAAATGAGGTTTTTTAGTCTTCCGAATCTCTTTATGCTCGCATTTTTCCTCTCGATGCTGACGATCTTTATAGAGGTGATCCTGTGATCGGAACGGAAATTATCGTTGCAGGCCTGAGGATTGCCCTCGTTCTCATCCTGATATCAGCAGCCTTTCTTCTGACGTCACGAAACCTGCCGGCCCTGGTCAGAACATACTCGATGCAGTCATTCATTCTCGTGATCATCGCTCTGATGGTGGCCTGGCTTGATGAGCAGGTTCTGATCGCCTTTGTCGCATTGTTGACCCTGGTCTCCAAGGTGATCGGTATCCCGGCTTTTATCCTGCATATTCAGAAAAAGATCAGAATCGAACAGGACACGGGCTTTTACGGCCTAAAACCGGCAGGAGCGCTCGCTGTGAGTATACTGCTCATTATCATGGTGTACCTCTGCTTCTCGAAGATCCTGAACACCATGTATACAGAGAACAGCCTGTTTTTCCTTGGGAGTGTTGCCGGGGTTTCCCTCATGCTCATGGGGCTTATCGGGATATTTTCCCGGAAACTTGCGATCACGAAGGTGACAAGTTATCTCTCGATGGAGAATGGGGTGCTTCTGTTTGGTCTGTTTGCCACCGAACTTCCCTTTATCGTTGAATTTATCATCATGGTTGACCTGATCATCCTCATTCTTCTTACCACGATCCTGACCGTAGGCATGGATTCAAGTATTGAAGAGTATACCAGTCGTCTGTCAGAGTTTCATCTCTGGTCCAGGGAGGAGGAAGAGGCATGATTATGCTCGCCTACCTCATCCTGACCGTGATCATCCTGGTTCTCCAGGTCTTCCAGAAGAAGCATCTCGCCCTCAGTATTCTGGGAGTTATCCATTCTTCAGGGAGTCTTCTTATCACGCTTATCCTTGTACTGACTCCTGAAAACTGGCAGGATACATCAGGTATCTTCCTGGTTGATCATGCAAGTGTCCTGATGGTGTTCATCACCGGGATGGTCTTCACCTGTGCCAGTGTATTCGCAGTCGGATACATCGACGGCCTTGTAAGGGATGGAGAACTCGACAGGAGAAGCCTGCGGATATTCTATGCAGGTTTCTCTATCCTGCTCATCGTAACCACTCTCGCTTTTTATTCACCGAATATTGCCCAGTTCTGGATCTGTGCAGAACTGACAACAGCAATATCTGCATTACTTGTTGCCGTCCTGGCAGTTCGGGAAAATATCGACGCATCCCTGAAATATATTTTTATTTCATCATCCTCCATGCTTTTCTCCTTTATCGGGGTGATTTTTCTCTTTGAACTGGTCAGACAGTCAACCGGGGCCATCAGCCTTGACTGGAAGACCCTTCTTGCCATCGCTCCGTCGGTGGACAGCGGAATGCTCTGGATAGCCTTCGGTTTCTTTTTCATTGGATTTGCAGCGAAATCAGGAATTGTTCCCCTGCATACCTGGCTTCCGGAGGCTCATGCAAAGGCTCCTTCTGCGGTTAGTGCAGTTCTGTCCGGAGTTATCCTGAACATCGGTATATATGGAATTCTCAGGCTGACGGGAATTGTCTCTCATTCCACTGTCAGTTTCCAGTCAGGTACGATCCTGATTATCTTCGGTGTTCTCTCCATGTCTATTGCAGCCCTGTCCATGCTCTGCCAGACCGGAACAAAAAGGCTTATTGCATTCTCCTCTGTCGAAAACATGGGATTCATTCTCCTCGGAATCGGCCTGATGACACCGCTTGCTATCTTCTGGACACTCTTCCACATGATAGGCCATTCACTCGTCAAGTCAGGGCTCTTTCTTTCAGCAGGGATCCTGAACCGCCAGTACCACCCAGAAACACCCGGAGATGACGAAAAGCCGAGAGATCTCATCTCCATGCAGCCCTTTGCCACGAGAACACTCGGAATCGGGATGATTGCCATCATCGGAACGCCCGGGTTTCCCCTGTTTATCTCAAAGATAGGTATCCTGATCGCAGCCGGGCAGAAATCCATGATACTGGCCCTCATCATCCTGATATTTTTTGCAATCGCCGCATCTGCACTCCTGCGGTATTTTATCAGGCTGATATCCCTCAGGTACGGTTCCGGAGGACGCCCGAAACAGTATGTACCACCGGTTACCATGAAAATCCCGATAATTATCCTCATTGCGGCATCCATCATCGCAGGATTATGGATAATACCGGGAGAGGAAGCGTTTCTCACCGCTGCTGTGGCAGATATCGGTATGGGGGGAGTGTGACCCATGCAACCAGTCATCTATCCAGAACAATGGCACCTGAAGACTGACCATACAGCCCGCTATTTCAGGATTCCTCCAGGCGACTTCACCAAAGAGATCGCACGGGTAGCCACATCCGGGGCTGATCTCATCGCTATCTTCGGGGTTGAGGAGTTCCATGATGAACCGTTCTCTCTTGTTTACCTCTTTGAAGACGGACAGGCAGAACTCCTCACCCTGGTATGCAGTACGAACAGCCCGGAGTCTGTTACACCCTGGTTCCCGGTTGCATCACTCTTCGAACGGGAGATAACAGACGGATTCGGGGTTCGTTTTACCGGAGCCTTTGATACAAGAAGACTCTTTCTTCATGAATGGTATCCTGCATCATTTCATCCGCTGAAGAAGGATACCCCGAGCGGACCGGTCATCCCAGAACAGAATCCCGTCCCGTACCCTTTCAGGGAAGTCTCAGGAAGCAGCGTGTACCAGATCCCGGTCGGACCGGTCCATGCCGGTATCATTGAACCGGGACATTTCCGGTTTAGTGTAATCGGTGAGGAGATTCTGAACCTTGAGATCCGGCTCGGATACCTCCACCGCGGGATTGAGAAACTTGCTAAAGGGATGACACCGGAAACGGGCCTCATCGTTGCCGAATCCATCGCAGGGGACGAATCGGCCTCGAATGCCTGTGGATATGCCATGGCAGCGGAACAGATCGCTGGTGCAGGGATCCCAAAGCGGGCAACCGCACTCCGAGGGATTATTCTGGAACTCGAACGATCATATGCCCTCCTTTCTGACCTCGCCGGAATGGCAACAGATGTGGCCTTTTCTACGGGGGCCTCACGGCTTCTCATGCTCAGGGAACGCCTGATGCGGGAATGCGATGCGATAAGTGGTTCACGATTCCTGAAAGGGATCATCAGCATAGGGGGAATTACCCGGGAAATCGACGATGCCATCCTGGTTCATCTGAAAAAGACGGTCGAAGAGGTCGGAACAGAATTGCCCGGTCTGTTCCGCTGGTTATATACCGTTCCCTCCATTCATGACCGGTTTGCAACGACCGGGATTATCCGTCCTGACCTCATCAGGCCACTTGCCCTTTCCGGTCCGGTCGCCCGGGCATCAGGATCATATACCGATACGAGGACTGACCATCCATACGGGGTGTACCTTTTCCGCCAGCCGGACGGTATCAGGGAGACGAAGGGAGATGTACTTGCCCGATTCCTTGTCAAGAGCGAAGAGGTGGCAGCCTCCCTCCGGTTCATCAGCGATCTTATCAGTGAACTTCCTGATGGGCCGGTATCGACCGATGTCACCATCCCTGACGGCTATGCTCTCTCCCTTATTGAATCACCCCGTGGGATGAATATTCACTGGCTCCTTATCAGTAACGGCAGGATTTCACGCTATAAAGTACGGACCGCGTCCTTTTGTAACTGGCAGGCTATCGAACACGCAGTCATGGGAAACATTGTCCCTGATTTCCCGGTGATTAATAAAAGTATGAATCTCTCGTATACGGGGAGGGATCTCTGATTCATGGTATCAATTCTGTCATCACTCATCAGAAAACCGGTGACCGAACCGGTGTGCTTCACTGACGAAGAGCTCGAAAAGACGGGAGAATCCCTTAAACGTGAGATTCACCGGGCATTCGGGCGTTCGATCATGATCCGGGAGGTCGATTGCGGAAGTGACAATGCTGCAGAGATTGAACTCTCAAACCTCTCCGGTCCATATTATGATATCGAAAGATTCGGAATCTCCTTTGTCGCATCTCCACGGCATGCAGATATTCTCGCAGTAACCGGGGTTGTGACAAGGGGAATGGAACTCGCCCTCCAAAAGACATATGATGCAACCCCGGATCCGAAATATGTCATCGCAATAGGCGACGATGCCTGTACAGGAGGAATATATGCCGGGACCTATGCAGTACGCGGAGGGGTTGATTCTATCATCCCGGTTGACCTCAGGATTTTGGGAAATCCACCAAAACCTCTTGAAATACTCCGGGGAATCCTCGCACTCATGGAAAAAGCCGGAAGATGACACTTCAATCCGGCGATACACCAAGTACCGGGAAAACCTCATCATACCACCCACTTTCTTTTTTCTGTCATTCGGTTTTTGAGGTAATTACAGGGCAATCGTTTTAGTATTCTATTCCAAATACGATACAGACAAATTTAGTATAGAAAAATATTAAACACCATTTTTATATCCTTGCACCACTCAATTGTATGGGCATGAAAAAACTAATCGTTTCAGGCCCTCGTGGCTGCCGTAAATTCAATACGGTTTCATCAGAAATTGAGCAGTATATTTCAGAACTGAATGGTGTAGACGAGATCATAACCGGGGGTTCAACTGGTGTTGACCTCATCGCCAAACAGTATGCACTCGACCATCAGATCACCTACAAAGAGTTTGAACCAAATTGGCAGGATGATCTGAACGCTGCAGGACTTGTCCGTGACGCGCATATGACCGAATACGCCACGCATCTCCTCGTTCTTTCAAACGGAGTAACCAAGGAATCAAAGAACCTGATCAGCGAGGCAAGACAGCACAACCTCATTATCAAGACGGTAGGATTCGTTGATGAGATGGTCAGCGAGCAGAAAAACCCGTTTTCATCCCCCGCAGGGGCTATCTAATACTCTTTTTTCAATAACAATACCATCCTTCCTGACCAGAACACAAGGTATCAGGAATACCGTTTCTTCAATGATATGTAAAAAATCAGGGTTTAAGAGGTATACCCGGATCGATAACCTCAAGTTTCGCCGTTGACATCCGGTAATACAATCCGATTACCCGCAGTTTCCCAGCGTTTTCTGCTTCGCGGACACATTTATACGTCCGAAGATGTTTTAACTGGAGCCTGACATTCTCGATCTCCAGCTCCGTCTGCCATTCCCGTTTGGCATCAGGATCTTCCGGACACGGCCCATTTGCACAAGCCGCAGACAGGGCAGGCTGTGCATGGCGAAGCCAGCCAGGGATAAGGGAATCCTCACCGCAATGCCGGTGAGAAAGCGCTTTCATCGCTCCGCATTCCTCATGTCCGCATACAACCAGGGTATTAATCCTGAGATGTTCGATCCCGTATTCCAGGAACGTACCGACGTTCCAGTCTCCGGGAGGAACGATGTTCCCGATGTTCCGGTGAACAAAAATCTCCCCTGGCTTTGCATGACAGGTGATCTCAGGAGCGACCCGTGAGTCACAACACCCGATCATCATCACATGAGGATTCTGTCCCTTCAGGAGGGCCGTGTAATATTCAATATTTTCTGCGTATTCGTTTTCAACGAAGCATTGATTTCCTTCAAGTAACTTCTCGATTCCCATTTGACCTCCTACAAGCGGAAGGGCAAACAAAAATCTGCCTCAGGAAGGTAAAGGAGTTCTGATTTGAGGTTCTGAAAAATTTCATGACATCATGCCAGGTGAGATAACCGGACAGTATTCCGCCACAGGACAGGAGAATGATTGTCTTTCTTTTCCGAACAGATGGATTGTGGAACCCTCCATCAAAAAAAACCGGATACCACGGAATCATTCACCATCGGATTTCTTTCTTTTCAGATACAGGAACTCCCAACGGGTGATTTTATCAACATACCGGGTATTTCATCAGTCCTGACTCTTCACATAAATTTCCCCGGCTGATAGGTTTTTATCCAATTCGCATCAGTTAGAAACCTATTAACGTATAGAAGCCAGGTATGTGAATATGGATCACGTTACTCTGCAGGTGGCCAAAAGAGCCATGCCAGGATCCGGGCGTGTACGGGTAAATGCACGCCTTCTTGATGATCTTTCAGTTGTGGATCAATCAGAGATTGTGGTCACCACGGCAGAAGGAAAAAGTCATTCCTTCACTCTCTTTGCCGATACCCTGGTAGAAGAAGGCAGGATCCGGATCAGTGCCGAGGACATCAGACGGCTTGGAATTGAAGAAGGAGCATCGGTCACGGTAAAACGGAAAGTACCCCTCGACGAACAGATAAGAAAGAGTGCCGGGGAGACGGCTGAGAAAATACAGACCGGAGCAGCAGAGACAGGAAAGCGGCTCTCAGAAACTGCAGAAAAGATCAAAGAAGGAACTGTTGAGACTGCAGATAAAATCAGTGAAAAAGCCCGTGAAATCGGAGAGAAAGTAGCCGGCGAAGTCGCCCCAATCGGGGAGAAAATCGGAGAAGCAGCACAGGCCGGAATGAGAAAAATCCAGGGAGTTCTCCCGATCAACCGGTTTAACGCTGACGTTGAATCTGCGCTGAAAAGCCTTATGCCTGGTGATGCAGAGAAAGTCCGCGGACTCCTCATGGAAGCGGCGGCACCCCTTGCAGTGATTCCGGTACATTCCGCTGCAGGGAGAATGCTTTCTGATATCACGATCCCCCCGGAGGCTGATATCATCGCAGTCCAGAGAGGTGATGCCCTCACCCTTTCAGATACCCAGGTTTTAGCCGAAGGTGATCTTATCTACCTGAGCGGTCCTGAAAACGTCCTGGTGTACATGGCAGAAGTACTCGAGGGTTAGGATGGAGATTACCTTTACCCAGGACGGGCTCATCGGAGTAGCCATCCTTTTCGGGGTGCTCCTGATCCTCCTTCTCATGGTCCGCGAAATCCGGCTGATGAAGACAAATTCCCGCAAACTGGAAATAGAACTAGAACGGGAGAAGCTAAGCGTGCTAAAATCGGAACAGGGTTCCATGAGGGACCCGTCTCTCCGGTTATCTCCTGATCAACTGGGTGCTCTGAGCGAGATCGAAGAGACAAATGCGAAGGTTGAATCTGACATCTTCATGAAACAGAAGATGGTTGAGGGAAGGATTCGCCGGCTTGAAAATACCGTAAAACGAGAGAAACTGGATCTGATGATCGAGAAGATCGCCGAAGAAGAGAAGAAACTGGTGTGATTGGGATGTATCAGGTATCATCACAAGCAGAACAGGTCTGGCAAAACATTTCCAGAACCGGTGAGGAATTTGTGAAAAGCGTTCCTACCTTTGACAGAACGATCGATTCCTACTTTGAGAACAATCTCGAACTGATCATGGAAGAGTGGGGACTCGTTACCGGGACCGATCTTGATCTCATATCCCGGAAGATCGATTACCTCTCATATGAAGTAGGACGTCTCGTTGCGGAACGTTCGAGCATTGAACAGCGGATCAAGGGATTATCCGACGCGGTCAGTGACCTGGAGGATAAGAAATGAAATTAAACTCGTATATGAGTGCTTATCTCGATCGCCGGATGGGGAGCATTATCGATGACTGGCAACTCTCCACGAAAGGTGATTTCAAGGATCTGATTGCCAGGTTCAAGACCGTTCAGGCTGACGTCGCTGAGTTGAAGTCATTCGAACAGATGACGAATAAAAGGATTACTGACATGGAAGAGCGGGTCAGGAAACTGAAGGAGAGACAGCCATGACCCTCATCGAGATTCTCCTGATCATCCTCGTTGTCCTGGTCGCTGCATTCCTGATTTACTGGTTTTTCCAGGGATCATCACGACGGATCTCTCTTCGGCGACCGGTGGAAAGCCGTATCGACGAGTATCTCGACCGGCGGTTCGAACGCCTGATCGAGGAATGGGATCTCGTCCAGCGTCCCCGAATGAAACGGTTTACCGAGTCAAAGAATGCAGTTCTGGAACGCGACGAGGAACAGATACGAACCATGCATGCGTCAGAATCCAGGATAACCAATACCCTGAACGATCTTGAGGCAAGGCTTAATGCACTTGAATCCACCCTGGAAACCAGAAAAAAGTAATTCCGGAGAGAGAGACATCTATTCCCGGCTGAAACGGGAGATCAGGCTGGTTCGAAAACAGAATGAGCCACCATCACATGACGGCGAGTCGTTCTCCCGGTACATCTGTGATCTCTGTCACCGGCCGGGAAGACTCTCGGATCATCGCCAGTGCGTCATCTGTGGGAGGTGGGCCTGTGAAAACTGCTGGAATGGACGATATTATCTCTGTAATTCCTGCAGCGGGATCATGAACCTGATGCTCCTCGACCAGGGGGATCTCATCCCGGCAGGATCTGATCCCGGAGAATGTCAGGGAATATGCGAAGAGAGAGAAGGGGAATAACGGCCATTTTTTTATTCCCTACCCTTCTCATTCGCTTTTTCCAAGGAAGAGAACCGGATACCGGGGGGTATGATCACCCCCCGTTTTATCACCTGAAACCGGGTGATTCTGCCCGACATGATCCCATATAATCATCCCAGGTATACCTTATCCGCGGACTGAATACCCGTGAAAGCAATAAAAATCCCATCCATCATTTCCGGTGTTGTCATTACGGCACTTACCGGAATGGATGGCACGGAGTTTACAATCCTGACCGAATGCCCGCACTGTTCAGGACCGGTACGTTTTCACGATATCCGGGCAAAAAGATTTGCCACGGTCGTAGAAAACGGGGAGAAGCGGATCATTAGTGTCCGGGTCTCACGATACTATTGCAGGAACTGTGGAAAACTCTGTTATGCCCGGGCACCGTTTTATCCTGAAACGAAATTCGGATCACCGGTAATTGACCTCTGCGTGGCTATCTCCCGAATTCATCCGTTCAACCATACTTCAAGAATACTGCAGGAGATCGGGGTCATCGTTGACCGAGGAACCATCCGTAATTTTTCAGGACGTGACCTGCCTGAGGTGAGTTATGCAAGGATTTACGGTCTCCCGATCCCCCTTTCAATCTGCTATCTCTCTGACCTCTTCTCCCGCAAAAAATGGAACTACCAGATTACTCAGGAGGAAATGCTGATGTATTGCGGGATTCCAGTATAAATACAGCAAAATTACTTCCTAATCCATTTTTGGAAATCACCGGGAGGGTGAAGATTCCAGGGGATACCCCGGATCACTCACTTCCGTACTCCTAAACGAGATTACCAAACCGGGAAGTCATCGGCTCCTTTTTTCCGGGAAGAACGGGTATTCTCTTCCGGATATGCCTGAATAATGGTGTTCCCATTCCTCCAACTCATTGACCCTCGCAACAACCGGTCGCCCGGCTCTTTCTCCGGGGTGGTACCCGAACATCAGTTCAAGTTCATCCTGAAGGCGGTTCATGAAGAGGGAATTTCGGATCTCCATCGGGCAACGGTCTTCACATTGTCCGCAATTGACGCATGAATCGGCTATATGGGAGATTCGGATGAGATGAAACATGAACGGGGGAGGAACCTGGCCCGGTTTAACCAACCAGGGTTTTTTCGTCTGGCACTCCCTGCACATGCAGAGCGGACAGGCCTCAGAACACTGGTAACATTTGATACACCGTGACATCTCGGTCATCATCCGGTCGAGTAACTGTTGCCCATAGCCAGCCTCATAGAACTGTGCAGCCCGGTTGTTTCTGCTGAGTTTCATCATCGCCTCTTCAACCTGCTTCCTGATCTCTATTGCCTTCTCACCAGGAGGTTCGATACCGACTGCTCCTGCCCGGGCTGCCTTCTGAAGGGTTTCAGCTCCCTTTTTTGAACAAACCTCTATAAAAGTGGTGTTTCCAGCATACTCCCCCGTCACCCCCCATGAACCACAGACGAGATCACACTGCCGGGGTACCCGGGTCAGGCATCGCTGGCAGCAGGGATGTCTCCCATATCCCTCCTTTTCCAGATCCTCAATCGGGATTCCCTTTTCTCCACCGGAATGCCGGAGAATGCACTGACCCTGGGAGAGTTCAATACCAGTGACATCGCCAGGATTGATTCCAAACATATGGGATGCCATCTCCCGGGCATTTACCGGACTTATCGTTCCGCTACAGGTCAGCCCGATGAGAAGGATATCATCAAGATCAATCCGGTTTCGTTTCGACATTTCGATAATTGCCTTTGCATCACATCCCTTGACCACAACGGCAAGTTTCTTCCCTGCATTTCCTTCGAGATACCGGATCAGCAGTTTGGTTACGAGCAGGGTTCCGCAGTAGAGCGTTCCTGCAGAAGACCTCACCGCTTCAGGAGTTTCCATAATGGCAAGCGTGGCATCATAGATATCGGCCCCCGTTCTCACTCCGATAACAGCATCAACCGTGCATGATTCCAGAAGGTGTATCAGGATTCCGGTAACAAAGCCTCCACAGGTTCCGGCCCCCCTGACTGTAGGATCAGTTGCCCATGCATAATAGACATCCCCCTGTCGTATCACAGCCCGGACCTCCCGATTCGTCCGATGGAGACAACGGTTGCCTTGTACTCAGGGATCCCGGCCACCGGATCCAGCACATCACTCGTGAGACGGTTCGCCGCAGTTTCTGCAAAATGAAACGGCATAAAAACCATTCCGCGCCGGATATCCCGGGTAATCCGTACCAGACATTCTACTGATCCCCGCCGGGAGGTTATCCTGACACGATCACCATCCCGGATGCCGAGGGGGGCTGCATCCTCACCGTTCACCTCAATGTATCCTTCAGTAATTTCATCGGCAAGACTCTCTGATCGCCGGGTCATCGTCCCGGACTGACCATGCCAGATGACCCGGCCGGTGGTCAATCGGAACGGGAATTCCTTGTCTGGTTTTTCCGGGGGTTCTTTCCATTCCACCGGGCAGAAATGGCCTTTCCCATCCGGAGTGTCAAAAAACTCCTCATACAGAACCGGTGTCCCCGGGTGGTCTGGATCAGGACATGGCCAGCAGATACCATCCGGAAGTCCGACCTGTTCATAGGTCATTCCTCTATACTGGGGAATTACCCGGCATATCTCGGTAAAGACCTCTTTCGCTGACGGGTAGGAGAACTGATCACCGTATCCCATGCGGGCGGCCAGTTCACTGATGATCATCCAGTCAGATTTTGCCTCTCCCGGTGGATGAACTGCTTTTCTGATCCGCTGGACACGACGCTCGGTATTCGTCTGTGTTCCATCTTTCTCAGCAAAACAGGCTGCCGGAAGGACAACATCTGCCTGCTGACAGGTCTCGGTGAAGAAGATATCCTGAACGATCAGGAGATCCAGTTTTTTTAATCCCGCCTCAACTGCAGCCAGATTTGGTTCTGATACAAGTGGATTGACCCCGATCAGGTACAATACCCTGATTTCAGGGGCATGACAGCGGAGTTTCTCAAAGAGGGTCGTGATCCCATACCCGTCATGCGGTTCAGAGATCCCATCGGGAAATCCCCATATCTGCTCCAGGTTTTGGTGTGCCGACCGATCCGTTACCGGGATATACCCGGGGTAGTAATCGGGAAGACATCCGACATCACAGGCTCCTTGGACATTATTCTGACCACGGAGGGCATTCACCCCGGTGCCGGGTCTTCCAAGGTTTCCGGTCAGGAGCATCAGGTTTGCTATTGCATGGACATTATCTATCCCGGTGACATGTTGTGATGTCCCCATTGCATAGAGAATGCAACAGCGCTCTGCCTTTCCTATCCTCTCTGCTGCATCACACACCATCCCGGCAGGAACCCCGGCAAGTTCAGCAACAGAATCAGGTTCATACCTGGGATTGAGAACCAGTTTTCTGAGGGATTCGTACCCGGTGGTCCGATTTCTGATGAAAACCTTGTCTTCATCGCCATTCCTGATGATCTCACCCATGATCGCGTTCAGGATTAATACATCACTGCCTGAATAATACTGAAGAAAAATATCTGCCTGTATCGCTGTCGGAGTATATCGGGGATCAGCATAGATCAGGGTTGCACCCCTTTGCCTGGCACGGATAATCTGCCTGCCGACAAGGGGATGTTGCTCGAAGGTGTTACTTCCCAGGCAGAGAATACAGTCAGCAGCCCCGATGTCAGGAATGGAGTTAGTCATCGAACCATTCCCAAAGGCATGGAGCAGTCCGGCCATGGTTGAAGAATGGCAGAGACGGGCACAATGATCCACATGCCTCGTTTTCAGCACTCCCCGTGCAAATTTCATCGCGATATAATTGTCTTCGTTGGAACACCGGGCTGAGGTCAGGACGGCCATCTCTTCAGGAAGGTGTTTCCCCAACCGGCTGACCATGTATTCAAAGGCAACATCCCAGTCAGTCTCGTAAAAAATATCACCTTTCCGGATAAGGGGCTTTTTCAGTCGTTCAGCATGATGGATGAACTGGTGACAGTAAGTCCCCTTCGGACAGAGCCGTCCCCCGTTAACCGGCGATCGAAAATAGGGGGATGTGCCGATAACCCGGCCGTCCCTGACTACCAGGTTCAGGGAACAACCGGTCCCACAGTACGGACAGATAGTTGTCACCTCTGATAATGTCATAACTGAATAATACTCTACCAGATTGAAGGTATAATAGTTCCATCTGTGCCGGAAAGATTGATTATTTTCGGTGGGCAGTACCGAATATATATCCTGCTTTTTTACAAGCAATCACAATTCATCGAAATCAACTGCGGCAGGTGATCTTTTTCAGAGCAGGAGGGAGGCAATCGGTATCGGATATCTCAAAGATATACCCTGCTTTGCCTTTAGGATCGAAGATATCATCACGCATAGAAGAAATATGGGCATATTTCAGAGGAAATGAATCCCACTATCTCACCGCCCGGTAAAATCACCCCATTGTGACACTTATCTGAAAAAATATCCATAAATGGACGGATTAGACGATACTGGCCTGGGGGCATCCTAAAACAAACCGGTCATTATCCATTGTTTTGGTTTTACCGGGATATCCGAAGAGATGATAACTGATCCGCAAAATTCTAATATCATGATTAATCATGAGAATAATTCTGAAAATGATGGTGAGTTTATGTTTACATTGTCGTGTTGTTAAAATTTAAAATCTAACATTGGCTATCGGTTTTGGAAAAAAATCGCAGGAAACTTCAGAACCTTTATCTATATTTTCTCACAACCTTTGTTCAGTCGATTTTTAATCGATCAGGCTGGTGCGATAGAATGGCATTTGCACTTCATGTGAACATGGAACGCTGTACCGGCTGCAACAATTGTGTGGTGGCTTGTCCGGTCAACGCCCTGGAGCTCTTCACAGTAAACCCCGCTTCAACCAACAAGATCTACAAAGTCATCAATGGTGACGCTGTCATCCTTGATGTCAAGCATGAACTCTGTGCCGGTTGCGGGATCTGTGTCGATGCGTGCCCATACGATGTGATTGTACTGTCAGGTCAGAAACCTGAAGGTGTCCCTGCATAAGGGTTTCACAGGTACATGCGTTCAGAATTGAATTAGCGAACATGTGCGAGGTATCTTAATGTCAACACTGTTTCCGAAGTACTCCAAGACCCAGGACGGGTCCAAGGTGATAATGGAGCAGCGGCTCCTCCAACAGGTCAACAACCTGATCCTCGACAACGATATCTGTACCGGTTGCGGAATCTGTTCAGAAGTCTGCCCGGAAGAAGCTATTGTTGTCGGAGCAGTCGGAGGAGTCCGGAGAGGACTTATCAATGATGCAGCAAGCATCCACGTCGACGAGACCAAGTGTTCGTACTGTGGTGTCTGTGTCATCATGTGTCCGTTCTCTGCCCTTGCCCTGAAGATAGACGGCGAGGAGAAGCTCCCGATTCTTGAGAAAGAAGGTTTCCCGACATATGACAAGGGAACGAAAATCGACCAGGAGAAATGTGTCCGCTGCAACATCTGTTCAGATGTCTGCCCACGTGATGCAATCGACCGTGATGTCCCCCTCTTTGAAGGTCAGGATAAGGATGGTCTTGCAAAAGGCCAGGGAATCAACCTGACCGTTGAATTCAAGGTCGACGACGAGAAATGTACCAAATGTGGTATCTGCGGCAATCTCTGTGAGGCTATCGAGGTCATTCACAAACCGTTCACCCCTGAAACCGGAAAGGTAGAGGGACAGGTGCTCTGGGACGAAGCATATTGCGATGGCTGTAATGTCTGTGCAGAGGCCTGCCCGAATGATGCTATCACGGTAACCCGTACGGTCAATGGGAAGAGAAACCTTGGGTCTGTTGAGATCATCGACGAAGACTGTTGTACCTGTCGCTGGTGTGCAATCAACTGTCCGACAGAGGCAATTACCGTTAACAAGATCTTCGAGGGAGAGATCACCTTCCACCCGGAGAAATGCCCTGGAGGATGTTCAACCTGTGTTGATGTCTGTCCAGCAAATGCCATCTACATGCCAACTCCAAAGGCAGCACGGGACATGAAGGGTGTTATCGAACCAAATATTGCGGTAAACCAGGACTTCTGTATCCTGTGTGGTGCCTGTGTCCATGCGTGCCCCGGTGAGGATATCATTTATCTCCGCCGTGACAGCGTACGGATGAAAGGCAAGGAAACGGATCTCTTCAAGAAGATCAAGGCCAAGCTCTGTACCCCACGGACATCCAGGGTTGTGGAGAATGCACAGTCCGTAGGATCAGTCGAACTAAAGGTGGTTAGCCAGTAAGGAGAATCGAAATGGCAGCAAAATCATACGATAACCCTGAACTCAACAAGAAACTGGCAGACCAGAGATATCATATCACCGATTCCAACCCACAGTTTTCCAAGGATGTTCTGAAGACAAGCCGCACAATAGCCAACATGTGCTACCAGTGTGGTACCTGTACCGGCTCCTGTCCATCTGCACCCCGCAGCACTTACCGGATTCGCCTGTTTATGCGCCGAAATGTGCTTGGACTTGAAAACGAAGCACTTACCGACCCGGATCTCTGGTTATGTACCACTTGTTACTCCTGTACTGACCGTTGCCCGCGTGACATTGCCCCGACCGATGTGATAATGGCAATGAGAAACCTTGCATTCAAACGTGATATTGTTCCCAAGAACTTCCTTCAGACCGTCCAGTTGATTTACAACTCCGGTCATGGTGTTCCGAACAACGATGTCAACCGGGCTGCCCGGCTCAAACTGGGTCTGACTGCTGACCCGCCGACGACACACATGTATCCCGAGTTTATCAAGGGAATTCAGAAGTTACTGGATCACTACAAACTGAAAGAAAATGCTGACCGTATCCTCAAGGGGGACTAAAGCGTGCACGAATATGCATTTTTCCTAGGATGTATCGCTCCGAACCGGTACCCAGGCTGTGAGGCATCAGCAATCAAGACCAGTGAAAAGGTCGGTATCAAACTCCTCCCGCTTAAGGGAGCGAGCTGCTGTCCGGCTCCCGGTGCATTCGGTTCCATTGATCTGAATGTCTGGTATGCTATGGCTGCCCGGAATCTCTGTCTTGCAGAGGAGATGAAAAAGGACATTGCCCTCATCTGTAATGGATGTTACAAGTCCATCTGGGAAGTCAACCATATCCTCAAGCACAACCCGGATCTTCGCAATGGCGTCAATGAGGTGTTGAAAGAGATTGATATGGAGTACAAGGGTACTATCGATGTCTTCCATCTTGCAGAACTCTATTACGACGAGAAGGTTTGTGGGATTCAGAAGATCCGCGACTCCGTAACCACCCCGCTCACCGGAGCAAAGATCGCCTGTCACTATGGCTGCCACCTGATGAAACCACAGAAAGATCGGCACTTTGGTGACACTGAGAACCCGATGTGGTTTGAAGAACTCGTTGATGCACTCGGGTGCGAATCTGTCCAGTACCGCAACAAGATGCAGTGCTGCGGTGCCGGTGGCGGTGTTCGTGGATACGACATTACTCATGCCCTCGATATCACCAATGAGAAACTGATCAACATGCGTGAGGCCGGAACCGATGCAATCACCGAGCTTTGTCCGTTCTGTCAGCTTCAGTTTGATCGTGGTCAGATCGAGATCAAAGAGAAGTTCGGTGATGTCTATAACATCCCGGTCCTGCATTACAATGAACTGCTCGGACTTGCGCAGGGCATGAGCCCACAGGACCTTGCCCTTGATCTGCATGCAATCAACTGCACTCCCTTCCTGCAGA